>DASUTB010000033.1:0-18625 GCA_036374835.1 Jiangellaceae bacterium | reverse complement strand
GGCTATGGGACCAAGGTCCGGCTCGGCATGTGACCGAAGCCCCCTGTGGCTTTGCCTGCTCCGTTGCGATGCTTCCCATCAACACTTGCTCGCGAGGTAGGGAGAGGGCCGGGGTGACGGAAGGTCAGTTGGTGTCTGATGAGCGATATGCACCACGTCGAGATGACGAGATCGCTATTGCCTGGGAGCAAGGGGAGGCGTCGGCCTTCCTGCGCCGGCTGCTGAACCCGGAGTCCGTTGCCGTGGTCGGCGCGAGCCGAGATCCGGCCAGCCTCGGCTATCGGGTCATGAAGAACCTGATCGACGGAGACTTTCCCGGCACGATCTACCCGATCAACCCCAAGGCGACGCACATCCTTGGCATGGCGACGTACCCGGAGGTCACGGCGGTACCCGGACGCGTCGACCTCGCAGTGGTCGCGACACCCGCGCCTACCGTCTGTGACGTCGCCCGGAGCTGCGCCGCCCACGGCGTCGCCGGCCTGGTGGTGATCACAGCCGGCTTCGCCGAGACCGGCGAAGAGGGTGCGCAGCGTGAGGCGGAGTTGCTGGCGATCTGCCGCGCGGCGGGCATGCGCCTGATCGGCCCCAACTGCCTCGGCGTGGTCAACACCAGTGCTGACCTCAATGCCAGCTTCCTCCCCCAGCCGTTACCTGGCCGGCTCGGCGTGATGTCGCAGTCGGGCGCTCTCGGGGTCGCTCTTGTCGACCGCGCCCGCGCCCTCGAGCTCGGCCTGTCCTCCTTTGTCTCGGTCGGCAACCAGGCCGACATCGGCGGCAACGACCTGCTGGAGTACTGGGAAGACGACCCGGCCACCGCGGTCATCGGCCTGTATGTGGAGTCGGTCGACGACCCCGGCAGGTTCGGCCGGATCGCACGGCGGCTCAGCGCTCGCAAGCCGATCATCGCGATCAAGAGCGGCCGCAGCACAGCCGGCGACCGAGCGGTCCGGTCGCATACCGCCGCGGCAGCCACGCCCGACGTCGCGGTGGACGCGCTGCTGCGCGGAGCCGGCGTCATCCGGGTCGACACCCTTCAGGACCTGCTGGACACCGCACGGCTGCTGGCCACCCAGCCGCCGCCCGCCGGGCGGCGGGTTGCGATCGTCGGCAACTCCGGCGGCCCGGAGGCGATCGCCGCCGATGCCTGTGAACGTGCCGGCTTGGTTGTGCCCGAGCTGTCCGTCGCAACGCAGCACCGGGTCCGGCACGGGCTGAGGGAACGGCTGCGCACGGTAGCCGCGGTCGGCAACCCGGTGGACCTGACCGCCGAATGCAGCGCTACCGAACTCGCGGCCACGATGGAGGCCGTGCTCGCCGATCCGGACGTTGATGCACTCCTCGTGGTCTACACGCCACTGCCGGCAGCCAGCACCACACCGGCCGAGGCCGCCATCGCCGAGGCCGCCCGCTCGACCGGCAAGACGGTACTCGCCGCCATCGCCGGGCACGACAGCACCATCGAGCCCGGCGGCATTCCCACCTACGCCTTCCCCGAACAGGCGGTGCGAACGCTGCGCCACGCCGTGGACTACGCCCACCAGCGAGCCAGGCCCGCGGCCGAGCCATCGCACCGACCGCCGGTGGACGCCGACCTTGCCCGCGAGATCGTCGAACGCGACCTCGCCGCCGAACCTTACGGGCACTGGCTCGACACTGAGACCGCCGAACACCTGCTACGCAGCTACCGGATTCATATCGCCGAATCCGTCACCGTCGATGGGCCAGACGCCGCAGCCGAGGCCGCCGCACGTATCGGCCTACCCGCGGTGCTCAAGGCGACCGGCCCGGCGCTGGTGCATAAGAGCGACGTCGGCGGGGTGCGACTCGGCCTGCGAGCCCCCGGTGAGGCCGCTGCGGCGTACCGGGAGACGGCCGACAGGCTCGGGCCGGCCATGACCGGAGCCATCGTACAGCGCATGAACGGCAGCGGCGTCGAAATCATCATCGGCGCAGTCAGACACCACGACTTCGGACCGCTCATCATGGTCGGAATGGGCGGGGTGGCCGCCGAACTGCTCGCCGACCACGCCTTTCGTATCCCGCCTGTCACTCCCTCTGACGCCGCCGAGATGATCCGCGAGCTGCGCGGCTTTCCCCTGCTGTCCGGCTACCGCGGCCGACCGCCTGTCGACACCGCGATCCTGGAAGATCAGATCGTCCGGGTGAGCCGGCTGGTGGAAGACCTGCCGGAGATCGCCGAACTTGACCTGAACCCGGTGATCGTCACCACCGACGACGCTGTCGCGGTCGACGCCCGCGTCAGGCTCGCCCCGGCGGCCGTCGGCACGACCCGAGATCACAAGGAGGCGCAATATGACACGCCAGCGTAGCTGGGCCGAGCCTTACAAGGTCAAGGTAGTCGAGCTGCTGACGACGACTACGCCCGAGTACCGGCAGCGCGCCATGGAGGAGGCGGGCTACAACACGTTCCTGCTCCGGTCCGAGGACGTCTACATCGACCTGCTCACAGACTCGGGCACCTCGGCGATGTCCGATCGCCAGTGGGGCGCGCTGATGGTGGGCGACGAGGCGTATGCCGGCTCGAAGAGCTACTACCGGCTCGAGCGTGCCATCCGCGAGGTGTACGGGTACGAGGAGCTCGTCCCAACTCACCAAGGGCGCGGGGCGGAGCACATCCTGAGCCAGATCCTGATCAACCCGGGGGACGTCATCCCCGGCAACATGTACTTCACGACCACGCGCTTCCACCAGGAGTACGCCGGCGGAACGTTCGTCGATGTCATCATCGACGACGCACACGATCCAGCGAACCCGCACCCGTTCAAGGGAAACGTCGACCTTGCCAAGCTACAGGCGGTCATCGACGACGTGGGGGCGGACCGCGTCCCGTACATCTCCGTCGAGACCAACGTCAACATGGCCGGCGGCCAGCCGGTGTCGATGGCGAACCTCAAGGCGACCTACGAGCTGTGCCACAAGCACGGGATCCTCGTGATGCTCGACGCCACCCGCGCCCTGGAGAACGCATGGTTCATCCAGCAGCGCGAGCCGGGCTATCAGGACCGCAGCGTCAAGGAGATCCTGTTGGAGATCTGCTCCTACTCCGACGGGGCCACCGTGTCGTCCAAGAAGGACAACCTCGTAAACATCGGAGGCTTTCTCGCGCTGCGCGACGCCGAGCTGGCTCGCAAGGCACGCAGCCTCCTGGTCTCGTTCGAGGGTCTGCACACCTACGGCGGAATGTCCGGACGCGACATGGAAGCCCTCGCCGAAGGGATACACGAGATGGTCGCCACCGACGACCACGTGAGCGCCCGAATCGGCCAGGTCCAGTATCTCGGTGAAACACTGCTGAAAGAAGGCATCCCGCTGGTGCAGCCGATCGGCGGCCACGGCATCTTCCTCGACGCCAAGACGATCCTCCCGCACATCCCGCAGCAGCATTGCCCGGCCCAGGCACTTGCCGCAGCGCTCTACATCGACTCCGGTGTGCGCGGCATGGAGCGAGGCGTGGTCTCGGCGGGCCGCGACCCCAATACCGGGGATCATCGCTACCCGAAGCTGGAGCTCGTCCGCCTCGCCATCCCGCGGCGGGTCTACACGCAGGCGCACATGGACGTGACCGCGGAGTCGGTGTTGGCCGTACACGAGAAGCGCGACGCCATCAAGGGGCTCGAGTTCACCTACGAGCCCGAGGAGCTGCGCTTCTTCCAGGCGCGTTTCGAACCTGTGGACGAGCCACCCAGGTGAGTGCCCGGAGCGTCAGCACGACCGGGTGGCCTTGAGCCGGGACATGAACCCTGGCATCAACCAGCACGTGCAACAGGTGACCGGTTGTACGCGATGTAATGTGCGACGCCCGGCGGAGTCGGTTCGGGGCGCACGGATGCGGGGTGGCGAGAATGTCCGCGACGTTATTGAACAGATCCCGGCCAACGGCGATGGTGGTGGTGGCTGCCGTCGTCGCGGTGGGTGTCGGGCTGGCGGCGGGACCGCCCGCCACAGCCGAGCAGGGGCTTACCAAGCCGGTCACCGAAGGCGGTGCACCGCTGGCACTCGAACCGCTGACGACTGGGCTTACCGCCCCCACGTGGGGTACTCACGCGCCCGGGCAGAGCGACCGCCTGTTCGTCACAGACCAGGACGGAATCGTCTGGTCGGTGGATCTGGCGACCGGGAACAAATCGACCTTTCTCGATGTGAGTGATCGCCTGGTGGCGCTGGGTATCGCGGGGCCGGGCACCTTCGACGAGCGCGGCCTGCTCGGGCTCGCCTTCCATCCCGGATATGCCTCCAACGGGCTTCTCTACACGTACACGTCGGAGCCGGCGGCGGGGGCGGCGGACTTCTCGACGATGCCGGCAGGGACCGATCCCAACCATCAGAGCGTGATCGCCGAGTGGCAGGTGCCCAACCCGTCCGACCCGGCCTCGGTGGTCGACCCCGGCACCCGCCGGGAGGTGCTGAGGATCGATCAGCCGCAGTTCAACCACGATGCCGGCACGCTCGTGTTCGGACCCGACGGGATGCTCTACGTCTCGCTGGGCGACGGCGGCGGAGCCGATGATCAGGGAGTAGGCCACGTTCCGGGCGGAAACGGGCAGGACCCCTCCAACGTCCTCGGGACGATCCTTCGCATCGATCCGCAGGGAGATGACTCGGCAAACGGCCAGTACGGTATCCCGGCGGACAATCCCTTCGTCGGCGATGCCACCGGCGCCGACGAGGTGTTCGCCTTCGGGTTCCGCAATCCGTACCGGATCTCGTTCGATTCGGCCACCGGCGTCCTCTTCGCCGCCGACGTGGGCCAGAACGACATCGAAGAGGTGGACATCGTGGTCTCCGGGGGCAACTACGGCTGGCCCATCAAGGAGGGCTCCGCGTGCTTCGACCAGAACGGGGCCGATCCCGGGTTCGCATTCGACGCGGACCCCTGCCCAGGTAGCGAGGGGCTGGAGTTGATCGACCCGGTCGCCGAATACGGCCACGACGAGGGCATCGCCGTGGTGGGCGGCTTCGTCTACCGCGGGTCGGAGATCGCGCCGTTGCGGGGCAGGTACGTGTTCGGCGACTTCGTCAACCCTGCCGACGGACGAGGCAGGTTGTTCCAGCTCGCCACACCCAACGCGGCGCCCGGCGGTCTCGACCAGAGCCGCATCCGCGAGCCGGCCGTCGAGGGCCTCGACGGGACGGGAGCGCTGGTGCTGGGGTTCGGTCAGGACCACCAGGGGGAGCTGTACCTCCTCACAAACACCACGGGAACGCCGTTCGGAGACACGGGCGCTGTTCACCGCATCATCCGCGACCGCTGAGGGAAAGGAGCCGACGGCACCTAGACGTTCGTCCCCAAGAACATCGGCCGGCGGCGCCACGGCCACGGGTATCAGGACGAGGCGTCGATGATCGCTCGCCAATCGCGGCTCGCCGGTGGGGCATCGGGGCGTTCGGACGTTCGCACGTGGTCGATGAGCTTGTCGACTATCCGCACGAGCTGATCGGCCTCGTCGTCGGTGATGCCGTCGACTATGTGACGCACCTGCACCGCTTCGCGGTGCCGCATCTCGGCGGCCATCTCGGCGGCCAGCGGGGTGGGGTGCAGATGGGTCCGTCGCCGGTCGTCCGGATCGACCCGACCATCGATCAGCCCTTTGTTGGTTAGCTGACGCACCGAACGCGAAAGCGTCATGATGTGCTGAGCCGTCTGTTCCGCGATCTCGGTCTGCGTGATTCCCGGGTGTTCACAGATCTCGCGCAGCGCCCGCCACTCGGGGAGCGTGATGCCGAACGGCTCCTGCGTGTTGACGTAGTACGGCGCGCTGATGAGGTTGGCGAGCACTATCAGGGTGCGTGTGACGCGAACCGCTGCCAACTCGGCGTCGGTCAGATCATTGACCCGATTCGCGTCGGTGGCGTCGGGCTTTGTGTTCGTTCGTTCACTTGCGGGCACTGGATCGTTGACTCCTCTGGCGTGGTGTCGTACTGTGCACGATACTAACGATCGTGAGTATTTGCTGTATACCCAACTCGCCCTAACCTTTGGGGGTTACGGAATGCGACGACAACACACAGTACCGATCGCACTGCTCACGGCGGTGATCTTCGTATCGGCCGGATGCGGTGGCGATGAGGATGATGCCGACGGCGCGGCGAGTGCCGCCGGTGCCGCGGACGACGATGACGATGCCGGCGACGACGCTCCGGATGACACGGCCGAAGGCGAGTACAACCCGGTCGGCACGTTGCGGATCGGCAACCGGATCGCGGTCAACACCCTGAACCCGTTCGACGACCAGACACCCGCGACGTTCAGCTTCTACGCATGGACCTACGAAGGGCTGGTCCGGCAGGAGCCTGACGGCAGTTTCGCCCCATGGCTCGCCGAAGGCTGGGAGGTGTCCGACGACGGCATGACGATCACGTTCACGCTGCACGACGGCGTCACCTTCCATGACGGCGAACCCTTCAATGCCGACGCCGTCGCGGCCAACATCGACTTCGTCAAGACCGGCCCGGCCGACCAGGTCATCCCACCGGTCGCCGGCCAGCTCGCGAACATCGAGTCGGTCGAGGTGATCGACGAACTGACCGTCGCCCTCCATCTCGTGACGCCGAGCCCGACTCCGGTCATCACCTGGTTGGCGCGCAACTCGGGCTTCATGGTGAGCCCGAACGCACTCGGCAACGCGGCGGCCGAACCGATCGGGACCGGTCCCTACGTGTACAACGCCGACGACTCGAGCGCAGACCTCACTCACCTGGTGTTCGACGCCAACCCCGACTACTGGCGGCCCGCCGACGTCGGCGTCGAGCGGGTCGAGATGGACGTCGTCAACGACAACCCGACCCGCCGGCAGGCGTTCGAGGCCGGTCAGTACGACATCGTCACCGACAACCTTGCGCTCGGCCCGCCAGCGGTTGGCCGGCAGATCATCGGGCCGGCGACGATCATTTCGTTCACCGTCATCGACTGGCAGGGCGAGGTGATCCCCGAGCTTGCGAATCGCGACATCCGTTGTGCAATGGCTGAGGCGATGAACCGCGAGGGCCTCGTCGCCCAACTCGGCCAATCCCCCGAGTCGGTCCGGTACCAGTACCAGGGCGACCCCGAAGCGTACGCATACATCGACGACCTCGATGTCCCGCCGTTCGACATTGAATCCGCCAAGGCCAACTACGAGGCCGCCGGCGGCGAAGGGTTCACCTTCCGGAACGGCTACCTCGGAAACACGCAGTTCGGGAATGCCTCCGAGGCTTGGGCAGGCGGACTCAACGAACTCGGCATCACGATGGAAAACGAGCCGTTCGACCCGCCGACGGGTGGGGAGATGTTCGGCGCCTTCCTCGAAGCCCGTTATCCGATCCAGACCATCCCGATCAACGAGCCGAGCCCGTTGCTCACGCTCGCGCAACGTGGCCTGCCCGATGGCACCCTCAATCCGAGCGGCGCGGTGCCCGACGGGGTGGCCGAACTCGTCGAGTCCGCGCTGGCGAAGAGCCCGGAGGACGCGGAGGACGACGTCGCAGCGGCCTGGAAGATCATGCTCGAGGAGTGCATCTGGATTCCCTACTTCGTCCTCGAAGACGGGTGGGAGGTGCAGGACGGTATCACCGGTCTCGAGCGGGTCGCCGGTATCCCACTCCACTACTGGCCCCAGGGCGTCCGCATGGACGGCTGAGCAAGTAGATGCCGAAATACGTTGCCGTTCGGGTGCTCGCGGTCGTTCCACTCCTCCTTGCGGTCGCGGTCATTTCGTTCGGGCTGGTGGGTCTGCTCGAACTGCGCGGAAGTGCAGCCGAGCAGATCCTCCAGGAAGGCGCCACCCCCGAAGCGGTGGCCAAGCTCGAAGCCCAGCTCGGTCTCGACGATCCGTTGCCGATCCGGTTCGTCTCGTGGCTCGGCGGCGCGGTCCGCGGTGACTTCGGCAACTCGTTGCTCTTCAGCGATGCGTCGGTCGGCACGCTGATCGGCGAGCGCATCTGGCCGACCCTGTCCATCGTCGCCGTCGGCCTGATCGTCGGTTCGCTCGTCGGGATCGCCTTCGGTCTCGCTTCTGGCCTGCGGCCGGGCGGACGCGTTGATCGGTCGCTCTCGGTCACGTCCGCGGTCATGATCGCTACGCCCGGGTTCGTCCTCGCGATCTTCCTCGTGATCGTGTTCGCGGTGCAACTCGGCTGGTTCGAACCCACCGGCTACAACTGGCCGGGCACAGACGGCTGGTGGGCGTGGCTCAGGAGCATCACGTTGCCCGGCCTCGCGTTGGCGCTTCCGATCGTCGCCGTCGTCTCGCGCCAGTTGCGCTCCTCGATGACGAACGCGTTGGCATCGCGATACGTTCTGGCGGCGCGCGCTCGCGGCCTGCCGAGCACCCACGTCGTCGGGCGGCACGCGATGCGCAACGCGATGATCCCGACCGTCACCGTGATCGGCTTCCAGGCCGCAGGCGCGATCGGACTCACCGTTGCCATCGAGCGGGTATTCGCGCTACCGGGGATCGGGTCCCTGCTCGTCCAGGCGGTGTCCCAGCGCGACATCCCGGTTATTCAGGGCAGCCTGATCGTCGCAACCTTGCTCGTCGCGTTCGTCAACCTGCTCGTCGATCTGACCTACGGCTGGCTCAACCCGAGGATCCGGTTCGAATGACGGTATGGAGACGGCTGCTGCGCAACCCACTGACGGTGTTCGGGCTGGTATGGATCGCGCTGCTGCTGGTGTGCTTTTTCGCGCCCGGACTGCTCGCGACCCACGATCCGGTGCGCCAGGACGTCACCCTCACCCATCTGCGGGAGACGCCGAACGCGGAGTACTGGCTCGGCACTGACGCGTACGGCCGTGACCTGTACTCGCGGGTGGTCTGGGGAGGCCGGCTCACCGTACAGGCGATCGTGATCGCACTCGGGATCGCAACTGCGATCGGCGTCCCGGTCGGCCTGTTCTCGGGATGGCGCGGTGGACGTACCGACCGAGCGATCATGTGGGTCGTCGACGTGCTGTTCGCGTTGCCGCTGATCCTGCTCGCGCTCGCGATCGTCGGCGTCCTGGGCACCGGATTGGTACCGGCGATGATCGCCGTCGGCGTCCTGCTCTCGACCCGATTCGCCCGCCTCACCCGCGGCGTGACACTCGCCGAGCGCGAGGAACTGTACGTCGATGCGGCCAAGATCAGCGGGCTGGGCTCGCCGACGATCCTCGTTCGCTACATCCTGCCGAACCTGATGCCGGTACTGATCGTGCAGGTGGCGATCATCTCCGCGGTCATTCTGCTGGTTGGTGCGGTACTCAGCTTCATCGGCGTCGGCTCACCGCCGGACAGCTACGACTGGGGCGCCATGCTCAACCAGGGTCGCGAGCAGATCCTCGCGTTCCCGTACCAGGTAGTCCCGTCCGCGGCTGCGATCGTGATCACCATCTTGGCGTTCAACCTCGTCGGCGACGGCATCCGCGACGCGATCGGCCGGTCGTCGGCGCCTCCGAAACGACGGCCACGTCGCGACGCTCGCGAGCCGCGCGAGCAGTTCGAACATCCCGATGACGCCCTATTGTCGATCAGCGGGCTGAGTGTGGAGTTCCCCGGCGCCAACGGCGAGGTCTCGTGCGTGCTCGACGGAGTATCGATGTCCGTAGGACGTGGCGAGACAGTGTGCGTGGTCGGGGAGTCGGGGTCGGGAAAGTCGATGACGGTGCTCACCGCGCTCGGCCTCACACCCGAGCCGGGTCGTCGAACGACCGGCGAGATACGGTTCGACGGCCGCGACCTCACCGCGTTGTCCGAACGCCAATGGCGGACGATACGGGGTCGCCGGATCGGGATGATCTTCCAAGAACCGGTCGCCGTGCTCAACCCCGGATTGACGGTAGGCGCGCACCTCGTCGAGACGCTGCGCTTCCACCTCGACCTCGACCGGAAGGCGGCCCGGCAGCGGGCAATCGAGCTACTCAAGCTGGTGCGCGTGCCCGACCCGGAACGCCGCGTACACGAATACCCCCACCAGTTCTCCGGCGGCATGGCGCAGCGGGTCGGCATCGCGTTGGCCCTTGCCTGCGACCCGGTGCTGCTGATCGCAGACGAGCCGACCACCGCACTCGACGTGACCGTGCAGGGGCAGATCCTCGAGCTACTCGAGGAGACCCAACAGGAGCTCGGCATGGCGATGATCCTGATCACCCACGATCTCGGAGTGGTCGCCGAGGCCGCGGACCGGGTCGCGGTGATGTACGCCGGTCAGGTGGTCGAGACCGGTACCGCGGCAGAGGTGTTCGGGGCGCCGCAACACCCCTACACGCAGGCGCTGCTCGCGACCATGCCGCAGCACCACCACGGTCACGACGGCGAGCTGACGGTGATTCCGGGCGTCGTGCCCTCACCGGCGTCGTGGCCGGCCGGGTGCCGGTTCCACCCACGGTGCTCCGAGGCGATAGATGCATGTCAGAACACGCACCCGCCGACCGGCGACGATCCGGAACGGCTGGTGCGGTGCCTGCGCGTTCACGAGATCGATCCCCAGCCTCGCGCTGAACGTGGCGCTAGCGACCGAAACGTCGTCGAGGAGCCGTCGTGAGCCTTCCCCTTCTCGAGGTCGACGACCTGCAGGTGGTCTACCCCGGCCGCAAGCGTTTCCTCCGCCCGGCGCCGCCGCCGATCCGCGCCGTCAACGGGGTGTCGCTGAGCGTCGGCCGGCGGCGCACCTTCGGCCTGGTCGGTGAATCGGGTTCGGGCAAGTCGACGCTAGCCCGGGCCTTGCTCCAGCTCGCGCCGATCACCGCCGGAACCGTCCGCCTCGACGGCGCCGACGTGACACGGGTTGCTGCGGGCGAGCTGCGCGAGTACCGGCGGCGGGTGCAGGCGGTGCTGCAGGACCCGTATTCGTCGCTCAACCAGGCCCACAACACCGCGGTGATCGTCGGCGACCCGATCACGGTCCACCGTGACATCCGGCGCGGTCGCGAGCGCGACGAGATGGTTGTCGAACTGCTTGCCCAGGTCGGCCTCTCCGCCGACTTCCTGCATCGCTACCCGGCACAGATGTCGGGTGGTCAGCGCCAGCGGGTGTCGCTCGCCCGTGCGCTCGCAGTCCATCCCGATCTGATCATCGCCGACGAGGCGACGAGCGCGCTCGACGTGTCGATCCAGAGCCAGGTGATCAACCTGCTCCGCCGGGTGCAGCGCGAACAACACGTGGCACTGCTCGTCATCGCACACGACCTCGAGGTCGTCCGGCACATAAGCGACGAGGTCGGTGTGATGTACCTGGGCAGCCTCGTCGAGCGGGGTGGCACCGACGATGTGTACCGGGCGCCGACCCATCCGTACACGGCGATGTTGATCGCGTCGATCCCGGTGCCCGATCCGGCTGAGCAGGCCGAGCGGCGGGCGACGCGGCGGCGGGTGGCGATCGACGCCGAACCACCGAGCCCGGCCGACCTGCCACCCGGTTGCCCGTTCGCGAATCGCTGTCCGCTGGCGATGGACGTGTGCCAGACCGAGCCGCCGCCCGAGGTGCGGGCGTGGCACGGGGGCACCGTGCGGTGCCACGCGCACACGACCGGTCCGGCGCTCGGCGGTGCCGATATCTCTGACCACCTGACACATTCGACGAGGAGCACCACATGACACTTGCGACCGGACTGCTCGGCGATGAGCGATGGTTCACCAGCCGCGGGACCGGCCGACCGGCCATCCGGCCAGACCTGATCTTCATCCTCGCCGACGATCTCGGATGGGCCGATCTCGGCTGTTTCGGATCGAACGAGATCAACACGCCCAACCTCGACCGGCTGGCCGGCGAAGGGGTCCGCTTCACCCACGCGTACTCCGCGTCGCCCACGTGCTCCCCGACCCGGATCGGGCTGTACACCGGCCGCTATCCCGGCCGGCTCGCCGCCGGCCTCGAGGAGCCGATGCGCACCCGCGCCGAGTTCAACGGCATCCCGCACGATCACCCGACCTTGCCCAAGCTCCTTGTCGATGCGGGTTATTCGACGGCGATGTTCGGCAAGTGGCATTGCGGCTGGCTGCCCTGGTACAGCCCGATCCGGGCCGGATTCGAGCGCTTCTACGGGTGTCTCGACGGGGCGATCGACTACTTCGAGCACATCGGCACGCTCGGTGAGCGAGATCTGTGGGAGGGCGAGACCGAGATCGACGACACCGGCTATTTCACCGAGATGATCACGCGCGAGGCGTGTGCCCACATTGCCGCCGCCGGTGACGAGCCGCTCTACCTCCAGCTCAACTACACCGCACCACACTGGCCGTGGGAAGGGCCCGGCGACGCGCACGTCGGCGCCCGCATCCGCGACGAATACACCCAGCAGGAGTCGCCCGACTCCTACCCGCTGCTCGACCTCCACAGCGGATCGCTCGCCAAGTACGGCGAGATGGTCGAGGCGATGGATGCCGGCATCGGCGACGTGATCGACGCGGTCGACGCGCGTGGCCGGCCCGACGACACGTTGATCGTGTTCAGCTCCGACAATGGCGGCGAACGATGGGCCAATATGTGGCCCTTCGTGGGCGAGAAGGGCGACCTCACCGAAGGCGGCATCCGCGTACCGGGCCTGATCCGGTGGCCCTCGGCGATCGACGGCGGCCAGGCGTGCGACCGGCCGAACATCACCATGGATTGGACCGCGACGATGCTCGACGCCGCCGGTGCGCAGCATGATCCCGGCTACCCGCTCGACGGGGTGAGTCTCCTGCCGTACCTCGTCGATGGCGCACCGTTCCCAAACCACGACCTGTACTGGCGCACGCGGAGCCAACTGGCGGTGCGCCGCGGCCGCATGAAGTACCTCCACGACCGCCGGCTCCGCCCGCAGAAACTCGGCCAATGGCCGCTCGTCGACGGCGACTACCACCTGCTCTACGACGTAGCCGTTGACGGCCGCGAGCGGGCCGATATCGCGGTGCACCATCCTGACCAGGTGAACGAGCTGCGCTCGGCGGCCGAACGATTCGAAGCCGAGATGCTCCCGTACCCTCCCGAACCCGGCCAACCTCATCAGGCGACCGACACCGACCCGGCCGTCGGCCATGTCGACTAGACACCGGGATCGCGTGTATCGCACCGTCCGCGCCCACTGGGCGCACGCCTACCTGCTCGGCGGACTCTGCTCGACCGAACGTCCCGGATACCGTGACCTCGTGCGGCTCAGGCCAGCCCGAGGAAGAGCTTCTCCATCGTCTTGATGTCGGCGCTGCCGGATTCGTCACCGGACCTGATGCACTGTTCAAGACCGGTGGCGACGAGAGTGAAGCCGGTTCGCTCGAGCGCCTTGACGACGGCCGACAGCTGGGTCAGCACGTCCTCGCATTCGGCGCCCTCTTCCATCATCGCGACGACCTTGCCGAGGTGGCCGTGAGCTCGCTTGGTGCGATTGATGATCGCCCGCATCGAATCGGGCTCGAGCTGCACCGGTCACTCCCTTCGAGCGGCCGCGGGCTCTGAGGTCAGCGCGCTCAGCACGCCTTCCAGCAGCTCGCTCACCTGACTGGCGACGTCGGCGATCTCGGGCTGATCGCTCAGTTGCGACATCGTCGCCGGGTCGATGGTCTCGACCAGCGTCGTGCCGTCACCGAGATCCCGCACGACGACGTTGCAGGGCAACAGCGTCGAGATGGACGGATCGGCGTCCATCGCCTGATGCGCCAGCTGCGGACGGCAGGCCCCGAGGATCACCTGCGCCGGCACATCGAGGTCGAGCTTGTTCTTCATCGTCGCCCGTACATCGATCTCGGTCAGCACACCGAACCCGGCGTCGGCGAGGGCATCCCTTACCGCCGACACCGCATCGTCATAACCTCGATCGAGCGTGGCGCTCATGGTGTAGCTACTCATCAGTTACCTTCCGCCTCGGCAGCGGCCAGGGCGGCGTCAACGTCGAGATCGGTGACCGCGTCGATGACCTGCTGGAGAGCCGGCGCGGGTAGTGCGCCCGGCTGCGAGAACACGAGATGGCCCTTCTTGAAAGCCATCAGCGTCGGGATCGAGGTGATGCCGGCGGCTCCGGCGAGCTCGCGCTCGGCTTCGGTGTCGACCTTGCCGAACACGATGTCCGGATGCTCTTGCGCCGCCTGCTCGTAGATCGGCGCGAACATGCGGCACGGGCCGCACCACGCGGCCCAGAAGTCCACGAGAACGATGTCGTTATCGGTCACCGTGGTGTTGAAGTTGTCCTTGCCTAGCGTGACGGTCGCCATAGTCAACGTCCCTTCGTCTCGTCTCACGCTCGACGGCCTCACCTACTCAGCGTGAGCACCGTCGATGGCATAACCCCCTGGGGGGATACAGTATTCCGGCCCGCCGCACGCACTTCACCGCGCACGACGGAACACCCTGCTTCCCCTGGCAGTTGAACCGGTCGTGCACGGTGAGTACAAGGCGCCCGGCGGCAAGCTGGTGGTCGCCGATCTTGACGTCGTCGGTGGCCGGATCGCCAACGTCCAGGTGAGCGGTGACTTCTTCCTCGAGCCCGACGATGCGTTGGACCGGATCAACATGGCGATCACCGGGCTCCCCGCAGATGCGGGCGTCAGTGCGATCGCCCGCGCGGTCGAGGGTGTGCTGGACGACGACACCATGCTGCTCGGCTTCTCGGTGAACGCGGTGGCGGTCGCGATCCGGCGGGCCGTCGGTCAGGCGAGCGACTGGCGCGATCACGACTGGCATCTGATCCACGACGGGCCGCAGCCGCCCGCCGTGCACATGGCACTCGACGAGGTACTGGCCGACGAGGTCGGGGACGGTCGCCGTCCCCCGACGCTGCGCTTCTGGGAATGGGCCTCGCCCGCCGTCGTCATCGGCAGCTTCCAGTCGCTGCGCAACGAGGTGGATCCCGACGGCGCGGCCCGCCACGGCATCGATGTCGTGCGCCGGATAAGCGGCGGCGGAGCGATGTTCATCGAGCCGGGAAATACGATCACATACTCGCTGTACGCGCCGGCGTCACTGGTCGCGGGCATGTCGTTCGCGGACTCGTACGCGTTCCTGGACGACTGGGTGCTCGGGGCGCTGCGAGAACTCGGAGTCGACGTCTGGTACCAACCGCTCAACGACATCACCTCGCCGGCCGGCAAGATCGCCGGCGCAGCGCAGAAGCGGTTCGCGTCGAACACGATCCTGCACCACGTCACCATGGCGTACGACATCGACGCGGCGAAGATGATGGAGGTGCTGCGGATCGGCCGCGAGAAGCTGTCGGACAAGGGCACGGCCAGCGCCGCGAAGCGGGTGGATCCACTGCGCCGGCAGACCGGCCTCGCCCGCGGAGACGTCATCGACTCGATGATCAGCCACTTCCGGAAGCGCTATGGGCTGGTGGACGACGCTGTGACGCCTGACGAACTGGGCCGCGCTGAGCGTCTGGCCACGACGAAGTTCAGTACCCCGGAGTGGACGGCCCGCATCCCATGAGCACCGTCACCGGAGGATCTCGCCAGCCGCACCGCGCATCCGCAGGGACTGCCCGGCTAGATTTCGCTGATTTCGAGCGTCATGGTGTCCGGCGTCAGCGCACGTAGAAAGTCCGGGGCATCGAACAACTCGCCCGGCGCGAGAGCGCCGCTTCGCCGCGGGTTGCCGGCGAGAATGCGCTGCACGGCCTCGCCGACCAGCGGCGCGGTGAACGCATAGATGTCGCGGCCGGACGCGCTGGCCCGGCGTGTCGCCGGGCCGCGCCGGGCCTGCGCCTCAACTAAGAACGTTTGCGCGGAACGCCCGGCCTCATCCGCTGGCGTTGGTTCCGGCGTCGCCGGATCCCGGAGATCTCGCAGTGGGGCATGGTTGAGATAGGTGCGCAGGTTCTGCGTCCGGATGTGCCGAGTGATGAGCACGACTTCTGAGAAGGAGATCTCCGTGACGCGCTGGTGGCCGAACGGATCGGAGAACTCCCACGACTCTTCCCGCGGTGGCTGCGGCAACGTCGTCAGCTTCCCCTCGATGATCGCTCGTCGTGGGGCGGTGTTCCGGGCTCCGGTTATCCGCGTGCCGGCCGTTGGATGCCAGCTGTCCAAGGCTATTCCGATGCGGATTGCGTCGACGTGGTCCCAATCGCCGACGGCGGTCGTCACCAGGAGATCTCCAAGCCCTCCGAAGAAGCCCATCGCCGGCATGACCGTCACGTGTGCCTCGCGCGCCCCGGCGTCGAGCGTTTCGAACGTGGCCTGGGCGCTCGGCTGTTCGGCCGTGACGTCCACGTAGTGCACGCCGGCACGCACCGCGGCTGCACCTACCGCGCCCGCCGTGTCGAGGAACGGACCGGCACAGTTGACGACCGCCACCGTGTGCTCGAAGGCGCGGTCGAGCGACACAGCATCGTCGATCGACGCGGTCTTGACGGGCACGCCCTCGACGACGAAACCGGACTCGGCCAATCGGGTATGGCTACGGGCGACTGCGAGCGGTTCGAAGCCGCGCCGCCGCAGTTCAGCGACGACGAAACGTCCAGTATGTCCTGAGGCGCCGAACACCGCGACACAGTGTCCGTCCCTCGATGACTGTTGCCGTGCGTGCGCCATCGCCAGCTCCAACGCTACAGACCTGTTCGTTTCGTGACGAAGCTACAGATCGGTTTGTAGTGCGTCAATAGGTACTGTTGGGTTGCGAGGTACCCGAGGAGGTTCGCAAATGCCCGCCGATCAGTCCGCGGCCACCCGGCCATCGGATGTGCGAGAGCGCGTTCTGCGAACGGCGTCGAACCTCTTCTACCGCCATGGCGCACGTGCCGTGGGCGTAGACCTCATCGTCGACGAGGCAGGCGTGGCCAAGACCAGCCTGTACCGGCACTTCCGCACCAAAGACGATCTCGTTGCGGCGTTCTTGCAGCGAGAGGACGAGGACTTCTGGACCACGTGGGATCGGGTCGCCGATCGTTTCGCGGACGATCCCGCTACCGAGCTCGAGGCACATCTCGGCTGGATCGGCGAGCGGGTCGGTCGCCCGAACTATCGGGGTTGCCCGCAGCTCAACATGGCCGCAGAGTTCCCTGAGTCCGATCATCCGGCGCGCAAGGTGGCAATCGCGCACAAGCGTGAACTCCGACGCCGCCTGCGAGGCATCGCGCAACGACTGGGGGCCGAGCGTCCCGATGAGCTCGCCGCTGCGCTTGCACTCTTGATCAACGGCGCATTCGTCAGCTCCAACCTGCTCGAGCCCGGCGAAGCGATCCCCGTGCTGCAAGCGGCCGCCAAAGCGCTCGTCGGCGCGACGCCGGCCTGAACCCGTGGATGCCGCTGCGCCCACGCCTCCACGGGCCGGGCAATCGCGTAGCCACCTAGGCGTCGTCGGCAACGCTGACGGTGGGCCGTAGGCTCTGCCTGTGCGTGGAGCCGAACTGCCCTGGTCGGAGTCATGGGCGCAAGAGCCGCTCACCGCTTTGCCCGAGACGCAGATCCTGGTAATCACCGGGCTGGCGATCTTGGTCGCAGTGGCCCGCACGACCTGGAACATCGTCGGCTATCCCGTCACGATCGTGCACGAGCTCGGCCATGCTGTTGCGGCCCTCACCGCTGGATACCGGCTCCGCGGAATCACCGTCAACGGCGACATGTCCGGTGCGACCAACTACTGGTCGCGCGGAGCCGCCGGCACGGTGTGGACGCTCTGGTGGGGGTATCCCACTCCTGCGATAGTCGGTGTCGCGTTGATCTGGGCCGCCATGTCCGGCTGGGCCCGGGCCGCCCTCGCGGTCGTCATCGCCGGGCTGTTTCTCGTCTTCCTGCTCTCGCGCAGCTGGCACACCGTCGGCGTGGTCCTTTCGACCGGCGTGGTGCTCGGATTGGTCGGCTGGTTCGGATCGGCGTCTGTGGTCAACATCGTCGTGTTCGCCCTCGGCTGGCTGATGATCGTCGGTGCGGTTCGCGGTCTGTGGTCGGTGACGCGCTCACACATCTCGCGGCGCGGTGTCAGCAGGTCCGACGCCTACCTACTCGGTCGTGCCAGTCGCCTGCTGCCCGGCCCGTTCTGGCTACTGACCTTCGCGATCGCGATCGCGGCGTGCACGTGGTACGCCGTGTCGTCGATCATGACGGCGGTCTCCTGATCAGTCACCGTGGCGTGCCTCCAAACAGCTTGTCGCCCGTGGCTCAGCGTGATCAGAATCGGTCATGCCCAGCGGTTTCCACCACATCACGTTGAATGTTCGCGACCTGGACCGAGCGCGGCACTTCTACGGCGAGATACTCGCACTGCCCGCGGACCAGGATTTCCCAGGCGAGAAGCTGCGCTACCGCGTGCCTGGGACGGACACCCGCCTCGTGCTCAAGCCGCCTTTGCCTGGGACGCCGGACGGCGACCGCTTCAGCGAACACCGCATCGGCTTGGACCACATCGCGCTCGGCGTCGCGTCTCGCGAAGAACTGGAGCATCTCGTGGAGACGCTGGACACCCACCACGTCGAACACAGCGGTGTGCACCACGACAGGATGGGCCCGGCGATGGTCACCTTCCGCGATCCCGACAACTACCAGTGGGAGTACTTCGAAGACGTCAGCCAGTCGAACCAATGAGTGGTGGCTCAAACCTACTTGACTCGAACGTGTGTTCGAGGTAGGGTGGGTTTCAGACAGGGCGATAAGGCCCCTTTATTGGTTTTGCCGGGGATCTGGCTCGTGGCAAGGATCCCCCTGTGTGATTGATAGGCCACTCCACGGACTGAGTGTGAGCA
>DASUTB010000032.1:0-9452 GCA_036374835.1 Jiangellaceae bacterium | reverse complement strand
GCGGGGCTCGGCTCGGTACCTGGACGGACTAGTGGGTGATCGGCGCCGGCTCGCGATGGCTGGTGTCGATGGCGAGGTCACCGACGTAGTTCTCGCGCAGGGTGTAACGGCCCTGACTGTTGGCCTTCACCCAGTCCGCGGCCTTTGCCGCGGCTGCGTCAGCCTGCGCCCGGTTTTCCCAGGTGCTGAGGGAGACGAAAGCGGTCTTGTCGATCTGGGCAACTCCGTAGGACACGAAGCCGTCGCTGTGTTCGAACAAGGGAACCATCTCAGACTTCGCCTGGCTGATTACCTCGTCGAAGGTGCCGGTCTTGATGTCGTAGAGAGCGACGCGCGTGCAGCGCATGGTGTGCCTTCCTGTGGTGGAGCGGCTTGCGTAACCCGCATGCCGGTTCCAATACCGACCCTACGCTAGAACTTTGATACCGGCAAATGATTTCCTAGAATCGAGGATCCTGTATGCTTTTTGTCATGGCTTGGGGCTTCCTGACGAACCACGCTCTGGCACTGTTATGCATCGCACACGACCCGGGCGTGCGGCTGCGGGAGATCGCGACCACGCTTGGCATCACCGAGCGCGCCACCTTCGGCATTGTCACCGATCTGGTGGATGCTGGATATGTGGTCAAGGACAAGAACGGCCGCCGCAACAGCTACGACGTCCAGGTCGACAAGCCCTTGCCAGAGGCTCTGCTGCGACAGCGAACGGTCGGCCAACTGGTGGAGCTCCTAGCCCGCACCGAATTGGGCACCCGCGACCACGCGTGAGCTCACTGAAATGTCGCCATGCGGGAGCGCCCACGCTGCGGTAGACCCGGAGGGTGGTTGCGCCTCGTCCGCTGTGGCCGAGCCAACCGGCGACGGGTGCGAACATCGACGCCAGCCGCGAAGCAACAGTGACGGCTGAGTGTCAGCCCAGGTCAGCGAAGTGGGGCGGGTGGGACTCGAACCCACGGCCAAGGGATTATGAGTCCCCTGCTCTAACCGGCTGAGCTACCGCCCCGGTGAGACGCAGCGCGTCCCCGCCGAAGGATAGAGCACCGCGGTGTGGCGATCTAGCGCGAGGCGGGTGGCTGCGTGCTCTCCCGGATCACCAGGGCGGTCGCGAGCTCCACCCTGGGGCTCTCGGGTTCGTCCCCGGCGGCTAGCCGCAGGACCGTCCTGGCCGCGAGCGAGCCCATCTCGGCCAGCGGCTGGCGCACCGTGGTCAGCGGCGGGGACGACCATTTGACCTCGGGGAGGTCGTCGAAGCCGACGACGCTGACGTCGCCGGGTATTCGCAGCCCGCGCTGGCGCACCGCTTCGTAGACGCCGAACGCCATCTGGTCGCTGGAGGCCACGATGGCGGTCGGCGGATCGGCGAGCTCGAGCATCGCCTTGCCGCCTTCGAACCCCGACTCGTGGTAGAAGTCGCCCTCCCGGATCAGGGCGTCGTCCAGCTTGATGCCGGCCGCGTCGAGTCCGGCGCGATAGCCGTCGAGCCGCGCACGGCTGCTGAGCACGTCGCGGGGGCCGGCGACGATGCCGATCCTGCGATGCCCGAGGCCGATCAGGTGCTCGACGGCGGACAGCCCACCTGCCCAGTTGGTCGCTCCGATCGTCGGTGCGTCGACCGTCGGGCCGCCGGCGGGGTCGACGACCACGAGCGGGACGTCGAGCCGGCGCAGCTCCGCCACCATCGGGGTCTCGAGCGTGGAAGTCACCAGGATGACCCCGTCGGACGCGCGCGCCCGCAGGTTCTGCAGCCACTGCCGGGCCGGCTCGGTCTTGCGGTGGATGGCCGACACGACGGTGCCGACTCCCGCGGCATGCGCGACGTCCTCGACCCCACGAAGGATCTCCACGGCCCACGGGCTGTCCAGGTCGTTGAAGACAAGGTCGACCAGACGTGCGGACGTCTTGCGCCCGCGACCTTGCCGGCGCCGGTAGCCGTGGCGCTGAAGGAGGTCCTCGACCTTGCGGCGGGTCTCCGGCGCGACGTCGGACCGCCCGTTCACCACGCGGGACACGGTGGGCACGGAGACCTCCGCCTCGCGCGCGATCAGGCTGATCGTCACCCGGGGCTCATCGGTCGTTGGCACCGGTCACCTCCTCACTTCCCGAGTTCAACTTACCTTGTTAACACGTGCACAGTTGGTTGCGATCACGACGGCGCCACGAACTGGTCCTCGACGTCCCTGACGAGCCTGCGGGCATTGCTCAGCAACAGACCGGCCCATACTCCCCCGAGCATGACCAGCACGACGTCGAACGTCAGTAGGACGATCGCAGCGGCCAACACCAGCAGCGACGCCACGCGAAGTGTGACAAGTGGCAGCCGGCCGAGATAGTGCGCCGCCAGCCGCGCGGTGTCGCGGGCGCGGAAGCTGAACAGCGACGCGATCACCAGGGCGTGCAGCGACCAGACCACGACCAGCACACCGATCACGACCAGCACCGCTCCGTAGCCGGCCGGCACTCCGGCCGCGTCCAGGTTCGCGAGCACGACCGCGATGATCGCCAGCACCAGTGCCGCCGGTGCCCACAGCCGCAGCACGTCGACGACGTTGTTCCGGTAACCGCGCCAGAACGACCGGGCCGGGCTCAGGTCTTCGGCGCGATCCCGGTCGCGCAAGGCGAACAACGCCGCGGACAGCGCCGGTCCGAGCGGGACGAGGCACAGCACCGCCAGCGCAGCGTTGCCGGGCGACCGGTCGAGGAACATCAGGGCGACGAGGCCGGGCGATGCTGTAAGCGCCAGCAGCACGGTCACCACGAGGTACCAGTAGATGACGCCCGTGATCCGGCCGAGCGCTCCTTCGCTCGGATCGCCGTATGCCTGTTGTCCCATTCCCACCTCGTACCGTGATCCCGGTGGACACTACGCCAGCCGGTACCGGGATCTCGTCGTCGGCTCGCGGTGAACCCGGGCCGTGCCCGCATGTGCGGGGGTCACATGCGGACACGGCCAGGGCGCTTTGGGCGGTTAGCGGTTCGCTGCCTCGTTGTAGAGGGTCACGTAGTCCGACATGCCGAGGCCCTCGAGTTCGGCCACGTAGTCGTCCCACTCATCGAGCGAGCGCTGTCCGAGGATGAACTGTGCGGTGTTCTCCTGGGCGTGGCTCTCCAACGTGCCGCGCAGCAGTTGCGCCCGCTCCTGCTCCTCCTCGGTCAGCGGGGCCGGCGGGGGCAGCGGCAGCTCCTCCTTTTCGTTCATCTTGGTGATGAACTCCTGCGTCTCCTCCCGGTGCATGGACAGGAAGAGGTCGGCGGTCGAGCCGTGGGCCAGTGTCCAGACGCCGTTGTAGAAGCCGTAGTCCGCATTGAGCTGCTCCGGCGCACCGGGGTTGAGACCGCCCCAGTCGACGCTCTCGGCCAGCACGCGTGTGCCGTCGTCCTCCTTGGTGTAGGTCTCGCCCTCGACACCCCACTTGGCGAACTCCAGGCCGGTGTCGCCGAAGTATTGCCAGTCCACGTACTGGAGCAGCGCCTTGAAGTGATCGGACTCGGCCGCGTGGGCAGAGATCACGATGCCGGATTCCAGTCGTTCGCCGGAGTTCAGGTTGCTGCCGGCCGGGCCTGTGGGAACGGTCAGCAGTTCCAGCTCGACGTCCTCCCCGAGGTCCTCGAAGCTCTGCCGCAGGTTGACGATCTCCTGGTAATTGCTGCCTCGCGCGGCGGCGTTGCCGTTGAGGAACTTCTGGTCGGACTGATCCTTGTCCTGGTTGATCGACTCGGGGTCGAGTAGACCGCGATCGTTGAGATCGGCGAAGTAGGCGATCATGTCGCGATACTCGTCCATGGCGGGGACGTACTCGAACTGCTCGCCGTTGTGCCAGACGCCCTCCCGGCCGTACCAGGTCCAGCCGCCTTGTGTGCCGAAGTTCGGTCCGGCGACCGACAACGTCGCGTCCAGCACCTGGAAGTTGTCCGCACCGTCGGTGATCCCGTAGTCGAGGTCGTGGAACTCGACGACGGTCTCGAGCTGGTCGGCCCACTCGTCCCAGGTGGCCGGCTGTTCGGTGATGCCGGCCTCCTCGAACAGGTCGGCCCGGTACGCGAACGTGTACTGCGGGTTGTTCAACTCGTGCAGGCCGGGAAGGATGTAGAACTTGCCGTCCTCCTGCCGCAGGTTGTCGATCTCGGCCTCCAGGCCCCACTTCTGGACCTTGTCCCAGAAGTTCGGCAGGTAGTCGAGGTAGTCCGAAACCGGCAGCAGCGCGCCGCCGGCCACGAACTGGTCCTCGTCACCGGCGTAGATGGACGGGACGAGTTCCGGCGCGTCACCGGCGCCGAGCAACAGGTTCCGCCGGTCGTTCCAGTCCGACAACGGCACGTTCACCGTGTCGAACGTGACATTGTGCTCCTGCTCGAGCGTCTCGAGGATCAGCCAGTCCTCCTGGTACGGGTAGTTCGGGTGGTCGCGGTAGAGCAGCCCGAACTCGACCGGCTCGGTGGCGACGAACGTGTCGCCGACGCCCCACTCGTCCATCGCGCCGACCGACTGGTCGGCGAGGGGGTCGTCGCCGCCTTCGCCGCCGTCCTCGTCGTCCGGCTCCTCGTCACCGGCGTCCTGGTCCGGCTCTTCACCTTCATCGCCGCCGCAGGCGCTCAGCGTGAGGGCAAGCACCGCGACCGCCCCGGTAATCGCTTTCCTTCGAGTGGTTCCTCTCATCTCTCCTCCTCTAGTTGTGATCTCTTACAACCGACGTGTCGCCTGGCCGGCAGGGCAGCCGTTCATCCCTTCACCGAGCCGAGCATCACGCCGCGGACGAAGTACTTCTGAACGAACGGGTAGAGACAGATGATCGGCAGGATGGTCAGGATCATCGTCACGGATTCGACGTTCGATGGGATCTCGGCGGCATCGAGGCCCATCGCCTCGGCCGATGTTGCACCGGCGATGAGGTTGCGCAGGTAGATGGTGACCGGATACAGGTTGCGGTCGTCCAGATACAGGAACGCCTGGAACCAGTTGTTCCAGAAGAACACCGCGTAGAACAGCACCATCGTGGCGATCACCGCCTTGCTCAGCGGGAGCACGACGCGCAGCAGGGTCCCGTACGTGTTCAGCCCGTCGATGGCCGCGGCGTCTTCAAGGTCCTGGGAGAAGTTCTCGAAGAACGACTTCATGACCAGCAGGTTGAAGATGGACACGGCCATCGGGACGACGATCGCCCAGATCGTGTTCTTGAAGCCGAGTGTTGTGATCAGTAGATAGTTCGGGATTAGCCCGCCGTTGAAGAACATCGTGAACACGGCGAGGCCGATGAAGAAGGTGCGGCCCTTCAGGAACTTCTTGCTCAGTGCGTACGCGAACATGGTGGTCAGGAACATCGCGATGGCGGTGGCGACGACGGTGTAGATGACCGTGTTCCGGTAGTTGATCCAGAACAACGGGTCGCTCATCACGCCCTCGAACGTGGTGGTGTTGAACCCACGCGGGACGAGGTTCACCCGGCCGGCCATGATCTGAGCCTCGGCGCTGAACGCCTTGGCTATGAGGTTCACGAACGGATACAGCGTGAGCACGCAGATGATCGTCAGCGCGAGGCCGTTGAAGATCCGGAACGCGGTGTAGCTTCGCGAGTCCTGGATCGTCGTCGGAGTCGTCCGGACCCGGGCGATGTCAGGGGTCGTCTGCGTCACCATAGCGAGTTCCCTGTCAGCCGACGGGCGATGGCGTTGGCGGAGAAGACGAGAATGAGCCCGATGATCGCCTCGAACAGGCCGATCGCCGCCCCGTACGAGTACTGGCCGTTGCTCAGGCCGACGCGATACACATAGGTCGCGATGACGTCGCCGGTCGCATAGGTCAGCGGGTTGTAGAGCAGCAGGACCTTCTCGAACCCGACCGCCATAAACGTGCCGATGTTCAGCACCATCAGGACGACGATCATCGGCCGGATCCCGGGCAACGTCACGTGCCAGGTCTGCTTCCACCGGTTGGCTCCGTCGATCCGAGCCGCCTCGTACAGCTGGTCGTCGATCGTGGTCAGTGCAGCCAGGTAGAGGATGGTGCCGAAGCCGACGGTCTGCCAGACCTCCGAACTGACGAAGACCGGACGGAACCACCCGGGCTCCTGCATGAACGAGATCGCGTCGCCCCCGAACGCTTCGATGACCTGGTTGACCGTGCCGTTGAGCGCGGTCAGCTCGAAAACGATGCCGGCCACGACCACGATCGACATGAAGTGCGGCAGGTAGGAGATGGTCTGGGTCAGCCGCTTGAGCCGCCGCGAGCGCAGTTCGTTGAGCAGCAGCGCCAGGATGATCGGCAGTGGAAAGACGACGATCACCAACAGCGTGCCCAGGATCAAGGTGTTCCAGAACGCGCGCCAGAAGCTCGGGTCGTTGATGAACAACTCGACGTAGTGCAGCCCGACCCATTCGTCGCCGAAGATCGAACTGCCGGGCCGGAAACGGCGGAACGCGATGACGTTTCCGGCCATCGGGATGTAGCGGAAGATGAGCAGCCACACCACCGGCAGCGCGAGCAGCGTGTAGAGCTGCCAGTGCCGGCGCAGGTTGTACCGCCAGCTGCGGCGGTCGTGCCACTGGGGCGAGGGCGGGATCTCGACCGGCGGCGCGGGATGCCCGTCCACCTCCCCGGCTACTCCCGCCCGCGCCGCCCGCCGGCCGCGCCATCCGACGACCCGGCCGGCCGTCTTGTCGGTCGTCATTCGTTCTGTCACTTCGGCCCGGTGCGCCGCTTACAGGTCTCGGCACTGGCCCTGGGCGACTCCGATCACCGTGTTGCCGGCATCTCCGGCGACCGGCGGCGGCTCGTTGCCGCTGCACGCCAGCACTCCGACGATCGTGTTGTCGGCGACCGTGATCGGCGTGTCGCCGGTGGTGTTGTCGGTGAGCCGCACCGGCCCGAAGATCCGGTTTCCGGTGATCGTGACCTCGCCGGTCGTCCCGGAGATCTCGACTGGACCCACGTGCGCACCGCCGTCGAGGACGACGACGTTCGCGCCGTCGGCCACAACCGAGCCCACCACCGTGGCGCCCTCGGCGACGATGCCCGCACCGCTCTGGACGGTGACCGGCCCGATCTGTTGTGCGCCCTCGGCCAGGCATGTGATGCCGTCGCTCACCACGATCGGCCCGATGCTCAGCCCCTCCACGGTCTCGTCGCACGCGTAGCCGGCCAGTCGTGCCACACCCCATCGTTCGGTGGTCTGGAACGACCGCCCGGTCGGATCGGTCCACGTCCGCACGGCGGTACGCGCGCCATCGGTGCCGTCGTTGACCTGGAGTTCCAGACCGATCAGCTGGCCCGGCTCCGGCTCGTAGCCGAGATCGATGGCGGCTTCGACGATGTACCCGTCGTCGGTGACCGACGTGCCGGAGGTCAGGCGATCTCCCACATCCGTGGCGCCGAACGACACCTCATTGAGGAAGTTGACGCGGTACTGGCCGTCCTCCGGGTTGTACGGGCCGGATTTGGCATTGACCGGGTCGACGAAGAACTCGACCGAGTCCTGCTCCCATGGGTTCGAGCTGCCGTCGTCCAGTTGCGGGTCGGTGACCTCGGCCAGCGCGTAGAGCTCGCTACCGGCCCACAGAAGGCGCACGTCGGCGCTGGCGCCGCCCGTGCCCTCGACCTGCACGTCGGTCGACACGACGGGTGCGCCGTCCCACGCCGCATCGATCTCGCCGTCGATCTCCGGGGCGTCGCCGGTCAGCGCCACGTCGGTGAATCCCACGGGCTCGATCAGGTTCCCAAGACCCAGGCGTTCGCCGTCCTCCTGGGCGTGGTCCGGGTCGTTCCACGACGTCGGGGCGCCGGTGTCGCCGTCGGTGATACGTACGTCGAACTCGACCGAACCACCCTCATCGAGGCCATCGGCCGGCAGGTGCGCCACTACTCGGTATCCGTCGGCGCTGGACGCGACCTCGGCCGAATCCACGCCGCCCGACCGCGGCACGGTCAGCGACTGGTCGCCCCAGAACAGGTCCACGGTGTCACCGGCGCCGTCGTCGGTGCCGTCGGCGACGTCCACGTACGCGATCAGGTGGTCCGGTGCCCAGCGGAGCTGGAAGCCGCTGTCTCCGGAGCCGATCTGGACGTCCGGTAGCAGTTCCCATTCGAACGCATCGGCCGCCGAGCCGTCGAGCGGCACGTCGCCGGCGTGCACGTTCGCCTGTCGGGTCAGGACGGGCAGCTGTGTTGGGTCGACGATGCCCCAGTACGCCGGCTTGGCCTGCAACGCGCCGTCGAACAGTAGCGGGAAGCCCTCTGAGCGCCACGACCGCGGGTCGGTCGGCCCCCAGACCGTGATGGCGCCGAGCACGTCCAGGTGGTCGCGGAGCACGTTGAACAGATCACGGTAGTAGTAGCCCTGCTCGGCGAGCAGCGCCGGCGGCGGGGAGGTGGCGCCCCCCGCATCCATGGTCACGTCCAGCTCGGTGACGGCCTGCGTCACCGGCAGGGTGCGGAACAGCTCCAGCGAGTCCGCGATCTGCGGGATCGGTTGTTCCAGGCTCAGATGCAGCTGATGCCCGACACCGTCGATGGGAACGCCCTGATCGAGCCATTCCGAGATCCGGTCGAAGTAGACCTGACGCTTGCTCGGGAACTCGGTGTTGAAGTCGTTGATGTAGAGCTCCACGTCCGGGCCGAACGCCTCGCGGGCGTATTGGAAGGCCAGCGGAATGTAGTCCGGGCCGAGGATGCGGTACCACTCGCTGCGGCGCAGGCCGTCGTCCTCGCTCTCGGCGATGACCTCGTTGACGACGTCGATCGCCACCAGCGGGTTGTCCTGGCCGTACTCGCCGAACTCGGTGCGGAAGTGGTCGGCGAAGGTGTTGATGTGCGTCTGCATGCGCTGGCGCAGCAGCTCCTGGTCCGCCGGGCTGTCGGTGAGCGGGTTGCCGTCGGCGTCCTGGAACATCCAGTCGCCGATCTGCGAGTGCCAGACCAGCACGTGCCCGTAGACAAACAGGTCGTTGTCCTTGGCGAATTGCATGAGCTCGTCGGCCTGCTCGAAGGTGAACTCACCCTCGGACGGCTGGATCTCCACCGGCTTCATGTGGTTCTCCGGTGTGATCTGGTTGAAGTGCTTGAGCACGAGCTCGGAGCTCGGACCAACCGTCTCGCGGCCGTCGATCGCGACGCCGAACGGAACCGGCGCAGTGGAGTCCTTGAGGTCCGGGATCGTCGGGTCGATGGCGACCGAGGAACCGGTGACGAGGATGTCGTCGACCATGAAATCGCTCAGCGCGCCGGCGGTCTCGAAGTACAGCAAGGCGGACTCGAACTCGCCCGGTGTGTACGTGGCGCTCAGTTCGACCCACTCGTCGGCGTTCACGTCGCCGGCCGTGGTGACCGTGTCGAAGGACGATGACCCGCCGGCGTCGCGCTGGACGCTCACCCGGATGTCCGCCACGGCCGGGTCCGCATCGGGTGCCAGCTTGACCATCGCGGATATCTGGGTGGCGACACCGGGCTCGAACAGCGTGGTCAC
>DASUTB010000031.1:0-41997 GCA_036374835.1 Jiangellaceae bacterium | reverse complement strand
GCCTCGTGCGCCATCGAGACATCGTCCTCGCGGACGTCGACGTACGGGTAGGTGTCGGAGCGGCTTATCTGATCCACCAGCAGGGCATCGCACTTCACGATCGACTTCGAGTGGTGCGCGCCTTCCTGCACCTGGACCAGTCCGCGGTACGACGTCCGACCGCCACCTCGAGCGACGGACTTGGAGATGATCGAGGACGAGGTGTGCGGAGCGCAGTGCACCATCTTGGAGCCGGCGTCCTGGTGCTGACCCTCGCCGGCGAAGGCGATGGACAGCGTCTCGCCCTTGGCGTGCTCGCCCATCAGGTAGACGGCCGGGTACTTCATGGTGACCTTGGAGCCGATGTTGCCGTCGATCCACTCCATGGTGGCGCCGGCCTCGCAGGTCGCGCGCTTGGTCACCAGGTTGTAGACGTTGTTCGACCAGTTCTGGATGGTCGTGTAGCGGCAGCGGGCGCCCTTCTTGACCACGATCTCCACGACGGCCGAGTGCAGCGAGTCTGAGGAGTAGATCGGCGCCGTGCAGCCCTCGACGTAGTGCACGTAGGCGTCCTCGTCGACGATGATCAGCGTCCGCTCGAACTGGCCCATGTTCTCGGTGTTGATCCGGAAGTAGGCCTGCAGCGGGCTGTCGACGTGCACGCCCTTCGGCACGTAGATGAACGAGCCGCCGGACCCCACCGCGGTGTTCAGCGCGGAGAACTTGTTGTCGCCGGCCGGGATGACCGAGCCGAAGTACTCCTCGAACAGCTCCGGGTGCTCGCGCAGCCCGGTGTCGGTGTCAAGGAAGATGACACCCTGCTCCTCAAGGTCCTCGCGGATCTTGTGGTAGACCACCTCGGACTCGTACTGCGCCGCAACACCGGCGACGAGACGCTGCTTCTCCGCCTCGGGGATGCCGAGCTTGTCGTAGGTGTTCTTGATGTCCGCCGGCAGGTCCTCCCAGCTGGTGGCCTGCTTCTCGGTGGACCGGACGAAGTACTTGATGTTGTCGAAGTCGATGTCCGACACGTCCGCGCCCCACGTCGGCGTCGGCTTCTTGTCGAAAAGCTTGAGTGCCTTGAGCCGGTTCTCGAGCATCCACTCCGGCTCGTTCTTCATCGCCGAGATCCCCCGTACGACGTCTTCGGACAGGCCTCGCTTGGCGACGGCTCCGGCCTCGTCGCTGTCAGCCCATCCGTACTCGTACCGCCCGAGGCCTTCCAGCTCCGGGTGAGCAGTGGTGGTCATTGAAGAGATCCCTCCGAATAACTATCTGAGGTGCTTGTCTGGTCCGTACCGGACGCGCGGGAAGCGTCGCTCACCGCACCCGGGTGTGGGACGTGCGTCGTGCACACGCCGTCCCCGTGCGCGATCGTGGCCAGCCGCTGAACATGGGTGCCCAGCAGCCGGGCGAACGCGTCGGTTTCGGCCTCGCACAGCTGCGGGAACTGCTCGGCGACGTGAGCAACCGGGCAGTGGTGCTGGCACAGCTGCTCGCCGATCGCGATCGGTGACGACTCGGCCGAGGCAGCATACCCGTCCGCGCTGAGCGCCTCGGCGAGAGCCTGCACCCGGGCCTGAATGGACGATGAGCCCATCAGCGAGCCGTACCGCGCTTCGAGCGCGGCGATCCGCTGCCGGGCGAAGTCCATCACGAGTTTCTCCCCACCCTGCTGGGCGAGAAACCGCAACGCGCTGGCGGCGAGGTCGTCGTACGCCTGCTCGAACCTGTCCCGGCCCGAGTCGGTGAGTACGAAGACCTTCGCGGGACGGCCCCGGCCGCGCTGACCGTAGACCCGCTGCTCGCGCGCCTCGATCATGCCCTCGTCGAGCAGCGCGTCGAGGTGGCGGCGCACCGCCGCCGGCGTCAAGGACAGCCGCTCACCGAGCTCCGCCGCCGTCGACGGCCCGTTTTCCAGGATCGACCGGGCAACCCGCTCACGGGTGCCCGCGCGATGATCACCATGGGCAGGCCAGTCCGCCGGGCCGCTGACCCGGTCGGTCGCCGCTTCCTGCCTCACGGTTTTCACAACACCATCGTGTCCTATTTCAATCCCATCGACAAGTCACGGACAGTGGTGTGCGTCACTTAGGCAAGGCTTACTCACCGACCGGGGCAGTGTCGTGCGGTCCGGCGTGCAAGACTCACCTTCGTGAGTGTTGCCATCGACGTAAGGTCGCTGAGCAAACGCTACGGCGAGAACACCGCGGTCGACGAGCTGAGCTTCGCCGTCCGGGCCAACTCCATCACCGCCGTGCTCGGCCCGAACGGCGCCGGTAAGACGACCACGATCGAGTGCTGCGAAGGCTTCCGGCGATGCGACGGCGGAACGGTTACCGTGCTGGGTCTCGACCCACTGCGCGACGGGCGGAGGCTACGACCACGACTCGGCGTCATGCTCCAGGAAGGCGCCGGTCTGCCCCCAAGCGGCCGGCCGCGCGAGTTCCTGCGCCACCTCGCCGCGCTGTACGAGCACCCGCTCGACGCCGGGATGCTCGTCGAGCGCCTCGGCCTCGGCGCCGCCGAGCGCACGCCGATCCGCCGCCTGTCCGGCGGGCAGCGCCAGCGGCTCGCCCTTGCGGCCGCGCTCGTCGGCCGGCCTGAGCTCGTGTTCCTCGACGAGCCTACGGCGGGCCTGGACCCGCAGTCGCGCCGCGCCGTCTGGGATCTCATGGAGGAACTCCGCCGGGACGGCGTGACCGTCGTGCTCACGACACATCTGATGGACGAGGCCGAACGGCTCGCCGACCACGTCGTGATCATCGATCACGGGCGGTTGGTGACGCAGGGCTCACCAGGCGCACTGACGGCGACGCCGGCCGCCGGCATCGTCCGCTTCGACGGCCCGGCGGGGCTCGACGTCCCGTCGCTGACCGCCGCGCTGCCGCCGCCGGTACATGTCGCGGAGGTCAGCTCCGGTCGGTACCTGGTGGAAGGCGCCGTCACGCCCGAGCTACTGGCTAGGCTCACGGCATGGTGCGCCGCGCACGGCGTACTGGCCGAGGGACTCCAGGTGGGACGGCGCACCCTCGAGGACGTCTTCCTCGAACTGACCGGACGGGAGTTGCGGTCGTGACGTTCGCCCCCGCGCCGGGCGCGGCACCGCTGCCCCGCATGCTCACCAGGCAGGTCGGTTTCGAGACCAAGCTGCTGCTGCGCCATCCCGAGCAGCTGCTGCTGACGATCGTCATCCCGGTTGTGCTGCTCGGCATCCTCACCGCCGTGCCGGTCCTCGACACCTCGCCGCACGCGAAGGTCGATTATCTGGTGCCCGGCATTCTCGCGCTGGCCGTGATGTCGACGTCGTTCACCTCGCTGGCGATCGCAACGGGTTTCGAGCGGCGGTACGGCGTGCTCAAGCGGCTCGCGGCGTCGCCGCTGCCGCGGTGGGCGTTGCTCGTCGCCAAGGCCGGCACGGTGCTGGTCGTCGAGGCGCTCCAGGTGTTTCTCATCGCCGGGCTCGGCTTTGCCCTCGGCTGGCGGCCGGTCGGATCGTTGGCGGCGGCCGCGTTGCTCATCGTCGCCGGGACGTTCGCCTTCGGCGGGCTCGCGCTGCTGCTCGCCGGCACGCTCCGGGCCGAGGCGACGCTCGCCGCGGCGAATCTGATCTACCTGCTGCTGCTCGGGCTCGGCGGCATCTTCGTCCCGCTCGACCGCTTCCCGGCCGGCGTCCAGCCGTTCCTCGAAGCGACACCCACCGGTGCTCTCGCAGGCGGGCTGCGCTCGGTGCTGCTCGACGGCGCCCTCCCCTGGGCCGCTGGCGGCATCCTGGTGGCATGGGCGGTCGTGGGCTTCGCCGCAGCCGCCCGCTTCTTCCGCTTCGAGTAGCCGTCGTTCGATCACGTTCACCACCCGCAGCCACATAGCACCACCCACGCAGGCATGGTGTGATGTCGCTGCGCCTCGTGGAGTGCCACTCCCATACGATTAACGGCGTGAGTTCAGCCAACATCGAGACAGCAAGGCCCGCACCGCCGTCCCAGCCACCGGGCCGGCTGGACTCGCTACCCGTACCGTCCGAGCGCACCATCAGAGGACTGGCCGTCGCGTCGCTGGCCTCGCAGATCGGCATCATCGTCACCGGTGGGGCCGTCCGGCTCACCGAGTCGGGCCTCGGCTGCCCCGAGTGGCCGAACTGCACCGACGACTCGCTGACCGCGACACCCGAGATGGGCATCAACGGCGCGGTCGAGTTCGGCAACCGCCTGCTCACGATCGTGCTCGGAGTCATCGCCGCGCTCACCCTGCTTGCGATCTGGCGCACCCTGCGCACTAACCGCCCCCGGCGCGATATGTTGGCACCGGCCGTCGTGCTGATCGTCGGTATTCCGGCTCAAGCGGTCATCGGCGGTATCTCGGTGTGGACCGACCTCAACCCATGGGTCGTCATGCTGCACTTCATGTGCTCAGCAGCGTTGGTCGGGGTCGCGACGGTGCTGGTACGGCGAGCGCAACGCCCGGAGGGGCGCCGTCCCGATCCGATCGGGTCACCCTGGTTGAGCCGCCTTGCGCTCGCGACCATGGCCGCGGCATATCTCACCGTCTACCTCGGCACGATCGTCACCGGCAGCGGACCGCATGCCGGGGACGCCGACTCACCTCGGACCGGATTCGACGTCGCCGCGGTCGCCCAGCTCCACGTGCATGGCGTCACCTTGCTCATTGGGCTGACGATCGGCCTGTATCTTGCCGCACGTGCCGCGGGTTCGCCGGGACGTCTCGCCCGTGCCGCGCTGGTGCTTGTCGGCCTCGAGCTGGCGCAAGGCGTCGTCGGCATCGTCCAGTACGCGCTCGAGGTACCCGAGCTGCTGGTCGGGCTGCACATGCTGCTGGCGGCCCTTCTGGTCGTCGCCGCGGTCGACGCGTGGCTCGCCTCCCGCTGGCAACCCGTGCCGGTCGTCGCCCACGAGTGACGCGCACCGTCCGGCGTGCCCAGTCCAGGCTGTGTGACGTCTAAAACGTGGCTGACTCTCGGGGTGGATGAGCCAACGATCACGGGCTCGAGTCCAGCGCCCAGCGGGCGCCGAGTTCCTCGTCCGATGGCGGATCGCCGGACAGCGTGTCGGACTTCGCCCGTGGCTGGAGCCCGTCGAGGTGAATCGCCAGATATCGCCGCCGTAACTCATGCACGCGATCCGCGTCCCCGAGGCGAATGGCGGCAAGTTGTTCGAACAGCATCGACACGTCATTCACGTGGTAGTCCGATCGCACCACACCCGCTGCCTGCGCAGCCTCCAGAATCCGGGTGGTCAGCTCGTCGCTCTCGGACACCAGGGGCCAGACCTCGTCAGGCGGCGTGAACTTACCCGCGAGATGAACGGTCAGTGAGTGGACATCGGAATCCACGATGCCCGTAACGAAGGTTTCGAACGCCTCGCCTGGGTCGTCGACCTCGGCCGCGGCACGCGCCACCTCGACGTAGGTGCGCAGCCCGTTGACACACAGCGTGGCGATCATGCCCTCTTTGCTGCCGAAGCGCTTGTACAGAGCGCTGATCCCCACGCCCGCACGCTGGGCGACCTCGGAGACCGGCGCATCGGGACTCTCGATGAACACCTCTCGAGCAGCCTTCAATATCAGCTCGTCGTTCCGGGCCGCCTGGGCTCTTCGACCACTCAACCCGCCACTCCCGCTTCGTGTAGTGCTCGACATGGCTGCAGTCTAACACTTGACCAGAACGTTCCGTTCCGTTAGAATAATCGGAACGGGATGTTCCGTTCCGCATCATCCAAGACACGAAAGGCAGCCAGCCATGGGCAGCACCGAAATCCGGCCATTCACGATCAACATCTCGCAGGAAGACCTCGACGACCTAGGCCGCCGCCTAGCCGAGGTTCGCTGGACGAACGAGATTCCCGGATCCAGCGGCTCCTACGGCGTCAGCGTGGACCGCACCCAGCACCTCGTCGAGTACTGGCGGGACGAGTACGACTGGCGGGCATGGGAGACCCGGCTCAACTCCTACCCGCAGTTCACGACCGAGATCGACGGCCAGAACATCCATTTCCTGCACATCAAGTCCGGCCGGCCGGACGCGCTCGGGCTGATCCTGACTCATGGCTGGCCGGGCTCGATCGTCGAATTCCTCGACGTCATCGAGCCACTCACCGAAAAGGGCTTCCACGTCGTGATCCCGTCCATCCCGGGATTCGGCTTCTCCGGCCCGACCCATGATTCGGGCTGGAACAACACCCGCATCGCCACAGCATGGGCGGAACTCATGCGGCGCCTGGGATACGAACGCTATGGCGCCGCCGGCAACGACGCCGGCGCCATGATCTCGCCTGAGGTGGGACGCGTCGACCCGGAACACGTCGTCGGCGTACACGTCAGCCAGGCCTACTCGTTCCCGTCCGGCGATCCCAGCGACTTCGACGGATTGAGCGACGACGATCAGAAGGCTGTCGAGAGGCTCAACTGGTTCTGGCAGAACATGGGCGCCTTCAACATACTGCAGTCGCAGCAGCCGCAGACGCTGGCACACGCTCTCGAAGACTCCCCCGCCGGCTTGGCGGGCTGGAACGGCCAGCTGATGGACGAGACCCTCGACGACGAGTTCGTGGTGACCAACCTGGCCATCTACTGGTTCACCAGGACAGCCGGATCGTCGATGCGGCTGTACTACGAGAACAACCAGGACGGAGGCCCCGGCGAGCCGACCAGCGTCCCCCTCGGTCTTGCGGGCTCGTCCGGCGACTTCCACGGAGTGCGCAGGTTCGCCGAGCGCGACCACGGCAACATCGTCTCGTGGAACGTGTACGACGTGAACAGCCACTACCTGGCGCACTCTGCACCCGACCTGCTCGCCGACGACATCGCAAAGTTCTACACCGAACTGCGCTGAGCACGCGCACTACTCGGCTCCGGTTCCGGCAGCGAAAGGCCGGAACCGGGAGCCGGGCATTTCACTAGCACAACGACACGCTGCCCTGGCCCGACGGGGCTCGTGCGCACCACCGGCTCCGTCTGCTGCCGTTTGCGCGTGCAACGGCTACGCTTCGGCACCGGCCAGTGATCCAGCAACATGACCCGGGTCTGTGGGATTTCTGGGACTCAGATCATGCGCCGCATCGCGGTCTCGACGGCATTGACCAGCGGATCGCCTTCGGTTCGAGGGTGGCGGGCGAGACCGAGTTCGACGTCGGGCAGGGTGGGCAGTGCGTCCACGTCGTGGCAGGCCATCACCGGTTCGAGGTTGACGGGCATGAGTGCCGCGACGCCGAGCCCGGCCCGCAGAGCAGCGAGCACACCGGCAAGGCTGTTGCTTTCGAACGCCACCCGCCAGCGCCGAGCGCTAGGTTCCAGTGCCTCAAGGACCGCCGTACGCCAGGGGCACATGCTCGAGAACAACACCACCGGCAGTGGATCGGCCGCTACGTCGACATCGTGGCCGACCGCCCAGACCAGCGGGCGGCGCACCGTCCAGCGCGGTGGTCCGGGCACGTCGGAGATCTCGTCGAGCACGATCTGGATGCGGCCCGCGTCGTAGGCCTCCCGCATCGCGGTGTTGGAGAGGCTGAGCACCTCCAGCGTCGCGCCGGGGTGTAGCCGGGCCAGGTCGGCGAGCGCCTGTGGGAGCTGCGAGGCGGCGAGGTCTTCTAGCAAGCCGACGCCGCAGTGCCCGGTCAGCGCACGCCCGGACTCGCTGAGCGCTTGTGCGGACAGCGCGAGGATTCGCTCGGCGTACGGCATGAGCTCCTCGCCCGCCCGGGTTGGCGTGACGCCGGACGGCGACCTGTTCAGCAGTGGACGACCGATGGTGCGCTCGAGCTTGCGTATCTGCTGGCTGACCCCGGGTTGGGTGTGACCGAGCGCCGTCGCGGCACGACTGATGCTGCCTATTCGCACGGCGGTGACGAACGACCGCAGCAACGCAGTCTCAAGATCTGGCATCATAAGCAATCATTATATCTGCTGTAAAGAAATAACCAGTTCCTATAGCCCCGGCGACTGACCTAGCGTCACAGTTGTGACGATATATCGACAGCTATTCGCGGTGCCTGGTTTGGCGCCAATGCTGGGCATTTCGCTACTCGCGCGTGCCGCGATCACGGCCGTCGTGATGGCGCTGACGATGTATGTCGTGCTCGATCTGGAGATGAGCTACGCAGCAGCGGGAGGCGTAGCGGCGGCCTTAACCGCCGGGGTCACGCTGGGCGGGCCGCTGCTGGGCCGCATGATCGACTGGTGGGGCCTGCGTACCGTGCTGTTGATCACCGTCATCCCGCAGGTCGTGTTCTGGCTGAGCGTGCCGGTACTGCCGTACGGGATGCTGCTGGGTGCCGCATTCGTGGCGGGTCTGCTGATGGTGCCGGTCCAGGCGGTGACCAGGCAGGCGATCGCTGCGATGACAACCGGAGGGCAGCGCCGGGCGGCGTTCGCAGTCGAATCAGTGGTGGGGGAATTGTCATACATGGCGGGCCCTCCGGTAGTGATCCTGGGTGCGGCGAAAGTGTCCCCCGGTGTGATGGCGTGGGGCGTCGGCGCCGCGATCGTGGCCGGCGGGGCAGGAATCGCCCTGCTCAACCCGCCACTCCGTGATGAGGAGGGCGTCAGCTCGGCAAGCCGGCCTCGTCGCCGCGAGTGGCTCGGCACACGCATGATTGCCGTTCTGGCGATGGCGTTCGGAACCACGATGCTGCTCAGCGGCATCGACCTGGCCATCGTCGCTACGCTAGAACAAGCCGGCCAGGTGTCCTGGGCCGCCGCGGTCGTGGCCGTGTTCGGCGCGGCCTCCGTGAGCGGCGGGCTCGTATACGGGGCGTTGCCTCGGCAGTTGCCCACATGGCGACTGCTCGGTGTACTCGGGCTCGTGACGATTCCCGTCGGGCTGGCCCGCGATTGGCCCTGGTTGTGCGTGGCCCTTCTCGGTGCCGGGCTCCTCACGGCGCCGACACTCTCCACGGTGTCCCACGCAGTGAGCCGGCTGACGCCGGCCAGCGTACGGGGCGAGGCGACCGGTCTGCAGGCCTCGGCGCTGAGCGCGGGCTTCGTCCTTGGCGCCCCGATCGCGGGCGTGGCGATCGACGCATCTGTACCGGCGGGCGGCTTCGTAGCCGCTGGCCTGGCCGGCCTGGTCGCCGCGCTGGCTGGATGCCTGCTGTTCCGCCGGTCGCCTGCCGCCACACCGACCTCGCCCAGCGATCTCAGCCGCGTCGGACCATCGGCCAATTGAGCCTGGACTTCAGGCGTCGTGGGAACCCACGGCGCTTCTGGCTGTGGGGGCCGGGCGTTGCTTGCCGGAATTGCCGCAACGCCGGCGGCTGCGCCGGGAGGACCGGGTCGGCGGGCGGCACACTATCGGGTCGGCCAAGGCTGATCCGATGGGACGATCTGCCGGCCGAGTGGTAGCAGCGAGATCGGGATCATCTTGAGGTTCGCGATGGCCAGCGGGATCCCGATGATCGTAACGAACTGCGCGATGGCGGTGACGATGTGCGCCAGCGCCAGCCACCACCCTGCGAAGATGAACCAGATCACATTGCCGATCGCCGAACCGGCCCCGGCATCACGTCGTAGGACGGTCGTGCGGCCGAACGGCCACAGCGCGTAGTTCGCGACCCGGAACGACGCGATGCCGAACGGAATCGTGATGATCAATATCACGCAGATGATACCGGCGATCACATAGCCGATCGCGAGCCAGATGCCGCCCAGCACCAGCCAGATGATGTTCAGCAGTGTCGACACTCCATAAGTCTGTCACCTGCCGCCTCATTCGTGGGAACCGGAGCGAGCTCTGCGGTGTAGGAAGGGGTAGACACCGACCCGAGGGAACGTGCCCGACGAGAGCAGCGAGGCCAGCGAACAGGTCGCCGTGGAACGAGTGCGCGCCGGCGACCGGGACGCCTATGCCGTCCTGGTCCGGCTGCACGCAAGCTCCGCGCACCGGGCAGCGGTGCTCTTCGGGGCCGGGCCGGATGCGGAGGACGTAGTGCAGACTGCGTTCGTCAAGGCGTACGAGGCGCTGCCGCGCTTCCGGAACGGTGCGCCGTTTCGCCCGTGGCTGCTGCGTATCGTGCAGAACGAGGCGAAGAACGCGGCACGGGCGGCGGCGCGCCGCGACGGAGCCATCAAGAGATACGCGCTGCGCGACGGCCCGCCGGCCGATGCGTCCGATCCGGTCGCGACCCTGCTGTCCGACGAGCGCCAGCGCGAACTGCTGGCGGCGGTCCACGCACTGCCGGAGCCGCTACAGCGGGCAATCGTCTGCCGGTTCTTACTCGACCTCAGCGAACAGGAGACGGCCACCGTCCTCGGCTGCCGGGCCGGCACCGTCAAGTCGCGGGTTCACCGGGCGTTGCGGCGGCTGCGCGAACAGCTGCCCGAGCCGATGAGGGAGGCCGGGAATGAACGATAACCGCCCGCGACCGACCTCGTTGGCCGACGAGCTGTATGAACTCGGGTATGTCATCGATGTCCCGGGCCGCGACCCCGAGGTGGTCGCCGACCAGGTGATGACCCGGCTGGCCGAGAGCGGGCGAGGCGTCCGCACGCGCCGACCCCGATGGCGCCCGGCGTTGGCCGCGGCGTTCATCGTTCTCGTCGTGCTCGCGCTCACCCCACCGGTACGGGCGGCCGTGACCGAGTGGTTCGGCGTCGTCATCACCCAAGGCGAGTCGGCGCGGAACGGAGACAGCACCGTCCCCGGGGCCGGCGATGGTCTCAGCCTGCGGGAGGCGAACGACCTCGTTCCATTCGACCCGGTCGTGCCAGATCAGTTGGTGGCAGCCCACGGCCAACCCGACGGTGTCGAGGTGTCGGGAGATCGCCGGGTGCTCTCGCTGAGCTGGAACACCGCAGACGGCACCATCCGGCTCGACCAGTTCGACGGAGAGATGGCGCCGGTGTTCTTGAAGCAGGCTGAGCACGAGGAGATCACCGTGGCCGGGCGGCCCGCGATTTGGATCGGGCGGCCACATCTTCTGGTACCGCTCGACCCGGACGGCCGCGAATACGGCGCCCAGGGCCGGGAAGCCGAGACCACCCTGATCTGGCAGGCAGATGACGTCACCCTGCGACTGGAGGGGCTGAACCGTGCGGCCGCGATCGAGCTGGCCGAGTCGATCGCCGGAACCTGATGCGCGTCTGCGGTGTACACCAAGCGTCGTTCGTCACACACGAGGAGTTGCCATGCACATCGCCGCCGGTCGCCTGCTCGCGCTCGGTGCCATCATCACCGCCTCGCTGCTCGGTGCCACCCACGCGTGGGCCGAGATCGTCTCCTGTCCGACGTGCAACAGCGACCCGAGCACCGTGCTGATATCGAATCCCGGCACCGGCACCGCCGCCACGCGTTACGCCACGGACGCCGACTACCAGGTGCTCCTGGAGGCACTGGAACGCGACGAGTCAGCCCCAGATCTCCACCCGGTCCGTCCCGGACCGGGCTCGGTCAGCATCACGTGGCTGACCAGGAGTCCTGGCGCGAGCGGTATTAGCATCGACGCCGCCCATGACGTAACCATCTCGCACATCGACTTCGTGCGGCTCGAGTCGGACGGCCGACTATGGGTTCAGACCGACGTGGCGCCGAAGCTCGGCGGCGACGGAGTCAGCTGGGGCGACGACGAGTGGCACGCGGTCGCCGATCCCGCTGCGGTGCATGACGTGCTGGAACGAGCGGGCGTGCTCGCGGCGGACTCGGCCACGAAGGCCAAGGCGGCCGATGACGCGGCGTTGGACGAGACCGCGCCCGCCGAATCCGATTCCCGGGACCGGTCTGCAGGTGTGTTCACCGGCTGGTGGTGGCTGCTTCCCGGTGCCGCCGCCGGGATTGCGCTCGGGCTGGGCGCGCGTCCGCTCGGCGCCGAACTGGCGCGCCGCCGAGAGCTACGGCCACGGCATCAGCTCATCGGTTAGTAGCCAAGCCGTTCGAGGGAGGGCCGGCTAGCCTACGCCCCTTTTTGACGTCACTCTCGCCCACGGACAACGCTTCGATGGGTGCGATCAGCACCAGGTCCTTGACAGTCTCGGCGAGCTGCGCATCGAGTGTGATGAACGCGTCGGCCTGAAGCTGCGTCAGTGCCACGTACTCGGCATCGAGCGTGTCCGGCCACTCGAGCTGGTCGGCGATCTTCCAGGCGACGTTCTGCAGGACGCGGTCTCCGAGAAGACGGATCCGCAGCGAACGCACGTAGTCGAGCCGACTGTCGGCATCCTTCTTGGTCATCTCGCCGCGGCGGACCGCCTGATAGAGCAGGGACAGCAGCTGCGAGCGCAACAGTGTCGGGGCCAGGAGCCGGTGCTCATCGGAGATCGCGGTCTCGTCAACGGCCAGGCGCAGGGCGACGTCCGGACCGATCACATAGTTCGTCATCGCCACAACGTGCCCTGTCGGTCCCACGCACTGCAAGCCGGGACGGAATTGCGCCGGCGCAAAGGACGTTTGCCCGACACGTGGCCCGATACCGAGTACTCAGTGAGGAACAGCCGTGGCGACTGTCGAGATGACCGCAGCGAACTTCGACGACCTTACCGACGACGGGATCGTGCTGGTGGACTTCTGGGCGGCCTGGTGCGGCCCGTGTCGGCAGTTCGCTCCGGTGTTCGAGGAGGCGTCCGAGCGCCATCCGGACGTCACGTTCGGCAAGGTCGACACCGACGTCGAGCAAGAACTGGCACAGGGATTCGCCATCAGGTCGATCCCGACGATCATGGCCATTCGGGACGGCGTCATCGTCTTCCAACAGCCTGGTGCGCTCAACGCGCAGTTGCTGGAGAGCCTGATCTCTCAGGTCAAGGCCCTCGACATGGCGCGGGTCCAGCAGCAGTAACGTTCGTCGAACGGTGGCCGGCGCGCCATAGAGTGCCACCATGGAGGCGGATGCGCGCACGGCGGTCGCCGACTCGCACCTGGGCGACCTCCCGCCGGACGTGCTCGACGCCCTCACCGAAGGCGCCACCCGCACGCGCGTGCCTGCCGGGTCGGTCACTCACTGGCAGGGCGAGAAGATACCGCACCTGGAGATCGTGATCTCCGGTCTGGTCCGAGTGCTGGTGACCGCGCCCGACGGTCGCACCATGACGGTTCGGTACTGCCGGCCCGGGGCCATGATGGGCGCGCTGCTGCTCTTCGGCCGATTCACGATGCCCGCGACCACGCAGGCGCTCGTGGACACAGAGCTGCTCCGGCTGTCACCGGCTGTCGTCCGCCGCATTGCCGAGCAGGACGTCCGCGTCGCACACGCCTTCCTCGCCGAGCTCAGCGAGCGGGCGGCGAGGTTCGTCTACGAGATCCACGGCAGTGCGTTCGCCACTGTGCGGCAGCGGGTGGCGCGTCACCTGCTTGACCTCGCTTCACAGCGGCTGCCGCAGGACGGGACGGGAGAGCTGACCGTATCGGTCAGCCAACGTGATCTCGCAGACGCCGTGGGCACGGTGCGCGAAGTCGTCGTCCGAGTCCTACGCCAGCTTCGCCAGGACGGTGTCGTCCGGACCGAGCGGGACCGGATCGTGATCGTCGACCCCGACAAGCTCATCGTCGAGCAGGGGTGGAACCCAGGTTCCTGACAAGGGGCTCGGCGGCGCCGGAGACTGTCGACCATGACTACGGACATCGATACCGGCCTGCGTGGCGAGTTGATCCGGCCAGGCGACCCGTCGTACGACACCCATCGCAGAGTGTGGAACGGGTCGATCGACCGGTACCCGGCGCTGATCGCCCGTTGCACGAGTGTGGCCGACATACAGGCCGCGCTGCACACAGCGCGCACGCACGGCCTGCAGGTGGCGGTTCGCGGCGGCGGCCACAGCTTTCCCGGCCACTCCGTCTGCGACGACGGAATCGTGATCGACCTCTCCCCGATGAAGAGCGTCAAGGTAGACCCGGAGACCCGGAACGCGCGGGTCGAAGCCGGCGTCCTGCTTGGCGAGCTCGACGGGCAGACCCAGCGTTTCGGCCTGGCCGTCCCCACCGGGATGGTCACCCACACCGGCGTCGCCGGGCTCACCCTGGGCGGCGGCATGGGCTGGCTGATGCGCACGTACGGGCTCGCGATCGACCAGTTGCTCTCGGTCAACCTGGTCACCGCGGACGGGGAGCTCGTCCGGGCCGCCGCGAACGAGAACTCCGAACTGTTCTGGGGTGTTCGCGGCGGCGGCGGCAACTTCGGGATCGTGACCGATTTCGAGTTCCGGCTCAACCCGGTCGGCCCCACCGTCCTGGCAGGCCCGATCTTCTGGCCCGTGGCCGAATCGCCGCGACTGCTCAGGTTCTACCGCGACTGGATCACCGAGGCGCCCGACGAGCTCATGACGATCATCGTGCATCGCAAGGCGCCGGCACTGCCGTTCGTCCCGGCCGAGTTGCACGGCCGGTTGGTCGTCGGCGTCGTGTCCTGCTACATCGGACCGGTCGACGAGGGCGAGCGGGTGCTCCGACCGCTGCGGCGGTTCGGGACACCGGTACTCGACCTGTGCGGGCCCAAACCGTTCGTCGAGCACCAAGCGATGTTCGACGCCAGCTTCCCGCATGGCCACTGGTACTACCACCGCGCATGCGACGTCGCCGAACTCACCGACGAGGTCATCGACATCACCGCCGAGCATGCGATGCGCATCCGGTCGCCGCTGACCGCCTTCCCGATCTGGCATCTCGGCGGCGCGATGGCCCGCGTCGGCGAGGACGAGACCGCCTTTCACGGGCGCGGGACGGGGCATGCCTTCAACATCAGCGGGTCGACGGAGTCGACGGACGGCTTCGACGAGGAGCGGCAGTGGGCCCGGACGTTCTGGTCGGCGCTCGGACCGCACCACACGAGCGTCTACGTCAACTTCCTGATGGACGAGGGGGCCGAGCGCGTCCGGCAGGCGTACGGCTCGGCGAAATACGAACGGCTCCGGAGGCTGAAGCGCGCCTACGACCCTGAGAACGTGTTCCGACTGAACCAGAACATCACCCCGGCATGAGTTCTGCGTCAGCACCGGTCAATCCTGTGTGCCGGGGCGGCTTGTCCGCCTGATCACGGCCTCGTAGGCTGCAAATCCATGGCACTTCCGCTCGAGGACTACGCCCTGCTCGGCGACACCTACACCGCCGCCCTGGTCGGGCGGGACGGTTCGATCGATTGGCTCTGCCTGCCACGGTTCGACTCGGACGCGTGCTTCGCGGCGCTGCTCGGCGGGCCCGAACACGGGCGCTGGCTACTCGCGCCCTCCGGAGATCATCAGGCGGCCAGGCGGACGTATCGCGGCGACAGCCTCGTCCTCGAGACCACGTTCGACACCCCCGACGGCTCGGTCCGGGTTGTCGACTGCATGCCGATCGGACACGGCGGTCGGGTCGACATGGTGCGGCGGGTCGAGGGCCTCGCCGGCCGCGTCCCGATGCACACCGAGCTGATCCCGCGGTTCGAGTTCGGGCAGGCCATACCCTGGCTACGCGCCGAGGATGGTCGCATCGTGGCGATCGCCGGGCCGAACACCGTCTATTTCGACGGCCCGGTCGGGCCGGACGATGTACGGGACGGGACGGTGGCCCGCGAGTTCACCGTCAGCGCCGGCGACACGGTGGATTTCCACCTGGTGTGGTGTGACCTTCGGCAGGCTGCTCCCCAGGTCATCGACCCGACGAAGGCCATCGACGCCACCGAACAGTGGTGGCAGAAATGGGCCGATCGCAACACCTATGAGGGTTCGTACCGCCCCGCGGTCATCCGCTCGCTGCTCACACTCAAAGCGCTGACGTACCACCCGAGTGGCGGCATCGTCGCCGCGCCCACCAGCTCGCTTCCTGAATACCTCGGCGGCGTCCGCAACTGGGACTATCGGTACTGCTGGATCCGGGACGCCACGTTCACGCTGCTCACTCTGGTGGACAACGGGTACAAGGACGAGGCCGTGGCGTGGCGGGAGTGGCTCGTGCGAGCCGTCGCGGGAAGCCCGGATCAGATGCAGATCATGTACGGGGTCGCCGGGGAACGCCGGCTCACCGAGGTCGAGCTGGACTGGTTGCCCGGCTACGAGGATTCCACGCCGGTGCGCGTCGGCAACGCCGCCGCGGACCAGTTCCAGCTTGACGTCTACGGCGAACTGATGGATGCCCTCCATCAAGCGCGGCGTCGAGGCATCGAACCCGACCCGGACGCGTGGCGGATCCAACGCGAGCTCATGGACTTCCTCGAGTCGAAGTGGCAAGAGCCCGACGAGGGTATCTGGGAGATCCGCGGCCCGCGCCGCGACTTCACCCACTCGAAGGTCATGTCGTGGGTCGCCGCCGACCGCGCCGTCCGTGCTGTGACGCGCTTCGGACTGGACGGGCCGGCCGACCGCTGGCGCCGGCTGCGCGACGACATCTTCAACGAGGTCTGCGAGAAGGGCTACGATCCCGACCGGCGGACGTTCACCCAGTATTACGGTTCGACCGCACTGGACGCGTCGCTGCTCATGATTCCGCTCGTGGGTTTTCTCCCCGCCCAAGATCCGCGCGTCGTCGGGACGATCGAGGCGATCGAGCGCGACCTGACGCACGACGGTTTCGTGCTGCGCTACGACACCGGCGACGAGAACGTGGACGGCCTGCCGCCCGGCGAGGGCGCGTTCCTTGCCTGCACATTCTGGCTCGCCGAAGCCCATGCGTTGATCGGCAACACCCAACATGCACGTCGTATCTTCGAAAGCGTCTGCGACCTTGCCAATGACGTCGGCCTGCTCGCCGAGGAGTACGACGTCAACCACAGGCGGCTGGTGGGCAACTTCCCTCAGGCGCTGTCTCATCTCCAGCTGGTCGATGCCGCCGCCGAGTTGGCCGCACCGCCGAAGATGCCGCATCCACGCGCTCAGGAAGACTGACCGTTCGGTTCAGACCGGCTGCAGTGCCTCGTACGGCTCGGCCGGAAGCTCGACGTGGATCGGGTCGCCAGGGCGCACGTCTCCCCCGGATCGCACCACGCTCATGATTCCCGCGAGCCGGGCGACGCTGCCGTCCGGCGCGCGCCGCAGCACGCGCTTCAACAGACCCGTCCGGAAGTCCTCGATCTGCTGGCACGGGTTGCGCAGCCCGGTCACTTCGACGACCGCCTCGGAGCCCAGCCGCAGCAGGGTGCCCTGGGGTAGCTCGAGGATGTCAACGCCCCGCGTCGTGATGTTCTCGCCGAGTTGGCCAGCGTTGACGTCGTAGCCCTCGGCACGGAGCTGTTCGTGTAGCTCGTCGTGCATGAGATGGACCTGCCTCAGATTCGGCGCGGTCGGATCCCGCCTGACGCGGCTGCGGTGCTTGACGAGCTCGCCGGCGTGGACGTCACCCTCAACGCCGATGCCGGCCACGAGCCGGATCGCCGCTGCCCCCGGCTTGCTGAACGTGTACCCGTCACTGCGGCTGACTGCGAATACGACTCCGTCGGTCACGGTCATTCACCCTAGTTCGGGCCGCAGCGCATCCTCCAACGAATTCTTGGTAACGGTTAGCGACCCGTCAACGAGACGCTAACGGTGCCGGGGGGTCGTTTACGTGATCATTCCGGAGAGGAGCACGTCCAGGGCCACGGCCAGGAACACGACGGTCAGGTAGGTGATCGAGCCGTGGAACACTCGCATCGCCTTGAGCGCCGACCCACTGAGGTCGCGGCGCGCCCGCCGGTGGAGCCGGTGCGCCTCGTTCAGGAACCATACGCCGGCCAAGGTGGCCAGCAGCACGTAGAGCCAGCCCATGCCGGCGACCGGCCACAGCGCGAGCGACGTCGCCACCATCGCCCACGAGTAGGCGACGATCTGGCCGGACACGCGGCGCGGCGACGCAACCACCGGCAGCATTGGTACTCCGGCACGTGCGTAGTCGTCCCGGAACCGCATCGCCAGCGGCCAGTAGTGCGGGGGCGTCCAGAAGAAGACGATCAGGAACAGCAGCACCGGCGGCCAAGCCAACGATCCGGTGACCGCCGACCAGCCGATCAGGGTGGGCAGGCAACCGGCGACGCCGCCCCACACGATGTTCTGCGCCGTGCGGCGCTTCAACGCAACGGTGTAGATCAGGACGTAGAACAGGTTGGCGGCAAGCGTCAACGCCGCAGCCAGCGGATTGACGAACACCAGCATCAGCGCGATCGCCACGACCAGCAAGGCGGCGGCGAACGCGGCCCCTGCCGGCGGCGATATCACACCGGTCGCGACCGGGCGGCGCTTCGTGCGGTGCATCTGCAGATCGATATCCCGCTCGATCACCTGGTTGAACGCGTGGGCGCTGCCTGCCGCCAGCGTCCCGCCAAGCAATGTCACAGCCACCAGGCCGAGGTGAGGTATCCCGCGCTCCGCCAAGACCATCGCCGGAAGTGTCGTGACCAGCAGCAGCTCAATGACGCGCAGCTTCATCAGCGACAGATACGCCTTGACCCGCTGCGAACCGGTCACCGCCGCCACTGGACCAACCGCCGGGCGGCGTGGTTTGACGGTGGTCACGAACTTCCTCACGGCTGGCACGGATGCGGGGAAATGCCCCCGGCAGCTGACGCGTTGAGTGTATCGAGACCGGCGCCGGACCGACGCACCCGCCTCATGAACCGAACAGCGCCCCACCGACAACCGGGTACGCACCGAACGCGCGATCGTGAGTCGATAGGCTCGCGGTGCAGGAGATGCAGCGGTCAGTGCCGACCGACTCAGGGGCGAGCGAAGGAGCACACCAGTCGTGAACGATGGCCCGAGTTTGAATTGGAACGAGTTGGACGACCGCGCCGTCGACACCGTTCGGGTGCTTGCGATGGACGCGGTGGAGAAGGTGGGCAACGGCCACCCCGGGACGGCGATGAGCCTCGCACCGGCGGCCTACCTCCTGTTCCAGCGGCACCTGCGCCACGATCCGTCCGACCCGTCCTGGCTCGGCCGGGACCGGTTCGTGCTGTCCGCCGGCCATTCCAGCCTCACGCTGTACATCCAGCTCCACCTGTCGGGCTACCCGATGTCGCTGGACGATCTCAAGGCGCTGCGGACGTGGGGGTCGGTGACGCCGGGCCACCCGGAACACCACCTGACGCCGGGCGTGGAGACGACCACCGGGCCGCTCGGGCAAGGCGTCGGCAACGCGGTCGGCATGGCCATGGCGGCTCGCCGCACCCGCGGGCTGCTCGATCCGGACGCGCCGGCCGGCCAGAGCCCGTTCGACCACCGGATCTACTGCATCGCGTCGGACGGCGACATGGAGGAGGGCGTCTCCGGTGAGGCGTCGTCCCTGGCCGGAACCCAGCGGCTCGGCAACCTGATCCTCATCTGGGACGACAACCAGATCTCCATCGAGGACGACACGAGCGTGGCGTTCAACGAGGACGCGGCCGCGCGGTACGAGGCGTACGGCTGGCACGTGCAGACCGTCGACTGGCGGGGCGCGGACGGACCCTACCGGGAGGACGTCCCCGCGCTGCACGCCGCGCTCGAAGCCGCCAAGTCCGAGACCGACCGGCCCTCGTTCATCCGGCTCCGGACGATCATCGGCTGGCCGGCGCCGAACAAGCAGGACACCGGCCCGATCCACGGCTCGAAGCTCGGTGCCGACGAGGTCGCGGCGACGAAGAAGATCCTCGGCTTCGACCCCGAGAAAGGCTTCGACGTCGCGCCAGAGGTGTTCGAGCACGCCGTCAACGTGCGCGAGCGCGGGGCCGATCTGCACAAGCAGTGGGATCTGGCGTACGAGACGTGGCGGCAGCGCAACCCCGACGGCGCCGCGCTGCTCGACCGGCTTCAGGCGGGCAGACTGCCCGACGGGTGGGTCGAGAGCCTGCCGAACTTTGAACCGGGCACCGACATGGCCACCCGCAAGGCATCCGGCACGATCCTGTCGGCGATCGCGCCACAGCTGCCGGAACTGTGGGGCGGCTCGGCCGATCTGGCCGGCTCCAACAACACCACGCCGAAGGGCGAGCCGAGCTTCTTCCCGCCCGACCGGTCGAGCAAAGAGTTCACCGGCGACTGGTACGGCCGCGTGCTGCACTTCGGCGTGCGCGAGCATGCGATGGGCTCGGTCCTCAACGGCATCGCGCTGCACGGGCTGACCCGTCCGTACGGCGGCACCTTCCTGGTGTTCAGCGACTACATGCGCCCCGCAGTACGGCTCGCGGCCGTGATGTCGCTGCCGGTCACCTACGTGTGGACGCACGACTCCATCGGCCTCGGCGAGGACGGTCCGACGCACCAGCCGGTCGAGCACCTCGCGGCGCTGCGGGCCATTCCGGGGCTGGACGTCGTCCGTCCCGCCGATGCGAACGAGACCGCGGTCGCCTGGCGCACCATCCTCGAACACCACGCGTCCGACTCCACTCGCCCGGCCGGGCTGTGCCTGACGAGGCAGAACGTGCCGACGTTTCCGCGCGGCGCCGAGGGTTTCGCGTCGGCAGAGGGCGTGGCGCGCGGAGCGTACGTGCTCATCGACGCCCCGGACGGCGCCGAACCCGATGTCGTGCTGATCGCCACCGGCTCCGAGGTGCAGCTGGCCGTCGAGGCGCGCGGGCTGCTCGCCGCGGACGGTATCGCAGCGCGGGTCGTTTCGATGCCGTGCCGGGAGTGGTTCGAAACCGAGGATGACGGGTACCGGGACAGTGTGCTTCCACCGGGCGTACGCGCACGCGTCTCGGTGGAAGCCGCTGTCGCATTCGGCTGGCGCGATCTGCTCGGGGACGCCGGGCGCAGCGTCAGCCTCGAACATTTCGGCGCGTCCGCGGACTACAAGATCCTGTTCCAGGAGTTCGGCATCACCGCAGAAGCCGTCGCCGCAGCCGCCAAAGAATCGATCGAGGCAACGAAATAAGAGAGGAGAACGCCGTGGCCCACCCGCTGCGCGCCCTATCAGCCCAGGGTGTCGCGATCTGGCTGGACGACCTGTCCCGCGATCGCATCATCACCGGCAACCTCCAGGAGCTCATCGACGACAAGCAACTCGTCGGCATCACGAGCAATCCGACGATCTTCCAGAAGGCGGTCAGCAAGAGCAGCCTGTACGACGACGACATTCGCGCGGCGGCCGAGACGGGCGCCGATGCCGAGGCCGCGGTCCGGAAGTTGACCACCGACGACGTCCGCTCGGCCTGCGACGTGCTCGCTCCGGTCGCCGAACGCACCGTCATCGACGGCCGCGTCTCGCTGGAGGTCGACCCGCGGCTCGCCAACGAGACCGAGGCGACGATCGCCGAGGCACATGAGCTGTGGTCCACCGTCGACCGGCCGAACATGTTCGTCAAGATTCCGGCGACGAGAGAGGGGCTGCCGGCCATCACGGAATGCATCGCCGACGGCCTCAGCATCAACGTCACGCTGATCTTCTCGATCGAGCGGTACCGCGAGGTCATGGACGCGTACCAGACCGGGCTGGAGCGCCGTCTGGATGCGGGCCGGCCGCTGTCCGGCGTCGAGTCGGTGGCGTCGTTCTTCGTCAGCCGGGTGGACACCGAGGTCGACAAGCGGCTCGAGTCGATCGGGACCGACGACGCGCTCGCGCTGCGCGGCAAGGCCGCGGTCGCCAACGCCCGGCTCGCCTACGAGGCGTTCGAGGAGGTAGTGGGGTCGGATCGCTGGCAACGGCTCGAGGAAGCCGGCGCGTCCCGGCAGCGGCCGCTGTGGGCGTCGACGTCGGTGAAGAACCCCGACTACAAGGACACGCTCTACGTGGTGGATCTGGTCGCCCCCGGAACCGTCAACACCATGCCGGAGGACACGCTCGACGCGGTCGCCGACCATGGCGAGATCGTCGGCGACACGGTCACGCCCAACTACGCGGACGCCCGTGAGGTGATGGCGTCGCTGGAGCGGGTCGGCGTGGATATGGCGGACGTCACCGCGGTGCTCGAGGACGAGGGTGTCGAGAAGTTCGCGACCAGCTGGAACGACCTGATCTCGTCGGTCGACGCGAAGCTGCAGGCGGCGAAGTGAGCGCGGCCGAGGCGGCGGGCGGCGGCGCGGCGGGCGGCGGCGCGGCGGGTCGCGTGCAACTGTCGTGGCCCGGCGAAACCCCGAAGCGCGTCGTCGACCGTCTGGTCGCTGATCAGGTGGCCTCGCACATCGCCTCGCGAGACGCGACCCTGTGGGGTCCGGCGGCCGCCGACGAAGCCGCCATCCGGCTCGGCTGGGTCGATCTTTACGAGACGTCGCGCCCACTCCTGGCCGAGATCGAGGCGCTGGATGCCGAGCTGCGCGCCGAGGGCCTTGACCGGATCGTGCTGTGCGGTATGGGTGGTTCGTCCCTCGCGCCGGAGGTCATCACGCGGACGGCCGGTGTGGATCTGACCGTGCTCGATACGACCGACCCCGCACCGATTCGCCGCGCGTTGAGCGACCGGCTCGACCGTACGGTCGTCGTCGTGTCAAGCAAGTCCGGCACCACCGTCGAGACCGACAGCCAGCGGCGGGCGTTCGAGCAGGCCTTCCGGGAGGCCGGCATCGAGCCCGGGTCGCGGATGGTCGCCATCACCGATCCCGGCTCCGCACTGGCGGCCGCGGCGACCGAGCGCGGCTACCGGCGGGTGTTCCTCGCCGACCCGAACGTCGGCGGGCGGTTCTCCGCGCTCTCGGCGTTCGGCCTGGTGCCCAGCGGCATCGCCGGCGCCGACGTGGCCGCCCTCCTGGACGACGCGGCGTGGGTCGTGTCGTCGCTGTCCGGCGACGAGCCGGACAACCCGGCACTCCAGCTCGGCGCCGTGCTCGGTGCCGGCGAACCGGCCGACCGGGGTGTCGTCGCACCGATCGTGACGTCCCGCGAGATCGTCGGCTTCGCGGACTGGGCCGAACAGCTGCTCGCCGAGTCGACCGGCAAGGACGGCACCGGCGTGCTTCCGGTCGTCGTGTCCAGTCCGAATGCCGCCGAAGTGTCCGACCCGTCGCTCGGCCGGTACGTGCCGCCGATCGAGCTGTCCGGCCCGTTGGGCGCGCAGTTCCTCGTCTGGGAGTGGGCCACGGCCGTCGCGGGCCGGGTGTTCGGCATCGACCCGTTCAACCAGCCGGACGTGGAGAGCGCGAAGAAGGCCGCACGTGGCTTCCTGGACGACCGTCCCGAACCCGAGCCACCCGCCTTCGTGGACGGTGCGATCGAGGTTCGTGCCACGTCCGGTCTGCTGGACGGCGTCACGACCGTCTCCGGGGCACTCGACGCGCTTGTCGGCCGGGTCGACGGCTACCTTGCGATCATGGCCTATCTGGACCGCACCGGGGACGACGCCCCATTGTCCGCGCTCCGGGAGACGCTAGGCGAGCGAGCCGACCGTCCCACCACCTTCGGCTGGGGCCCGCGTTTTCTGCATTCGACCGGCCAGTACCACAAGGGCGGGCGTCCAGTCGGCGCGTTCTTGCAGATCACCGGCGCCGTTCCGGAGGACCTCGACGTACCCAACCGGCCGTACACGTTCGGCGAGCTGATCACGGCACAGGCCGCCGGCGACGCCAAGGTGCTCGCCGAGAAGGGTCGACCGGTCCTACGCCTCCACCTCACCGACCGCACGGCCGGCCGCGAGCAACTACTCGCATCGCTCGCCTGAACCCGGCCCGTCGCACGACGACTACTGGGTCTTGAAGGAGGACGACGACGGTGCGATCCGGCTGGAGGACTTGCGAGGCTTGCCGACGCCAAGGAGAACCGCCCCGGCCCGCTGCTTCTGGCCGGCGCCGGAGCACGCGTGACAGGGTCGCATAGCTTTGGTGAACAGTGCGCCGCTATGCTTCCCCTTTCCTTCACAAGTCTCGCAAACGACGTAGGGATGCAGCAGGCACGAGACAACGTAGACGCCGATGGCTGAGGCCAGAATGACAACAAGGACCAACATGGAGTACTCCTAAGTTAAGTCCGCTACCGGCTGAGCGTTCCCAATTGCACGTAGGCATGTAAAGACGACACGCCGCCTGAGTGCTCCCGCGCCCTGGCCCTACCTCCGTCCGGATCGCCGGGAGGCGCTGCACGCGCGGCGGGCTCCCACGTTCCCTAGCCGCCTCAAGATCGACAAACGACACCCAATAGCCACATCGGGATCACACCGATCTGCGGAAATGCGAGATCGACTTTGTCCATTGGGTGTCGTCCGTCGATCTTGAACAGTCGGATACCCAAATGTCGGGTAGGCGCAGCAGCGCTGACACCGAGCAGTTGCCGGGTGGGCGGAGATAGGGTCGAGTCGTGACGATCGTGAATCCGCTTCGTGACCCGAGGGACAAACGGCTGCCGCGGATCGCCGGCCCGTGCGGGCTGGTGATCTTCGGAGTGACCGGCGACCTGTCCCGCACGAAGCTCATGCCCGCGGTGTACGACCTCGCGAACCGGGGTATGTTGCCGCCTGGCTTCTCGTTGGTCGGTTTCGCGCGGCGCGACTGGGAGAACCAGGATTTCGGCAAACAGGTACGGGACGCCGTCCGCGACTATGCACGGACCCCGTTCCGAGACGCCACGTGGCACCAACTGGCCCAGGGCGTCCGGTTCGTGCCGGGCGACTTCTCGGACGACGAAGCGTTCGACAACCTGGAGCGGACCGTTCGTGAACTCGACCGGGAACGTGGCACGGGCGGAAACCACGCGTTCTACCTGTCGATTCCCCCGAAGTTCTTCGAGGTGGTCTGCAAACAGCTCGCGCGCTCCGGTCTCGCCGATCCGGAGGAACCGGAGCAGTGGCGGCGCGTCGTCATCGAGAAGCCGTTCGGCCATGACCTCGCCAGCGCGCGCGAGTTGAACGAGGTCGTCGAGGCGATCTTTCCAGCGGACTCGATCTTCCGGATCGACCACTATCTCGGCAAGGAGACGGTCCAGAACATCCTGGCGCTGCGCTTCGCCAACCAGCTGTTCGAGCCGATCTGGAACTCGAACTACGTCGATCATGTCCAGATCACCCAGGCCGAGGACGGCGGCATCGGCGGGCGCGCCGGGTACTACGACGGTATCGGAGCGGCCCGCGACGTTATCCAGAACCACCTGCTGCAGTTGCTGGCCCTCGTCGCCATGGAGGAGCCGGTCTCGTTCGATGCCACCGGCCTGCGGGCGGAGAAGGTGAAGGCGCTGTCGGCCGTCCGGATCCCCGCGGACCTCGAACAGCACACCGCGCGCGGGCAGTACGCGGAGGGCTGGGCAGGTGGCACAAAAGTGTCCGGCTATCTGGACGAGGACGGCGTCGCTGCGGACTCCGCTACTGAGACATATGCCGCGATCCGGCTCGATGTCGATACGCGGCGCTGGGCCGGCGTGCCGTTCTACCTGCGCACGGGCAAACGACTGGGACGGCGCGTCACGGAGGTGGCCGTTGTGTTCAAGACTGCGCCGCACCTGCCATTCAAATCCACGGCGACCGCCGATCTCGGCAATAACGCTTTGGTCATCCGGGTCCAGCCCGATGAGGGAGTCACGATCAGGTTCGGCTCCAAGGTGCCTGGCACCGCGATGGAGGTACGCGATGTGACGATGGACTTCGGCTACGGCGTGTCGTTCACCGAAGACAGCCCGGCCGCCTACGAGCGGCTGATTCTCGACGTACTGCTCGGCGACCCGCCGCTGTTCCCGCGGCACGAGGAAGTCGAGCTGTCGTGGCAGATCCTCGACCCGATCATCGAGGCCTGGTCGAAGGCCGGCCCGCCCGAACCGTATCCGGCCGGGAGCTGGGGACCGCCGGGAGCGGACACGATGTTGCACCGGGACGGCCGGCACTGGAGACTTCCATGATCATCGATATGCCGTCGACCGACGCCCATCGAGTCGCCAGGCGAATGGTCCAGTTGCGCGAGGAACATGGCGCGGTCGCGATCGGCCGTGTCCTGACTCTGATCGTGGTCGTCGACGAGGAGCACGCGGAGCACGCTCTCGACTGCGTGATCACGGCCAGCCATGAGCATCCGTCGCGGATGATCGCCGTGGTTCGCAGCACAGCCAGGGGTGCCCCGCGCCTCGACGCCCAGATCCGGATCGGTGGCGACGCCGGAGCCGGAGAGATCATCATCGCGCGAACGTTCGGCCCGCTGACCGGGCATCCCGCGTCCGTCGTCACGCCGTTGATGCTCCCGGACGCTCCCATCGTCGCTTGGTGGCCCGCCGAAGCGCCGGAGAACCCGTCCGAGGATCCCGTCGGTCGCCTGGCCCAACGCCGGATCACCGATGCGCTCACAGCTCGCCGTCCCGCGAACGCCATCCGCGACCGGGCCGCCCACTACACACCGGGCGACACCGACATGGCATGGACCAGGCTGACCAAGTGGCGTGCGTTGCTGGCCGCCGCGCTCGACCAGCCGCCGCACGAGGAGGTGACCAAGGCTCGCGTCGTGGCCGAGTCGACGCATCCGAGCGGCGACCTGATGGCGGCCTGGCTCGCGCTCGCACTGGACTGCCCCGTCACGCGGGCCAAGTCGAGCAAGGCCAATGCGCTCGTGTCGGTCCGCCTCGACCGTCCGTCCGGTCCGATCGTGATCGACCGTCCAGGCGAGGACGTGGCCACGTTGACCACGCCCGGCTATGCCGAACGCCGGATCGCACTGCCGCGGCGGACCATCGCCGAATGCCTAGCCGAGGAGTTGCGCCGCCTCGACCCGGATGATGTCTACGGTGAGGTTCTGACGACGGGCATGGATCTGCTGCGTGAGAAGGGACGCACCACCCGGGCATCCGCCGCGTGACCCGGTCACCTGATCGTCGAATTGTCGCCTGATCATCACCGAACCAACGATCAGGTCATGAAATAGCGGTCAGAACGCCGGGTTTCTCACCTGATCGCGGCTCAACGGATCCAGCTCTAGCGATCAGGTGAGAAAATCGCGCGTTAAGCGGTGTCTTCCTCACCTGATCCGCGTGCCGGCTGCGATCAGGTCAGGACGTGGGGTTCTTACGCAGGCCGGCCAGGGCCTCGTCCAGGATTGCGGCGCCGGCCTGGGCACTGCGCCGCTCCTTCACGTAGGCAAGGTGCGTCTTGTACGGCTCGTTGCGCGGAATGGCCGGCGGGTTGTCCGGATCCTGGCTGGCCGGCGAGCCACAGCGGGAGCAGTCCCACAGCTCCGGGACCGTCGCGTCGGTCGCGAAGCTCGGCGTGGTCTCGTGCCCCCGCCCGCAGTAGAAGGTGATGGCGCGTCGCGGTGCGACGTCGCCCCGTTCGGCCTCTCCCATGGGTCCGGCGCCTACCCGGCTTCCCCGGATTGCGTTCCCACTGGCCACGGGTACGTTCTCCCCTCCGAGATGATGTACTAAGCGATCAGCCCGAGCCCGACGATGCTGGCCGTCCAGACGAGGCCGACTGCGATGGTGATTCGATCGAGGTTGCGTTCGGCCACCGAGGATCCTCCCATGGACGACGACACACCTCCTCCGAACATGTCGGATAGACCGCCACCCTTGCCTTTGTGCAGCAGGATGAGCAGGATCAGGATCAAGCTGGTGATGATGAGCAGAATCGTCAGTAGGAGTTGCACGGTGGTGTCAGGGTCCTTCCGATAGCCGGGAATCTCCGGCACGAGCACCAATAGGGTAAGCCCTACGGCCTTGGAAATTCGACTCGCGGCGCGCGGACGCAAGATTTCGTGTTGCCGTTCGGATCTGCGGGTAGGCCGATGCGCGGTAATTCCGTGCTTTACGCAGTCTACAGCCGACGTAAAGCACGGAATTCACTGCTTAACGTGATCATTCTGTGGGCGATCGGCGGATTATTCTCGGGCGATGTGATGCCGGTAGCGGCAGATCGCGGCGAACTCCTCCGGATCGAGGCTGGCACCGCCGACCAGGGCGCCGTCCACGTCCGGCTGGGCCATGATGGGCGCCACGTTGCCGGACTTCACCGAGCCGCCGTACAGGATCCGTACGGCGCCGGCCAGCTCCTCGGAATACAGCTCGGCGAGCCGGGCGCGGATTGCCGTGATGACCTCTTGCGCATCCTCCGGCGTCGCGACTTCGCCAGTGCCGATCGCCCACACCGGCTCGTACGCGATGACGACGGACGCCGCCTGCTCGGCGGGCACACCGTCCAGCGCCGCGTCGAGCTGAGCCAGCGTGAATGCGACGTGTTCACCGGCCCGGCGCACGTCCAGCCCTTCACCGATGCACAGGATCGGCACGAGATCGTGCCGATACGCCGCCTTCACCTTCGCGGCCACCACCGCGTCGTCCTCGCCGTGGTTCGCCCGCCGCTCGGAGTGGCCGACAACCACGTACGCGCAGCCGAGCTTGGCGAGCATCGCCCCCGAAATATCGCCGGTGTGCGCGCCGGAGTCGTGCACCGACAGGTCCTGCGCACCGTAGTAGAACGCGAGCTTGTCGCCGTCCACCAGCGTCTGCACCGAGCGGATGTCGGTGAACGGCGGCAGCAGCACCACCTCGACGGACTCGAAGTCGGACTCGTCCAACGTGAAAGCCAGCTTCTGCACCACCGCGATCGCCTCGAGGTGGTTCAGGTTCATCTTCCAGTTGCCCGCCATCAGCGGCGTGCGACTCATCGCAGTACCTCCAGACCCGGCAGCGACTTGCCTTCAAGCAGTTCGAGGCTGGCGCCGCCGCCGGTCGAGATATGGCCGAACGCGGACTTGTCGAGCCCGAGCTGACGGACGGCCGCCGCCGAGTCACCGCCGCCGACGACACTGAAGCCGTCCACTTCGGACACCGCCTGCGCGACGGCCCGCGTGCCAGCCTCGAACGGGGCGAGCTCGAACACGCCCATCGGCCCGTTCCACACCACGGTCTTGGCGTCGGCGAGCTTGCCGCGGAACAGGTCGACCGTGGCCGGCCCGATGTCGAGCCCTTTCTTGTCGGCCGGAATCGCCGACGCGGGGACGACCTCCGTCTCGGCGTCCGCGCTGACCTCGGCGGCCACCACGACGTCCACCGGCAGCACGATCTCGACACCGGTCGCGGCTGCTCGATCCAGAAACCCTGCAGCCGCGTCCACTTGGTCCTTCTCCAGCAGCGAGCCGCCGACCTCGTAGCCCTGCGCGTGCAGGAACGTGAAGCACATGCCGCCGCCGATCAGCAGCCGGTCGACCTTGCCGAGCAGGTTGTCGATGACCGCCAGCTTGTCCGAGACCTTCGACCCGCCGAGCACGACGACGTACGGCCGTTCGGGATCGGTCAGCACCGCACCGAAGGCACCCATCTCAGCCGCGACGAGCTCGCCGGCGGCGTTCGGCAGCAGCTTGGCGACGTCGTAGACACTGGCCTGCTTCCGATGCACGACGCCGAACCCGTCGGACACGTACACGTCGGCCAGCTGCGCCAGCTCCGCGGCGAACTCACCGCGTTCGGCGTCGTCCTTGGACGTCTCGCGCGGGTCGAAGCGCAGGTTCTCCAGGAGGACGACACCGCCCGGCGGCAGCGCCTCCACGGCGGTCAAGGCCCGCTCACCGACCGTATACGCGGAGAAACGCACATCCCGGCCCGGCAGCAGCTCGGCGAGCCGGCGGTACACCGGCTCGAGCGAAAACTGCGGGTCGCGTTTGCCACCGGGGCGGCCGAGATGCGCCATCACGACCACCCGCGCACCGGCGTCGGCGAGCTTGTCGATGGTGGGGATGCTGGCCCGGATGCGGCCGTCGTCAGTGACCCGGTCACCGTCCAGTGGCACGTTCAGGTCTGACCGGACGAGCACCCGCTTGCCGGACAGGTCGCCCAGCGTGTCGATGCTTCCCGGAGGGCCGGGCGGTGGGTACAGCGTCACAGCGTCGCACCGACGTGACGAACCAGGTCCACGAGCCGGTTCGAATAACCCCACTCGTTGTCGTACCAGCCGACGATCTTTACCTGGTTGCCGATGACCCGGGTCAGGCCGGCGTCGAAGATGCACGACGCCGGGTCGGTCACGATGTCCGACGAGACGATGTCGTCCTCGGTGTAGCTCACGATGCCATCCATCGGGCCGTCGGCGGCCGCATTGAACGCGGCGTTGACCTCGTCGACACTGACCTCACGCGACACCGTCGCGGTCAGGTCGGTCGCCGAGCCGGTCGGCGTGGGAACCCGGATGGCAAAGCCGTCCAGCTTGCCCTTGAGCTCGGGCAGCACCAGGCCGATCGCCTTGGCAGCGCCGGTCGAGGTCGGCACAAGGTTCACCGCGGCCGCGCGGGCCCGGCGCAGGTCCTTGTGCGGACCGTCCTGCAGGTTCTGGTCGGCCGTATAGGCGTGGATCGTCGTCATCAGGCCGCGCTCAAGGCCGAACGTGTCGTTGAGCACCTTGGCCATCGGCGCGAGGCAGTTCGTGGTGCAGGACGCGTTGGAGATGATCGAGTGGACGGCCGGGTCGTACGAGTCGAGGTTGACGCCGGGGACGACCGTCACGTCCTCGTTCTTCGCCGGGGCAGAGATAATGACTTTCTGCGCGCCGGCGGACAGATGCGCCTTGGCCTTCTCGCCATCGGTGAACAGGCCCGTCGACTCGAGAACCACGTCGACGCCCCAGTCCTTCCACGGCAGATTGCCCGGATCGCGCTCGGCGACGGCCTTGAGGGTCTCGCCGCCGGCTTTGATGCCCTCGGCACTGCCGCTGACCTCGCCGGGGAAGCGGCCGAGGATGCTGTCGTACTTGAGTAGATGAGCGAACATGGCGGGGTCGCCGAGGTCGTTGAAACCGACCACCTCGACGTCACCATGACCCTGCTCGACCAACGCCCGGTAGAAGTTGCGGCCGATCCGGCCGAAGCCGTTGATACCTACCCGGATGGTCATGCGGAGCCTCCTTGAGCGAAAGATTGATCGTGGTCCCCACCCCATCGTGGCCACCCAAACCTTACCTGTGCAGCGGCCCGTCGCACAGTCGCGGGTCACGGGCTCGTTGCCGGTGAGTTTCGCCCGTGTGAGCCCGGTGCACGCGGGCTACCCGCAGGATCGCCGATCGAACTCGGGAACTAGGGGAGCATATCCGGCGTCAGCATGGCGTCCGTTCCGGGAATGCCCTCCTCGGCGGCGTGCCGGTCGGCCAGCGCCAACAGCCGGCGGATCCGGCCGGCGATCGCGTCCTTGGTCATCGGCGGATCGGACATCGATCCGAGCTCCTCGAGGCTGGCCTGCTTGTGCTCCAGGCGCAGCAGTCCGGCGGCACGCAGGTGATCGGGCACGTCGTCGCCGAGAATCTCCAGGGCCCGTTCGACGCGTTTGCCGGACGCGACCGCCGCACGCGCCGAACGGCGCAGGTTGGCGTCGTCGAAGTTCGCCAGGCGGTTGGCCGTCGCGCGAACCTCGCGACGCATCCGGCGCTCCTCCCACGCCAGCACGCTGTCGTGCGCGCCGAGCCGGATGAGCATCGCCCCGATGGCGTCGCCGTCGCGCAGCACGACACGGTCGACACCGCGGACCTCCCGAGCCTTCGCGTTGATGTCCAGCCGACGCGCCAGCCCGGTCAGCGCCAGCGCGGCCTCGGCGCCCGGGCACGTGATCTCGATCGCGGACGAGCGTCCCGGCTCGGTCAGCGATCCGTGGGCGAGGAAAGCTCCGCGCCACGCGGCCTCGGCGTCGCACGTCGCCCCGGTCACCACCTGGGACGGCAGCCCTCGCACGGGGCGGCCGGCGCCGTCGACCAGTCCGGTCTGGCGGGCCAGCGCTTCACCGTCCTCGGCGACCCGGACGATGTAGTGGCTGCCCTTCTGCAAGCCGCCGGACGAGACGACCGAGAGCTCGCTCTCGTGCCCGTACAGTTCGGCGATCTCCGAACGGAGGCGGCGCGCCACGATCGCGGTGTCGAGTTCGGCCTCCACCACGATCTTTCCGCCGACGATGTGCAGCCCGCCGCCGAACCTGAGCAGTGCGGACACTTCGGCGCGTCGGCAGCACGGCTTGGTCACCTCGAGGCGGGCGAGTTCATCCTTCACCGATGCGGTCATGGCCATGGGGCGATCCTGCCATGACCGAACGCTTTCGCGTAGGCGTCGGCGAGCCGGGCGGGGTCGTGACGCGGGGTGCCGTCCCCCACCTGCACGTCGCTGACCAGTACCTCCGCGCCGAAGTCGGCGGCGACTTCGCGTAGTAGTCCGGTATCCGGAACCGATGCCGGGTCGGCGATGACCACGTCGATGGTCAGCTCCGGCGCGTACGCCGCAAGGACTTCAAGATGCATCTCGGGTGTGTATCCACGGGTCTCGCGTTCCGGCGAGAGATTCAACGTGACGGCGTGTCGCGCCCGGCTGGTCACGATCGCTTCGCGCAGCTCGGGGAGGAGCAGGTGCGGCAGCACGCTGCTGAACCACGAGCCCGGACCCATCACGATCCAGTCCGCATCGGCGATCGCCTCAAGGGCCTCCGGGCAGGCCGGCGGATCTTCCGGCACGAGCCGCACCGACACAACGGACCCGGTCGTCGTGGCTACCTCGTGCTGCCCGTGCACCTCGATGATCGTGCGGCCGCCGGCGCCATCCGGCAGGCCGACCAGAGCCTCGATGTCGAGTGGGACGGCGGACATCGGCAGCACCCTGCCCTGCGCCCCCAGCAGCCGGCCGACCCAGTCGAGTCCCTCCACATGGCGGCCCTCCAGCAACTCCCACAACGCCACGATGAGCAGATTCCCGGCCGCGTGGCCGTGCAGCTCTCCCCCACCGGCGAATCGATGCTGCAGGACGCGCGCCCAGGTCTGTCCCCAGTCGTCGTCACCGCACAGTGCCGCCAGCGCCATCCGCAGATCGCCGGGAGGCAGCACGCCGAGTTCGGCACGGAGCCGACCGGACGAGCCGCCGTCGTCGGCCACCGTCACAATCGCCGTCAGCCGCCCGCTGATGCGGCGCAACGCCGAAAGGGACGCGGCCAGCCCGTGACCGCCCCCGAGCGCGACGACTTTCGGACCGGCGAGCGAATTCAACTACTACTCACGCCCCAAGTCACGATGGACGACCAGCGTCTCGACCGAGTTGTCGCCGAGCCGGGCCGCCAGCGCCTCGCTCATCGCCACGCTGCGGTGCTTGCCGCCGGTGCAGCCGACTCCGACGGTGAGGAATCGCTTGCCCTCGGCCAGATAGCCCTCCGAGACCTCGGCGATCAGTTCGGCGTAGTGGTCGAGGAATCGGCGAGCTCCCGGCTGCTCGAGCACGTAGTCGCGCACCGCCTGGTCCTGGCCGGTCTGCGGACTCAGCTCGGGAATCCAGTGCGGGTTCGGCAGGAAACGCATGTCGGCGACGAGATCCGCGTCCACCGGAAGACCGTACTTGTACCCGAACGACACGATGATCGCGCGAAGGCGATCGCTCGGCTGGCCGAACGCGGTGCGAATCCGCGCGGCCAGTTCGTGCACGTTGAGCAGCGACGTGTCGATCACCAGATCGGCGTCGCCGCGCAGCTCCGCCAGCTGCTCCCGCTCGGCCTCGATAGCGTTCACGATGCGGCCACGACCCTGCAAGGGATGTGGACGGCGCGACGACTCGAACCGCCGGACAAGCGCCTCGTCGCTGGCCTCCAAGAACATCACGTGCGGACGCACCCCGCGCTTGGCAAGATCATCCAGCGCGTCGCGGAGCTCGCCGAAGAACACGCCGCCGCGAATGTCGGCACCGATCGCGATCCGCCGCTCGTCGGAGCGCGCCACGATGGTGTCGATCAGCTGGGTCAACATCGACGGCGGCACGTTGTCGACGACGAACCAGCCAAGATCGTCCAGCACGGCCGTCGCCGCCGTCTTGCCCGCCCCCGAAAGGCCGGTCACCAACAGCAACTCGAGGTCGTCCCTCGCACCGTTGTGGTCATTCGGCTCGCTCGTCATGGATCGATTCCCCCCGCGGTGTCTCGTTCTCCAGCACTTCCCCGGTAGCCATGTTGACCGCGGGCACCGGCTGGTCGGCGGCGACGGCGGCCACGATAGCCTCCGCGGTCCGGCGCCCGATTCCGGGTACGGACTCCACGTCCTCGACCGACGCGGAGCGCAGTTTCTTCAGTGATCCGAATTTCGCCAGCAACGCCTTACGCCTCGCCGGGCCGAGACCGGGCACCCCGTCCAGCAGGCTTTCCATCATGGACACGGAGCGTTTCTGGCGGTGGTAGGTGATGGCGAAACGGTGCGCCTCGTCCCGCGCCCGCTGCAGCAGATACAGGCCCTCGCTCGTGCGCGGCAGGATGACCGGATCCTCCTGATCCGGCAGCCACACCTCTTCCAGGCGCTTGGCCAGCCCGATGACCGGGATGTCGGCCACGCCGGCCTCGTCCATCGCCTGCCGTGCGGCGTTGACCTGCGGCTTGCCGCCGTCCACCACCACGAGGCCGGGAGCGTAGGCGAACTTGCCGGGTTTGGCCTGCTCCGCGGCCGCGTCGATCGCACCGCCGTTGGTTCCCGGGACGGTGTTCGTCATCTCGCCATTGCCGCCGTTCGGCTCGCCGCGTCCGAGCCGGCGGAACCGCCGTCCCAGCACTTCCCGGATCGACGCAACGTCGTCGGTGCCCTGATCACCGCGCACTGCGAACCGCCGGTACTCGGATTTGCGGGGTAGGCCGTCTTCGAGCACGACCATCGAGGCGACAACGTCCTTGGCCTGCAGGTTCGACACGTCGTAGCACTCGATGCGCAGCGGCGCGGCGTCGAGCTCGAGCGCGTCCTGCAATTCCTCGAGAGCGCGGCTGCGCGTCGTCAGGTCGCTGGCGCGCTTCGTCTTGTGGTTGCGCAGCGCGTCGGCGGCGTTGCGGGCGACCGTCTCCATCAGCGCACGTTTGTCACCGCGCACCGGCACCCGCAGGTCGACACGTGCACCTCGCACGTCGGCCAACAGCTTGCTGAGCGCCTCGGCCTCATCCTCGTCGTCCGGAAGCGCGGGGACGAGAACCTCTCGCGGGACCGACTCCCCACCCTCGCCGTACAGCTGTAGCACGAATCGCTCGACCAGCTCGCCGGTCGGCGCGTCGTCGGCTTTGTCCGCGATCCAGCCGCGCTGACCTCGAACCCGACCGCCGCGAACGTGGAAGATCTGGACCGCCACCTCGAGCTCGTCGTCGGCGAGCGCGATGACGTCGGCGTCGGTCGCATCGCCGAACACGACGGTGTTCGTTTCCATCGCCCGGTTCAGCGCCGCGATGTCGTCTCGAAGGCGCGCGGCTCTCTCGTAGTCGAGCTCGGCCGCGGCAGCCTTCATCCGACGCTCTAGGTTGCGGACGTACTTGGCGGTCGAGCCGTCCAGGAACGCGACCAGGTCGTCGACGATCGCCCGATGCTCGTCCGCGTCGACCCGGCCCACGCACGGCGCACTGCACTTTTCGATGTACCCGAGCAGGCACGGACGGCCGCTGCTGCGGGCCCGCTGGAACACACCTTTGGAGCAGCTGCGGATCGGGAACACCCGCAGCAGCTGGTCGAGCGTCTCCCGGATCGCCCATGCGTGCGCGTACGGGCCGAAGTACCGGACGCCGCGCTTCTTCGCCCCGCGCATGACGAGCGCCCGCGGGTACTCCTCGTTGAGCGTGACGGCCAGGTACGGGTACGACTTGTCGTCGCGGTACCGGACGTTGAACCGCGGGTCGAACTCCTTGATCCACGAATACTCCAGCTGGAGCGCCTCGACCTCGGTGGAGACGACCGTCCATTCGACCTTGGCGGCGGACATCACCATCGCCTGGGTGCGCGGATGCAGCAGCGCGGTGTCCGCGAAGTACGAGTTCAACCGCGAGCGCAGGCTCTTGGCCTTGCCGACGTAGATCACCCGGCCGTTCGAATCGCTGAACCGATATACGCCCGGTTCCACCGGTATCGAGCCCGGTGCTGGTCGGTATGTCGAGGGGTCCGGCACGCACCAAACCTACCTCGCACCTCCGTCAAACTTGCGCACCCCGAATGACCACGTAAACGCCCATGCAACGTCGTTAGCGCCTCGTTGACGGGTAGCCAAGCGGACCCAACGGCGTAGCGGGCGTCACCCTTCGTCGTCAACCCAGCCGACGCACTCGTCCTCGGTAGCGCCGTTCGACATGCGCAACTCCACGCCGTCGTCGGCGACGAACGTCGCCTCGAACTCACCCGTGATGTGCAGGTCGCCGGGCATCGGACTCCTTGCCAGCCAGTCAAGTGGCACGGGGTCGACGAGCTCCCACGTGACCGAGTCCGCCGTGACGGTGCCGGAGTTACGACAGCCGTCCGCGAGAACCGCCGTCCGCGCCAATCCCGCTGGTCTCACGCCGTCCTCCGACCGCCGGCCATTACAGATCGCTCATATCAGACGGCGGCCGAACCCGGCAGGTTCCCATGCTTTCCGGCGCAATCGGCGCTGACGATCTCCCGATCGTGCCCAGTTTCTCAAGGATCCGGCTCGACGAGGGCGGGCTAACCGCGAAGGATCTGATCACCTTCGACCGCGATCTCGACCTCTGGCAGGGGTTGAGTCGCCGGTCCGTTCTGGACACTGCCGTCCTCGGCCGAGAAGCGGCTGCCGTGGCACGGGCAGGAGATGGTGCCGTCCGAGACGTTGGACACGGTGCAGCCCTGGTGGGTACAGGTCGAGCTGAACGCGCGGAAGTCGCCCTCCGCCGGCTGGGTGACCACGACGCCCCCGACGATCACTCCGCCGCCGACCGGAACATCGCCGGTTGCCGCGAGCGCATCCGTGTCGCCGCCGCCGTCGCTGTCCTCGCTCGACTCCTCGGACTCGTCCGGTTCTTCCGAGCCGGTGTCCTGGTCGCTCGCCGAGTCATCCGGCGCGGCATCGTTGGGCGTTGCAGCGCTGTCGTCGGAATCGGACGTTCCGCCGCCGCATGCCGCCAGTACGCCGGCCGCACCCGCTGCTCCGACGACCTGAAGCATCCGACGGCGGTCGAGCGAGCCTGCGATGGAGTCGTTCAGTTCGGTCATCACGTTCCCTGCTGTGGTGTTGGTTTCACTTATCCACCACCCACGCGCTCTCGCCCGGATCGGTTCACCGCACTCAGCCTGAGGCGCTCGTCGCGCTGACCAAGGAATTGCCCGACGGGCTTGGCGTGCACCCGATGGGCTGGTGGCTCGCCGCCGGCACGCATGATGCGCTGTAGACGGTTAGCTACCCGTCAACGAGGCGCTAACGGTGTTGCATGGGCGTTTACGTGGTCATTCTTGGGAGGATGTCGGCGAGGAATCGGCCGGTGTGGCTCTCCGGGATCTGCGCGACGTCCTCGGGTGTTCCGGTGGCGACGACCGTCCCGCCGCCGGTGCCGCCTTCCGGGCCGAGGTCGATCAGCCAGTCCGCGGTCTTGATGACGTCGAGGTTGTGCTCGATGACGATCACGGTGTTGCCCTTGTCGACCAGGCTCTGCAGCACGCCGATCAGCTTGCGGATGTCCTCGAAGTGCAGCCCGGTGGTGGGCTCGTCCAGCACGTAGACCGTGCGTCCGGTCGAACGCTTCTGTAGTTCGGAGGCGAGCTTGACCCGTTGCGCCTCACCACCGGACAACGTCGGCGCTGGCTGGCCCAGACGGACGTAACCGAGCCCGACCGCGTCCAGCGTGCGCAGGTGCCGGGCGATCCGCTCGATCGGTCCGAAGAACTCGGTGGCCTCCTCGATCGGCATCTCCAGCACCTCGGAGATGTTCTTGCCCTTGTAGTGCACTTCGAGCGTCTCGCGGTTGTAACGGGCGCCGTGGCACACCTCGCACGGGACGTAGACGTCCGGCAGGAAGTTCATCTCGATCTTGATCGTGCCGTCGCCGGAGCACGCCTCGCACCGTCCGCCCTTGACGTTGAACGAGAACCGGCCCGGCTGGTAGCCGCGGATCTTCGCCTCCTGCGTCTCGGCGAACAGCTTGCGCATGTGGTCGAACACGCCGGTATAAGTGGCCGGGTTGGACCTGGGCGTGCGCCCGATCGGCGACTGGTCGACGTGCACGACCTTGTCGATGAACTCGGCGCCGTCGATACGCTTGTGCTTACCCGGCACGCCGCGTGCGTTGTAGACGTGCTTGGCCAACGCCATGTACAGGATGTCGTTGACCAGGGTCGACTTGCCCGAGCCGCTCACACCTGTCACGCCGATGAAGCAGCCGAGCGGAAACGGAACCGTCACGTTCCGCAGGTTGTTCTCGCGCGCGCCGACGACCGCCACCTCGCGGCCCTTCGTCGGCGGACGCCGTACCGGTGGTACCGGGATCTGCCGCCGCCCGGACAGGTACGCACCGGTGATCGACGTCTCGTGGTCGACCAGCTCGGCCACCTTTCCGGAGTGCACGATCTGGCCGCCGTGCTCGCCGGCGCCGGGTCCGATGTCGACGACCCAATCGGCGGTGCGGATCGTCTCCTCGTCGTGCTCGACGACGATCAAGGTGTTGCCCATCTCGCGCAGCCGGACCAGCGTCTCGATCAACCGCCGGTTGTCGCGTTGATGCAGCCCGATCGACGGTTCGTCCAGCACGTACAGCACGCCGACCAGCCCGGAGCCGATCTGCGTGGCCAGCCGGATACGCTGCGCCTCGCCGCCGGCCAGCGTGCCGGCCGCACGGTCCAGCGTCAGATAGTCGAGGCCGACGTCCACCAGGAACCGCAGCCGCTCGTTGACCTCCTTAAGCACCCGCGCGGCGATCTGCCGTTCACGGTCGTTGAGTTCGAGATCCTGCAGGAAGACTGCGCAATCGCCGATCGGCAGCGCGGCCACGTCGGCGATGCTCCTGCCGCCGACGGTGACGGCCAGGCTCACCGGCTTGAGCCGCGCCCCGTTGCACGCCTCGCACGGCACCTGACGCATGAAGCCCTCGAACCGCTCCCGGCTCGAATCGGACTCCGACTCGGCGTAGCGCCGATCCACCCACGAGATGACGCCCTCATAGTTGGCGTAGTACGAGCGCTCGCGGCCGTACCGGTTGCGGTATCGGACGTGCACCTGCTCGTTGTGGCCGTACAGCAGCGCCTTGCGGGCGCGTGCGGGCAACCGTTCGAACGGCTCGTCCATCGGAAAGCCGATCGTCGCAGCCAGCGCTTCGATCAGCCGGCCGAAGTAGTCGGACGTGTGGCCCGCCGCCCATGGTGCAAGTGCACCTTCCTCCAGGGTCTTCGACGGATCGGGAACGACCAGCTCGGGATCCACCTGCATCCGCGTCCCCAAGCCGGTGCAGACCGGGCAGGCGCCGAACGGCGAGTTGAACGAGAACGACCGCGGCTCGAGCTCCTCGAACGACAGCTCGTCGTACGGGCAGTACAGATGCTCCGAGTAGACCCGCTCACGATGGGGATCGTCCTCCGGTAGATCGACGAACTCCAGCGTCACGGTTCCGCCGGAAAGGCGAAGTGCGGTCTCCACCGAGTCGGTGAGCCGCCGGCCCGCCGAAGCCTTCACGGTCAGCCGGTCGACCACCACCTCGATGGTGTGCTTCTCCTGTTTCTTCAGCGACGGCGGCTCGGAAAGCTGGTACACGACACCGTCAACCCGCGCGCGAGAGAAGCCCTGCGACGACAGCGTCCGGAACAGATCCGCGTACTCCCCCTTCCGCTCGCGCACCACCGGCGCCAGCACCTGGAAGCGCGAACCCTCCTCGAGCCCGAGCACCTGGTCGACGATCGACTGTGGCGTCTGCCGTCCAATCGGGCGTCCGCACTCGGGGCAGTGCGGCCGACCCGCCCGCGCGAACAGCAGACGCAGATAGTCGTAGACCTCGGTGATGGTGCCGACCGTCGACCGTGGGTTGCGCGACGTCGACTTCTGGTCGATCGACACGGCCGGGGAAAGCCCCTCGATGAAGTCGACGTCGGGCTTGTCCATCTGGCCGAGGAACTGGCGCGCGTACGCGGACAGCGACTCGACGTACCGGCGCTGACCTTCGGCGAAGATGGTGTCGAACGCCAGGCTCGATTTGCCCGAGCCGGACAGGCCGGTGAATACGATGAGCGCGTCGCGGGGCAGGTCGAGGGAGACGTCCTTGAGGTTGTGCTCTCGGGCGCCTTTGACGATCAAGCGGTGCTCGGAGTCGTCGGCCATCGCGTCCAGGTCGGCTCCCCACTCGTCTCGGTTCTCGGCAAACTGCTGCACGACCGCATGCTATTCGCCGCCACTGACAAGATTGCCACGCCGGTACCGACGGCGGTGCTATCCGGCAGTCGCCATCTCCACCGACGCCCGATAGATTCCTAGCATGCCCGAGATGAAGCCCACGACGAACGGAACGCCGGCCGACGAACCCGATAACGAGCCGGACCGGGTTGTCGGTCCGGTCTCGGCGGCCACCGAGGCCCTCGTGGCCACGGCGGAGTCGCTGGACGACGACGGCCTGCGATCGCCCAGCCTGTGCCCAGGATGGACGCGCGGGCACGTCCTCGCCCACGTAGCGCGCAACGCCGACGCGCTCGCGAACCTGCTGAACTGGGCCAATACCGGCGTCGAGACACCGATGTACCCGAGTGCCGAGGCACGCAACGCCGACATCCAGGCCGGTTCGACGCGCGCGCCGGCCGAGCTCGCCGAAGATCTCAAGGAATCGGCGGCCGGCTTCGCCAAGGCCGTCTCGGCGATGCCCGAGCAGGGCTGGGAGCGCCTCGTGCGCACCGGACCGGCCGGAGCCGGGTCGGCCATTCCGGCCCGCCGCGTCATGTGGCTGCGGCTGCGCGAGGTCGAGATCCACCATGTCGATCTGAACGCCGGGTACCGGCCGTCCGACTGGCCGTCGGCGTTCGTGGACCGCGCACTGCGGGAATCGCTTCGGACCTGCGGGCGCAAGGACGGCGTCCCGCCGTTCACCGCCGTGGCCGACGGCATTCGCGAGCACGTCGGCGGACCGGGCGGCCCGACCGTCAGCGGGACGGCCCCCGCGCTGCTCGCCTGGCTCACCGGACGCAGCTCCGGCACCGACTTGACGGTCGACGGCGATGCCCTTCCCGAACTACCTGCAGGGGCGTGGCTGTAGATGACGTACCACGGCAAGGTGACTCCTGGTGGGCCGGCAGAGGTCCGCGAGCTAGCACACCTGATCATTTCCAAGGTCTCGGTCGGGCCGATGGATAACAACGCCTACGTCCTGCGCTGCCGCGACACCGGCGACGAGCTGCTCATCGATGCCGCCGCCGAGCCGGAGCGAATCCTGGCCGTCTGCGGCGAAGGACCGCTCGTCCGCGTGCTCACCACGCACCGGCATCGCGACCACTGGCAGGCACTGGCGGAGGTGGTTCGTGCGACGGGTGCCGCCACGGTTGCGCACCCGGCCGACGCAGCCGGCATCGAGGTGCCGACAGATGAGCTCGTCGAGGACGGCGACCGCATCTCGGTCGGCCGATGCCGGTTCGAGATCATCCATCTGGTCGGCCACACACCCGGCAGCATCGCCGTCCTGTACGACGACCCGACCGGCCCGCCACACCTGTTCACCGGCGACTCGCTCTTTCCGGGTGGCGTCGGCAACACCCACGGCAATCCGGAGCATTTCGCGCAGCTACTCGGCGATGTCGAGTCCAAACTGTTCGCTCGCCTGCCGGACGAGACGTGGGTCTATCCGGGTCACGGTGACGACACCACGCTCGGCGCCGAACGTCCCCACCTCGACGAATGGCGCGCCCGCGGCTGGTAGCACAACCCCAGGATGGACGGCGGTGGGTTGTGACTGGTAGGCAAGTGCGCATGCGGCGCGCTGTGATCATCCAGAACGGCGCCAAAGGCGGGCCGCGCCGGGTGGGCGACTGGCTTCGTGCTGCCGGCGTCGCGACCGACGTCGTCACCGCGTACGACGGTTCGCCCGTTCCGCCGCTGCACGGATACGACGCCGTCGTCGTACTCGGCGGTGGCTTCATGTGCGACAACGACGTACGCGCGCCCTGGCTCCCTGCCACCAGAGCGCTGGTCCGCGAAGCGCTCGACGGCGGCACGCCGGTCCTCGGGATCTGCCTGGGCGGGCAGCTGCTCGCGCACGTCGCGGGCGGCTCCGTCACCCCGGACGCCGGTGCGCCCGAACACGGCAGCGTGCCGGTGACCATCCGTCCCGAGGCGGCCGACGACCCACTGTTCCGTGATCTACCGCCGACCGTTCCGGCCATCGAGCACCACAAGGACGCGATCATGACGTTACCCCCGGGAGCCGTGTGGCTGGCCTCGACCGAGCGCTGCCCGTATCAGGCGTTCCGGATCGGGGCGACGGCGTGGGGCGTCCAGTTCCATCCCGAGGTCGGCCCTGATCGATTGCTGCAGTGGGACGCCGGTGAACTCGAGGTCGCCGGTCTCGACCGGGACTCACTCCACCGGCAGGCCGTTGCGGACGACGCCGTAGCCGGGGCGATA
>DASUTB010000030.1:0-17075 GCA_036374835.1 Jiangellaceae bacterium | reverse complement strand
CGACGAGGGCGAGATGGATATGGGGGACGAGCACGCCGACGAGGACGAGCATGCCGACGAGGGCGAGATGGATATGGGGGACGAGCACGCCGACGAGGACGAGCATGCCGACGAGGGCGAGATGGATATGGGGGACGAGCATGCCGACGAGGACGAGATGGATATGGGGGACGGCGAGTCGGACGAGATGGATATGGGCGACGAGCACGCCGAAGACGAGCACGCGGAGGACGGCGAGGAGGGTATGGCCGACATGGGCGGCCATGGCGACCACGGCTTCATGGTCGAGCTGGAGCCGGTCGGCACGTCGACGATCAGCTTCGTCGTCCCGGACAAGCCCGGTGAGTGGCAGTTGGGCTGTTTCGCCGAGACCGGACAACACTATGCGAACGGGATGTTGGGGACGGTGACGATCGTCGAATGACGGCCTTGACGACAACCTCGTGGGTGGTGGAGCTATGACCGAGCAGCCTGGACGGCCGAACGCCCGACGCCATCTTCTGGTGGCCGGACTGAGCTGGGTCGTGCTGACCGTTGCCGGGGTCATCGGCGTACGGGTCTGGGCCGCGGACAGCTTCCCGTTCCTAGCTGCCGAGCAGGGTGCGGTGGCCGACGATGCGATCCTGTTCCTCTTCTACCTCGTGATCCCGGTCTTCATGTTCGTACTCGTCGCGGTCGTATACGCGATGATCCGATTCCGGGCGCGGCCCGACGATCTGACCGACAGCGCCGTCCAGGTCCGTACCCACCGTGGCTACACCATGACCTGGCTGGGAACGACGACCGCGCTCGCGGTGCTCGTCATCATCCATCCCGGCGTGACCGGGCTGATGGAGATCTGGGATGCGCGGGACGAGCCGGACCCGCTCGTGGTCGAGGTCACCGCACAGCAGTGGGAGTGGAGCTTCACCTATCCGGAGCAGGGAGTCGAGAACCAGCCCGAGTTGGTGCTGCCGGTCGATCAGCCGGTGCGCTTCGTGATCACGTCCGAAGATGTCATCCATTCGTTCTGGATCCCAGCGTTCCGCCTCAAGCAGGACGCGGTGCCTGGTGCGACCACCGAGCTTCACATCACACCGGACCGCATCGGCGATATCGGCACCAGCGAGATGTTGCGGGTGCAGTGCGCCGAGTTGTGCGGCATCGGGCACGCCGATATGGCCGCCGAGGTGAGCATCGTCACCGCCGCCGAGTTCGACGAGTGGGTGACCGAGGTTGGAGGTGGGCAGTAGTGGCGGTCGACACGAGCACCACTCCTAAGCGCTCGGTTGAGGCGCTGGCCGGGCTCGGGCCGCTGCTGCGGGCGGCGCTGTGGGGCCTGGCCGGTTTCGCCGTTGGAGCGCTGGTCACGGCGGTCCTCCAGGGCGAGCGTCAATTCACCGAGCTCGCCCTTGTCGTCGGGTACGTCACCGGCCTGGCCGGCTGGCAGCTCGGCATCGGCGGGTGGGAGACCGTCGTCCGCCCGCTCTACGGCGGAAGCTCCGAGTGGGACGAGGGTACGGGACGCTGGCGGTACTTCCGCTTCAACACCGACCACAAGGTGATCGGGCTGCAGTATCTCGTCACCGCGGGTGTGACGTTCGGACTGGCCGGCCTGCTGGCGATGGTCATGCGCACTGAGCTGGCCACGGCCGAGCTGGACCTGCTCCCGACCGCGGAGGCCTACAACAACCTGATGAGCATCCACGGCACGCTCATGCTGTTCGCCGTGTCGGTCGTGGCCATCGTGGGCGGATTCGGCAACTACTTCGTCCCGCTGATGATCGGCGCGGAGGACATGGCGTTTCCCCGGCTGAACGCGACGAGCTACTGGTTAATCCCGCCGGGTGTGCTGGCGATCATCGCAAGTCCCCTGGTCGGCGGCTTTCAGGGTGGCTGGACCTCGTACCAGCCCCTTGGGGCGGACAATGCGGCCGGTCAGCTGCTCTTTTACCTCGGCGTCTACACGCTGGGGCTGGCGTCACTGCTGACCGCGATCAACGTCATCGCGACCACGGTCTTCATGCGGGCGCCGGGGCTGACCTGGGGCCGGCTGCCGATCTTCGTCTGGACGATGTTGCTTACGTCGGTTCTCAACCTGGTCTGGGTGCCCGAGATCGGGGTGGCGATGGTCATGGGGATCATGGAGCGGGTCGCCGGCACGACGTTCTTCGCCGCCGACGGCGGGTTGCCGCTGCTGTGGCAGGACCTGTTCTGGATGTTCGGTCATCCCGAGGTCTATATCATCATGCTGACCGCGTGGGGCTTGTGGCTGGAGATCCTTGCGGTCATGGGCCGCAAGACGCTGTTCGGATACCGGTGGGTGGTCGGCGGATTCCTCGCGATCACGCTGATGAGCAGCATCGTGTGGGCGCACCACATGTTCGCGACATCGGCGGACGCGCGACTCATCCCGTTCATGTCGACGACCGAGCTGATATCCATTCCGACCGGGCTGGTGTACCTGTCCGCAATCGGCACGCTGTGGCTGTCCCGGGTGCGGCTGACCACGCCGATGCTGCTGGTGCTGTTCAGCATGCTCACCTTCCTCCTCGGTGGCGTCTCCGGTGTGTTCCTCGCGGACGCTCCGGCGGACTTCTACGAGACGGACACGTACTTCGTCGTCGCCCACTTCCACTACGTCATCGTCGGCGGAATGATCTTCGCCTGGTTGGCTGGGTTGTACTACTGGTTCCCGAAGTACACCGGAAAGATGTTCAACGAGGCGTTCGGCAAGGTCGCGGCCTGGCTGCTGTTCATCGGGTTCAACGCGACGTTCTTCCCGATGCACTTCCTCGGCCTGGACGGGATGAACCGGCGGATCGCCACGTACCTCGACTATATGGAGCCGGTCAACATCGCCATTTCCATCCTGGCCGCGTTCCTCGGCCTTGCGCTGATCCTTCACTTGATCAATCTGGTGTACTCCTGGGCCACCGGACCGCCGGCAGGGCCGAATCCGTGGGGCGGTAAGACGCTGGAATGGGAGACGTCCTCTCCTCCGCCGCGGGAGAACTTCGAGATCGAGCCGCTCGTGCTGGCCGACTTCTACAGCTACGGGGATGCGGCGCCCGAGCCGGGCATGGTTCCCATTCCCGGCGTGCGTCCACGGCCGCTCGAGCCCGAGCCACAGCGGACGAGCCTGGAGGCCGCCGGCATCGGCGCCGGTAGTGCGCCGGGCAACCCGGGCCCACAGCGCCACCACCCGGACGACGAGGCAGGTGATCACACATGACGGTCTCGACACGTCCCGCCGACGACAGCTCGCCGGAGACGGCTGAACACCTCCAGCTCGGTGAGCAGCGGGAGCGGCGGACCCGGCTGTTCGGTCTCGCGCTGTTCATCGTGGCCGAGACCATGATCTTCGTGCCGGTGTTCGCGATCCGGTTCCTGCTCGCCGGCACCGCCCGGCCGGCTGACCTGGATGACGGCTTCGCACTGGTGCTGACCGCGGTGATGGTGGCGAGCTTCGCCGCGATGCACATTGCCCGGCGTGCAGCGCGCCGCGACCGGTGGCCGGCCGCGGCGGCCGGATTGTGGGCGGCGGCGGTGCTTGGCCTCGTGACGGCCGTGGGGTCGGGCATCGGCTGGGCCGATCCGGCGCTCGACGCGGCAAGCGACTTCGGGGGTACCTTCTACCTCGCAACCGGCGCGCACGCGCTACATCTGGTGGCGGGCGCGGCGTTCGTCGCCGGGCTTGCCGTCCAGGCGCGGCGCGGTCGACTTGCCGGTGGACGAACGCTCTTGGACGTCGCTTACTGGTTCTGGGCGTTCCTCCTTGTCGTGTGGCTCGCGATAGAAGTGATCTTCTACCTGATGTGACGTGAGGAGGGCGAGGAGTGTGCACGGACCTGATGTGCCCGCCGCATGGTGGATTTTCTGGCTCATCGTCGGGAGCGGGTTGTTCTGCGGCCTGATCTGGACGTTCTACCGCCTGGCCATGTGGTCGGACGAAGCGACGTGGCGGCAGTTCGTCGACCGGCACAAGCGGCAAGATGCGGTCTCGCAGGAGCGTGCTCCCGAGACGTCGGACCGTTGACGGTCGCGACGGCGGCGCGGACCGCGGACACGGTCCGCGCTTACGTGGCGTTGACCAAACCTCGGATCATCGAACTCCTCCTCGTGACGACGGTGCCCGCGATGATCCTCGCCGCCGACGGCCTGCCACCGCTCCAGACGGCCACCGCCACGCTCGTGGGAGGCACGCTGGCGGCCGGAAGCGCGAACGCGCTGAACGGCTACTTCGACCGGGACATCGACCAGGTCATGCGGCGTACCAGGCGCCGGCCGTTGCCGCGCGGCGTGGTGGGCCCACGAGCCGCCCTTGGGTTCGGGGCCGCCCTCGGGCTGGTAGCGACCTTGATCCTGGTGGTCGCCACCAATGTGCTCGCCGCCGCGCTTGCAGCGGCGGCCATCCTGTTCTACGTCGTCGGCTACACGCTGCTGCTCAAACGCCGTACCCCACAGAACATCGTCTGGGGAGGAGCAGCGGGGTGCGCGCCGGTGCTCATCGGTTGGGCCGCGGTGACGGGAACCTTGACGTGGACACCGCTGGTGCTGTTCTTGGTGGTGTTCTTCTGGACGCCACCGCATTTCTGGGCGCTCGCACTGCGCTTCCGTGATGACTATGCCGCCGCCGGGGTGCCGATGCTGCCGGTCGTCGCCTCCGCGGAGCGGGTCGGCCGCCGAATCGTCGGCTACTCGTGGGCGACGGTCGCCGCCTCTGTCCTGCTGTGGCCGTTGGCGACGTCATGGCCGTACGGCGTAGCCGCGGTCCTGTTGGGCACGGTGCTGCTCGCCCAAGCTCACCAGCTCGACACCCGCATCCGCCGGGGCCGCGATCCGGAACCGATGCGACTGTTCCACTGGTCAACGACCTACCTGGCGCTGCTGTTCGGTGCGCTTGCCGCCGATGTATTCGTCGCCTGATCCGTCCCGCGGCTTGCGGTGCCGCGGAATCGTCGTTGTGACGGCCGGGTCCCTACTTCAATTCGGCGAGGCGTTCGTGGTACTCCTCGGTGGACAGGTCGCCGCGCGCGTAGCGCTCGGCAAGGATCTCCCGGGCGCGATCGTGCGGCCTCGGCTCGGGTGGGCGCGTGCTGCGGACGATGAGCCAGATGCCGGCGAGGATGGCGCCGATGATCGCGAGCATCATGAGCGTGCCCCAAAGCCACATCCATCCGCTGCCGTCGCCCCACATGTGGCCGTTCGGGTCGGCGATTACGCCGATCTCGGCGATTGTCTTCATGATCGGCTCCTTTCCAGGTGACTGGTGAAACGGCCCGGGTCGGCGTCGAAACGGTCGACGCAGACCTGGGAGCAGAAGTGTAGAGTCGTTGCGCCCACTTGGCGATGCGTCGCCGCGCGTTCGATGACGATCTCCATCCCGCATACCGGGTCTGACGTGGTAGCGAAGTCCGACTCGCGGTCGCGCAGTTGACCGTCGGCGAGCCAGAGCAGCCGGTCCGCGACGGTGGTGATCCGGTGGTCGTGGGTGACCATGACGAGTGTCTTGCGTTCGGTGACGGCGATGTCCTCGAGCAGGTGCAGCACCTGGTAGCCGGACGAGGAGTCGAGATTGGCGGTGGGCTCGTCGGCGAGGATCAGCGGCGGATCGTTGACGAGGGCACGCGCGACCGCGACACGTTGCTTCTCGCCCCCGGACAGCGCCTCCGGGAGATGGTGGAGACGGTCGCCGAGGCCGAGCCGTTCGAGCAACATCGTGGCCCGATCACGACGTGTCGCCCGGGACTCGCCGGCCAGTGCAGCCGGCAATGCGACGTTGTCCCGTGCGGTGAGGGCACTGATCAGATTGAACGACTGGAACACGAAACCGATCTGGCGCAGCCGCAGGCGGGCCTGGTCGGTGTTGCTGAGCTGGGCTAGCGGGCGACCGTCGATCCGGATCTCGCCCGCCGATGGCGAGAGCAAGGCGCCCATCAGCTGTAACAGTGTCGTCTTGCCGGAGCCGGACGGTCCCATCACGACGGCAAACTCACCTTGGTCCACGGCGAGGTCGACGCCGTCGACTGCGCGCACCGCGAGCCGGCCCTGACCGAAGGTCTTGGTCACGTGGTCGAGTTCGAGGACGCTCATGCGCGGAACACCTCCGCGGAATCGATGCGCGCGATACGCGCCAGCGGGATGACAGCTGCGATCACCGCCATCGCGACGGTGGCTGCGGCCACCCGGACGAGGTCGCCTGGAACTATGTCGGCGACGAACGCCGGCACCCATCGCTCAGCCGCCTGCCGGCCGGCTACGGCAAGGCCGACACCGACCAGGTATCCACCTGCTGCCGCGAGCAATGCCTGGATGGCCACCACCGCGGTCAGCTGCCAGGATCGGGCCCCGAGCGCCTTGACGACCCCGTACTCGCGCCGCTTCTCCAGAACTGCCGAGTAGATCGTCAAGCCGATCACGGCAACACCGACAACGAATCCGATCACGAGCAGCACAGAGATCACCGGAAGGAAGCTGTCGGTGATGACCCGCTGGTTGACCGCGACCATCGCGTCGGTATCGCGCACCCTCAGCTGAGAGGACAGCGACGAGATCCGCTCGGCGACACTTTCAGGATCGGTGCCGGGGGCAAGTTGGACCAGGAGGGCATTGTTCTGGTCGGGCATGGACAGCACGTTGCGCGCCGTCGGTGTGGTCACGTAGGCGTACTGATACATGACCATGTCGCCGCCCCTGCTGACACCGGCCACCTCGAGGTCAAAACCGTTGAGCGTGAGCGTGTCACCGAGCCCGACGTCGTGGTTGGCGGCGAAGACCTCGTCGACGACGATCCCGTCCGGCGCTACCCGGTCGGTGCCGGACACCACCTCGGGGGGACCACTCACCGGGTCGGCCGGGTCGAAGCCAACGAGATACAGCAGAGTCTGCTCGTCCCGCAGGCTGAACCCGACCTGGCGAGCAAGGTACGGATGAACCGCCGCTACTCCTGGCAACGCAGCCACCTGGTCGCCGGTGCTCTCGGGCACCAGCGAGTACGAGTGGAAGAAGTCGGCGGTTCCGCGTTGGACAACCCACAGTTCGGCTGGGACGCGCTCCACGACGTCACTCACCTTGGTCTCGTACGCGACGTACAAGCCCCGCAGCAGCACGATCAGCATCACCGCGAATGCGACGCCTCCGACGGAGATCGCCAGTCGCACTCGCTCCTTGCCAAGATTCCTGGCTGCGAAAGAGAACACTGCGACACCCTTCACTCCTCCGTCATACGTTTGCGATATATACCCCCAGGGGGTAGGGCCGTTAGTCCCAAAGGTGTGGGGTCCTACGGTCGGCGTTGGCTGCAAGGTGCACGGTGGATCAGTGCGGCCATGCTCGAGCCGGTTCAGCACTGCATCGCCGGCAAGAAGAAGGACTTCTGCCCGTAAGGGCTACGCTCAACGTGCTGGCGAAGCGTCCGGCGCGGCTGCGCGCAGTCCGTCGAGCGTGACCGCGACCAGGCGCGCAACGGCGGCTTCGGAGCTTAGGTTGCCGGCCGCCGAGAGTGCGTGCAGGCAGTAGCCGGCCAACTCTTCGGGCGCGACGTCACGTCGGATCTCACCGGCGGCAGCGGCATCGGCGATCAAGTCGCGTACCAAGTCGCGCAGTTGATGTTGTATGCGATCGATCTGTTCGCCGCGATGGAGCAGCGCGACGAGCTCTGCGCCGTGTAATCCGCGGCGGTAGGCGATGGTCGCGTAAACCTCGAGCACTGCACGCAGCGCTTCGTCCGGGGATTCATACCGGTCTCTGATCTCGGTGAGTTGGGCGAGGTGGTGGGCGACGTGGCGTTCATGCCAGGCCAACAGAATCGACTCGACGTCGGGGAAGTACTTGTAGAGCGTCGCCCGCCCGATGTCGGATCTCTCGGCGACCTGCGACATCGTCGTGGACGACAAGCCTCGCTCCGTCACCAGCGCCCATGCCGCGTCCATGATCGCCTCGCGCACCTCGTGGCGGTGCGCCTCGATGGTCTCGCTCCACAGCTTGGGCACCTCTTCAGTATACGCGCTGATACTTGCGGGACACAGCGTCATGATATAGACAATGTGTATTGCAACTTAACGACCGACGCTGAATGGAGGACGAGGCGTGAGCGATCCATCGCGCTATACCGACCCGGAGAGGGACGCCGATCGCCGGCGCATACCGCGCTGGGCATTGCTATCCGTCGTCGCCGCGGCGATCTTGGTCCTGATCGTCATCGCTGTCATGCTCAGTGGTGGTGGCGGTCATCCTCGCCCTGATCACGGCTTCGGAGGCGATGACATTCCAGGCACCAGCGCCACCGACCGGTGGACTGAGAACCACACGCCGCCCCAGGGAGCGCACCGATGACGCCGGCTGCCGAGCCCGTCATCCGGCTCGCCGACATCGTCAAGACGTACCCGCTCGGGGTGGGCGAGGTTGTCGCCGTCGATCATTTGAGTCTCGAGATCGCATCAGGCGAGTTCGTCGCGATCGTCGGCCGGTCCGGCAGTGGCAAGACGACGTTGCTGAATCTGCTCGCCGGCATTGATCGGCCGACGGCTGGCACGATCCATGCGGCCGGGGCAGACCTGTGCCGGCTTTCCGAGTCCGACCTCGCTGCGTGGCGGGGCCGCAACGTCGGTCTGGTCTTCCAGTTCTTCCAGCTGCTCCCCACGTTGAGCGTGGTTGAGAACGTGATGCTCCCGATGGACTTCGCCAAGACGATCCCGGTCAGCGGCCGTCGTGACCGAGCCCGATCTCTTCTCGAACGTGTTGGCATCGGTGACCAGGCCGACAAGCTGCCCGCCATGCTCTCCGGAGGTCAACAGCAACGTGCCGCGATCGCACGGGCGCTCGCCAACGACCCGCCGCTGTTGTTGGCCGATGAGCCGACCGGCAATCTCGACTCGACGACCGCCGCCTCCGTTCTCGAGCTGTTCGCCGACCTCAACCGCGACGGCCGCACCATCGTGGTGGTGACCCATGAGACCGACATCCGGTCGATCGCCGGCCGAGAGATCACCCTCGCGGACGGCCGCATCCACGCGGACGAGACGGTCTCGGTGGCGTCATGAGCAGTCTGATCGGCGCGAAGCTGCGCCGCGATCTGCGAGCGAGCTGGTCGCGGTTCGTCCTGATGACAGTCGCGATCGCCGTGAGCCTGACGGTGTTCGCGGCCATTCTTTTCGCTTGGAACGCCACGGGACGCGAGACGAGCCGTGCGTACATGAGCACTGAACCCGCCTCGGCCACCATCGTGCTCGCGCGGCCGATCGACGCCGACCGGATGGCCGAGATCGCGGCCGAGGTGCGGACGTGGCCGCAGGTCATTGAGGCGGCGGGCCGTACCCAGTTCGAGACCGACGTGGCGCGCGGTGACACGGTCGTGGACAACCCGATGCAGGTGTTCGTCGCCACGCCGGACGATCCGATGCGGATCGCGAGTTTCGACAGCCGCCGACCCGGTCAATGGCCGCCGGCCGGCGATGAGATCTATCTCGGGGCGGACTCGCTCTCGCTGTTCGGTCTTACCGAAGGTGAGCCGGTCACCATCACCCCACCACGCGGCGACCCGGTCGAGCTGCAGGTGGCCGGATCCGTGTACGACCCCAGCCTGGCGCCGTCTCCCAGCTACCAGAGGGGATTCGGCTATCTGTCCACGGCGTCGCTGGGTTCGGATGCGATCGGCATGGATCAGCTCAAGATCCAGGTCGCTGACCACAATGCGGCCGAGCCGACCCGAGAACGGGACACCGTCGTTACCGTCGCCACCGATATCGCACAGTGGCTCGAGCACGAGCTCGGTCTCCCGGTGCGCGAGGCCCAGGTGCCAGAGCCGTACGCGCATCCCCACCAGTGGCAGTTCGACGCGTTGCTCGGCTCTCTACTGGCCGGCGGTGCTGCTGCGTTGCTGCTCAGCACCATTCTGGTCGCGACCATGCTCAACAATCTGTTCATCCGGCAGATCCCGCAGATCGGCATCATGAAAGCCATCGGCGCACGATCGGGCCGGATCGGACGGCTCTACCTCGCGATGACGCTCATCGTCTCGGTTGCCGCGACGCTCCTCGCACTAGGCCCGGCTCTCCTGCTCGGCAGGTTTGGCGCCGACCGGCTGCCTGGAATGCTCGGGATCGAGCCGGTCAGCCTTGCCCCAGCATGGTGGACGTACGTCGTGGTCGTCACCCTTGGAGTCGGGCTGCCGGTGCTGATCGCGCTGGTTCCGCTGGTCAAGGTAAGCCGGACGACGGTACGTGCCGCGATCGACCACCACGGCCTTAGCGCGAATCCCAGTGGCGCGACAGGCTGGCTTGCCCGGCTGAGCCGGATACGTCGGCTGGACCGTGGGTTGCTGCTGGCGCTGCGCAACACGGTGCGCAGACCGGCCCGTTTCGTGTTGTCGGTCGGCCTTCTGGCCGTCGCCGGAACGGTGTTCGTTGCCGGGATGTCCATGGGTTCCGGAGTCCAGGCGGTGGAGGATCAGCAGATAGCCAACCGGAGCTGGGACGTCGACGTACAACTGGCCGACCCGGTGCCGGTCGGCGAGGTCATGGCGCTGATGAACGGCGTGCCGGGTGTGGCGTCGACGGTCGGCCTGAATGTCGCGAAGACCGGAGTCGCCGGACCAGGTGAGGTTCCGGTGTCCCAGACGTATCCCGACCAGGGGCATGGCAGCGTGCGGTTGACCGCGATTCGGCCGGGCGAGGCCACCATGCCCGACCCTGACCTGATCGCGGGTCGCTGGCTGGAGCCGGGCGAAACCGGAACCGTCGTCCTTAGCCGGACGACCGCCGCCGACTCGGACGTCATGCTCGGGGACACCGTCCGGCTCATGGTTCGCGGTCGGCCCACAACATGGCGGATCGTCGGCATCGCCGGCGAAGGCGAACGCGGCGCATACACAACGGCCGAGGGCCTAGCCGCAGCACTGGGGGAGCCGATCACGGTCAACCAGCTGCGCGTCGTGACGGACCGCCACGACGAGGCGACCCGCGACAGCGTCGCCGACAGTATCGATGCGACGCTGAGCGACAGCGACATCGAAGTGGTGTCCGCTGCCTCGATCAGCAGAGCCAATGCCGCGTCCGCCGGTCATACCGGCCCGATCGTTGTGATCCTGCTGGCGATCGCCATCCCGCTTGGCGTCATCGGCGCGATCGGACTGGCCGCCACGATGAGCGCGAGCGTCCTCGACCGGATCCGGGAGTTCGGTGTCATGCATGCGATCGGGGCGCAGCCCAAGATCGTACGGCGCATCGTGATCGCCGAGGGTGTGTTCCTGGCTCTCGCCAGCTGTGTGGTCGCCATCCTTCCGGCGCTAGGGCTCACCAAGCTGCTGGGCATTGGGTTCGGAAACCTATTCATGTCCGCACCGCTACCGTTCCGTGTCTCATTGTTCGCAGTCGGTGCCTGGTTCGTCCTCGCCGTGTTCGGTGCCATCCTTGCCACTGACGCCGCGGCCGCCCGCGCCTCGCGCATCACCGTCCGCGAAGCGCTGGCCTATGTATAGGCAGATGACTCGATGTGGAACTCGCGGCCAGGTCCATAGCGTTACGACTGTGCGGCGCGGACTTCGTGGACGACCAGGTCCGCGACCTGCTCGACCGCAACGGAGACGTTCGGGCTCAGCCCCAGGCCTGAGGTGAAGTCGGCCCCTTCGACGGCGAACACCACCAGGCGTCGTGGCATCCTCCCCAGTGACATCGCGAGCTCGACGGCGTCGCCAAGGCCCAGGCCGTGCGAACTGGCCGCCCCGTTGGCGCTTGCGGGCACGTCAATCAGCAGCTCGTGGATCCGTCCTGGGCTGGCCGGGTCGTTCCGGACCGCGTCGACGAGCACGGCGACCTCTGCCTCGGCCCACAGATCGATCAGGTGCGCAGGCTCGCCGTTGGCCACTGCCAGTGACACGTCCGTCAGATCCAGATCGGTGAGCCGTTTGACGACCTCCGGCCCCACCGCGTCATCATGCCGGTACTCGTTGCCGATCCCTATCACGACGGTCTTCATTGCGGGTCTACAACTCCTTCGTCGCCGGCAGTGCCGTTACCTGGTCGTAGCTGATGACCGGGCCGTCCCGGCACAGCAGCACGGAACCCAGCTGGCAGTGCCCGCACAAACCGTTGTCGCAGTGCATGTTGCTTTCCAGGGAGACCCGGATGTCGGCGGGCGGAACGCCGCACTCGAGCAGCTGTGTGGCGACGACGCGCATCATGATTTCGGGCCCGCAGACGAACGCCGTGGTGCGTCTCGCGGTGAAGTTGGCGCGCCGCAGCAGCGTCGTGACGAGACCGACGTTGCCGCGCCAACCCTGATGGGCCTGGTCGACGGTGACCGCGAGCGCAATGTCCGACCGTCGTTCCCACGCGGCCAGGTCGGAGCGGAACAGCAAGTCGTCCGGGGTGCGGGCACCGACCAGAACGACGATCCGACCCACCCGCCATGTCCTGTTGATGACCGCGTCAATGGCCGGGCGCAGCGATGCAAGGCCGATGCCGCCGGCGACGAAGACGAGGTCGTGGCCGCCGGTGTTGCCAACGTTCCAGTCCGTACCGAACGGACCACGTAGCCCGATCACGGTCTCCGGCTCCGCAAGATAGAGTGCGCGGCTCACCGGGTCCACCGCGCGGATCGTGTGCACGAGCGATCCGTCGGTGCCGATCCTGCTGACCGAGATCGGTACCTCGCCGACACCGAACGCGGTCAGCATCATGAACTGTCCGGCCCGGGGCCGGGCGACCTTGGTGTCGAGCGGCCCCAGGGTGAGCGAGGCGGTGTCGGCCGTCTCGACTCGCCGTTCGGTCACGACGTACCGCAACGGGGTGGTAGCGGCGGCCATCAGGCACCTCCATCCGGTCCGCTCACGCTCGGCGCGGCGTACATATCGAGCAGGCGCAGCCGGGTCGCCTGCAGCCGTTCCACCGCGACCGCCGACACGCGCCGGTAGATGGCCGCGCAGAGGACGGGATCGTCGTCGCAGAGCGCTCGGATCGCGGGACCGTCGATCTCAACCGCCCGGACGTCGGTAGTGGCGACCGCGCTGAACCGCCACCTGTAGGGCGGAAACAGCCAGGACCAGCCCACGCTGTCGCCGGGATCGAGCGTCTCGAGCAACATGGTGCCGCGACCCGGGACGTCCAGCACGATCGCGATCTGACCCTCCCAGATCAACCAGAGCCGATCCGCGTACTCACCCTCGGAGAAGATGACCTGGCCGGCGGCCAACTTGACTTCATGCGCATGCTCGCTGATCTTCTCTATCTGGGCAGGCATCAACCCGGCCAGCCACGGGTGCTTACCGAGCAGCAGGTTGGCGAGGGCGTTCATGGCTTGGTCACCTCCTGTGACATTCCGGCGAGAGCGCGCCGACCGCGGCCTGGTTGTCCACTGCGCCTCCTTGGTCTGCCTCTAGAACATCGTGCCGAGATGGCCACAAGCAGAGCCGAGCGTCCCAAGTCGATGGGCCTTTGGTCGGGTACCCGCGATGGACGGCCGGCGCCGGGGCGGATGCGGGGGCCGTTCGCCACAGTCCGCGGTGACCTTACGCCCTACCGCCGCAGTCGCACCGGAACGATGCTGGAGGATTGAGCTGATCCACATTCACACGGGGTGAGAACGATGGTGTGGAGTCGAGATTCCCGAACCGGCGGCAGCCCGGCACCGCCACGCGCAGATCGCGCCGAACGGTTGGTCAAGGCTGTGGCCGTGGGTGCGGCACTGCTTGCGGTGCCGATCGCGGTGGCGCTGGGCCAGATGAAGTATGAGGCCGCGATGCAAGCCTCGGCCGAGCACGCGGCCTCGTCGTACGAGGCCACCGCAGTGCTGCAAGAAGATGCTGGGGCGTACGGCGGGTATCTCATGCCACAGGTACCCGTGTTGGCAACATGGCGGGCCGCCGACGGCTCGGCACACGAAGGTGATGTTCTCGTTGAGCCCGAGCTGACCGCGGGATCCGAAGTGACGGTGTGGTTGGACGAGGAGGGCCAACCGACGGCGGCACCGGCGACGCGCGGTGAGAACATCGTGTCCGGCGTCCTGGCCGGCCTGCAGAAACTGGTGTTGATGCAGCTTGCGATCCTCGCCGGGTACTGGCTCGTGCTGCGCCTGATGCAGCTGGCCCGGCACGCATCGCTGGAAGCTGAGTGGTCGCGGATCGAACCCAGGTGGTCCCGCCGAACCGACTAGCGGCCATCGACGCGGCCTAGTGCGTCACGCGGTCCTGATGCTGCGATTCACTCGGTCGGTCATGCTCGGTCTGTGGACCCACGAGCACGACGGGGCATGGTGCGTGGCGGACGCAGTGCGCCGCGACGGTACCCAGATGGATTCCGGGCATCTCACCTCGGCCACGCCGGCCGAGGACGAGCAACTCGGCACCCTCCGCTTCGATGCACAGCGCCAGGGACGGGTGTTTTTGAACCACGCGCGGCACAACCGGGACGTCGTGGTCGGAGCCGAACGCCGCACGGATGGAACGATGCAGTAGCGCCTCGGCGTCATTTGCGTAGTCGGCTGTCTTGTAGAAGGGCACAACCATGATCGTCAGCGGCTCCTCCCAGCCGGTGACAGCGTGCACCTCGCCGCCGAGCAGCCGTGCGTGACCGGCGGCCCAGCGCAGCGCTCTGATGCTGTCCTCGGAGCCGTCGACGCCCACGACGATGACTGGCCGGTCAGCCGAAGCGCTCATCGTCGCCACCTCCGCTGTTTCGCTTGTTTCGCTGAGCGTTCCCAGCGCTGCGGTCCGCCGCGGCGCGCCGGGATCGTGCATGCGCTCGGCGTAGTTCCTTGATGCGCGCTCTGATCTGATCAACCTCTGCCTCGAGTTCGGAGAGGTACTCTTCCAGGTCCTCGTTCTCCTCGTCCCAGTCGCGCGGGCGCCGGTAGCCCAGTGGCGGACGACCGAACAACGGCGGGTCGTAGGCGTATGGCCACATGCAGTGGCGGTGCCCGTAGCCGTGCCCGCAGCTCATCTCCGGCACCTCCTTCGCCCTCGATCTCCAGGCTTCACCTGTGCCGCTCGCCCGGCTAGGGCCAAGAGCCCCACTGGTCGGGGACCAATGTCGGTCCGCTTCGGTGACCGACCGTCAGTGGGCGGCTGTCTCCAGCGAGTGCTACCAGGAGCCGACCGTGTGGGCGTAGATGCGGACAAGGTCTTCGAAGCTGGGTGCGGCCGGCAGTGGCGGGTCGGTGACGGTGCAGTCGTCGACCAGGATCGAATAGGTCCTGTCCTCGTCACCGACGTGCTCTACGACGACCACCCGGTGCGGCCCGAAGTCGTGCGTTTCGATGATCCGCTCCATCGGCTCCTCCCTCGACTCAGCCGCCGCTCATCCGCAGTGCCGTGATCGGGCAGGTGCAGACCTACGCTGCCTTAGGCGTCTCGTACGAGTCGGCGTAGTACTCACCGAACGCAGCGAACGCCCGCGGTCCGAAGACCGTGGCCGGTCCGCCGTTCATCAAGATGGCGACGCCGATCGCCTCTGCGACCTCCTCGAGGGTCGCACCCCGGCGGGCGGCACCGCGCGCGTGCGATGCGATGCAACCGTCACATTCCTGGCTGACTGAGATGGCGAGGGCGATCAGTTCCTTGATCTTCGATTCCAGCGCGCCATCCTCCAGCGCAGCGTTGTGCAGGTGCGCGAAGCCCTCGTAGACCTGCGGAATCGCGTGACGCAGGTCGCGCGCCGGTCGTTGTAGCTCGTGCTGGACGTCCTTGCCGTATCCCATGGTCTGCTCCTCTCTCTCACAGATCATGAAGCTGATTCACACAGAAACGACCAGTCAGGCTTCATGATCACCAACATTTCGGGTCCTACCGGACCAGGTGAACCGGCTCGTGTGTGGCGCCCTCGATGTCCTCGGCGCTCGCCTGCAGCAGGCGCTGGGCGAGCTTGTTCAAGGCGCGGGCGGTAGCCAGCTCGTCGCCGATCTCCGGGACGTTGGCGTCGTGCGGGTTGCGGCGGGCGGTACCCACGCCGGTGATCTGGGTCTGGTCGGTGGTACGGAGGCGGGCCTCGGCCCGTGTCGTGTCGTCGTCGTGCTCGTCGATGAAGATGTCGACGTGCCAGCGCTTGGTCGTGGTCATGGTGTCGCCCTCCTTGCTCCTTGATACGACGCTACGAAGCGAGCCGGCGGTGGCGGCAGGGTCTTTGGGCCCGGGAGGACGGGCCGTGGTGCTCTGTGGCGTGTCCGACCTGGTTGATGAGCTAGGACGACAAGGAAGGGAGGGTGTCATGTACGCAGCGCAAGGCGACCGGATCGTGGTCAAGGGACACCATCTGGGCGAAGCGGAACGCGACGGCGAGATTCTCGAGGTGCACGGCGAGTCCGGCGGCCCGCCGTACCTCGTCAAGTGGGGCGACACCGAACACGCCACCTTGTTCTTCCCGGGGCCGGACACGATCGTCCAGCACTTCGAGAAGAAATCCAGCTGAGCGCACCGGTCGGTCGACCGGCGGTTCAGCCGGTCGGTTGCGTCTGTTCGAGTTTGAGCAGGCCGACCAGGTGCTCCTCAGGGTCCCGGAAGAGCGCGAACTCGCCGACTGTGGGAATGGCAGTCGGGCCGAGCACCTCAGCGCCTCCGAGTTCCTTGATTCGGGTGAGCGTTGCCGGGAGATCGTCCACTGCCACGTACACGGTGACGTACGGAGGCATGTTCTCGCGAATCTGCATGATTCCTCCGCCGATACCACCATCGGTCTGATCGACGACCCCGTAACTCGGATCGGTCGTGTCGAATTGCCAGCCGAACAGCGTGGTGTAGAACTCGCGTAGCTTGCCCGCGTTCTCCGCGCCGATCTCGAAGTGCACTACTGCGTTGGACATCGTCCACCTCCTTTCGTGAATACGACATCGCTCTTTCAACAGACCGTGCGGACGCCACGCGAGATAGGGCCGAACGTCACGTGCACCGACGGCACATGCACCGCGAGGGTGCGGGCGGCGGCGCCCTCGCACAAACGAGGTGGTCGGCCTTGCGGTCGCGCGCCTTGAGCCGGAAGGTCCTTGCGGACGCAGGACCTTGGCCTCTGTCTCGGAGTTGCCGGGTTGGGCGTCAATGAAGCCATGAGGAGACTTACGGTTCGTGACGTGATGACCAGCGAGGTGGTCACCGTACCGGTGCGCGCGTC
>DASUTB010000029.1:0-33906 GCA_036374835.1 Jiangellaceae bacterium | reverse complement strand
CCGTCCGGGCAGGCCCATCCGTTCTCGCCGTAGTGCGCGTTGCCGCCGAGCTGCGGGGTGCCGTTGTGATCGACCGCGCCCTCCGGAGGCAGACACGGGACCGCGTCGTCGCCCTGGTTGACGTCCGTCCCGCCGTGCTCGGAGACGTGGCCGGCCGGACGCGCGTACTCGGCCTTCTGCAGCTCGCCATCCACCTCGACCGGCACGATCTCGTAGCCGGAACGTGCGGTGTAGTAGATGCCGAGCGCATCCTTGCGCAGCTCGTCGTAGATCCCACTCCCGATTGCGAACGGGTAGCTCTGTTCGCCGTCGGCGGCGAGCCGGAAGCCGGAGCCGGTGGCCGTCACGTCGCTGAAGTCGATGGTGTGGACGTCCAGCCCCGCTGACTCGTCGGTGCCGTACGGGGTGGTCAGCCCGTCGGCCACCGCCGCGCCGGACTCGTCGAGCAGCTGCCACTCCACCGGCTCAGTGGCGTCGGTGACAACGGTGGCGTTCTTGGGGCCGTCCGGCAGGTAGCCGACCTGGTTGACCCGCACGCGCGGACCGGTCTCGTGCTCGAACTCGTCCACCTCGCCGCCGGTGGTCAGCGACGCCAGCTCCATGCACAACGTGAAGGGTTCGGGGTTTCCGCCGAGCTGCACCTGGAACTGGGTGTCCGCGGTGATCGGCGATTCGAACGTCTCGGTGAATGTCTGCCCGTCCGCGCGCAGCGTGATGTCCGCGAAGTAGATCGGCGGCCAGTCGATGCCCGGCTCGGGGATGAGGATTCGCGCGCTCGACTCAGGCGATGCGGTGGCCGTCAGCGTCACTGTGTAGGTGCGGCCCTCCTCGAGCGTGATGCCGCTCTGGCCGAGGATGACGTCCCACTGGTTGCCGCCGGCGGGCACGGTGCCGCACATCCGGCCCTCGGCATCGGCTTCGAGGGTGAGATTCGGCGTGGTCCACCACGGAGAGAGGCCGTCGAAGTCAGGGTTCTGCAGCAGTTCGGCAACAGGGCTGACGTACACGTCGCTGATACAGAAGGTGCTGGCCGCATCGGCGCCGGAAAACTCGAACTGGACGCGTTGCGCGTCCCCGGTCGCGGTGAACGACCACTCGTAGTTCTGCGGCTCCGGTGTGACGGCGAACGTCTCCAGCACATCGAAGACCTCGGGACCGGCCGAGCCGTCCGACTGGATCCGTGCCTGCAAACCGCCGGTCCCGGGATCGCCGTGCGCGGTGAAGCCGTACACGTACGTCTGGCCCTCTTCCAGGCCGAGATCGATGAAGTTGCCGAAGCGTTCGACGTCCGGCAGAGCCATGCACGCCTCGCCGTCCGCGACCGTCGCGGCCTCCAGACCCCACCATTGGTTGTTGACCGGTGGTTCGAAGCTTCCGTTGTTGACCAGGTTCGGTGGCTCATCGGCCTGCGCGGCCGATGCGCCGAGTACACCGCTCAGCAATACCAGACTCGCCGCGGCCGCCACAGTTGCACGCACATTGGTTCGGGTCACCGTCGTCCTCCCCGGGTGAGAGCGCTCTCAAGGATCGCGCGCAACGAGTGTAATCCGAAATGTGGCCCATGTCACTACCCCCCGCTAGCGTGGCACGACCTCGTACCGGCCTCCACGGACGACGACGGATCCGATCGGAGATCACGAGGGGCACGTTCACCGACTGGTTGAGATATGTAAAGATGTCCGGTCCGCGAAACCGCCTTGGAGCGAAGGAGCGGGTGCCGAGACCATCGAAGCCGGCGACGGCCGAGGAGAGCAGTGTCCGACGAGTCCCCCGATGAATCGGTCACCGGAACCAACCCGCCGCCGCGCCCTTCCGGCCAGCCGCGCCACCCGTGGGTATGGGCCCACCAGGCGGGCCCGGCAACGCGCCACACCACGACGACATTAGTGCTGGCGATCGTCGCCGCGCTGCTCGCCGGAATGATCGTCGGCGCCGGCGCGGTCGGATTGGTGTGGGCGGTACGGGACGCCGCCCCGGTCGACGGTGCGCCGGACCGCGACAGCAGCGACGATGCCGAGTCGGCCGGGGACGGGCAGGCGGCCGAAGACGTTCTGCCCGGCGAGCTCGACCGGCTGATGGCCTACGTCGAAGAAGAACGCGGCCTCAGCTTTACCGAGGAGGTCGAGGTCCAGTTCCTCGACGACGACGCCTTCGCCGATGCGTGGTTCACCGCGCCACCCGGGTACGAACCTCCGGTCGGGCCTTCGGACTACGGCGCCACATATGCCGCGCTGGGGCTCACGACCAGTCCGGACGACTTCTACGCCGCCGAGCAGTCCACGTCGCTCGGCGGATTGATGGGCTTCTACGACCCGTGGACCGACGAGCTCGTCGTCCGCGGCACGGAGTGGACCCCCATGGTCGAAGGAACGGTCGTGCATGAGTTGACCCATGCCCTGCAGGATCAGCATTTCGATCTGACCACGATCCTCGACGGACCGGGGCCCGAGGCGGATCTTGCCGCGAGAGCCCTGATCGAGGGCGACGCCAACCGTGTCGAGCTCGCGTATGTGGACGATCAGCCGGCCGACTGGCAGGACGAGTACATCGCGGCATGGGACGACGTCCGCTACGGCGGACCGTACGACCCGCTGCTGGAAATGATCGGCTCCATGCCGTACTGGCTCGGTGACGTGGCAATCACGAGGCTTGCCGAAGAAAGCAACGACCACGTGAACACGGCATTGCGCAACCCGCCAACCACCTCTGCCGAGATCGTCGAGATCGAGCGCTTCATCGGGGGTGAGCTGCCGGAGGTCACGCCGCCCGACGCACCACCGGCGCCGGTGGGCGCCAGGATTCTCGATGAAGGGACGCTCGGCGTGGGGTTCCTCGAGCTGCTGCACCTCGATGTGCAGACAGACTGGTTCGGCAACGATTACCTCAGTGGCTGGCGCGGCGATCGCTACACCACCTGGGAGTCCGACGAGGGTGCGTGCACCGAAGTCGTGATCAAACTGGAGGCCGGGACGGTCGACGATGCGGTGAAGTACTTCGACCCGTGGGTGGAACGCACCGGAGGTGACGCCGAGCAACTGGCCGACGGCCATGGAATAACACTGACGTCCTGCGCCGAGTGGTGAGCATTCTGATTGATCACGTTCGGTAGGCTCCACGTAGCTTCACCAGGCATGCGGACCTAATGAAGCGACGTCACGCATGCCGAACGTGATCAATCAGAACCACATAGGCTCGGTCGGGTGCTGGCTGACGTCGTCGACGCGTTGCGCTGTCCGGCGTGCGACGGACAGGTACACCTCAACGGCTCGCTGCGATGCGCGAACGGCCACAGCTTCGACGTCGCGCGGCAGGGCTACGTCAACCTGCAGACCGGCAAGACCCCGGCAACGGCCGATACCAACGACATGGTCGCCGCGCGCGCCGAGTTCCTCGCCGCCGGCCACTACGACGAGATCGTGAACGCGGTCGCGCAAACGGCCGCGGAGCTCGTCTCGACGGCGCCGACCCCGCTCGTCGTCGACGCAGGCGCCGGGACCGGCTACTGGCTCGCCGCCGTGCTCGACCGCATGTCCGGCGGGCGTGGGCTCGCGCTCGACAGCTCCAAGTACGCGGCCCGGCGCGCGGCTCGAGCCCACCGCCGCATCGGCGCGGCGGTGTGCGATACGTGGCACCGGCTGCCCGTCGCGAGTGGCGTGGCGTCCCTCGTCCTCAACGTGTTCGCACCGCGCAACGGCGACGAATTCGCGCGCGTCCTGCGTCCGGACGGCGCATTGATCGTCGTCACGCCTACGAGCGATCATCTCGGCGAGCTGGTCGCCGGCTGCGGACTGCTCGCGGTAGACGATCGTAAGGACGCGCGCCTCGAGCGTTCGCTCGCAGAACACTTCACACTGATCGGCCGACGCGCCGTCACGACGCCGCTGCGGCTGACTCCGGACGACATTCGCCGGCTCGTACGCATGGGACCCTCGGCATGGCACGTCACAGAGGCCGAATTGGAGGGACGGCTACCCGCACCGGCGGCCGTATCGGCGACGGCAGCGGTAACGATCTCGACCTACCACCCCTCCTGAGAGGCCAACGCTCGATACCTTTGGGGCGGTGAGCATTCCATACCGATCTGACGACGAGGACGCCGACCGCGAGGGTATCTGGCGTACCGGGCCGGTATGGCTGTTGAGCGAGCGGCGGCTCGCCCGCACGATCGGCCGGCCGATCGCATCGTTCCTCCGCGTCGAGGCGGCCGGTGGCATCATCCTGCTCGTGGCGGCCCTGATCGCCTTGTTCTGGGCGAACTCCGCCTGGTCCGAGACGTATGAGCAGTTCTGGGGCACCGAGATCACGATCGGGGTGGCGAACTGGGAACTGACCGATGACCTGCGGCACTGGGTCAACGACGCGCTGATGACGATCTTCTTTCTCGTCGTGGGTCTTGAGATCAAATACGAGATGGTGCGGGGCGAGTTGCGTGACCCGCGACGGGCGGCCGTCCCGATCGCCGCCGCAATCGGCGGTATGGCGGTTCCGGCGGCGATCTATTGGGTTTTCAACCCGTCCGGGGCCGCCGCCGCCGGATGGGGCATCCCGATGGCGACCGACATCGCGTTCGCGCTGGGTGTGATCGCGGTGCTGGGACGGCGCCTGCCGTCGTCCGCCCGGATCTTCATGCTGACGCTGGCCATCGTCGACGACCTTGGCGCGATCACCGTGATCGCGGTGTTCTACACCGAGAGGGTGTCGCTGATGTGGCTCGGCGTGGCCGCGGTGGGCATCGTCGCCGTGGTGGTGCTCCAGCGTTCCCATGTGTGGTCGCTTGCGGTGTACGTCACCATCGGCGCGGTTGTCTGGCTCGCCGTCTACCAATCCGGTGTGCACGCCACCGTCGCCGGTGTGATCCTCGGCGTGCTGGCACCCGCATGGCCGCTACTCGACCAGGACCAGGCACGGGCGTACATCCAGCGGAACAAGCCCGAACGAATGAGCGCGGAGTACGTGCGCCGGGCGCGCTTCCTGCTCGGCGAGACGGTCTCCGTGGCCGAACGGCTGGAGAAGTATCTGCACCCGTGGAGTGCCTACGTGGTGCTGCCGATCTTCGCCCTGGCCAATGCGGGGATCTACCTCCGCGGCGGCGTGCTTGGCGAGGCGGCGACCGCACAGGTCACCATCGGCATCGTCGCCGGCCTGGTCGTCGGCAAGACGGTCGGCATCACACTTGCCGCCTGGCTCGCGGTCGCACTCGGACTCGGGCGCAAGCCCGACGGGCTCAGCTGGCCCGCGATCATCGGGCTGGCCATGGTGGCCGGGATCGGTTTCACCGTCTCGCTGTTCATCGCAGACCTGGCGTTCCCCGCCGGCGAACTGCTGCTCGCCGAGGCGAAAGTAGGCATCCTCGGCGGCTCGGTGATCGCCGCCGTGCTTGGCGTCGTCATTCTGCTCGCGACCTGCCGAGCCCCCGCCGCGGCGGCCGATACAGATGATCAGGTAGGTGACCGTCCAGGACGTTCAGCCACTGGTTGAACGGACCGTAACCCGGGGTTGAACATCGGCGCTCCGACACTTGTGAGGTACCTCACGTCGGCAACCCGACCTGCCTACCGGTAACGTGCGTTCGCGATGAACGTCGCAGTTATTCGCGAGAGCGCGCCGCACGAGCGCCGGGTCGCCCTGGTCCCCGAAATGGTGGGCCGGCTTACCGCGGCCGGCGTCAAGGTGCGGGTAGAGACCAATGCGGGGCAGGCCGCGGGCTACGCCGACGAGGCGTACACCGAGGCGGGCGCCGAAGTCACCGACGATCCGTTGAACGAGGCTTCGGTCGTGCTCAGCGTGCAGCCGCCGGCCGTCGCCCGGGCACGTGAGCTGGCCGCCAATACGGTCACCATCTCGTTCCTGCCCATCGCCGCGAACACGGATCTTGTACGGACGTTGCTCGACAACAAGATCAGCTCGTTCTCCATGGAGCTCGTTCCGCGGATCTCCCGAGCCCAGGCCATGGACGCCTTGTCGTCGCAGGCGCTCGTCGCCGGCTACCGAGCGGTGATCGTCGCCGCCGAACGGTCCTCGAAGTTCTTTCCGATGTTCATGACCGCGGCGGGCACCGTCCCGCCGGCAAGGGTCCTGGTACTCGGCGCCGGGGTCGCGGGGCTGCAGGCGATCGCGACCGCCCGCCGGCTCGGTGCACAGGTGTCCGCGTACGATGTGCGCGCCGCGGCGGCCGAGGAGGTCCGCAGCCTCGGCGCCCAGTTCGTCGAGCTGGATCTGCCCAGCCTCGAGGGAGCCGGCGGCTATGCGCGCGAAATGGGTGAGGAGCGGGCCCGCGTCCAGCGCGAGCTGCTCGAACCCCATGTCGCGGCGGCGGACGTCCTCATCACCACGGCGGCGGTGCCGGGGCGAGCGGCGCCGCTGCTGGTCGAGCGCGGCGCGATCGAGAAGATGCGACCGGGCTCGGTGGTGGTCGATCTCGCCGCCGAGACCGGAGGCAACGTCGAGGGGTCGGTCGCCGGGGACGAGGTGACCATCGGTGGCGCGCTCGTGTGGGGCGCGGAGGCGGTACCGAGCCAGATGCCGGCCCAGGCCAGCCGGTTGTACGCCGCCAACATCACCGAGCTGCTCCGGCTGATGATCGCCGACGACGGCAGCCTGGCCCTCGATTTCGACGACGAGATCATCGACGGCGCATGCGTCACCCACAACGGCGAAGCCCGGCATGAGTCGGCGCGCGCACTGCTGCAGAAGTAAGGAGCAGTAAGGACACCATGGATCCATCGATAGCCCTGCTCACGATCTTCGTGTTGGCGATCTTCACCGGATACGAGGTCGTCTCCAAAGTGTCGACCACGCTGCACACGCCGCTGATGTCCGGCGCGAACGCCATCCACGGCATCATCCTCGTCGGCGCGGTGATCGTCACCGGCCATGCCGAGTCAACGTTCGGGCTGGTGCTGGGATTGATTGCGGTCGTGCTTGCGACGCTCAACCTGGTGGGCGGCTTCGTCGTCACCGACCGCATGCTCGAGATGTTCAAGAAGGGGCCGGCCCGCGGCGGAGCCGCCGATGCGCCAAGCACCAACGGGGGTCCGCGATGATCCCGGTGTGGGCACAGGTCGCGTACCTGATCGCGGCCGTCTGCTTCGTGCTGTCGTTGAAAGGCCTGTCGTCCCCCAAGACGGCCCGGCTCGGCACGCTGATCGGAGCGATCGGCGCGGCGGTCGCGATGGTGGTGACGTTCCTCGCATACGACCTGGACAACCTGCCGTGGATCTTCGGCGCGATCGTGGTCGGCTGTGTGATCGGTGTGCCGGCGGCTCGCCGGGTCGCGATGACCGCGATGCCGCAGCTGGTGGCGTTGTTCAACGGCGTCGGCGGTGGCGCCGCCGCGCTGGTCGCGTATCTGGAGCTGACCGAGGCCGAGCCGATCGTCCCGCTTGCCGCCGCGGTCGCGACCATTGCCATCGGGAGCGTGGCGTTCAGCGGGTCGGTGGTGACGTTCCTCAAGCTGCAGGAGCTGATGACGACACGGCCGGTCATCCCGCCGGCCGGACCCGTGCTGTTCAGCGCTTCGCTGATCGCGACGGCCGTAATGCTCGGTGTCTCATATGCGACCGAATCGCTCGGGCTCGGCGCGATCCTCGGCGCGGTGGCACTGCTCGTCGGCGTGCTGCTGGTGCTGCCCGTCGGCGGGGCGGACGTCCCCATCGTCATCTCGTTGCTCAACGCGATGACCGGGCTGGCCGTCGCGGCAAGCGGCTACGTACTCGGCAACGCGCTGTTGCTGATCGGCGGCACGCTCGTCGGCGCCAGCGGTTCGATCCTGACTCGCATGATGGCCGCGGCCATGGGCCGGTCGGTCGTTGCGATCCTGTTCGGCGCGTTCCGCTCGGGTGCGGCCGCGGGCGCCGCCGGAGACGGTGCCGATCGCCCGGTCCACTCAGCTGGGCCGGAAGACATCGCGATCATGCTCGGATTCGCGCGCAAGGTGATGGTCGTCCCCGGGTACGGGCTGGCGGTCGCGCAGGCACAGCACACCGTGAACGAGCTCGCCGACCTGCTCGAGAGCCGCGGCGTCGAGGTGTCATACGCGATCCACCCGGTCGCCGGACGGATGCCCGGGCACATGAACGTGCTGCTCGCTGAGGCGAACGTCCCTTACGAGCGGCTACTCGAGATGGGCACGGCCAACGCCGAGTTTCGGACCACCGACGTCGCGCTGATCGTCGGTGCCAACGACGTCGTCAATCCGGCGGCGAAGACGAATCCGGGCGCGCCGATCTACGGCATGCCGATCCTGGACGTCGACAACGCGAAGTCGGTCGTTTTCCTCAAGCGCTCGATGCGGCCCGGGTTCGCCGGCATCGGCAACGAGCTCATGTACGACCCGAAGACCACGATGCTGTTCGGCGACGCCAAGGAGTCGTTGACCAAGCTCGTTGCCGCCGTCAAAGCCCTCAACTAAAGAATGATCACGTAAACGCCGCTTCGGCATCGTTAGCGCCTCTTCAAAGAGACGCGAACCGTTACATCCTGCGTAGGGTCATTCGTCAGTCGGCGATGCCGTACAAACGGTCACCCGCGTCGCCGAGACCCGGCACGATATAGCCCTTGCTGTTGAGTCGCTCGTCCACGGCCGCGGTCACCACCGTCACCGGTATGCCGAGCTGCTCGGTCTCAGCCTTGACGTGTGCGATACCTTCCGGCGCCGCGAGCAGGCACACCGCCGTGATGTGGTCCGCACCGCGCTCGACGACGTAGTTGATCGCCGCGGCGAGCGTGCCCCCGGTGGCCAGCATCGGGTCGAGCAGATAACACTGGCGACCGGTCAGGTCGTCCGGCAGCCGGGTGGCGTACGTCGTGGCCTGGAGCGTCTTCTCGTCCCGGATCATGCCGAGGAATCCGACCTCCGCGGTCGGCAGCAGGCGCGTCATTCCGTCCAGCATGCCCAGGCCGGCCCGCAGGATCGGCACGACGAGCGGCTTCGGACGAGAGAGGCGGAGCCCGGTGGCAGCCTGGATCGGCGTGGTGATCGACACTTCGGCGACGCGGGCGTCCCGCGTCGCTTCGTACGCGAGCAGTGTCACGAGTTCGTCGGTGAGCCGGCGGAACGTCGGCGAGTCCGTCGTCTCGTCTCGCAGGACGGTGAGCTTGTGCGCAACCAGAGGATGATCGACTTCCAGGAGGTGCATGCGAGCGAACCTATCAGCTAGACCCTCTCGACCCGGCGCTACTGCGGTGCTAGCGTCCAGAGAGCGGGGTCGTTCCAGGAGGAGGTAGCTCCCGATGCCTGACGGTCGCACCACCGACTTCAATGATGGCGGTGACCCCGAGTATCGCGACCAAGACTCCCGGCCCGTCGCCGATGCGGAACGGCTGCATCGCCGTGCCGTGCTCCTACGCGAGATCGCTTCGGCCCGGGCGCGCGTCGCACGCGCCGCACCGTGGCGTTCCGGTACCGCCCGGCTTCGCATCAGTCGCCAGCGTCGTGGCCTGCGTTGACGCCGCGCCGCGACAACACGCCCCAGGTGTGAGGACGTAGCCAGATCACGTTCTGATGGATCTTTAGCAAAAGCCTGGCGTAACCGCCGGGTTTTCGGGAGCATAACTGTCGATGCGCCAGCGGCGGCGCATCGAAGGGCGGCGTCGCAGAAGGGCAGCGAGCGAACATGGTCGACGAAGGCGGCGGGGTGGACTTCGTGCTGGCCGCATATCGCGAACAAGGGCAGTGGCATGTCGACAACCTGCCCACGAGGTACGCCAACGACCTACCCACGCTCGTCGCGGCCGTCCGGCAACTGTCCGGTGAGACCGGAGCCTTAGGACTCATTTCAGTCGACGAGGATTTCTTCGTGCTGATCCGCGTGACGACCTCGGGCGTGAGGTACCTGTTGTCCGATGTCACCGCATCGACCGAATGGCCACTGGCCGAAGCCGTGATGGAAGAGCTCGGCCTGCCGCTGCCCGACGACGAAGAACGGGTCCAGCCGGCCGGCGACCTCTCGATCGTCGCCGACCTCGGCGTCGAATCGGCCGGGCTCGCCTCGGTATGCGACGACCTCGACCTGTATCCCGAGGAGATGCTCGGTGAGCTTGCCGACCGGCTCGGCTTCGGCGACCAGTACGAACAGGCGATCGACTCGGTTCTGAATTGACCGTCCAAAGCCGGTACGAGCCGGTGATGCGTGCGGCGTTGTCCGAAGCAAGGACGGCGCTGGACACCGGCGACGTGCCGATCGGTGCGGTCGTGATCGACGAGGACGGCGAGCCGATCGGGCGGGGTGCGAACGCTCGGGAGGCGACGTCCGACCCCACGGCCCACGCCGAGGTCGTGGCCCTGCGCATGGCGGCCTCGTCCCTCGGCACCTGGCGGCTGGACGGATGCACGCTCGTCGTCACGCTCGAGCCGTGCACGATGTGCGCCGGCGCGCTCGTGCTCGCACGGGTCGATCGGCTCGTGTTCGGTGCCTTCGACCCCAAGGCGGGCGCCGTCGGCTCACTGTGGGACGTCGTCCGCGACCGGCGACTGAACCACCGTCCGGAAGTGGTCAGCGGTGTACTCGAGGACGAGTGCGGGCAGCTGATCCGAGATTTCTTCGCCGGGCACCGCGCCGACTGACGCTCCGAGGCTCCGGCCCCGTGATCATCGGCACTTTTCATATACACGGTGTTAGAAGTGCCGGTGATCATCGGCAAGGGTCAGCTCGGCTCCCAACCGCTTCGACTTCGCCCGGACCGTTCAGGTACCCTCTTTCGCGGTGGCGTGTCCGAGCGGCCGAAGGAGCACGCCTCGAAAGCGTGTGAGGGGGCAACTCCTCCGTGGGTTCAAATCCCACCGCCACCGCCACTCTGACCAGGGCTTTACCCCTTTGACGGTGTCCCTTCCGAGTGCCCGAGCGACGCTCGGAAAGGCCGCCTTTCGCTGCACCTCCTCCGTCCGTACCGGTTCGGAGCCGTCCCCAGGAGCTCAGGACGGCTCCGAATCCGGAACGTAGTCGACGATCAGGGACTCGTGACGACTCCAGGTAATTCGGCGTGCCAGAGTTCGCCGGCGCCGTCCACGGTGATGGCAGACAGCATGGGGATTCCGGCCACCTCGACCGCGCAACCGGTATCGCATGCGTTGATGGTTCCGAGCCCGAGGTCAACGGGCAGGCCTTCGAACAGGAGCAGTTCAACAACGAACCAGCTCTTTTCGTCCATCTCCGCCACGAACAGGGTCCCGTCCGTACCGAAGGAGAGATCGACAATCGACGTGAACCCGTCGTGGGCGACCGAGCACAGCGGGCTCCGGCTGCAGTCGGCGTTGCGTGCGTTCGAGGCGATGCGCCACACCTTTGACTCCCCAACCGGCGCCGGGAAGCCTTTCAGCTCGCCGACGTAGAAATCGCCGTCTGGTCCGATCGCGACGCTCGTGGCCACCGGCTCGGCGGGGATCATGGCTGGCAGTGCGCAGACCTCGTGAGCCTCCGGAGGAGCCTCGGGTGGCAGCCCTTCGTCGCAGCTCACCTCCTCGCCCAGCAGGTTGCTGACGATCTCCTCGATGATCGCCTTCGCGTTGTCCGTGGGCACCACCTCGTCGGGCAGCACAGCGATGAGCTTGACCTTACCGTGCTTATTGATCTTGAGTACGGTGTTGCCTCCAGCGTCGGCGACGACCGCCTCGCCTCCACCCAGGTCGATGACGCTGAACGGGTTCGAGTCGATCTCGGCCGGGTGTGGATTGTATTTCGCCTCATAGGCACCCAGATCGGCGAACTCCGTCACGATGCCGTCCTCGAACACCTTGAACAGCTTCTGGTCCGTGGGCTCGGGACCGATGCCGGTGATCGCCCACAGCCATTCTTGATCGCTGGCGGCGACATCGGTCACGTTGGGCAATGCGGCGATGAGAGTTCCGTCCGCCCGCGCGACTCCTCGACCGGCGTCGGCGACGAGCACGTCCCCCTCGCTGTCCGTTCCCAGCCCGAACAGCGGGCCCTCGAAGTGCCCGCTCCCAGCTGCCGGGGTCGCGATTGCCAGTGCGCCCACTGTCAGCAGCCCGACCAGCAGGCTTGATCTCGTCCGTCTTCTCATGACTCCCCCCTGTCAACCTGGCCTGTCTCAGCCACGGTCACCACGACGTGGGTGGACTCTTCACCACCGGAATGGGTTCCATCGCCGCTGGCAAGAGCCCGGATATGTGGACGGCGCCGAACGGCGCAGCGTCGCTTCCCGTCAGGCTGGACGACGATTCCGCTCCGCCCCCCGCTTCGGGTACGGCGAATGCTGCAACGTAGCTCACCTCCCCCCACCGGCGGTCTCCCGTCTGGCCGAGAGCCTACGCCCGTCGTCGGGGGGTGAAAAGACATACGGCAGACCGAGTCCGGAGGTGGGACGATGCAGCCAGGGGAGGTCGATGATCTTGGTGTGGTGGCGAGTCGGCTCGCTCGCCGCTGCGCGTCTCGTCAGGCAGCCGCCAGGATCTGATCGGACTCGTCGTGCACCACGAGGGCGGCTTCGGCCAGCGTAGTTGCAAACTGCCGGCCGTGGTGGCCACAGAGGACCGGCTCGCCGGCAGCGAGCACGGCCAGCACGTATCCGCGGGCGCCGCATCGGTCGCACCGATCAGCCGCCGTGAGCCGCCGACGGCCCGAACTTGTGCTCGACTTCATTGAGATCATCTCCCTTAGGTGCGTACGTGTTCGCCCCACCAATGTGCGTGCATCAGCGCTCTGCGGGCATCGGGGAATGCCCAACTCCCAATCCTCGATAGGGGACGAAAGTGCAGCATCCGATCTCGGTGGTGATCGGGCGACGTGACGGTGCCCACCCACTTGTGGTGAGCACCGTCTGCGGTGGTTACGGGGCCAGCACCAGTGGCGTGACCCGCTCGGCCTGGATCGAGCCGTCCTTCGCGGAGTACTCCCAGACGGTGAGAGTGCCCGGCTGACGACGGCCCACGTCAAAGCCGATCGTGATGTCGAACGAGCCCCAGCCGACTCCGTTGTTGGTCATCGCGAAGCCCTCCGCTAGTACGGTCCCGTCCGCGGCCGCGAGCCGGTACTGGAACGTCGCCTCGAAGACGGCGGCCATCCCCGTTGCTCGCAGGCTGCCCTTGACCTCGGACCCGGCCGCGGGCGAGTCGACGAACACGGTCGGCAGCAGGTCGACGAAGTCGTCGCGAGACGCCGGTCCGTCCAACACGATGCCCTCGCCGGAGAACACGGTCACCGGTTGCCCGTCGAGCCGGAACTCCACTTCGTCCACGGTGGGGAACTGGGTGACGGTGTAAACGACCTGGGCGAGCCGCGCGAACATCGAGAACGAACCACCCCCGGACTCGAACTCTCGCGACAGATCGACCGTGGCCAGGCCGTTGTCGATGTTGATGCCGAGCACCAGAGTGTCAGTAGGAACGGCACTGGAGATGCCGTCGATGAGGTCCTTGTCGGCGCCGGACGGCCCGTCCACCAGCTCGGCGAGCGAGGCCCGTGCGATGCCTGGAGTCGAGGGGATATCCCGATGCACCGACACCAAGAAAGGCTCGGACCGAGCGGGTGTTCCGCCCCCCGGCGCCATGAAGTAGAGCCGGATCGACGTCGTCTCGGTTTCGTTCCCGCCGCTGGTGCGCTTGCCGGCGTCCGGCGGACGTGAGGACGTCTTGTCGCCGGTCCCCGACTCGTCGCCGGTGTCGGACTCTTCGTCGTCATCTCCGGCTGGCGCGTCGGTGGTGCCCGATTGGGTGTCCGGAACTGCCGCGCCGGTGGGAAGGTCGTCGGTGTCGCCGACGTCGCTGGTGTCGCCGGTCGACACCGGCCCGGCATCGACGACGTCGTCGCTACATCCGGCCAGCGCCAACATGAACACCAGCCCCATTGCCAGGACTGTGCCGGAATTCCCAAAGCCTGTGCGTTTCATGATGGTCCTCCCATCAGCCCATCCGCGAGCCCGCCGATTCGCGGGCCTGCTCGCGCACTGGGCGCCTACCCTCAGAGTCGCGCCGGCACGTCATAGCCGCGTCCGCACCGTGTCACAGGTCGGTAATAACCGAGACCGGCACTCTCACTTCGACCACCAGACCACCCCCGTCCCGGTTGCGCGCCGTGACTGCTGCGCGCATGACCCGCGCCTGCTCACGCACGATGGCGAGCCCGAGCCCACTGCCCGTACCGGAACGAGCGGCATCTCCCATCGTGAACCGGTCGAAGATCCGCTCCAGCTCGCTGTCGGGTACACCCGGCCCGCGGTCGGCCACTTCGACCACCAGCCAAGAGCCGGCGACAACGTCGGCGCGAACGGTCACGGACCAGCCGTCGGCGTGCACCCGCGCATTGTCGACCAGGTTCGCCACGATCCGCTCAAGGCGTCTGCGGTCGACGCGCACCCGGAGCCCGGCGGACGCTTGCACGGTCGCGGCCGGCAGCCGCTGTCCGACGATGGCGTCCAGCAGCCGTCTCACGTCGACATCGTCCAGCTCGAGCTCGGCGGCATCACCGGCAGCGTCCAAACGGGAAAGCTCGAGCAGTTCCTCGACCAACGAGCGCAGCCGCCGGACGTCGTGGTCGAGCAGCTCGACCACACCTCTCGGCCCCGCCGGAAGCGCATCGATCTCCCCCACCAACTCGGCCGCCTCGTTCACGAGCGCGGTCACCGGCGTGCGCAGCTCGTGCGACACATCGGCGACGAAGCGACGCTCGCGATCGCGGGCCGCGGAGAGCTCGTCGACGGTATCGGCCAGCGAGCCTGCTAACCGAGCCATCCGCCAGCCGGCGAGCACGGCCACCAGCACCACCACACCGGAGGCGCCCAGCAGCACGACGCGAAGCTGATCCAGTGCGCTGTCGACGTCACTGCTTTCGGTGAGAAAGTAGAAGTCAGGACCGGACGGCGGCTTGCGCGCTGCCACCACAAGATACGGGACGCCGTCAATCTCGACCCACTCCGCGGCAACGCTCCCGGCCTCCACCAACTCCAGGACCCCGCCGGACACGATCTCCGGCGTCGTCGCGATGCCCAGTCTCGAGAAGAAGTCATCACCCTCGTCGAAGTCCACGTAGACGTCTATGTCGCGGCGCTCGAAGTCGTCGGCAAGGCCGGACGCCTCGATCTCCCCCGGCGCGACGGTCTCGTCGAGCCGTTCCTCAGCGAGTACGCCGACACTGAACCTCGCCTCCTCGACCGCCCGATCGAGCACCTCGGCACGCAACGAGCGCGACACAAGTGCGAACGCGAGCGCCGATAGTGCCAGCGCCGCGACCGTGACGACACCCACCACGGTCAGCACCAGGCGAGCCCGGACGCGACGTCCTCGTCGACTGCCCTTCAAGGCGGTCACGGCTTGAACGCGGCTGCGCGGTAGCCGAAGCCGCGGACGGTCTCGATCACCCGCGGGTGCGACGGCTCGGTCTCGATCTTGCTCCGCAACCGCTGGATCGTGGCGTCGACGAGCCGCGAGTCGCCGAGGTAGTCGTAGCCCCATACCCGGTCGAGCAGCTGTTCCCGGGATACGACAAGGCCGGCATGACGGCCGAGCTCGACCAGCAGCCGAAACTCGGTGGGGGTGAGCTCGATCCGCTCATCGCCTCGTTCGACGGTGTGCGCCTCGACGTCCACCCGCAGCGCTCCCAGACGAAGCACGACATCGGAGGGTGCGGTCAGGGACGCTCGTCGCAGCGCGGCGCGAACTCGGGCGAGCAGCTCGGGCATCTCGAACGGCTTGGTGACATAGTCGTCGGCGCCCATCTCCAGACCGACCACCATGTCGACGGTGTCGGTCCGGGCGGTCAGCATCACGATCGGCACCACCGATGAAGCCCGGATTGTTCGGCACACCTCGAGACCATCAAGGCCCGGAAGCATCAGGTCGAGCACAACAAGGTCCGGGTGGTCGGCACGAAACCGCCGCAACCCGTCGTCGCCGGTGGCCGCCGTGAGCACGTCATAGCCGGCATTGCGCAGCGCGCGCTCCGTGAGCTCGCGAATCGACGAGTCGTCCTCGACCACGAGGATACGTGCATCCATCACCCCAGTATCCGACCCGCCAGCCCAATGTACGAAGACGCCGCGACAGACCTCGTCCGACTGACAGCCTGAAGCCGATGTCTTGAGACAGTGTGTCGCCGATGTCCTGAACCACGACACCACCGCCGCCGCCATGTGAGGTCTCAAGACATCGGAAACCCCTGAACCCACGGTTGTGGGTTCCAGGGGTTCAGATCCTCACCGATCCGAGCGCGGTCGCCCTGTGCGTGGATGCTGAGCCTTGTATCTGGGTCGCGGTCGCCAGCCCTGCGGCCAGGCGACAGGAGAAACAACGTGCGAATGCCCAACGCGTCCGTCGTTACGACAGGTTTGCTCCGGTATCGGGGTCGAAGAAGTACAGCTGGTCGGGACTCACCGCCAGCGTGACCGGCTGACCGGCCGTGACCGGTGTGTTCACGGGGAGACGGACGGTGAACCTGGCCTGGTCCTCAGGCAGCAGTAGAACGTCCTCCATAGACTTCGCATCGACCGCTGCACGCGTCGCCTCGGTGTCGACCCGCGGCGCGTCGACGTCGAAGTGGATGTAACGCTCGTCGCCAAGATCCTCGACGACGTCCGGTACCGCTTTAAACGTCGGTAGATCGTTGCCGGTCGCCACCGAAAACCCGGTCGGGCGTATCCCGAGCACCACCTGACGATCCTCGCCGGCGAGGGCAAACCCGTCCGGCAGTGGGACGGTCACGTCGGCGAAGGTGAGCGTCCCGTTCGCTACGCGGGCATGGACGAAGTTCATCGACGGAGAGCCGATGAACGCCGCCACGAACAGGTTCACCGGCTTCCGGAACAGGTTCGTGGGCGTGTCGCACTGCTGTAGCACGCCATTGTTGAGCACAGCGACGCGCTGCCCGAGCGTCATGGCTTCGACCTGGTCGTGTGTCACATAGACCGTTGTGACTCCGAGCCGCTGGTGCAGCAGCGACAGCTGGGCTCGCATGGTCACGCGGAGTTTCGCGTCGAGGTTTGACAGCGGCTCGTCCATCAGAAAGACCTTGGGCTGGCGCACGATCGCGCGGCCCATGGCTACCCGTTGCCGCTGGCCGCCGGACAGCGCTCCGGGACGCCGGTCCAGCAGGCTCTCCAGGCCGAGGATCTCGGCGACCTCCCCCACCCGTTTGTTCCGTTCGTCCTTGGGGGTTCGCCGCATCCGCAGGCCGAAGCCCATGTTCCGCCGTACCGACATCCGGGGATAAAGCGCATAGCTCTGGAACACCATGGCGACATCCCGATGCTGGGGCAGCTGGGTCGTGACATCGTCGTCCCCGATGTACACGCGTCCGCCGGAGACCTCCTCGAGCCCGGCAATGACCCGCAGCATCGTCGACTTCCCGCACCCGGATGGGCCCACGAGGACCATGAATTCGCCGGGCTTGATGTCGAGCGTGACGTCGTCGACGGCCAGGACGTCACCTTTGAACCGCTTGGTGACGTTCGCCAACCTGATTCCTACCGGTTCCATCAACTCACCCCTTGAGCGCGCCGGCCATCAGACCTCGCATGAAGAACCGGCCCATCAGGATGTATACAAGCAAGGTCGGGATGCTGGCCAGCACCGCGGCCGCCATCGCCTCGTGGTACGGAACCACCTGGCTGCCGGCGGCGTTGTTGAGCGCCACCGTGACCGGCCAGTCGGTCGCCCGGGTAACCACGACGATTCCGAACAGAAAGTCGTTCCACGCCTGCGTGAACTGCCAGATGATCGACACCGCGAACGCGGGCAGCGCGATCGGCAGCGCCACGAACGCGAAGGTGCGCAGCATGCCGGCGCCGTCGACCTGGGACGCATCGATTAGCTCATCCGAGATCGACGTGAAGTACGACCGGAAGATCAGCGTCGTGATCGGGATCCCGTAGATGATATGCACCAGCGCGAGCCCGGTCAGGTTGGTCAAGCCCGCCTCGCTCAACACCTGTCGCAGCGGGATGAGTATCGACTGGTACGGAATGAACATGCCGAACAAGATCAGTGGAAAGACGAAGTCGGCGCCGGGGAACCGCCACTTGGAGAGCACGAAACCGTTGGCGGCACCGAGCATGGACGAAATGATGCTCGCCGGTATCGCCATCAGCAGGCTGTTCTGCAGCCCGTTCTCGAGCTTCGGCCAGACTATGCGGAACGTGTCGAATGACAGTGTCTCCGGCAGGTTCCACATCTGACGTGGGCTCACTTGGCTCGGGTCCTTGAACGCGGTGACGAGGAGCACGTAGACCGGGATAAGGAACAAGCAGACGAGGGCGAACAGCCCGATATACCGGGCGGTCGTTACGTACGGCGACCACCGGGACTGGATGCGCAGGTCCCGCGCGGTGTCCACCCTGGCGCTCATTTCCGGCGCTCCGCTCGCATCGAGTACCAGATGTACGGGACGATCACTGCGGACACGCCCACCATGAGTAGCGTCGCGATGGCCGCGCCCCGGTTGAAATTGAAGGCGTCGAACGTTGTGAACCACATGTAGATGGCAGGTGTCTCGATCAGTCGGCTCTCGGAGTCCATCGCGAAGATCAGGTCGAACGTTTTGAACGAGATGTGGACGAGGATGACGACGGCACTCATCAGCACCGCGAGCAGCATCGGCGTCACGACATGCCAGAAGACCCGCCACTCGCTCGCACCGTCGACCCGCGCTGCTTCTCGCAGGTCGTCCGATACGCCCCGCATGCCGGCGAGGAACAGCGCCATGATGTAGCCGCTGAGTGCCCAGCCGGCAGCGATCGCTACCGCCATCACCGCGAACGGCTGGTCGGCCTTGAACCAGTCGTTGGCCAGGAAGTCCAGGCCGATCGCGCTGAACAGCCGGTTCAACCCGGTCTGCTGGCCGCCGGTCGCGTTGTTCATCAACCAGCGCCAGATGATCGCGACGGCGATCAGCGAGATCGCCATCGGGAACAGGAAAATCGCCCGGAAGAACCCGTCCCCGCGGATCCGTCGCTCGAGAAGGTAGGCGAGGAAGAAACCCACGAACAGCGCACCGCCGACGAACACGAGGGTGAACACGATGATGTTTCCGACGCTGTTGGTGAACCGCCCATCGTCGGCCAGCCGCGCGTAGTTCTCGAATCCGACGTAGTCGTAGGACGGCCGCAGCCCCTGCCAGTCGCTGAGCGACACCGTCAGGTTCCATCCCAGGAACCCGTACACGAACACTCCGATGAGCACCAGCGACGGCGCGATGAGCAGGATCGCGGGACCCCACCTGCGCAATCGATACACCGGTCACCTCCTCCGCGCGGAACCAGTATGGTCCCTCCCCGCCGGCTATCGCAGCGGGGAGGGACCTGAGCGCCGAGTGTTCTACTCCCTGGTGTCCTCGTACGACTGCGCGACGGCAGCCGCGAACGCCGCGGAATCGCCGCTGCCGACGAATTCCTGCAGCGCGGAGTCAATCTCGCCCTTCCATGCGCTGTCGGCCACGGTGCCGTGCGCGAGCGAACCGACCTTCGCGACGTCGTCGCTCGTCCAGTCCTCCAGCGGCATCTCGAAGTATCCCGTGTAGAGCGATGCGTCTCCATCGGTACGTGCGGGGATCGAGCCCTTCACCGGGTTGAAGGTGTCCTGCCCCTCCTGAGAGCCGGCCAGCTGCAGCCACCTGATCGCGTTGTCACGATTCGGCGCGTCGATCGGCAAGGTGAAGCTGTCGGACAGCCAGTTGAACATACCCTCGGTACCCGGCGACGCGGTGACGTTGTAACCGTCCTCGAATGCCAGGCCCTGCACCGTCTCGAAGTAAGCCCACGCCCAGTCGCCCATCACGTTGTAGGCGGCGTCGCCGTCGACGATCGGGTCGATGGCCGGCTGCCAGTCCGCAGCCGCCTGGCCGATGTTGGAGTGCTCGAGCACCTGGGTGAACATGTCGAGCGCGGCAATGACCTCCTGCGACTCCCAGTCGGTTTCACCGGTCCATAGCCCCGCGTAGACGTCCGGTCCGAGCTCGCCGAGCAACACGTTCTCCAGCAGATGCTGCTGGGTCCACAGCGGACCGACGGTCAACGCCGTCTTGCCGGCTCCCTCCAGCGCCTCGGCCTGGGTCAGGAACTCATCCCAACTTCCGGGCGGGCCGTCGATACCCGCCTCTTGGAGCACGGCCGGGTTCCACCAAATCAGATTCGACCGGTGGATGTTGACCGGCACGGAGTAGATCCCACCGTCCACGGTGATCTGATCGAGGAGCGCCTCGGGATACACCTCCATCCAGCCCTCCTCCTCGAAGAGCCAGGAGATGTCCTCGACGAATTCGTCCTGAATGTCCGACAGCAACTCGGCGCCCGCGTGCCGCTGATACGAGTCCGGCGGCTCTCCTGAACCGAGCCGGGACGCCAGCACGGCCTGCGCGTTCGTGCCGGCCCCACCAGCGACCGCGGCGTCGACGACCTCGACGTCCGGATACTGATCCTGGTACAGCTCGAGCAGCGCCTCCTTGCCCTCAGAGTCGCCGCCGCCGGTCCACCACGAGAAGAACTCGAACTCGCCGCTGGCCTCCCCTGTCGGCAGTTCCTCGGCAGCCTCCCCGTCACCGCCGTCGTCGTCACCACCACACGCCGCCAACACCAGCGACGCAGCCGCGGCCAGCGCGACCGGCGCGATCGCTCCTCGATTTCGTTGTCTCCACGACATCGTTGTCATCGTTGCCACCTTCGTCAGTTCTCAGTTGTGATCGACAGTCGCAGGGTCGCGACCGTCCCCATCTAATGCAGTCCTACCCCCCGAGCACGCCCCTGGCAAAGGGACTTAGGTCACGGCTTGGGCCTGGAGCCGGTATTCGCTGAGTGGTTCGAAGGGACCCGCAGTGCATCATGGCGTCGGCCGCATACACCTTTACGTACGACCGCCCCTTTCCCTACGGCCTGTGTGCGAGCCGTCGGATGTGAACCGTCATGACGCCCTCGCCGTCAGCGTGGTTGAAGTACAGCTCACCGTCCGGCCCCACCGTGATCGCGTTCGGGCTGCCGAACGAAGCCTCCGTACCACGCCCGTCACTGAACCCGGGCTCACCGTTGCCGGCGACGATCTCGATGTCCTCGGTCTCGAGGTCGTAGCGGAAGACGACGAACGAACCCCGGCTCGTCACGAACAAAGCACCGTCGTGGTACACGACGTGCGACGTCGGGGCCGGGAAGGTGTGCAATCTTGTCACCTCACCGGCCTCGTCGATCGCGAGCAGTCCGCCCTCGCGATGGTTCGCCGCGTAAAGCGTGCCGTCGGGTCCCATCGTCAGTCCGTTGACACCGCGAAACTCACTACTTCTCGTCCACTCGGAGACCGTGCCGTCCGGGCTGACCTCGTGCATGACACTGCCGTCGTACGCCTCGACCAGCAATGTGCCATCCTCGAGTACGACGATGCCGGTCGGGCCAAGGATTCCGTCGGCCACCACTTCGGGATTGCCGTCGTCGTCAATGGCGAAGACCTTGTCAGTGCGGTAGCTGCTCTGGTAGAGCGTCCCGTCGGGACCGAACACCGTCATGGTGAGGGCGTCCATCTCCTCCGAGCTCGCGAACTCCTCCACTTGTCCCCCGTCCGGGCTCACGCGATAGACCGACCGGCCCGGATGCCCGGGGTAGCCGAAGTCGGCCTGGTAGAAGTACCCGTCGTCATCGATGGCGAGCCCGCCGGTACCCGCGTCAAGGTCACGGACGACGGTCTCGACGACGTACTCGTCGGAAACCGGGTAACCGTTGGCGATCAACTCGTCGAGTGGACTTGGCTGGGACGTCGTTGGGTCCGGCGTCGGCTCGGGCGCCGAAGACATCGTTTCCGCCGGCGTACCGGTGGGTGTCGCGTCCGTTCCGCACGCGGTCAGAATGTAAGCAAGTGCAAGGACGGAGGCGAAGCCTGTGGAATGCCAACGCGGGAACATGCGCGCCAAACTACTACGACCTAGTAGTATTTTTCAATGACGGGCGCACACGACAGGGCTCGGGTCAGTCTGCTGTTCCAGATCTTTCGGACCAACCAACTGAACGCAAGGCTCGTCTCGCAGGCCCTGGAGCCGACCGGCCTGCGAGGTGACGACTACGCGGTCTACAGCTATCTGCTTCATGGCCCGATGACGCTGACTCAACTGGCCGACGGCACCGGCATGCCGCTGACGACCGTGGCGGGATACGTGAAGCGGTTCGAGGCGCGGGGGCACATCATCAAGGAACCCAACCCGGCCGACGGACGCAGCCACCTGCTCAGCCTGACCGACGCCTGCCGGGAGTGGATCCTGGATGCTGCCGTGATCTTCACCAAGACCGTGAGCCATCTCCACACCGTCATGCAGTCCCAGGGCGTCGACGTCAATGAGCTCGTCGGTCAACTCCAGCACTTGCAGCAGTTGCTTGAACAGGCTCTTGACGAGGTGAACAACCCCGAAGCCCCAGTGTGAACGCGGCCGTCCAGGCCAGGATCATGCTCGTCTTGTCAGGCCGCCAGGATCCGATGGGACTCGTCGTGCACCACCAGCGCGGCGTCGGCCAACGTGGTTGAGAACTGCCGGCCGTGGTGGCCGCAGAACACCAGCTCGCCAACGGTGAACACAGCCAGCACGTATCCCCGAGCGCCGCATCTGTCGCAACGATCAACCGCTGTGAGCCGCCGGCGGCGCGAGGCAGTGGTCGAGTTCATCGAGATCATCTCCTCCAGTACATCTGTGTTCTACGCCGCCAATATGCGCACGCCAGCGCCCTGCGGCCATCGGGGAATGCCCGCAACCAACGACGCCTCGATCGGGGAAACGCGCTCAGCCGGCGCTCCGGCAGAACGTGGTGACGGACGCGCACCCGCGCCTCGATTCGAACCGGTCGTGCTGAACACGCCACAGCCGAACGCTGACCCGGAGCGGTCACTCCGCCGTGACGGTCACACAGCAGCGTCCATCGGCAGGGTCGAGCGTTGCACCCAGGCGACGAGCGCCGAGCCCCTCCAAGATTCCGTCCACGAAGTCTCGGTTCATTCCGCAGACGAGGGCGGGGTGCTGCCTGGCGAACCGATGGAAGGGGCAGTTGCGTTGGATAAGCCCATGCGATGTCGCCGCCGGTTCGAAGCCGTGCCGTGACAGCAGCTCGGCGACGATGGCAAGACCCCGTTCGGGCCCGATCCGACCCAGCGTGCGCTCGGCACGGGTCTGCACACCAACCTGCCGGCCGCGTTCGCGGCTCACCCGGCCGATCGCCTCGCTCACGCTCTCGGCCGGCCCGGCGCTCGTGACCGCATCCAGCAGGATCTCGCCGACCAGTTCATAGTGCCGGTCCGGAATGGTGACGGCCACCTCGACATCGGCCGGTGAATACCGCTTGGGCGTCCGCCCTACCTGCGCACCCGTGTTGGCGGGACGTTCGTAGGTCGCGTCCAGCAACCCGGCATCGACGAGCCGGTCGAGATGGAACGCCGCAAGTTTCCGCGAGATCGCGCAGGCGGTGGCCGCCTCCTCACGCGTCACCGGTCCGGACGCTCCGCGAACGAAGGCGTAGAGGCGAGCGCGCTGCTGGTCTTCGAGAACAGCCACCGCGCTGACGTCATCGTGGCGCACATCCAGAAGATATCACCAATAGACACTAGTCATAGTGGCATGTTCCAGCTATGGTGGCCCATCACAAAGAGTTTCACTAGCGAATTTTAGTGAAAAGGTGAGCCAGGTGAGTCATCCCGTCGACGGCAAACGCCCGGTTACCGTGCTGGCCGGGCCGTACGGGCATCCGTTCCACCCGATCCTGGTCACGGTCCCGATCGGGGCGTGGGTCTCGGCATTCGTCTTCGACATCGTGTCCCGGCTCAGCGACGATCCCGCGGCGTTCACCCGTGGCGCCTACTGGCTGATCGGAATCGGCGTGATCGGTGCGCTCGGCGCGGCGATGTTCGGCTTCCTCGACCTGCTCGCGATCCCGACCGGCACCCGAGCGTTCAAGACCGCGCTGGTGCACATGACGATCAACCTGGCCGTGGTGGTCCTCTTCGCCGTCGCGTTCGTGCTGCGCGGCGACCGGATCGACGGCGGTGACGGGACCCCGGTTTGGCTGATCGCACTCTCGGGCGCCTGCCTCGCGCTGCTGGGCATATCCGGATGGCTCGGCGGCAGGCTCACCTACCGGTTCGGTGTCCGCGTCGTGGACGAGGCAACTCAGGCCGGCGGCACCCGTCACTGACAACAAAGAGAGGAACAACCAGAATGGCTATCGCTGCTCTCATCACCTACTTGATCACCGCTGTCGGAGGCTTCATCCTGCTAGGGACATGGGTCGCCAAGGGCGGGCACCGGCGGGACGGCGGCACGTCCAGCCACCTCAACCCCGGACTTGTGTTCGGCCACTTCCTGCTCGCCGTCGCTGGACTTGTGCTGTGGATCGCGTATCTGGCCGTCGACACCGTCGGACTCGCCTGGGCCGCCGTCGCCGTGCTCGTCGTGGTGGCCGTATTGGGTTTCACGATGTTCGCGCGCTGGGTGCCACAGGTCCGAGGTACGCACTCTGCGGCCACGGTGGAGCGGCAGTTCCCGGTCGTCGTGGTACTCGGCCACGGACTGTTCGCCGCGACGACACTCGTGCTCGCACTCATCGCCGCCGCCACGGCCTGATCCCGGCGCTGCTCGTCTCGACAGCCCTGGGCACCGCTACGGATGCGGGCTCAGGCCGTACACCAGCGTGCCGAGCTCGGCCGGCCGCACCTCGGTTGCCGTCTCACACGATCCATCCAGCGAACACCGGATGATCGCGGTCTCGCCCTCGCCCTCGACGTACGACGTCGTGTAGACAAGGAGCACACGATCGTCGCCTTCGAAAGCCGTGCGACCGATGTAGCCCGGCTGCGGCGCTTCGAACCGATGTACCAGCTCGCCGGTGCGGGCGTCGACGACGACCGCTATCACATCGCCGGCACCGTCGGAGTCGATGTCCGTGCCGAGCAAGTACCGGCCGTCCGGGCTGAACTGATGGAACCTGTAGTCGCACGTCGTCCACAGCGGATCGGCGGAGTCCACGGCGAACACACCCGAGCAGCTGCCGGAGTCGAGCTGTTCGGTCAGGCCCCACACAAGCTGCCCGTCCTCGGAGACGGCGACGGCACCGAGCAGCGACTCGGACAACGCGCTGTCGCCGCCACCGGATACGAGGTAGCGCCGCACACCGGATGAGAGCCACGGGTTCTCATCGCCGACGTTAACGACCAGTGAGTCGGAGCCGAGGAAACCCACGGGGCCGACGGCGCCATCCACGGCAATGGGCTCCGGGGCCGTTGCGCCGCCTGCCCGTGCGAACCGCAGCTGCCGAAGATCCGCGTCGTACCAGGTGATCATCTCTCCGTCGCCGGATATCGCGGGGCTGGACCCGCGGTGGACGGTCAAATTGCCGTCCGCGTCGACAAGGGCGGTGTCCCACCCACCGGTCTCGCTTGACGTCATGCCCACGAGTCCATCGCCGAACGGCAGCGGGTCGAACACCCCGTCGGGAACGGTGATCTCCCGACCGTCCGCGGTATGAAGGGTCTGCCCTTCGATCCAGTCGATCTCCGGCGGTGCGCCCGCGGACAGGCCGTCCAGGCCGAGGGTGGTCGTCCCTCCGCGCTCGTCCGGTGACACGACTTGTGCACTTGACGACGGCTGCGGATCGGGAGACCCGTCAGACGTCGGACTCGGCGTGGACGCCGGCTCGGGTAGGGCATATGGCGAGCCGCCAAGAGACATGACAACCGGGATCGCGACACCCGTGGCCGCCGCAACCAGTACACCACCACCAACGAGTCGCCGGGTCCGGATCCTCTGCGCCTGCCGCCGGGCGCCCTCGGCCAGCGACCGATTCGCGGTCACATGGGCGGCCTCGGAGCGCAGCTGGTCGCGAAGACGCGATTCGAAGTCGTTCATCGCTCACTCACCTCCTGGTACGCAGCGCGCAATGTGGCGATGGCTCTGCTGGTTTGGGACTTGACCGTTCCTATCGAGCACTTAAGGATCTCTGCGGTCTCCCGTTCGGTGAGGTCTTCGTAGTAACGAAGAATGACGGCCGCCCGCTGGCGAGCGGGAAGTTGCCGCACGAGTGGCCACAACCCGTCGCGTAGATCGAACTCCTGCTGTGGGTTGGCCGGGTTCGGCCGCTCCGGGACATCGTCGACGACGGTCTCCCGGCGCCGCCACGCACGGCGGTGCCAGCTGGTGTGCTCATTCACGAGAATCCGCCGGACGTAAGCATCCAGGCTCTCCCGTGAATGAACGCGATTCCAGGCGAGGTAGAGCTTCGCGTAGGCGTCTTGCACCAGGTCCTCGGCAAGATGCCGGTCACCGCTGAGTAGATATGCCGTCCGAAGATGCCGTGTCTGATTAGCCGAGACGTACTCTTCGAACTCAGCGTCTCGATCGCTCCGCGGCTTCGCCGCGACCGTCAGGTCCTCCATCGCCGAGTCCTTTCCACGACTCGAAGACGCTTCGACGCCCTCGAACGGTTGCACTCCGTGACGATGGAGCGAATCGAAATCGTCTGCCTGGCGTTCTGATCACGATTGCGTGGTGGCCAGGCACTCCGCAGGCAGCGGGAACCAGCGCAACGCTTCGAACTCTGCCGACAGGCCGGTCGGGCCGTCGTCCACCGTTTCCGGACGGGCTGCCATCAGCTCGCGGGCGCTGTCCAGCAGCTGCGGGAACGAGTCCTCGCCGGCCCGGGCGGTCGGCGGCGGCGAGCACAGTAGCCCGTCCTCGTCGAACCGCACATCGGTGAGCCGCAGCGGCGGCTCGACGGTGCCGTCGCGGTGCTGCCACAAACCGGTCACCGGGTCGAACGAGTAGTCCGGCAGCAGCCGGTAGCCGTCCGTCGCGAGCAGATCGACCGCGTCGATGAGGAAGTCGCACACCGCGTCGGTGATGAAGTAGTTGAAGTTGATCCGTGCCCAGCCGGGTTTGATGCCGTCGCAGCCTTGGCTGATCTCGTGCTGGAACGCGTGCGACTCGCTGTCGTCGATGGCCAGCAGCCGGTGACCGTACGGTCCGGCACACGAACAGCCGCCGCGGGCCTGGATGCCGAACAGGTCGTTGAGCACCGCGACGATGAAGTTGTGGTGCAGGTACTGCTCGCCGTGACGGATCCGGAACGAGACGATGGACAGCCGCTCCGCATCCGGGTTGCCGAGGATCTCGATGTTCGGGTTGGCCGACCACCGGTCCAGCGCCCGGCGCCAGAACGACTCCTCGCGAGCCGCGATGACGTCCGTCCCCACCGCCTCTTTCAGCGCGAACACCAGCCCGGCGCGGATCGATTCGATGATGGCCGGCGTGCCGCCCTCCTCGCGGGCCACGCGGTCGTCCAGGTACCGGTGGCCCACCGGGTCGACGAACAGCACCGTTCCACCGCCGGGTTCGGAGGGGACGGCGTTCTGTATCAGGTCGCGGCGGACCACCAGCACACCCGGAGTCTGCGGACCTCCGACGAACTTGTGCGGCGACAGGAAGATCGCGTCCTTGTAGTCGCCGGCGCCGGGCGACGTCTCCCCCATCCGGATCGGGATGTATGGGCCGGCGGCGGCGAAATCCCAGAACGATCGGGCACCGTAGCGATGCAGCAAAGCGGCGATCCGGCTGGTGTCGCTCAGGATTCCGGTGACGTTCGACGCCGCGGAGAAGCTGCCGATGCGCAGCGGCCGGTCGGAATATTCCTTGAGCCGCCGCTCCAGCTCGACTTCGTCGATGTGGCCGTCGCCGTCCACGCCGATCTCGACGACATCCGCAATCGACTCGCGCCAGGGCAGCTCGTTGGAGTGATGCTCGTACGGGCCGACGAACACGACCGGACGCTGGTCAGCCGGGATGTGCTCGTCGAGCCGCCAGCGCTCGACCAGCCCGAACGGTACCCGCAGCTCCATGATGCGCACGAGTTTGTTGACCGCACCTGTCGCGCCGGAACCACAGAAGATGACGACGTCGTCGTCGGTACCGCCGACTGCGTCGTGAATGAGCCGGCGGGCGTCTTCACGCAGTCTCGTGGTCTGCAGTCCGGTGCCGGAGCTCTCGGTGTGGGTGTTGGCGTAACGCGGCAGCACCTGATCGCGGATGAAATCTTCGATGAAGTCCAACGACCGGCCCGAAGCGGTGTAGTCCGCGTAGGTGATGCGCCGGGGACCGTACGGCCCGTCCAGTACTTCGTCCTCACCGATGATGCCCGCGCGAATCCGCTCCACGAGCGTCGACGTAGGTGTCTTCGGATGACTCCTCGACCGTTCGAGATCCACCATGCGGCACACCCCCTCGGTTCAATGGTAGGAAGCGCCGACGATACCGGGCCACGTGACCGCAAGAAACGCCGCGCATCGGCCCTTCAACCCAGCGGGTATCCGGACCCGAGATCGCGAATGCCATCGTCGCCGCGCTCTACGGCTGGGAGCCCGGGACGTTGACGTCCACCCAGACGAGCCGGTGGTCGGAACTCGGGAACGGGAACGTGCCCACCAGGTCGAACAACGGATCGTCGCTGCGCGGCCAGAAGACGCCGGCATCGGCTATCCGGAGCCGCTTGCTCGGCAGCACGTAGTCAACGCGCAGGTTTCCGGGCGCGGTGTCCGAGAAGTCGGCGGTGTCGAAGCGGGGATCGCTCAGGTGGGTCTCGTTCGCCCCTCCCTGCAGCTCAGCCTGCTCAACGGCGCCTTCGCTGTCCGGCGTCACCGAGGTGTTCACCCGCGGATGTTCGAGGAGCTGCTGAGCCGCACCGGGGATGCTGTCTCCGTCGAGCGGATCGGCATTCAAGTCACCGGCGATCACGAAGGCCGCGCCTGGACGCAGCCCGCCCCGGCGGCCGTCGTCGTCGTAGATGTAGCCGGATGTCCGCCCAGGAGTCACGTAGTCGGCCCAGAACCGGATCTCGTCGAAGTTGCGGGTGCCGTTACGGTCTTCGGGGCCGTCGAAGACCGGCGGCGTCGGGTGACTCACCAGCAGGTGGACGTCCCGACCGCTCACCCTTATCGGCACGTCCCAGTGGCTCTTCGAGGACAACCGGAACTCGGCGAGCTCCTCCGGCGAGTACCAGTCGGCCGGCTCCGGCGTCGCAGGGTCATCGGGCAGCAGCGCCCCGGGCATGTCCTTCCAAAGGAATTTCTGGAACGTGCGCACCTCGGATTCCACGATCGGATACGTGGAGAAGACGGCCATGCCGAACTGGCCGGGGAAGAAACCGAAGCCGAACGCGTCGTCCGGACCGCCGATCGTGCCGTCGTTGTTCAAGTCGAACCCGGACGGGATTCCGGTGTTCGACGGCGCGACGAAGGTGTACTGGTAGTCGATCGGCGCAGCGCCGTTCTGGGACACCGACAGGTAGTTGTCCTGGAACAGCTCCACGGCGGCGCCGGCCGCGTCGAAATCGAACTCGTTGATGAGGACGACGTCGGGACGGGTCCGCTGAATGATCTCGGCGACGGCTTGGGCCTGCATATCGTCGGGATTGGACAGGTCGGCGACGAGCTCACCTTCGGTGGCCCGGTTGAGCGACGCGTTGAACGTCGCGAAACGCACCGGTTCGGGCCGCCCGCGATCGGCCTCGGCCATGGCCGGCGCAGTCTGGGCGACCAGCGCCACGGTGATGACTGACATAACCCCTCGAGCGAGCCGTCTGTTCATGGTCCCCTCCCACAGCTTCGCACCGTTGCCGCAACACGTATGTGGCCAGCGTTGCCTATCGGTGTCCGGGTGGCAAGACGAAGGCCGCAGTCACGCCGTCCGATAACTGGCAGTCAGCAGGATCCGCTTGGCCGCCTCGGTCTGCCGTTCGACGAACGCTTCGGGCGACCATCCGTAGTGGACGACCAGGTCGTCCCAGGCCCGCACGTGGGTCAGCGACCACAAGAACTGGACGGCCGCTTCGGTTTCCCAGGACGGGTCCAGCACACCTTCGGCGTGCAGCCGCTCCACCACTCGCCGGATCGGCCGGGTCGCCGCGGTCATCCGGTCCCACCAGGCTTCGGCCGCTGCCGGATCGGTCGCGGCAGCCGCCTGCAGCGCTCTGGCCACCGGCAGGATGTCCGGAACGTAGTCGAACCAGGTGCGGATGACGGCTTCGAGGGCCTCCACCGCAGACGGAGCGGCTGCCGCTGCGATGAACCGTTGGGCGATGCCGGACTGCACGTCGTGCTGCCGGGTCATCGCGGTGAGCAGGTCGGCTCGCGACGGGTAGTGCAGGTACAGCGCCTGCCGCGAAATCCCCACGCGGTCTGCGACGTCCCGCATCGGGACACCGACGCCGTGCTCGGTCATGAGCTTCCACGCGACGTCGAGGATCTGCGCCCGTGTCCGCGCACCACCACGGTCGCGTGCTGCGAGTTGCCCGTCCGCTTCACTTGACATGCGTCAAGTTTAGGCGCACCATGCAGATATCTCCAAGCTTGACGCGTGTCAAGCGATGATTTTCCTGGAGGGTTGACATGGAACGCATCGATGTTCTCGTGGTCGGTGCCGGACCCGCCGGCCTGACGGTCGCCGCGCTGCTGGGAAGGGCGGGTGTCGACGTCCGCGTCGTCGATGCGGCGCCGGACGGTGCTCGCGAGTCGTCGCGCGCCACCTCCGTCCACGCCGCGACGCTTGCGCAGTTGGATCTCCTCGACGGCGCCGGTCACGACGTTGCGAGTAAGGCGGCCCGCGCCAAGGCCAGCACACTCTGGCACGGCCGCCGACGCGTCGCGCGAGTGCATTTCGACCGGCTGCCCGGACCGTACCCGCTCATGGCCAACCTGCCGCAGCAGGAGACCGAGGCTGTGCTCCGTGACCGTCTCATCACGACCGGCCGCGACGTCGAGTGGGGGCTGACGCTGGAGTCCCTCCACGCCGCTTCGACGACGGTGACGGCCCAGCTGGACGGGGGCGACGGCGAACGTCAGATCCAGGCACGTTACGTCGTGGGCTGCGATGGCGCACACAGCGCCGTGCGGCGGATGGCCGGAAGCCGGCTCGAGGGCCGAACGCACCCGGAGCGCTTCCTGTTGGCAGATGCGACGCTGCGGACCGACCTGGACCCGGAACAGACGCATGTATTCGTCTCGACCCGAGGTGTGTTGGGTGTGATGCCGATGCCGGACGGGTCGTTCCGCCTCAACGGAACGCTCGCCGACGGTGAGGACGCGACGCCGGACGCGCTGCCCGGCCTGATGGCCGCGCGTCTCGGCAGCGCCGTCGACGACGTCGCGCTGGAGGGCGTGGGTTGGTCGGCGACGTACCAGACGCACTCACGGTGCGCCGACCGGTACCGGGTCGGGAACATCTTCCTGGCCGGCGACGCTGCGCACCTGGTCAGCCCGGTGGGCGGCCAGGGAATGAACCTCGGCATCCAGGACGCGATCAATCTCGGCTGGAAGCTGGCGGCGGTGCTGCGCCGCGGCGCGCCCGAGGCGCTTCTGGACACCTACCAGCACGAGCGCCGGCCGGTCGCACAACAGACGCTGCGGATGTCCGAACGAATGACCCGGATGTTCACCGCTCGCCGGCGCGTCGAACGAGCGCTCCGCAACACCGCGCTACGAGCGGCACACCGGCTGCCGCCCGTGCAACGGCAACTCACTTGGGGGCCTGCAGGGCTCCTGCAGACCTACACGAGTGCTGCCATCGCCATGCCTTCGACGAAAGCGCCCGGTGTTCAGGCCGGCCGTCTCGCTGCGGCGATTCCCGCGCCGACCGCCTCCGTTGACTCGAGCACCATGGGCGCGGTCCTGTTGACGGGAGATGAGACGGCACCGGCCGTCGTCCAGACCGCCCAGGATTTCGACCTGGCGATCAGATCGAGCGATCTTCCAGTGCGGCCGCCGACAGCCGCCGTCTTGATCCGCCCGGACCGCTTCATCGGTTGGGTGGGAAACGACGCGAACGATTTACGGGCCTATCTCACGGCGACCTTAGGGCCGACCGTGCTCACCACGACCTCGAACTGATCGCGACGGGAGGCGTGCCGGGTGGCTTCACGTGCCCAGTCCTGGCCGGCCGGTTCGCGACGCCGACGATCGTCGCGTTAACCCAGGTCGGTTTGGCTGTGCCGCTCGGAGTCGTGCTCCGAAGACGCGTTGCCGAACTAGAGGCGGTTCCAGTCAACGCACGTCGTGCCGGACGGGTCATTCGGCAGGTACGCCACGGGCACGGTTCGGCCCGGGGTGAGTCCGGAGAGTCTCGCTTCGGGAACACGGTGTATGCCCTGCGCAGTGAACGACCTGCCGTCGGTGGCGTTGACGAGCAGTGCCAGCATCACCATAGGGTCGTCCCGGTTCGACGCGTCCGCGTCCGTCGGCCGCATCTGACCGAACGTCATGCCGGTCAGCGACACCATCTGTACGGTGGCCTGTGCGCTGACACCGGACCGGATCACGTCAGCACTCTGTACCACCCCCGCGACCGGCGGCACCACACCCGTCGGGACGACGGGTGTGCCCATGCCCGCCGGGGTCATCGCAGCGGAGCCGGGCATCGCATTCGCTCGCTGGGAGTCGATCGCGACCTTCGTGGGCTTCTTGGGGTCGACGCGCACCGGCACTACCATCCCGGGACGAAGCACACCGATCGAGGTCAGCGACACGATCTGCTTGGTGGTCACCCGGCGGGTCTCGCCGTTGGCGGCCGGGACGTCGAGCGTGAACTTGAAGACCGGCCGTTCGTTGATCTGCGTCCCCGTCTCGTTGACCGCCACGATGGTCGCCATGGCGGGCTCGCCGTTGCGCAGTACGGCACCATGATCAAGTCCCCGTACCATCGGCAGCCATACGACGAACATCAGAAGGGCGAAGAACAGGCACATCGCCGCCGGGATGTACTGGACGATCCCCGACTCACCCGGCGGGGGCGCCACGATGAAATAGACTCCGAGCCCGGCAAGGCCCAATCCAATCGTCGTCAACAAGTATTGAACGAACTTCATCTGGCCCCTCCATGTTCGCCCAGCCCCCACTGATCGAGGCATCGTAGCCCGCGCAGCGCGACAATCACAGAGCAATGCACGGAAGACACGCCAGAATGATCACCTTCGGCGTGCGGGTTCACGGCTGCGGTCAACGGATTCACCGAGCCGGCTGGGCGCTTCGACGCCGAACAGCGCGGCGGCGTGACCCGCGAACTGCGGCGATTCCCGGACCCTGGCAACAACGAGACGCTCGACGAGTTCGCGCAGCGCACTGTGCACGGTGCGCAGGTCCGCCGGTTCGAGGCTCGGGGTGCGGTGCGCGAGGCGGACCATCTCACGGTCGATGACCTCGTCGTAGTGCGCCTGCAACGACGTGGCGAGCTCGTCGGCGTTCGTTGCGCTGTTCACAACCGTGGCCTGAAGTCGGGTTGGTTGCCGGCCGGCCCACCGATGAGATACGGCGTGTGGACGCCGATGTACCCCATGTGCAGGACGAACCCGTCGGCGGCATGGTCGAGGTTGTGGCAGTGGTACATCCAGATGCCGGGGTTGTCCGCCACCAGGGCGATCTCGTAGGTGTCGCCATCGTCGACATCGATCGTGTCGATCCACCACGGGCTGCCGGTTGCGGGCACGCCATTGCGGCTCAGCACGACGGCGTGGTGGCCGTGCAGGTGCATGGGGTGCAGCATGCCGCTGTGGTTGTCCAGCGTGAAGCGGACGACGTCCCCCTCGCCCACCATGTACATCGGCAAGTCCGGGTACAGATGCCCGTTGACCGACCAGTGCATGCCGGGCACGCCGTCGACGAACCCGGGCCGCCGACCGATCGAGTACGTGAAGCGCCGGTCGATCGCGTCCGGGTCGAACCCGAGTGCCGCCGGTGAGCCGTACGACAGCAGGTCGACCTCTCCGGACGGTTCGGTCCGCTCCGGTGCCGGCGAACCGGCCGGTCCGACGATAAGATCGGCCCGCCCGTCGGGACCGAGCCGCACCCGAACGGCAGACCCGTCCGTTGGCGTGGTGAAGCCGAGGTCGGCGCGCCCGCCGGCCGGAAGCGTCAGTGATCGACCGGTGACCGGAGTTGGTCGGTTGACGTCTCGCGCGTCGATGGCCATGACC
>DASUTB010000028.1:0-6943 GCA_036374835.1 Jiangellaceae bacterium | reverse complement strand
CCGCCGACTCACCGCGGCGGCCGCCGCCGCGATTCCGGCGACGAGGCCGGCCGCAGCGTAGGCGGCAGGTATCCCGCCCGCAGCGGCGACGACTCCGAAGACCATCGGACCTCCGCCGAAGGCGATGTCCACGCACAGTGTCGTCGTGCCTGCCGCCGATCCTCGCTCGGCCGGCGGCACCCGGCTGTATACGGCGGCGAACACTGCGGGAGTCAAGAACGCCACACCGACGGCGAGCACCGCCGTCCCAGCGAAGAGGCCGGCAACGCTGCCCACGGTGCTGACCGTCACGAGGCCCAGCGCGCACAGCGTCAGCGACACCGCGGTGAGCGGCATCGGGGGGACGCGGTCGGGCAACTTGGCGAACACTACGCGTAGTCCTACGACGATCCCGCCGAACACGAGCATGACGGTGCCCGAGTCGGCCAGACCCAGCTCACGCGAGTACAGCGCGACGAACGCGAAGAAGCCCGTCATCCCGCCGATGCCGGCCGCCAGCAGCAGGCCGGGCCCGAGCGCGGTGCGGTGGACGAACCCTTGCCACGGCGCATCCGGACGCGGGGTTCCGGGCTCGCCCACGCCCACCGCAGCCGCGGCCGCTGCCAGCATCAGCCCTGCGGCCGCCGCCCAGGCCAGGTCGAAACCGCCGACCCCGAGCAACGTCTCGCCGAGCAGCGGTCCGCCGGCGATGCCTAGGTACAGGGCAAGAGAGCCGAAGCTCAGCGCCTCACCGGAGCGTCCGGGCGGTGCAACGTCGGCCAGAGCCGCAAAGGTGGCCACGAAGAACATCCCGTCGGCGACGCCGAGCAGCAACCGCATCGCGATCAGCACGGTGAGCTGGTCGGCGAAGCCCTGGGCGCCGACCGCCACCGCGGCGAGCAACGCTCCGCCGACGAGCAGCGGCCGCCGTCCCCACCGATCGCTCTGCCATCCGGCCACGGGCCGCAGCACCAGGGCGACGACCGCATACGCACCGACGGCGATACCCACTCCCGCTGCACCGGCGCCGAGCTCACCGGCCGCATACAGCGGCACGAGCGGAATCATCAGGCTCATCGCGGTGAAATAGGCAAGGTCGGACACCATGAGCAGCACGAACGGACGGGTCAGCAGCCGGGTGTCTCCCCTGGCCGGCGCAGCCACCGGTCCGGACGGGCGTGGTGCAGTCGCCGGCCGCTGATCTGCCGTGTCCATTGCCCGCATCTCGATCACAACCCTTCGTCGTCCTCAATCGAACGTAGGGTTGCGACGGCACCGTCCGAATCGGCAGAGCTACCTAGGTTGGGACGGACGCCTACCCATCTTGGACGGCGAGGCCGAGCCGGGTCGCCTCCGCGGCGGCCTCGCCCCGGGTACGCACTCCGAGCTTGCGGAGGACGGCTGACACGTGATGATCGACCGTCCGGCGGGACAGGAACAACCGCTCGGCGATCTCCGCATTGCGCAAACCCTCGCTGAGCAGCCTGAGCACATCGAGTTCGCGTGCGGTGAGCCCGGCCGGGTTCTGGCGCGTCGCCGGCCGAGGTCCGCGGGGCAATTCGCGAGCTCCACGCTCCCGGAGCCGGCGGGTGACGATCTCCGCCGCCGGCCGGGCACCCATCCGTAGGAGGTCGTCCAACGCCTCCCGCAGCGGTTCGTCGGAATCCGCGTCGCCGCGCGCCAGCGCCGCATGGTACGGGCAGCCGAGATCGCTCCACAGCCGGGCCGCCCGCTGCCAATCCCCGGACACCTGTGCGGCGTACGGCTGAGCGATACCCGTCGGCAGTTGCTCCCGTACGCCCGCACGCCACCGCCAGATGGCGAGATCACCGGCCACCCACATCACCTTGTTGCGTAACGCCAGATCGAACACACGGTGCGTCTCGTCGATCGCCGCCGCGTCACGTCCTTCCAGCCAGCTGACCTCGGCGCGGGCCGCCGCAACCGGCCCGGACCTCAGCAACTCGTCGTCCGGCGCAAGCCGTGCCGCCTCGTCCAGCAACGGCCATGCCGCGGCCACATCACCGCGGCGGGCATGGACAAGCGCGATGATCGGAAGCGCGAACGAGCGGTACGGCTCGGTCGGCTCCCCCATCGCCGCCTCGGCGGTTGCCAGCGCCTCGTCCCAGCGGCCCTGGTCGAGTTCGACCTGGGCGCGATGAGCCAGCTGGATCAGCCGGTGACTCGCCAGGTCCCGCGCCGTGCTGTATTCGAGCGCTCGCTCGAGGACGTCCTCGGCCTGCGTGTAACGGCGGGTCCGCACCAGCGCCATGACCAGCAGGCTGAACGCCCGCACGGTGGCTTCGTCGAGTCCTGCGTCGAGCCCGATGGCAAGGCTGCGTTCCAGCTTCTGCTCCCCGTCCGGCACGCCGTTGAGCAGTTCATTGAAGCCGATGTTGGTCAACGCATGGCTCAAGATCGCCTTGTCGTCGTACTGCTCGGCCAATTCGACCGCCCTGGTCCCCCAGGTGACGACAGAGTCGAGGTTCTCGTCCAACATCGCGACCGTGCTGTAGGCCCAGGCCAGCTCGCGGCCCGGGGGCAGGCGTTCGAGCAGCGCCACGGCCTGTCGCGCATCCTCGCGCGCAGCAGGAACGTCCCCTGCGTAGAACCGCAGCCTGGCGATCCGGCCGAGCGCCTCGCCCTCGGCAAGACGGTGGCCGGCGGTGCGATGATGTGCGAGCACCGCCCGTTCCGCCTCGATCGCCGCGCCAAACCCGCCGGTGAGGTAGCACTCCTGCGCCTGCTTCTCGAGCAGGCCGACCCGCACGTCCTCGGGCGCCGTATCCGCGAAGCGCAGCGCTCGCGCCAACTGGGCCGCCGCTTCCCGGTGCGCGCCGAGCGACGACGCCCGTGCGGCTGCCGCCGGCGCATGTCGCAGCACCGCGTCGGCAGCCTGTGCCTGCTCCGCGTGATGGGCCAGCCTGGCTACCTCCGCACCTGCTGCCGTCTCCATCGCCTGGAGCGCGGCGCGATTCAGCGTCAGCCGCCGATCGGGTGCAAGCGACTCCTCGATCGCGATCCGCGCGAGCTCATGCCGGAACGAGACGCCGGCCGGTGCCGGGACGAGCATTCCTGAGCCGACACACTCCTCGAGATGACCCATGTCGTCGCCCGCGATCGCCTCCAACAACGTGATCTCCGCCTGCCCGGGAACGATCGAAACCGTCTCGAGCATCCGTCTGGCCGACGGTGAGATTCGGGCCGCGCGGGCAAGCACCGCGTCGCGCACCGTGGGCGGGATGTCCGTCCCGCCCGCGGCGAGCACCTCGGTGACGAAGAACGGGTTCCCGCCGGTCAGCCGGTGGAGATCTGCGGACTCCGGACCGGCAAGCGCGGCCACACCGGTTTCGGAAAGCGGCTCCAGGCGCAGCCGCGTGACGGCACTGCCGGTGGAAAGCTCCCCGAGCACCATGCGGAGCGGATGCGCGCGGCTCAACTCGTCGTCGCGGTACGTGACGATGACCAGCGCCCTCGCCGAACCGATCCGGCGTCCCAGCAACCTGAGGACATCCAACGTGGCCTGATCTGCCCAGTGCGCATCCTCGATCACCACAACCACCGGGCGATCACCGCGCAGCTCCTTGATCAAGCCGGCAGCAACATCGTGCGGGCGGGCAGCTTCCCTTGCGACAAGATCGGCCAACTCCCCGCCGAACGCATCCGCGATGCCGAGAAACGGCCCCAGCGCGCGCGGCGTGAACAACGCGTCGCACGCGTCGGCAACGATTCGCGTCCTGCCGCGACGTGCGTCGCAGAAGCCGGTTACCAGCGTCGTCTTCCCCACACCGGCCTCGCCACCGATGAGCACCAGCCGGCCACCGGAGCCGGCCGCGACGGCGGCCAGGGCATCGTCGAGCGCCGACAGCGCGAATGCTCTTTCAAGCAACTCGCCGCCACGCCAAGACCCGCGGTCGCCCGACACGCACCCTCCTTCGCCCCCAATGTAGTTCGATCACGTTCGGCAGGCGTAGCGACATCACAACAGGCCTGCAGACCTGTTGTGATGCTGCTAAGCCTGGTATAGCTCGATGATCTAGCCGCGGCGGCGGGACAGGCCGACACCGACCAGGCAGATGGCACCGCCGACGATGGCCAGCAGCGCCGGGATCTCGCCGAGCAGCAGCCAGCCCATCGCGATGGTCAGCGGCGGTACGAGGTAGGTCGTGACGCCGAGCCGTCCGGCTTCCGTGCGCGCCAACGCATACGCCCAAGTACTGAACGCGATGGCCGTCGGCACCACGCCGAGGTAGACGATGCCCGCGGTCGCACCCGCCGAAGCCGAGCCGACCTGGTCCGCCAGCTGCGGCAGGAACGGTAGGCAGGCGATCGTCCCGATCGTGCACGCCAGCCATGTCGTCTGGAACGCGGGCAGCCTGCGCAGCACCGGCTTCTGCGACACGACGCCGATCGCGTAGGTCACTGCGGCGACCAATGCCAGCACGGCGCCCAGGGCATCCCCGCTTTCGGCCTGCCGCGTCGCGATGCCGATGATGACGGCCCCGCTGAACGCGACCGCGGCTCCGATCATCAGCCAGCGCGGGAAGCCCTCGTGCAACACAAGGCCGGCCGTCAGTGCGATCAGGATCGGCCCGACGTTCACCAGCATCGCGGTGGTTCCGGCGTCGATGCGCTGCTCGGCGGCGTTCAACGCCACGTTGTAGACGCCGAACCATGCCACCCCGCACAGCAGGAGCAGCAGCCACTCGCCGCGGGTGGGCTGTACCCATCGGCCGCGCATCAGGACCATGCCGCCGAGCACGACGCTTGCGACCAGCAGCCGTCCCAGCGACAACGCGCCTGGGTCGTACGTCTCCCCCACCCATCGGATCGCCACGAACGCCGACGACCAGGCGAGCACGGTCACCCCGACCGCTGCGATCGGCAGCCAGTTGCGAGCCGGGCCGTCAAGCCGTGTACGGGTCGCATCAACTGTCACGAGGCGACTCTATGGGACGGTACTGACAATCTCGACGGCCCTTCCGGACGGGCGCTCAGCCACCTCGGGGTATAACGGCCGATACGAACGCGGTGATCAGCGGCCAATAGCGATCAGGGTGGTCCAGCCATGGAAAGTGGCCGGCGCCGTCGATCACTTCGAGCCGGCCGACTTGCGGCGGCAGTGCGTCGATGATCTCTCGCGCAGCGGTCACCGGGGTCACCGGATCGGCCTGCCCGACGCACACCAGCGTCGGGCACGTGATGCGCGCCAGTTGGTCGACGACGTCAAACCGGCGAAGCAGTTCCATGCCGTACTCGCCCACGACGGGGTTGCCGATTCTGCGGGCCAAGGCTTCGTCGCTCGGGACATGGGGGCCGAATGCGGCGAATACTCGAGCCCACTCGGCGTCAGTGATCGGATCGCCACCGAAGTCGCGTCTGGCCAGCTCACCCACCTCGTCGCCACCCGCGCGCCGGAAACCGTCGACCAGTCGATCCAGATCGAACCGAGCCATGGTGGACTGCAGGATCAACGCTCCCGCGTGGCCAGGGTGACGGGCGCCATACAGCGCGACGACGAACCCGCCCATCGAGTGACCGAGAACCACCGGCACGGTGATCCCGACGGCGTCGCAGAACGCCCGCACGTCGTCGGCGCAGGTTTCAAAGCTCCAGCCGGCCGGGTCATGCCGCCCGGAACGGCCGTGGTCCCGCAGGTCGAGGTAAACGATCTGCGCGTCTGCGGTCAAACGCCCGAACTCGGGCTTGAAGTAGGAGTGGTCGTAGCCGCCGGGTCCACCGTGCACGAGGACGATCGTCGGTCGTTCGCGCATGACGGGGCCGTCGGGCACAAGCTCCGGACCGTCGACGTCGAACCACAACCGCGTCCCGTTCACCTCGACATGCATCCCATGCCCCCACCGCCGTAACCTCGCCCGGCGTTTCCACAGCTCGCCGCTGGTCACAAGGCACAGCAGATTCCCGAAAACACCGCGGGCGCGAGATCGACTCCACTAGCGTCTTGGCCATCACCCGTATCGGGCACAACAGCTGCCCCGCACGGACTTGGAGGTAACGGTGGAAGACTACCCGCTGCTGGGGCTGTTCTGGACGATGCTCTGGTTCTTCCTCTTCATCGCCTGGATCTGGCTGCTGATCACGATCATCGCGGACATATTCCGCAGCCGCGACATGAGCGGATGGGCGAAAGCGCTATGGGTGTTGTTCCTCATCGTGCTGCCCATTCTCGGCGCGTTGATCTACCTCATCGTGCGTGGGGGCAGCATGGCTGAGCGCTCGGCCGATGAGTACGGCAAACGTGAGCAGGCGTTCCGGGAGTACGTGCGCGACGCCGCGGCATCCGGGCCCAGCGTCGGCGACGAGCTGACGAAGCTGGCCAACCTCCGGGACGCCGGGACGATCACCGACGAGGAGTTCCAGAGGCAGAAGGCCAAATTGCTGGCCTGACGCTCAGTAGTTGCGTCGCGTATCGAGCCCGTTGCCCCGAACATAGGGGCATGGCACAACGTGGGCAACGGCGCAACGCGCTTCGCAGCCTCGCGACGCTGGCCTGCGTCCTTCTCATCTACTACGGCGTTCCGCTGGACTGGGGAGAAGGTGCAGGACGCGTCGCCGACATCATCCGCGTGATCCTGTTCATCGTCGGCGTGATCGGCGTCGTCTGGTTGCTCCGGCAGCAGGTGCGTACGTACCTTCGCGCGCGCGGCGAACGCGGGCAGGTCATCGCTCTACTCTCGACGCTGTACATCGTCGTGATGTTCTTCGCGCTGTTCTACTACCTCCTCGAGGTCAACTCGCCCGGCCAGTTCGAAGGTCTCGAGACCCGCACCGATTCGATGTACTTCACGCTCGTGACGCTCGGCACCGTCGGCTACGGCGACATCCATGCCGTCGGGCAGCTGGCCCGGGCGGTGAACATGGTCCAGGTCTTCTTCAACATCGTCGTCATCGGGGCGCTGCTCGCCGTCGCCGCCCCCGGCATCGCGCAGCGGGTCATGCGCAA
>DASUTB010000027.1:0-11179 GCA_036374835.1 Jiangellaceae bacterium | reverse complement strand
CAGCGCCGGGAGACGGCGCGCCGATCGCTGGTGGGTGGCCATCGCCTCGGTCAGCGCGCCCTCGATGTTCACGCTCACTTCATCGTCGCCGAAACGCGCCTGTACGACGGCGACCACGACGCCGGCGGGCGCGCTGAAGTCGCCGGCGTCGAGCAGTCCGCGTGCAGCCTCGGCAGCGCCGGACGAGGCGGACAGCACGGTTTCCAGCGTTTCGGCGAGCCTCGCGGTGGCGAGTGCGCCGCCCATCTGCTCGCGGTGCAGCAGCACGGCGATCTGGTCCACCCATGGACCGCACAGCTCGATCTGGTCCGCGCCCATCGTCTCGTCGGCGTCGATGAACCACAGGTGGGCTAGCACGTGCTGGTCGTAGACGACCGGGATGCAGACCCGCGGCAGCATGTGCAGGTCGCGGTTCGCCGGTACCCGGACCGGCCGGCGGGCCTGGCGGACGCCGAGCTCGGTCAGCCAGGTCGCCACATCCGGGGCCGCGTGGCGCTGGAGGATCGAGGATTCCCGCACGTCATCGATCGCCTGCTCATGCGCGCTGTACGCGATCAGGCGCAATGCGTGGTCTTCGAGCACCGTCGGCCGACCGAGCCGCTCGGCAAGGTCGTCGATGATCTGCTGCAGCGAAAGTTCCACGACGCCTCCCGCCCGATATGGAGCGATGGGCCCACCACGTCGTTGGTAGGAACCAATGCCATGTCACATAGTTCTTGCAGACTACGATCACGCCGACGGCCGGTCAATACTCCCAAGGTCGTTCGATCACGTTCGGCATGAGTCACGTAGCTTCACCAGGCACGCGCGCCTCGTGAAGCTACGTGACTCATGCCGAACGTGATCAGTCGTCGCGGCCGGCCCACTCGTGCCGGACGTGGCCGATGTGCTGACGGATCAGCGCCTCGAGGGCCGACGCGTCACCGGCAGCCAGGTGGTCGCACATCGCGAGGTGCTCGGACGCCGTGGAGGTCAGCTTGCCGCGGCGGGCAAGCTCGGCCAGGCCGTACAGGCGGGTCCGGGCCCGCAGATCCGACACGATGCCGACGAGGAGCCGGTTGCCGGCCAGCCGGAGCAGTTCCTCATGGAACGCGCGATCTGCTTCGATGTGGCTGAGCACGTCACCACTGGCGGCCGCGTCCACAGTGGCTTGGGCGAGCGGCCGTAGCCGTTCGACGTCGTCGGCGGTGGCGACCCGCGCGGCCGTGATGGCCGACGGCGGTTCGAGCAGCAGCCTGATCTCGGTGAGCTCGTCGAGCTCCCGTTCGGAGACGTCCTTGACCTGGAAGCCCTTGTTCCGGACGACCTCCACCATGCCCTGCTTGACCAGATCCAGCATCGCCTCCCGCACCGGCGTGGCCGACACGCCGAACTCGGCGGCGAGGAAGGGCGCCGAGTAGATCTCGCCCGGCTGCATCTTGCCCGAGATCACCGCGGCGCGCAGCGCCTCGGCCACCTGTTCCCGAAGGCTGGTCCGCTGCACGAAGGACGGGAGGCTGACGTGCGTCTGCTGGCTCATTGGATGACTCCTCACAGCTCGAAACCGGCTGGGAACGGGTCCGTTGGATCGAGGAGGTACTGTGCCATCGCGGTCACCCACGCTCGTCCGGTGATCGTCGGCACGACGGCCGGCCGCCCCCCAACTGTGGACTCGCCTACCAGTCGTCCGGTGAACCTGGTGCCAATGAAGGACTCGTTGACGAAGTCGGTGTGCAAGCCTAGCTCGCCGCGGGCATACAGCTGGGCCATCCGAGCCGACGTCCCGGTTCCGCAGGGCGACCGGTCGAACCAGCCGGGATAGATCGCCATCGCGTGCCGGGAGTGCTTGGCGTCCGATCCGGCTGCGACGAACTGGACGTGATGACACACGTCAATCTCCGCGTTCTCGGGATGGACGGGACGGCGCTGCTCGTTGATCGCTGCCATGATCGCGAGGCCGGTGTCCAGGATCCGTCCGCTGTACGCCCGGTCGAACGGAATGCCGAACCGCTCGAGCTCGACGATCGCGTAGAAGTTGCCCCCGTAGGCAAGGTCGTACCGCACCTCGCCGACGTCGGGAACGTCGACGGTGGCGTCGAGTTCGTATGCGAAGGACGGGACGTTCCGGATCGTGACCGACGCGGCCGCGCCCTGCTCGACGGCGACGTCGGCCACGACGAGACCGGCCGGGGTGTCGAGCCGGATCGTCGTCACCGGCTCGGTCACCGGGACCATCCCGGTCTCGACCAGGACGGTGGCGACGCCGATCGTGCCGTGCCCGCACATCGGCAGGCATCCGGACACCTCGATGAACAGCACACCGTAGTCCGCGTCGGGCCGGGTCGGCGGCTGCAGAATGGCCCCGCTCATGGCGGAGTGGCCGCGCGGCTCGTTCATCAGCAGCCGCCGGATGTCGTCGGCGTTGTCGACGAACCACTGCCGGCGTTCGAACATGCTCGCACCGGGAAGAGCCGCGACCCCGCCGGTGATGACCCGGGTGGGCATGCCCTCGGTGTGCGAGTCCACAGCGTGGAAGACGCGGACCGAACGCATGGCATGCTCCTCTCGTCCGCTCAGCGGTACCCGGCCGCTATCGCCCGCTCGGTCTCCCGGCGAACGGTCGCGGACTGGTCGGGCAGGAGCGGCTGGCGAGGCGGTCGGCACGGCCCGCCGTACCTGCCGGTCAGATCCATCGCGAGCTTGATCGCCTGCACGAACTCCGGCTTGAAATCCCACCGCAGCAGTGGATGCAGAGCACGGTACAAGGGGAGCGCGGTGTCCAGATCCTGCGCCAGGGTGGCCATATACAACTGAACGCAGCTCGACGGCAATGCGTTCGGAAATCCGGCGATCCATCCCTTTGCGCCGGCGAGCCCGACCTCGAGCACGCTGTCGTCCGTGCCGATAAGAATGTCCAGGTCGGGCGCCAGCTCGGCGATCTCGTAGCAGCGCCGCGGGTCGCCGGTGAACTCCTTGACCGCGACGATGAGACCTTCCCGGTGCAGTTCGGCGAGCAGGTCCGGCCGCAGGTCGATCTTGGTGTCGATCGGGTTGTTGTACGCCGAGATCGGCAGGCCGGCCTTCGCGATCTCCCGGAAGTGCTGGAGTACCGAGCGATCGTCGCCGCGGTAGGCGTTCGGGGGCAGCGCCATAACCGCCTGGGCGCCGGCTTCGGCGGCCTGCTCGGCCCACCTCCGGGCCTCGCCGGCACCGTATGCACCTACGCCGGGCATGACCGCGAATCCCTCCGGCGCCGCCTCGGCGGCCGTGCGGACGACCGCCGCGCGCTCGTCCTCGGTCAGCACTTGGTACTCGCCGAGCGAGCCGTTGGGACACACGCCGGCACACCCGTTGTCGGCCAGCCATCGCACGTGCTCGGCATACCGGTCGAGATCGATCGACAGGTCCTCCCGGAAGGGCAACGCGGTAGCCACCAGGACTCCATGCCACGGCTGGGTCTGCGCACTCGTCATCCGGCCTCCTTCTGCCCGGGTTCGGCTGGGTCGTCGGCCGAGCCCGGCGCAGCAGCGGCCGGGCCCGGGCCGTTGGCCAGCTCACCGAGGCGTACCGGCGTGGCCAGCGGCCGTTCGGCGACGCTGCGCGGGTTGCCCGGCGCACCGTCGGCGACGAGCCGGCCGACCGCGAAACCGCACATCCGGCCCTGGCACCACCCCATGCCGGTCCGGGTCAGCAGCTTCACCGACCTTTCATCGCGGGCGCCAAGCTCGTCGACCGCGGCCGCCGCTTCGGCCGCGGTGACTTCCTCGCACCGGCAGACGACGGTATCCGGGCGCAGCCAGTTCCGCCATCCGTTGCGCACCGGGTAGACGCGGTGAACTGCCCGGGCAAAGGTGAGCAGGGCGTACCGCCGGCGCAGCAGCGCGTCCGGCCACGAGACGGCTCGGCCCAGCTCAGCAGCCGCGGCCCGGCCGGCGATCTCACCCTCGACGACTCCTAGCTCGGCGCCCCCGACGCCGTTGATCTCACCGGCGGTGAACACACCGGGCACGGAGGTTCGCTGGCGGCGGTCGACGGTGACGACGAGCGAGCCGTCGGCATCGAGCCGGGTCGCGGCGCCGAGGCCGGTCGCCAGCTCGACCTGTGGCGTGAAGCCCCAGCCGACGGCGACCGTGTCGCACTCGACGGTCCGTGCCGAACCCGGCACGACCGTCCATTGCTCGCCGAGGCGGGCGACCGTCACCGCCCGCACACGATCGGTTCCGTGGGCGGCAATGACCGCGTGCCTGGCGCGCACCCGTACACCGTGCCGGGCCAACGTGCCGACATACCGCGCCGCCTCGGCCGCACGCGCCGCCACGCATCCGGCTAGATCACGTGCGTCGCCATCGGTGTGCATGTGGCGCAGGCTGGGCATACCCGGTCGTGACAGCAGCTCGAGTGGCCACCGACCGGGCCGATTGGCCTCGAACACACCGGCGGGCGGCGCACCGGCGGTGACCAAACCCACCGCCACCGGCAGCAGGAAAGGCCCGGTCCCGGCGACGACGATGCGTCTGCCCGGGACGACGCCGTGCTCTTTCAGCAGCGCCTGTACGCCGCCGGCGGTGAAGACCCCGGGTAGATCCCAGCCGGGGAAGGGCAGTTGCCGGTCGAACGCACCGGTGGCGAGCACGACCGCCGCGACTCGAAATACGCCTTCGCCGCCGGCGCCGGTGGTGTGCAGCGTGAAACCGCCGGCGGCGACGACGATCGTCCACACCGTACGGCGCGGGTGGTACGTGACGACCGAGCGGACAGCGGTGCAGAGCCGGGCATAGGTGCGATCGCGGGGGAGACCGTCACGGTGCGCGTCGGCGTCGCTGGACTGCCGCCAGAACTGGCCGCCGGGCGCCGCGCCGGCGTCCAGCAGCACCACCCGGCATCCGGCCGCCGCTGCGGCGGATGCGGCCGCGAGGCCGGCCGGTCCGCCGCCGACGACCGCGACGTCGTGGACCGAATCAGACGGTGATCTCGGCATGGCCGCTCCCGTCCTGTCGGCGTACGTCCAGCCGCTCCTTGGCCGGCTCGAGGCAGGCCCGAACGTTGGGCCGGCCGTCCACGATGATCAGGCAGTCGAAACAGACGCCGATGCCGCAGAAGACGCCCCGCGGCCGTCCCCGCACCCTCGTGGATCGCCAGGAGAGCACGCCGGCCGCGATGAGCGCCGCGCCGATGCTCTGACCGGCCCGGAACGGGACCGGGCGGCCGTCGAAGTCGAACGTGGCGGTCATCCGAACCGGTCCGGCCGGAACGGGCGAAGGTCAAGATCGGGCTCGGCGTCGGTCACGCTCTGCGCGATGAGCCGGCCGGTGCCCGCGGCCAGCCCGATTCCGGCGCCCTCGTGCCCGCATGCATGCAGGAGCCCTGGTGCGCGCGGGTCAGGGCCGATGACCGGCAGGTGGTCGGGTGAGTAGGGGCGGAAGCCGCGATAGGCCCGGATCGCGGCAACGCCGGCCAAGACCGGGAACAGCCGGATCGCGTGCGCCGCGAGACGTCGGAGGACCTGCACCGAGATCGTACGGTCGTAGCCGACGCGTTCGCGGCTGGAGCCGATCAGCACCGGGCCGGCGGCCGTGCCCTCGACGACCGGCGAAGTCTGGAGCGTGGCGTCGTCGGTCTCCACGCCCGCCACGTAATCGGCCGCATACACCTTGTGCCGCACCACGCGCGGCAACGGCTCGGTGACCAGGACGAACCCGCGTCTGGGCTCGATCGGCAGTGGGACGGCCGCCATGTCGGCGACTTCGCCCGCCCAGGTGCCGGCAGCGTTCACGACGGCCCCGGACGGCAGGTCGCCGATGCGAGTGCGGACACCGGTCACCCGGTCGCCGGACCGCAACAGCCCGGTGACCTCCAGCCCTGGCCGGGTCCGTGCCCCCAGCTCGGCAGCCGCGGCGATAAGGCGCGCGGCCGCCAGCATCGGCTGCACCTGCGCGTCGTCCGGGTAATACACACCGCCGGTGAGGTCCGGCGCGAGGTGCGGCTCATGGCCGGCGAGCTCGTCCGCGGTCAGCGGTTCGGCACGCACGCCGGCGTCTCGCTGCGCGGCGGCCGTACGCGTCAGGCCGGCCAGTGCGCGTTCCGAGTCGGCCACCACCACGCCTCCCTTGCGGTCGTACTCGATGTCCGGCAGCGTCTCGCCGATGCGCTGCCAGTGCCGTAGCGAGAGCTTGGCCAGCTCCAGCTCCGGCCCGGGCAGCTTGTCCGAAACGAGCAGGTTGCCCTCGCCGGCTCCGGTCGTCCCACCCGCGATCGGGCCGCGATCGACCACGGTGACGGCCAGGCCGAGACGGGCCAACTGCCACGCGCACGCCGCACCCACGACTCCTGCGCCGATGACGATGACGTCGGCTGGGCTCGACGTGGTCACAGGCGTAAATATGGCACATAGTCTCCTGAAAGATCACAGCGCAAATGGCGAAGCATGGGATGCGCCAGCCCGACATATGACGGTCAACCGGCGTATGCGTGACCGGATTGTTACAGGAGCGCGACCGGCTCTCGCTCGATTCCAAAAGTTTCAGGACTAAGGTCTGGTAAGCAGCGTGAGGTCGCCATGGTGGCGGCTTCAGAATTTCCAATGACATCGAGGTGACGCTGATGCGCGCACGAGACTTCAGAGTGGTTGGTGTGATCGCCGTAGCCGGCGCACTCACACTGGCCGCCTGTGGTGACGATGACGATGGCGGCGACGGCGAGGCCGGCGACGGTTCCGGCGAGGTCGTCGTGATCGGAACGACCGACACGGTCACGAACATCGACCCGGCCGGTGAGTTCGACCTGCCGTCGAACAACATCGTGGACAGCCTGTACGAGAAGCTGTTGAGCATCCCGCCGGGCGGCACCACGCCGGAGCCCGAGGCGGCCGAGTCATGTGACTGGACCGACGAGGTCACCTATACCTGCACGTTGAAGGAGGGCCTGCAGTTCTCCGACGGAAGTGACCTGACTGCCGAGGACGTCGTGCACTCCTTCCAGCGCCAGCTGACGATCCAGCACGAATCCGGTGGCTGGACGCTGATGGGCGGGATCAGCGAGGAGAACGGCGGCAGCGTCGAGGCCGTCGACGAGCTGACCGTGCAGTTCAATCTGGCCGAGCCGGACGCCACCTGGCCGCTGATCTTGTCGGCGAACAACATGGGCTCGATCGTGCCGAGCGACACGTATCCGATGGACGCGCTCCAGCCGAACGAAGAGGTCATCGGCTCCGGCCCGTACGTGATCGGCGAGTTCGACCCGAGCCAGCAGATGACGCTCGAACCGAACGAGAACTACAACGGCGACCGCCCGGTCAACAACGGCGGGGTGATCATCCAGAAGTACGACCAGGCCTCGGCGCTCAAGCAGGCGATCGAGGAAGGCAGCGTCCACGTGGCGTACCGGAGCCTCGGCGTCACCGACACCGCGGACCTCGAGGAGAACGGCGCCGAACTCGGCGTCGAAGTGGTCGAGGGCGAAGGTACCGAGATCAACTACATGGTGATGCAGACCGGCCGGGAGCCGCTGGACGACGTGGCCGTTCGCCAGGCCATCGCCCAGGTCATCGACCGCGAGACGATTGCCGAGAGCATCTACCAGGGCACCGTGACCCCGCTGTACGGGCCGATCCCGGACGGCCTGGACGGACACAAGCCGTCGTTCCAGGAGATGTATGGCGAGCCGGACCCGGCCGCGGCCGAGCAGATCCTCAACGACGCCGGGGTGGAGACTCCGGTCGCGTTCGACCTGTGGTGGATGCCGGACCGGTACGGCGAGGAGATCGGCGACATGTACGCCGAGATCGAGCGCCAGCTCGAGGACACCGGCCTGTTCGACGTGACGCTCGAGAGCGAGTCGTGGGAGTCGTACTCCGAGACGTTCTCCGACGGAACGAAGGACGCGTTCGACCTCGGCTGGTTCCCGGACTACCCGGACTCGTCGAACTACCTGGTCGGGTTCTACGCATCGGACGACCGGAACTTCCTGAACGCCGGCTACGCCAACGACGAGATGGACAGCATCCTCGACGAGATCGTGGTCAACACGAACCAGGAGGAGCGCATCGAGCTCGCCGAGCGCGCCTCGGACATCGTCGCCGAGGAGGTTCCGATCATCCAGCTGTGGCAGCGTAACCAGCTCGCCTACATCCGCGAAGGCGTCGAAGGAGTCGAGGACACGCTCGACCCGTCGTTCACCTTCCGCTTCTACATGGTGAGTGCTCCAGCGGAGTGAGCCTAATCTGGTGAGTTAGGCAAGGAGGGGGCTCCGGGCCGCCGGCAGGCGCCCCGGAGTCCCTTTCGTCGGTCAGGCTGCAACTGCGAAAGGCTGGTGTCCGTGTCCACACGTACGTCGGGGTCGCTGCGCACCTATCTGGTGACGCGGCTTCTGCTGTTCATCCCGAACGTGCTGGTGATCCTGACGATCGTGTTCATCCTGATGCGGGTAGCGCCCGGCGACCCGATCAGCGTCGCGCGCGGCGGCCAGCTACCGCCGGAGCAGATCGCCGAGCTTCGCGAAGCGGCCGGCTACGACCAGCCGCTCATCGTCCAGTACTGGGAGTACATCACCGGTGTGCTGCGCCTCGACTTCGGCGAGACCATCATCGACAGTCGCGAGATCACCGACATCCTGGTCAGCAACGGCGGCGCGACCCTGACCCTGACGCTGTCCGCGCTCGTGGTCGGACTGCTCGTCGGTGTGCCGGTCGGGTTGTGGGCCGGCCGGCGGCGCGACACGCACACCGACGCAGCACTTCGGGTGTTCGCCATCTTGACCTACGCGGCCCCGGTGTTCTTCGTGGGCCTGCTGCTCCAGTTGGCGTTCGGCGTGAATGGGCTGGGCGTGCTGCCGACGAGCAATCAGGCCGACCCGATCGTGTATGCACAGACGCCCGAGGTCACCCATATCTTCCTGCTGGACACCTTGATCGCCGGAGACCTCAGCGCTTTCTGGAACGGCATCGAGCACTTGATACTGCCCGCGGTCACGCTCGGGCTGCTGTTGTCCGGCATCTTCATGCGAATAGTCCGCGTCAACGTCGTCCAGACCCTCCGCGACGACTATGTCGAGGCCGCCCGCGCCCGCGGCGTCCGCGAGCGGCGGGTCGTCGTCCAGCACGCGTTCCGCAACGCGATGGTCCCCTTCGTCACCGTGCTCGGGTTGCAGGTGGCGCTGCTGCTCGGCGGCGCGATCCTCACCGAGCAGACGTTCAACTGGCCCGGCATCGGCAGCCAGCTCGTGCGATATCTGACCAGTCGCGACTACGTCGCCGTGCAGGGCATCATCACCATCTTCGCGCTCGCGGTGGTGACGGCGTCGCTGCTCATCGACATCATCAACGCGATCATCGATCCGAGGGTGCGGTACTGATGGCACAAGCTACGACTCCTGTCGCGGGCCCGGAGGTCGAGCGCGCCGGCGGCGGTCGCCGGCTCCGGCGGGTTCTGCGCGGCATCGCCCGCCCCTATCGCGAGTCGCACGGTGTGGCTCGGTTCATGCTGGTCACGGGCACGGTACTCGTCACCGTCATGGTCCTGCTCGCGATCTTCGCGCCGTGGATCGCGCCATATGGCTTCAACCAGGTCGCGACCGATGCGGGCCGGTTCGGGCAGCACGTGCCACCGGGACCGGGCCACCCGTTCGGCACGACGGTGCAGGAGCTCGACGTGCTGAGCCGGGTGGTGTGGGGCGCGCGTACTGCTGTGACGGTCGTCCTGCTGGCGCTGCTGTTCTCACTGTTCATCGGCGTTGTGCTCGGGCTGCTGTCCGGATTCGTCGGCCGCTGGCTCGACCGCGGCTTGGTCCTTGTGATGGATGCCCTGTACGCGCTTCCGGCGCTGTTGCTGGCCATCGTCGTCGCATTCCTGCTGTCCGAGTTCGTCGGCGGCGGAATCGCGACCGCGGCGCTGGCGATCACCGCCGTCTACATCCCGCAGTACTTCCGCGTGGTTCGAGCGGCCACGGTCAGCGCGAAGGAGGCGACCTACGTCGAGGCCGCCCGTGCGATGGGCGCCGGGCCTGTCACGATCATGGGCAAGTACCTTCTGGCGAACGTCGTGCACAGCGTGCCGGTCATCGCGACGCTGAACGCCGCCGACGCCATCCTCACCCTCGCCGCGCTCGGCTTCCTCGGCTACGGAATCCAGCCGACCGAAGCCGCCGAGTGGGGGTACGACCTACAGCGCGCGGTCTCGGACGCCGGTGCCGGCATCTGGTGGACGGGCATGTTCCCAGGTATTGCGATCGTGCTGCTGGTGCTCGGGCTGACGCTCGTCGGCGAGGGCCTCAACGAGACGATGAACCCGGCACTGCGGGTGCGCCGCCTACTGCCGGTGATCATGCCGCCGCTGGAACGCACGTCCAGGGTCGAAGGTGATGCCCGGTGACCGAACCAGTGATCTCGGCCACCGACGTACGCGTCTGGTACGGAACCGGCGCCGGGCCGGTCCGCGCGGTCGACGGCGTCAGCTTCGACGTGCTGCCAGGAGAGACGCTCGGACTCGTCGGCGAGTCCGGGTGCGGCAAGACGACGCTCGGCCGCGGCCTGCTCGGCCTGCTCCCGCGTGGCGCCAAGGTCGACGGCGAGGTGCTGTTCAAGGGCAGGAACCTCGTCACCGTCACACCCCGTGAGCTGCAGGCGTTGCGGGGTCCGGAGCTAGGTTTGATCTTCCAGGAGCCGTTGACCCGGCTGAATCCGCTGCTGCGGATCAACCAGCATTTCGAGGAGACGCTGCGTACCCACGAGCCCGACCTCTCGGCTGAGGACGTGCAACACCGGGCCATCGAGGCGCTGCGGGGCATGGGTATCCCACCGACCCGGTACCGGGCGTACCCGCACGAGTTCTCCGGCGGGATGCGCCAGCGCATCATGATCGCGCTCGCGCTGGTGCTGCGCCCGGCGTTCGTCGTCGCCGACGAACCGACGACGGCGCTCGACGTCCTGGTCGAGGCGCAGATCATCTCGATCCTGGCCGATCTGCGACGCTCCTTCGACACGTCGCTGCTGTTCATCACGCACAACTTGGGCATCGTCGCCGAAGCCTGCGACAAGGTCGCGGTCATGTATGCGGGCCGGATCGTCGAGCAGGGGCCGGTGGACGACGTGTTCGCCCGGCCGCAGCACCCCTACACGCAGGAGTTGCTGCGCTCGACGATCTCGCTGTCGACGACGGGTCTGCACTACATACCAGGCGCCCCGCCCGACCTCGTGGACCCGCCATCG
>DASUTB010000026.1:0-21782 GCA_036374835.1 Jiangellaceae bacterium | reverse complement strand
GTCCACGGCCGAGCGCAGTACCGGCTGACCACCCAGGCACGGTTCCCTGGCCGAGCGCAGCACACCGGCTGACTGCGGGGTCAGTCGGCGAAGGTGAGGGTGGTGATGCCGGTTTGCAGCAGTGCGCTGTTCGCCGGGCGGCCGATCGGTGGCAGGTCGCCGATCTGGGCGGGGACGTCGCGGGTGCTCATAGGTCAGCTCCGCGGGCGGACTGTGAGCGGCACCGGCTTCCGGGTGTCGGTGAAGAAGTCGTTGCCTTTGTCATCGACCACGACGAAGGCGGGGAAGTCCTCGACCTCGATCTTCCAGACCGCCTCCATACCGAGCTCGGGATACTCGAGCACCTCGACGTGTTTGATGCAATCCAGCGCCAGTCGTGCGGCCGGTCCGCCGATCGAACCGAGATAGAACCCGCCGTACTGCTCGCAGGCGCGGGTGACCTGGGCGGAGCGGTTGCCTTTGGCCAGCATCACCATCGAGCCACCCGCGGCCTGGAACTGGTCGACATATGTGTCCATGCGGCCGGCCGTCGTCGGGCCGAACGACCCGGACGCGTAGCCGGCCGGTGTCTTGGCCGGGCCGGCGTAGTAGACGGCGTGCTCGCGCAGGTAGTGCGGCATCGGTTCGCCGGCGTCCAGCCGTTCTTTGATCTTCGCGTGGGCGATGTCGCGGGCCACGACGAGCGGGCCGGTCAGCGACAGCCGCGTCTTGACCGGCAGGGTGGAAAGCAGCGCGCGGATCTCGTCCATCGGCCGGTTCAGATCGACCCGGACGGCATCGTCCGAACCGAGGTCCTCGTCGGTCGTGTCCGGAAGGAAGCGCGCCGGGTCGGTCTCCAGCGACTCCAGGAAGACACCCTTGGGTGTGATCTTGCCCAGCGCCTGCCGGTCCGCCGAGCACGACACCGCGATCGCTACCGGGCAGGACGCGCCATGACGGGGCAGCCGCACGACGCGCACGTCGTGGCAGAAGTACTTGCCGCCGAACTGCGCGCCGATGCCGAACTCGCGGGTCAGCTCCAGCACCCGCTTCTCCATCTCGACGTCCCGGAAGCCGTGGCCGACCTCCGAGCCGCTCGTCGGTAACCCGTCCAGATACTTCGCCGAGGCCAGCTTCGCCGTCTTGAGCGCGTACTCCGCAGACGTGCCCCCGACCACGATCGCCAGATGGTACGGCGGGCATGCGGCGGTGCCGAGCGAGCGCAGTTTCTCGTCCAGGAACGTCATCATGCGTTCTGGATTCAGGACGGCCTTGGTCTCCTGATACAGGAACGACTTGTTCGCCGACCCGCCGCCTTTGGCCATGAACAGGAACTTGTACGCGTCCGGGTGGCCGTCCGGGTCCTCGGCGTAGATCTCGACCTGCGCGGGGAGGTTCGAGCCGGTGTTGCGCTCCTCCCACATCGTCAGCGGAGCCAGCTGTGAATACCGCAGGTTCAGCCGGGTGTACGCGTCATACACGCCGCGCGAGATGTGCTCCGCGTCCCGCCCGTCGGTCAGGACGTGCCGTCCCCGCTTGCCCATGACGATCGCCGTCCCGGTGTCCTGACACATCGGCAGCACGCCCGCGGCGGCGATGTTTGCGTTCTTGAGCAGGTCGAGCGCGACGAACCGGTCGTTGGGGGACGCCTCTGCGTCGTCGATGATCGAGCGCAGCTGGGACAGGTGCGCCGGACGCAGGAAGTGGGCGATGTCATGCATCGCGGTGTCGGTCAGCAGCTGAAGCGCTTCCGGTGCGACCTCGAGGAAGCGCCGTCCGGAGGCTTCGGTGACGGCTACACCGTCGTCGGACAACTTGCGATAGGACGTCTCGTCGGCGGCGATCGGCAGCAGGTCGGAGTACGCGAACTCGGGCATGCCCACAAGCCTAAGCGGCGGCCGGAAACGGACCGAGTGCGAGACGGTCGACACATGCCCATTTTGGTAGCATCACCACCTGTGCGTCACACTCTGCGAAATATCTTTGCCTGTACCGGACTTGTCCTGGCAACCGTTCTTTCCGCCTGTTCGAGCGTCGACGATGGGGCCGATGCTGCCGACGGGCAGCCAACGGCCGGCCCAGCGCCAACCCCCACCGAGGTAGCCACTCCGGGCGGTGAAGGCGAAGCTGAGCCCGAGCCGAGTGACAAGGCAACCGCCGGCGACGAACCGGAGACCAACGATGGGTCGACGACGATCGGTGGGGCGGAGACGGGGCTCACGCTGGAGATCCCCGAAGAGTGGGTCGAACTTCCGATGGATGCAGGCACGGTCTCCGAGGCGGCTGTTGGGAATCTCGATCTCACGGACGGCCAGGCTGCCTTCATCGAGGCGTGGACAGGGATGTTCCCGAGTTCGGACGGAGCGGTCATGGCCGTCGACTTGAGCACGATGACCGAACGCTTCGCCGCGAACATGAATGCGCGCTGTGCGCCGAACGACGGAAGGATCGGCAGGCAGCCAGGAGTGACGCCCACACCTTTGCAGGAGAGCGACCTCGAGGAGATGGTCGAGCTGGCGATATGGGACCAGTTCGGTCGGTTCGCCGAGGACATCGAAGTCGAGAGCACGACGGTGGACGGCTACCCTGCGGCACGAGGCTCCTATCCGCTCAATATGGCCGAGGTCGCGGGCGTCGGCGTGGAGTACATGTTCCTGGCCGACGATGACGTGTGCTGGGCGACGTTCACCGGTGCGGACGAGAGCGAGTTGGACCTGTTCGACGACATCGCGGCCACGATCGACGTGCTATGACGGGCCGTTGCGCGGACTGTCCCTGCTTTGGCAAGACTGTAGAAGCCGTTTGGCTGGGGAGTCGCAGCTTAACGTGATCATTCTGCAGGGCGTGTCGCCGGGTGGTCCCGGATTGGGCGGCGTTGCAGCGATAGGCTTTGCGGGTAATCGGCGCATATCGAGCACCGCCGCTCGCGCCGTCCCGCTTGATGTGCGAACAAGGAGAAATGTGGCAACGATCGAAGCAGTCGGCGCTCGGGAGATTCTCGACTCGAGAGGCAATCCCACGGTCGAGGTGGAGGTAGCGCTCGACGACGGAACGATGAGCCGGGCGGCTGTCCCGAGCGGCGCGTCAACCGGTGCGTACGAGGCGGTCGAGCTGCGGGACGGCGACTCCGCACGGTACGGCGGCAAGGGCGTGCTCAAGGCGGTGACCGGAGTGCTCGACGACATCGGCCCGGAACTGCTCGGCTTCGACGCCAGCGACCAGCGGCTGATCGACCAGGCGATGATCGACCTCGACAGCACCCCCAACAAGGGGACGCTCGGCGCCAACGCGATCCTCGGTGTGTCCCTCGCGGTGGCCAAGGCCGCGGCCAAGTCGGCCGAGTTGCCGCTGTTCCGCTACGTGGGGGGGCCGAACGCGCATCTGCTGCCGGTGCCGATGATGAACATCCTCAACGGCGGCTCGCACGCGGACAGCAACGTCGACATCCAGGAGTTCATGATCGCGCCGATCGGCGCGGCAACCTATCGGGAAGCGCTGCGCTGGGGCGCTGAGGTCTACCACGCACTCAAGTCGGTGCTCAAGGAACGCGGACTGGCGACCGGCCTCGGCGACGAGGGCGGCTTCGCGCCGGATCTGCCGAACAACCGCGAGGCGCTCGACCTCATCGCCCATGCCGTCGGCAATGCCGGGTTCACGTTGGGCAGCGAGATCGCACTCGCGCTCGACGTCGCCGCCACCGAGTTCCACTCCGACGGCTCCTACACATTCGAGGGCTCCACGCGGACGGCCGAGCAGATGGCCGAGTACTACGAGCAACTCGTGGCGGCGTACCCGCTCGTGTCGATCGAGGATCCGCTCGACGAGAACGACTGGGCCGGCTGGACGGCTATGACCGAGACGATCGGCGGCAAGGTACAGATCGTGGGCGACGACCTGTTCGTCACCAACCCGGAGCGCCTCGAGCGGGGCATCAACGAGGGCGCGGCCAACGCGCTACTGGTCAAGGTCAACCAGATCGGCACCCTCACCGAGACGCTCGACGCCGTGGCGATGGCGCACCGCTCGGATTACCGCGCGATGATAAGCCACCGGTCCGGTGAGACCGAGGACACGATCATCGCCGACCTCGCGGTCGCGGTGAACTGCGGTCAGATCAAGACCGGTGCGCCGGCCAGGTCCGAGCGGGTTGCGAAGTACAACCAGCTCCTGCGCATCGAGGAGGAGCTCGACGAGGGCGCCCGCTATGCCGGTGCGTCCGCGTTCCCACGGTTCGGCAACGGGGGCGACTAGGGTATGGCTGCCCGCCGGCCCGGCCCGGGTCCGCGCCCAGGTGCGGGGCGTGGTCGGCCGCGTCCACCGGCGGCGCGGCCCGGCAGGGCGAACGCCCGTTCAACATCGAACCGGACGGCCAAGCGCCCATCGAGCACTCCGGGCCCTACCGTCCGCCAGCCGCTTCGTGCGTCGCTGACCGGGCGGGCCGCGATCCTGGCGCTTGTGCTCGGAATGCTGGCCGTGTCCTACGCCTACCCGCTGCGCGCCTGGTACGACCAGCACCAGGAGCGGGAGGCCTTGCGCGAGGAGACCGAACGGCTCGAGGAGAACGTAGAGGATCTCGAGGCCGAGCTCCGGTTGTGGGACGACCCAGAATATGTGCGCGCCCAGGCCCGCGAACGGCTTGCCTATGTCATGCCGGGCGAGGTCGGCTTTATCGTGGCCGCCGAGCCCGAGCCGGAGCCGGAGATGGGACCGGACGGACTGCCGGTCGCTCCGGACGCCACGTGGTACGACCGGTTGTGGACGTCCGTCCGCGCGGCCGACGACCCGAGCGAGTCCCCGTGATCATCGGCATCTTTCACACCATCTATGTGAAGAGTGCCGGTGATCATGGGGGAGGTGCGGTCCGATGAGTGGGGAGACGCCGACCGACGAGGACATCGCGGTGATCTCGAAGCAGCTCGGTCGTCCGGCGCGCGGCGTCGCGTCGATCGCGCACCGCTGCCCGTGCGGGTTGCCCGACGTCGTGGAGACCGAGCCACGGCTCCCGGATGGAACGCCGTTCCCGACCACCTACTACCTGACGTGCCCGCGCGCGACGAGTGCGGTCTCCACCCTCGAAGCGTCCGGGATGATGCGCGAGCTGACCGATCGACTCGCCGAGGACGCCGAGCTCGCGGCCGGCTATGCCGCCGCGCACGAGGACTACCTGCGGCGCCGCGCGGCGCTTGGCGATGTGCCGGAGATCGCCGGGGTGTCCGCCGGCGGCATGCCCGACCGGGTGAAGTGCCTGCACGTCGCCGTGGCGCATTCGCTGGCGGCGGGCCGGGGTGTCAACCCGATCGGCGACGATGCGCTGGACGCTCTTCCGGAGTGGTGGGCGTCCGGCCCGTGCGTGGGTGAGGTGTGACAGCGCGCCGCGTCGCAGCCATCGACTGCGGCACGAATACGATCCGGCTGCTCATCGCCGACGTCGACCCCGATGCGCGCACGGCGACCGACGTGGACCGTCGGCAGGAGATCGTGCGGCTCGGCCAGGGTGTCGACCGGACGGGACGCTTCGACCCCGCCGCGCTGCGACGCACGCTCGCGGTAACGCGGGATTACGCCGAGCGCATCACTGAGCTCGGTGTGTCCCGGGTGCGAATGGTGGCCACTAGCGCGACTCGCGATGCCGCGAACCGCTCCGAGCTAATCGACGGCGTCCAGGGGTTGCTCGGTGTCGAACCGGAGGTGATCACGGGTGACGAGGAGGCCTCCTTGTCGTACATCGGTGCGACGGGCGGCCTGCCCGCGGACGTCCGTCCCCCGTATCTGGTCGTGGACATCGGTGGCGGATCCACGGAGTTCGTGCTCGGTGACGGCGACGTGACCGCAGCCCGCAGCGTCGACATCGGCAGCGTTCGGCTGACCGAACGGCACTTCGCGGACGATCCGCCGACCGCGGCGCAGATCGCCCGCGCGGCCAGCGACATCGACGCGGCCCTCGACACGGTGGCTGCGACCGTCGAGCTCACCTTGGCCGGCTCCGTGGTGGCGGTCGCCGGAACCGCGACGACCATCGGGGCAATCCACGCCGGTCTCGAAACGTACGATCCGGACGTCGTCCACCACTGTCGTGTTCCGCCGCGAGCAGCCGCCGAGATCAGTGAGCGGCTGCTGACGTCCACGCACCAAGAACGGGCGGGGATCACGGTGATCCATCCTGGACGGCTCGACGTGATCGGTGCGGGCTCGCTGATCTTGCGTTGCATCGTCGAACGGACCGGTGCAGCCGAGGTGGTGATCAGCGAGCACGACATTCTGGACGGAATCGCCCGCTCGCTGGTCACGTGATTCTCACCCTGTGGACAACTGGAGAACGAGGGTCGCGGCGGCGAGCGCGCCGAAGCCGATCGGTGTGAGTAGCCGGCCGGTGTCGCCGGCCCGGACATGCGCGATGACGGCACCGGCGAAGTATCCGGTGAGTCCGGCGGCGGCCGCGGCTCCGATCGGCGGCCACCACAGGCCGAGGACGAGGCCGGCCGCGCCGGCCAGCAGAATCGCGGCGAGCGGATTGAGCCAGGTCTCCGGAATGCCCGCGCGGCGGTAGCTTTCCACTACCCGGGGCTGATGCGAGAGTTTGCTGATTGCCGCGGCCGCGACGAGAACGGCGAGTAGAGCGGACACCGCTACTGTGGTCATGACATGAATCTATACGCTTGTACAATTTCTGCCAAGGGGGCGACTCGACATGAGCCCACAGCGAAGCAACAGAATGAGTCTGGTCGAAGGCACTCTGCGGTGTCTCGAACGGCTGCCGCCCGAACAGGTGACAGCCCGTGCGATCGCCGCCGAGTCGGGCGCGAACCTCGGATCGATCACCTATCACTTCGGTTCGAAGGACAACCTGGTGACGGCCGCGGTGGTCGAAGGACTCGACCGGTGGTTGGCGGACATTGCCGAGCGCCTGGCGAACCTGCCGGCGGGCTCACCCGAAGCCAGGCTCTTGCACGCCGCCGCCATCATCGAGTCGACGGGAGACCGTCGCCGTGGGCTGGCGCGGAACTTCGTCAGCGCGCTGGCCAAGGCGCAGCATGACGGGGAGGTCAGCCAACTGCTCGCCGAAGGCTTCCGGCGGACTCGATACGACGTCGCCGCGGTCATCGGACTCGGTGACGATCCTGCCGGCGCGCACGCGGGCGCGCTCGTCCTGGCGATGTTCCACGGCCTCTTGCTGCAGACCATGCTCGATGAGGACCTGGGGATCCACGGTGCGGCCATGTCGGCTGCGCTCGCCCGCCTCCGCGAAGCGCTGCCGGAGCCGAGCAGGTCCGGAGCGGACCATGCCGATGGGGATGTGCGGCACCGATCGAGGTCGGCACAATGAGCGGCATGTCGCTGCCGCATCCGGTCACCGGTGCGAAGTTCCCCAGCCCGGTGCCACCGCACACCGGGTGGCCGGACGATCCGGCCACCTCCGACACGCCCGTCGCGCACAGCAGGGACGACGTGGTGCGGCTCGCCGATACGGAGTCGCTGGCCGAGTTGAGCGCACGCTCGACGGTGTGCCGCGCCTGCCCCCGGCTGGTCGAGTGGCGCGAGCAGGTCGCTGTCGGCAAACGTGCGTCGTTCGCCGGCCAGCCGTATTGGGGCCGTCCGGTCCCCGGGTGGGGGGACGATCGTCCGCACATTCTCATCATCGGCCTTGCGCCGGCGGCCAACGGCGGGAACCGGACCGGGCGTATCTTCACCGGCGACCGCAGCGGCGACTGGTTGTTCGCGTCGCTGCACCGGGTCGGCCTGGCCAATCAGCCGACTGCGACCCACGCCGGGGACGGACTTCGGCTCGACGGCGTGCGGATGATCGCCCCCGTTCGCTGCGCACCGCCGGAGAACAAACCGACGCCGGAGGAGCGCGACACCTGCTCGAAGTGGCTCGACCGCGAGGTCCGCTTGGTGCTTGGGTCGGTGCGCGCGGTAGTCGCGCTCGGATCATTCGCGTGGACGGCGGCACTCGGCACGCTGGGCCGCAATGGTCTGGTCGTCCCGCGTCCCCGTCCGAAGTTCGGGCACGGCGCCGAGGCGGAGTTGGGGCACGTCACGGTGCTCGGCTGCTACCACCCGAGCCAGCAGAACACCTTCACCGGCAAGCTCACCGAAGAGATGACCGACGACGTCTTCCGGCGGGCGCGGGACGCCTGATGTAGTTCGATCACGTCAAGTGGGCGAAGCGACGCAAAAGAGTTTGTGAATCTGTTCACAAGCGGATTAAGCTGGCGGACATGGGTGAGGAGACAGTCCCAAGAATCTTGATCGTCGGCGGCGGCTACGTCGGGATGTATACGGCTCTCGGCCTGCAGAAGCAGTTGCGCCGGGAGAACGTCCGCATCACCGTGGTGGACCCCCGGTCGTACATGACGTACCAGCCGTTCCTGCCCGAGGCGGCGGCCGGATCGCTGGAGCCGCGGCACGTCGTTGTACCGCTGCGCCGCGTCCTCAAACACTGCCAGGTGATCACCGGCCGGGTGACCGGCATCCGGCATGGCGAGCGGACGGCGACGATCGTCCCCAGGGTCGGTGAGCCGTACGACCTCCGCTACGACCAGGTCGTGATCGCGCTGGGTTCGGTCGCACGGACGCTTCCGATCCCCGGCCTGGCCGACTTCGGTATCGGCTTCAAGCAGGTCGAAGAGGCCATCGCGATGCGCAATCACGTGCTCGACCGGCTCGACGTGGCCGCCTCGACGGCGGACGAACAGGTGCGCCGCCGCGCGTTGAGCTTCGTCTTCGTCGGCGGCGGATACGCCGGGGTCGAGGCGCTGGCCGAGTTGCAGGACATGGCGGTCGACGCGCTGCGCTACTACCCGTATCTCAAACGCGAGCACATGCGCTGGATCCTGGTCGAGGCGGCGGACCGGATCCTTCCGGAGGTCGGCCCGGAGATGGGTCGGTACACCGTCGACGAGCTCGAGCGGCACGGCATCGACGTCCGCCTCAATACCCGCCTGGAATCGTGCATCGACGGGCACATCGTGCTCGACGACGGCACCGAGTTCGACGCGGACACGCTTGTCTGGACGGCGGGCGTCAAAGCCAATCCCGTGCTCGCCCAGACAGACCTGCCGCTTGACGACAAGGGCAGGCTGCGCTGCAAGCCCGATCTGCGCGTCGAGGGTGTGGACGGCGCCTGGGGCGCGGGTGATTGCGCCGCCGTCCCGGACCTGACGTCGGACGTGCCGGGAGCAACCACAAGCCCGAGCGCGCAGCACGCCGTCCGGCAGGCCAAGCGGCTCGCCGACAACATCGCCGCGGTGCTCGGTGGCCGCAAGCCGACGAACTACGCGCACAAGCACGCGGGAAGCGTCGCCGGGCTCGGCCTGCACAAGGGTGTGGCGCAGGTGTACGGGATCAAGGTCAAAGGCTTCGCGGCCTGGTTCATGCACCGCACGTACCACGTGAGCCGGATGCCGACGTTCAACCGCAAGCTGCGCATCGTCTTGGATTGGACGCTCGGGTTGTTCTTCCGCCGCGAGGCGGTCTCGATGGGTCACATCCACGTGCCGCGCAGGGAGTTCCGCGAGGCGGCAGCGCCCGCCCCGCCACCGACCCGCTGATCACCGGCACTTCTCACACTACGCGTGTGAAAAGTGCCGGTGATCACCAGAAGGCGCTCGACGGCGCTACCGTAGGCAGTGACCTGAGCTTGAGGGGGCATGCCATGTCGAACACTGCCGCCGAACGGATCGCGATCGTCGTCGAGCGCATGCTCGGGGAACCGTCCCCGCTGCGCATCCGGGCCTGGGACGGTTCCGAGATAGGTCCGCCGTCCGGCCCGACACTCGTCGTCTTGTCTCGCCGGGCGATCAGGCGGCTGCTCTGGCGTCCGGACGAGATCGGGCTCGGCCGCGCCTGGGTGGCCGGCGAGATCGACGTCGACGGCGACCTGGAGGAGGCGCTCGCCCGGCTGGAGACCGTCGCCCACGAGATCAGTAAACGACGCAAACTCAGCGCCGGCGAGCGTGCCGAGGTGTATCGCGCCTCGGTGCTGCTCGGTGCGGTCGGTCCCCGGCCGAAACCACCGCCCGAGGAGGTGGAGCTGTCCGGCGACAAGCACACCAAGGGTCGCGACAAGGCCGCGGTCAGCCACCACTACAACGTCGGCAACGACTTCTACGAGCTGGTCCTCGGTCCGTCCATGACCTACTCGTGTGCGTACTGGAACCGGCCGGACGACCCGGGCCAGGCGCTGGAGGACGCTCAGCGCGCCAAGCATGACCTGATCTGCCGCAAGCTCGGGCTCAAGCCGGGTCAGCGGCTGCTGGACGTCGGCTGCGGCTGGGGCGGCCTGGTGATGCACGCGGCGCGCGAGTACGGCGTGCAGGCGGTCGGCATCACACTCGCCAACGAGCAGGCCGAATACGCGCGCAAGGAGGTCACCGTCAGCGGCCTCGGCGAGCGGGTGGACATCCGAGTGCAGGACTGGCGCGACCTCGACGACCCGCCGTTCGATGCGATCGCCAGCGTCGGCATGGCCGAGCACCTCGGCGCGGAACGCTGGGCCGAGTACGCGTCCACCCTGCACGACCTGCTGGTTCCTGGAGGACGGCTGCTCAATCACCAGATCGTGCGCAAGCCCGGCCAGGGGCGCGGCGGCCGGACGTTCATCGACGCCTATGTTTTCCCTGACGGTGAGCTGCTCCCGGTCGGCGACGTGGTGTCCGCGATCGAGGGCGGCGGGCTCGAGGTGCGCGACGTGGAGAACCTGCGCGAGCACTACGCCCGGACGCTGCGCGGGTGGGTCGCGAACCTGGAGTCCTCCTGGGATCGGGCGGTCGAGCTGGCCGGCGCCGGCCGGGCACGGGTCTGGCGGCTGTACATGACGGGATCGGCGCTAGGCTTTGACGCCGGACGGATCGGCATCACCCAAGTGCTGGCAGTACGTCCCCACGCCGACGGGACCAGCGATGTTCCCATGACCCGCAGCGAATGGCTGGTAGCCACGTGAACCTGATCTCCGTCACGGTCGTCGGACACGACCGGCCGGGCATCATCGCGGACGTGACGGCCCGGCTCGCCGAGCTGGGTGGCAACCTCGAAGACTCCACGATGACGCTGCTGCGCGGTCACTTCGCGATGATGCTGATCTGCTCGAGCCCGGCGACCGCCGTCGAGGTGGAGAAGGCGCTGGACGCGCTGACCGCCGATGGTTCTTTGGTGGTCTCCGCGCGGGAGGTGCCGGCGGAGCCGGACGGTGCGTCCGGCGGAAGACCGTACGTGTTGAGCGTGCATGGCGGCGACCGTCCGGGAATCGTGTCGGCGATCGCAAGCGTGGTGGCCGACGCCGGCGGCAACATCGTCGACCTGACGACGCGGCTGACTGGTGATCTGTACGTGCTGGTCGCCGACGTGGATCTGCCTGCTGAGGCGGACGTCGACGCGCTGCGGTTCCGGCTGAATGCCGCCGCCTACGAGCTCGGAGTGGACGTCGCCCTGCGCCCGCAGGAGACCGACGTCCTGTGACCGTTCGCGACTGGAGCGAGCACGACCTCGGGGTGTCCGGCCGGGTCCTTCCGGTGGTGACGGCGCCCCACCCGGTGCTCGTCGCGCCGTCCGACGATGTCGATCCGCTCGACCCCAAGGTCGTTCAGCTCGCCGCCGACCTGGTCGCGACCATGCGGGTGTCGCCCGGCTGTGTCGGGCTGGCGGCCTGCCAGGTCGGCGTCGGGATGGACGTGTTCAGCGTGGACGTCAGCACGCACCCCAAGGCACGGACCATTCACGGCACGTTCGTGTTGTGCAACGCCACGGTAGTGTCGGCCTCCCGCAACGAGAAGGCTCGTGAGGGCTGCATGTCGGTCCCGCACTTGACCGGCGACGTCAAACGCGCCACCCGGCTCGCCGTGGCCGGGTTCCTACCCGGCAGCGGCGAGCGGGTCACGGTCGAGACCGACGCGTTCGAGGCCCGCGCGCTGCAGCACGAGATGGACCACTGCGCCGGCCTCCTGTTCGTCGACCGCGTCGCCGGAGCACACGCCGTCTACCCCCGCCGCACCTACCTGTGACTGCCGCCCACCATGTCGATCACGGCCGGGCGCATGCTTGACTATGCAGAAGGGCGGACGCCGTAGGCACAATGGTGGAGTGATCTCGCTCGAGTTGGCCAAGAGTCTGCGAGCGGCCGGCGTCCGCTGGGATCCGGCGCCCGGTGACAAATTCGTGCTGCCGGACCGCGGCATGGACGACGACGTCTTCGTGCTCAGTCACATGACGATCGACGTTCACGAGTTTCCGACCGGACGGGTGATCGGTTTCAACGGAACCGTGGAGTGGGCACTGGACTCGGTCGAGCAAGAGGCCGCGCTGTGGCTTCCGAGCGAGGAGCAGCTGCGCGAGCTACTCGGGCAAGCATTTGTCCAGCTGGTTCGCGCGAACGGCGCATACTGCGTGACGCTCGACGTGGCCGGGCAGAAGGTCGAGATCGTGGACGAGAACCCGGCGGACGCCTATGGCCGGGCGCTGCACTACCTCGCGACCGGGGAGTAGCTGCGTCCGTCGCGCGGACTTCCCGTGCAATGGCATGTCTACAGACCGCGTTAAGCAGGAGATTTCCGGCTTAACGTGGTCATTTTGATCACGGGATGAGGACCGCGGCACCGCGCACCGTGCCCGCCGAGAGGTCGGCGAGCGCCTGATCGGCACGATCGAGCGGGTATTCCATGGTGGCGACGTTGAGGCGGTCCTCACCGGCGACACGCAGGAACTCGCGTGCGTCGTTTCTGGTGTTCGCCGTGACGCTGCGGATCTGTCGTTCGTAGAACAGGTGCTGCTGGTAGTTCAACGGCGGAATGTCGGTCAGGTGGATGCCGGCGACGGCCAGCGTCCCACCGCGGTCGAGCGCCGCCAGCGCCGGCAGCACGAGATCGCCTACCGGTGCGAACAGGATCGCCGAATCCAGCGGCTCCGGCGGCGGGTCGGACGGGCCGGCCGCCGACGCGGCGCCGAGCTCGAGCGCCAGCTTGCGTGCTTGCTCGCCCCGGGTCATGACGTGCACGGTCGCGCCTTGGGCGATCGCGACCTGAGCGGTCAGGTGTGCGCTTGCGCCGAAGCCGTAGATGCCGAGACGTCCGTCCGGCGGCAGATCGGCCCGCAGCAGCGCCCGGTAGCCGATGATTCCCGCGCACAGTAGCGGCGCCAGCTCGACGTCGGAGTAGCCGGTCGGGAGGGGGAGCGCATACGCCGCCGGCACGGTGGCGAATTCGGCGTAACCGCCGTCGGCGTCCCATCCGGTGTATGTCGAGCCGGGGCACAGGTTCTCCGCACCACGGCGGCAGTACCGGCAGGTGCCGCACGTGCCGCGCAGCCAGGCGATGCCGACTCGGTCGCCGACGGTTGTGGAGCCTGGCGCACCGTCCCGAATCTCGACGACCTCGCCGACGACCTCATGACCGGGCACCACGTGGGGACGGTGCACCGGCAGGTCGCCTTCGGCCACATGGAGGTCGGTACGGCAGACGCCGCAGGCGAGCACCCGAACCAGCAGTTCGCCGGGGCCGGGCTCGGGCGTCGGCTCCGTGACGAGCTCCAGCGGCTTGCTCGTGATCGGCGCCGGATCGCGCACCCGCCAGGCCCGCTGGTCATCCATACCGCCAGGGTATTGCCACCGCAGCCCGTGCCGCGTCGACGCGACTGGACTAGAGTCCGATTGATGTCGTCGAACTCCGCCGGGCCGCGACCGGAGGCCGCCCAGAGCCAAGAGCTCCTGGCGCTGCGCGTGGCACCTCCGAAGGAGCGGGCCGATGCCGCGCGCAACCGCGCCGCTGTCCTCGACGCCGCGGCGGTGTTGTTCGCCGAACACGGCGTGGAGCACGTCTCGCTCGACGCGATCGCGGCGGAGGCGCGGGTCGGCAAGGGGACGATCTTCCGCCGTTTCGGCGACAAGGCGGGTCTGGCGGCTGCGCTTCTCGACGAGCGCGAGCGTTCACTGCAGGAACGTGTCCTTTTCGGCCCGGCGCCGCTCGGCCCTGGCGGCACGGACGAGCCGGCGCGGCCTGCTGACCGGTTGCGGGCGTTCGTCAGCTACTACCTCGACTACGTGTACGCGCACCTCGACCTGGTGCGCATGTCGGAGACCGCCGCACCTGGTGCGCGCTACCGCGTCGGCGCCTACCGGTTCTGGCACCGCCACGTGTCGCTGCTGCTCCAGGCGCTGCGGCCAGGCGATGACGCGGACGCGCTCGCGCACGCCCTGCTCGCGCCGCTCGCCGCGGAGCATCTGCACGCCATGCTGGCCGAACACGGTGCGTCACGGGTGCGTGCTGCGACCCTCGCGCTCGTCGATGCCGTGTGCGCTCGATAGGCGAGTACCGAGTTCCGGACAGATCAGAGCGACTTCGCCGCAGCACGCGCGTCGGCCTGGGCGGACAGCCGTGCGGTGTCGGCGTGATCAGTGGCCAGATTCGGCCGGAACTGGACCGTCGTGATGTCGGTGACGCCGGCCCAACGCAGCCAATCCTCGAAGTACGGCGCCTGGAAATCCGTCCCGAACCCGGGATCGCGGTCGTCGCCGTAGACGCCGCTGGTGTAGAGCACGGCGGCCTTCTTCCCTTGCAGCAACCCGGTGTAGCCGTCCACCGGGTCGAACGAGAAGACCATGCCCGGCTGACTCACCACGTCGATGAACTGCTTGAGGATGTAGGGCACGCTGTGGTTCCACATCGGGACGCTGAACAGGTAGTGTTCGGCGCCGTCGAATCGACGGAATGCCGCCTCGACGTCCCGCCAGGCATCGGCCTGTGCCTCGGTGAACGACGCTCCGCCGAAGACGGCCATCTTGGCCGCGGCTGCGGCCGGGCCGAACTCCGGTAGTGATCCGTCCCACAGATCCCAGTGCTCGACACCGTGATCGGGGTGGGCATTCCGGTACTCGTCCAGGAAGACCTCGGCGAGCTTCAGCGACTCCGATTCGGCGGCCCGCGGCGACGCCGCGATGTGCAGCAGAGTGGTCATGACCGTTCTCCTCAATTGGCTCGGGTCCGAACAATATTCGGACTGTGGTCCGATTATGCGTGTGAAAACATCGGACCGTGGTCCGGTTATTCCCAAGCCGAGCCGTCAAGGCGTCAGGGCCGAAGCCCTTGGACTACGACAGCGGTTGTCCGACGAGCGCGGCCCAGGCGGCGGCGTCCGGAGCGCGGCCGGGCGACTCGGCCAATTCACCGCTCGCCGGCACGCGCGAGCCCGTGCCGAGCGGTCGAGTGGCCGCCAGATTGCGGGCCCACGTCTCGTCCGCGCCGCCCCATCCGGTGATCGTCGAGATCGCCGCATGCTCGGGCAGGTGGTCGTACCAGCGCGCGAAGAGTTCCGCGCGGCCGGCCGGGGTCGGGTCGCCGAAGGCACGGAACCGGGCCAGTCCGCCGTCCGGGTAGATGTCCAGGCGGAGCCGGCGTACCGGGGTGCCGCCGCCGGCGAGGAACCGGTTGACGGCGTCCCGCTGCAGCGTGACTCGACGCAGCACTTCCGCCCCGTCCGTGGCGGTGAGCCGGGCCGCGTTCGGAGCGTTGCCGATGAAGCAGGTCGTATCGATCTCGATGTGCCGGACAATGCCCTCGGTCGCCAGGTCGATCGCGACCCAGTCGTTGCCGGCGTCGCGGCGGCGGGCCGTCTCCCAGCCGTCGCCCATGACTCGAGCGGGGCCGGGGACGAGCAGGTTGTCCGGCGCGGAGTAGAACCGGTTGCTGGCGTCGATGACATGGCCGCCGTGCTCCATGGCCGCGAGGTCGAACGAGCGTCCCGCCACCCATCGTGGGTCGCCGACCGGTTCGCCGTGAACCCGCAGCCGGGCGACGCCGCCGTCCGGGAAGATGCGCAGCTTGACGTGGGTAACGAGCTGCTCGTGGTCGACGTCGAAGGCATTGATCGTGTCACCGGCCAGCGCGCTGCGGGGAACGATCTGCGTCCACTCCACGTGCTCGACGAGATCGGGGACGCCAACCGGCGCCAGCGGGTCGGTGTATGCCGCCTCGAGTGTGCATTCGGGCGGGTAGTTGCCGGTGAACCAGGTCGTGTCGACGACGACGCCGCGTACCAGCCCGGGCACGCCGAGCCGGACGATCACCCAGTCGTGGCCGGGCGTTCGCCGGCGGCGCGACTCCCAGCCGTCCATCACCTGGCCGTGATGGCCGAACGTATGCGGTTGGAAAGCGGGCTCCTCCGGGCGGATCAGGTTCTCCTTCTCGGCGAACGTCTCGTCGTTGGCGGCGAGGACGCTGCTGCCGACGGTGCGGAGCGCAAGGTCGGGAAGCTCGCGCCACAGCATCAGCGGACCTCCTCGCCACTACCAGGGTTAGCGACATCACAAGAGGGGTGCACGGGTGGTATAGCGTCGCTGCGCCTACTGAACGTGATCGAACGACGCCGCACCTGGCCGCGGGGGGTGACGCCGTCGACCCGTTCGCCGCGCAGCCACGTCCCCTGTACCACTCCGCGCACCGACTTGCCCGCGTACGGCGTGACCGGGTGCCGGTGGCGCAGGTCCGCCGGATCGACGACGTGCACCGGGTCCGGATCGAACGCGACCAGGTCCGCATCCCTACCCGTCTCGATGGCACCCTTGCTCGCCAGCCCGGCGAACTCCGCAGGACCGGATGCCATCCATCGGACAACGTCACCGAGTCCGTGACCGCGTGCGGACGCGGCGGCCCACACCGCGGCCAGGCCCACCTGCAACCCGCTGATGCCGCCCCAGGCCGTGCCGAAGTCGCCGGTGTCGAGTCTCTTGAGCTCCGGAGGGCACGGTGAATGATCCGACACGACGAGATCGAGCACACCGGCGGCCAGGCCGCCCCAGAGCGCGTCCCGGTTGATCGCGGCCCGGATCGGCGGGCAGCACTTGAACGACGTGGCGCCGTCCGGCACCTCCTCCGCGGCGAAGAGCAGGTAGTGCGGGCAGGTTTCGGCGCTGACGGCAACCCCCTCGAGCCGTGCCGCCGCCACAACCGGGAGCACGGTCGCACTCGAGACGTGCAACACGTGCACCCGCGCGCCGGATCGCTTCGCGGCCCCGACCAGCGTCGCCACCGCTCGGTGCTCGGCCGCCGCCGGCCGGGCCTGCAGGAAATGTCCGTACACCTGGCCGTCCGGCTGCGGTGCCTCGGCCAGGACGTCCGCGTCCTCGGCATGCACGACGAGGACGGTGCCGAGCCGGGCGACTTCGGTAAGTACCTCGTCGAGGTCGTCCGCGTCGAGGTGCGGGAACTCGGGTACGCCGGACGGGGCCAGGAAGGCCTTGAAGCCGAACACGCCCGCCGCGTGCAGTTCGGCCAGGTCGGCCGTGTTGGTGCCGATCGCTCCACCCCAGAAGCCGACGTCCACGTGAAGCTTGCCGGCGGTGGCCCGCTGCTTGGCGGCGAGGTTCTCCGCCGTGGTCGTCGGTGGGAGCGAGTTCAGCGGCATGTCGAGCAGCGTCGTCACGCCACCGGCCGCCGCGGCCGCCGTCGCGGTCTCGAATCCTTCCCACTCGGTGCGGCCGGGTTCGTTGATGTGGACGTGGGTGTCGACCAGACCCGGAAGCAGGGCCAGATCACCGATATCCACGAGCTCGCCTCCGGACGGTTCAATCGTCCCGTGCGGTTCGACGGCCGCGATACGGCCATGGCGCACCACGACGTCGGCCGCCTCTTCGCCCGAAGGCAGCACGGCTCGCCGCGACCGGAACACCGTCGTCATGCGACCAGCGCCTCCAGCGCGGGCCGGTCGAAGCCGGTCTCCGCTTCGGTCACCGCGCCGCAGTCCAGCCCGCGAAGCAGGAAACCGGCCATCGACCGTGCGGTGGCCGGCTCGTCCAAGTGGCCACCGCCGGCCGCGCCATTCAGGTAGGCGGCCAGCCGGGCCGATGCCGCCCCCACACCGGCCCGGAAGAACGAGAAGGTCGCGAGAAACCTGGTCGGCAGGTGGGCCGGGTGCAGATCCCATCCCTGGTAGAAGCCGCGCCGTAGCGATCGCCGGACCAGCCGGGCGTGCAACGCCCACGCTGCATGCACCGACGCGGTCCCGCCGACCGGCAGCACGTTGGTCGAGCCGTCGGAGAGCCGGACGCCCGTCCCGGCTGCGGCGGCCTGCATGACGGCCTTGGCATGGTCGGCCACCGGATGGTCCAGGCTCTGCTCTTCGGCGGCGATGCCGACGGCAGCGCTGTAGTCGTACGTTCCGAAGTGCAGGCCGGTGAGCCGGCCCTGGGCAGCGTGGATGGCGTGGGCCACGGTCGCGGTGCCGTCGGCGCCGAGAATCAGCTGCGGCGTCTCGACCTGGATCTCGAATCCCAGCCGCCCGGGGGCGAGGCCGTGCCCGGCTTCGAGCCATTCGCACACCCGCACCATCGCCTGCACGTGGGCAACCGAGCTGACCTTCGGCAGCGTGACGACGAAACCTTCGGGCAGGCCGCCGGCGTCGATCAGCGAACCGACGAACAGGTCGAGTGTGCGGACCCCGCGAGCGCGCGTCGCGGGCTCCAGCGACTTGAACCGGATGCCGGCATGGGGCGGCGCGGTTCCCTGCTCATACACGGCGGTCAGACCCTGCGCGGCCCGGATGGCCAGCGCGTCCTCCTCGTCGTCGGCACGCGGCCCCAACCCGTCTTCGAAGTCGATCCGCAGGTCCTCGATCGGTTCGGTGGCCAGCTTGGCGTGGACGAGCGGCAGGACGGACCCGATCGTGCTCGCGTCCTGGCGAAGGATCGGGGCCAGGGTGGCCGGTTCGGCGCCGTGCTCGGCCAGCACGGCTGCAGCGGCGCTGCCCCATTCGGGGACGAGCCCGGCATGGAATCGGTCGGCCGGCACGTAGACGGTGTGCACCGGCTGGCGTCCGGACCGCGGGCCCGGGTAGCGCGCTGCCATCGCCGCGTCGGTGTCGGCGAGCATCTCGTCCAGCTCGGTCAGTAGCGACCCGTCCAGCCGTGCGGTCATGTTCGCGTCCCGGTGATGTCCTCCGGGCCGACCGGGATGCGCGGCAGCCTCCGGCCGGTCGCGTTCCTGATCGCGGCGACGATCGCCGGGGTCGACGAGATGGTCGGCGGCTCTCCGACGCCGCGTAGTCCGTACGGTGCGTGCGGGTCGGCCAGCTCGAGGACGTCGACCCGCATCGGTGGCATGTCCAGGATCGTCGGGATGAGGTAGTCGGTGAATGACGGGTTGCGGATCATTCCATCGACCACCTGGATCTCCTCCATCAACGCCAGGCCGAGACCTTGCGCCGTGCCGCCGTGGATCTGCCCGGCGACGGCGTCCGGGTTCATCGCCTTGCCGACGTCCTGCGCACAAGCGAGCTCGACCACCTTGACCAGGCCTAGCTCGACGTCCACATCGACGACCGCGCGGTGCGCCGCGAACGCGTACTGCACGTGCGCGTCGCCCTGACCGCGCTCGTCGAGCGCCTGGGTGGGGCGGTGCCGCCACTCGACAGTCTCTTCGATTGCGGCGCCCTCGTCCAGCGCGTCCACGCCATTCGGGAGCTTGGCCCGGATCGCCTCGCAGGCCGCCTTCACCGCTCCGCCGGTCATGTACGACTGACGGGACGCGGAAGTCGAGCCGCCGCTGCCGACGTGCGTGTCGGTGGGCAGGATCGTCACCTGGTCGACGCCGAGCTCGGTCCGGACGATCTGTGCCAGGATCGTCACCAGGCCCTGGCCGACCTCGGCCGCAGCGGTGTGCACGCTGGCTACGAGACGTCCACCGGACTCCGGCAACTTCTCCACCCGCACGCGTGCGGTGGAGAAGTCGTCGAAGCCCTCGGAGAAGCAGACGTTCTTGATGCCGACGCCGTACCCGACGCCGCGCACGACGCCTTCGCCGTGCGTGGTGTTCGAGACGCCGCCCGGCAGCTCGCGAACGTCCGGCGTTGGGCCCGCCGCCGGCGGCGGCGGCATGTCGCGCACCCGCTTGAGCAACTCGGCCACCGGTGCCGCCGAGTCGACGACCTGCCCGGTCGGCATGACCGAGCCCTCAGCCATCGCGTTGATCAGACGGACGTCCACCGGATCGAGCCCGAGCTCTCCGGCCAGCCGATCCATCTGCGACTCGTACGCGAACGCGGCCTGCACGGCGCCGAACCCGCGCATCGCGCCGCATGGCGGATTGTTGGTGTAGACGCCCCAGCAGTCCACACTGACATTCGGCACCTCGTAGGGCCCGACGCCGAGAGTGGCCGCGTTGGCCACCACGGCGCGGGTGCTCGACAGGTACGCGCCGCCATCCAGAATGATCTCGGCCTTGACGTAGCCGAGGCGTCCGTCCCGTCCGGCGCCGTGTTCGTACCGCAGCAGCGCGGGATGGCGGTGCACGTGGCCGAAGAACGACTCCTCGCGGGAGTAGACCATCTTGACCGGCTTGCCGGTGTGCAGCGCGAGCATGCACGCGTGCACCTGCATGGACAGGTCCTCGCGGGCGCCGAACGCGCCGCCGACGCCGGCGAGCGTGAGCCGAACCTGTTCCGGCGCGAGCCCGAGGCAAGCCGCCACCTGGTCGCGGTCGACGTGTAGCCACTGGGTCGCCACGTACAGGTCGACGCCGCCGTCCTCGGCGGGCACGGCCAGCCCGGATTCGGGTCCGAGGAACGCCTGGTCCTGCATTCCGACCTCGTACTCGCCGGTGACGACGACATCGGCGTGGGCATCGGGGTCGCCGCGCCGGATCGTGAGGTGCCGCGCGACGTTGCCGTCCGGATGGACCAGCGGTGTCGAGTCGGGCTCGATGGCCTGCCGCGGGTCGGTCAGCGGCGCGAGCACGTCGTACTCCACGACGATGCGGGACGCCGCCCGCCGTGCGATCTCCGGGTGATCGGCGGCGACGATCGCCACCGGCTCGCCGTGGTACCGGGCCGTGCCGTCGCACAGCACCGGCTGGTCGGCGTGCTCGAGACCGTAGTGGAGCCTGCCGGGGACGTCGTCCTTGGTGAGCACCGCCCACACACCGGAAGTGGCCAGTGCCGGGCCGATGTCCAGCCTCGTGATGCGGGCGTGCGGGTGCCGGCTGCGCAGCGTGGCACCCCACAGCATGTCGTCGGACCACAGGTCGCTGGAGAACGCGAACTCGCCGCGCACCTTCAGCGTGCCGTCCGGGCGCCGGACGTTCGTTCCCACGCCGCCGGTTACAAGCGTCTCAAGTCGCGACGACACTTCGCACCGCCTTGACGATGTTCTCGTATCCCGTACAGCGGCAGAGGTTGCCGGCCAGCGCTTCGCGGATCTCGGCGTCGGACGGGTCCGGTCTGCGGCCGAGCAGGTCGTGGACCGCGACGACGAGCCCGGGCGTGCAGAATCCGCATTGCACGGCTCCGGCCTCCAGGAACGCTTCCTGGATTGGGTCCAGCTCAGCCCCGTCGCCGAGGCCTTCGACGGTTCGCACGTCCCGGCCCTCGACCTGGCCCGCGGCGACCAGGCAGGCACAGACCAGCACGCCGTCCAGGTAGACCGAGCACGAGCCGCACTCACCCTGTTCGCAGGCGTTCTTCGAGCCCGGCAGTCCCATGCGCTCGCGCAGCACGTACAGCAGGCTCTCGCCCTCCCATATGTCGTCGACCCGGCGCTGTTCGCCGTTCGCGGTGAAGGTGAGTCGCATGTGTCATGCCTCCCGGTACTGCGTCCATGCCCAGTTCAGGGTGCGCCGGGCCAATACGGCCAACGTGTGCGTGCGGTACGTGGCGGTGCCGCGGACGTCGTCGATCGGGGACGCCGCGGCCGCGACCAACGCGCCGAAGCGCTGCGCCACGTCCTCCGGCAGGGCTGACCGGCCGTCCCAATCGAGCGCACCGGATACGAACTCCTCGGCTTCGACGGCGCGCCGTGGTGTGGCGGCCGCGGAGCCGATTCCGGTGCC
>DASUTB010000025.1:0-17569 GCA_036374835.1 Jiangellaceae bacterium | reverse complement strand
TATCCGACCGTGCCGATCGTGTTCTGCGAGACCCGCCGGCTCGCCGAGGAGTGGACGTACCGGTTCCTCGGTGCCGCGCTCGCAGCTGAGCTGGATACTGCCGACACCGACGAGCGCATCTCACCGGGCGACGCTTCGGTGTCGAACGCCGAGATTCGGGCATGGGCGCGGCAGCGCGGCCTGAACGTGTCCGCGCGCGGCCGTATCGCCAAGACCGTGGTGGACGCGTTCTGGGCAGCGAATCCGGGTCAACGCTCGTCCGGCGCCGGCCTGGGGTGACGCTCGTCCGGCACGGATTGGCACGCCTTATGGCCCCGGCGTTCGAAGCCGGGAATGCATGGGACGAGGTCGATGCGCGGGCTGTTCCGGCTTTGGCATGGCTACGGGCAACGTTTGGCTGGGATTCAGCAGCTTTACGTGATCATTCTGGGTGGATCAGTGGCGGGGCGGGGCATCTCGTAGTGACGCGGGCCGATCGCAGGCACCGATTCGATCACGATCCGTGCGACGGTTGTCCGCGTGCTCGACAAGGGGGCACAAGATCTATTTAATCAGGCGTCCGGAGCTAAAATGGATCATGCGGTAGGGAGACGTCAGGTGGATGGTGATACCACGCTCAGCGGACGGGTCCTGCTCGTCGGAAAACGGCAGCGGGTGCTGGACGAGGTGGCCGCGGGGTTGAGGCGGCTCGGACTTTACGTGCACGAGGAAACCGACGTGGCGCAGGCGGCGGCGCTTGACGGTGCGAATTACGAGGTGCTGGCGATCGGCCGAGCGATCTCGAGTAGCAAACGCAGTGAGCTCATCTCCCGATTGCGCAAGGTAAATCCGCGGCTCAAAGTCGTCGAGGGTTTGGCCCCGATCACCCCGCTGCTGGTCGCGCAGGTCGAGGAGGCCCTGACCTCGCCCGGTCCGGATGCCAGTGTTGTCGGTAAAGCAACCCTGGAGACGGTCAACTCCCGTGTCGTACTCACTTTGCGCCGCCCCTGCGAGACGCAGGTCGTCCTGCATCGGCTCGACATGTTCTACCGCGCGCACGAGATCGAGGTTCACCACGGGCCGCTCGTGCGGGGCAAGAACTTCTTACCGGTCGGCGGACGTATCACTCATGGTGAGCGTTTTCTGGTGGTCCGGGCCAAGGGTGAGACGACGGTCCATCCCGCCAGCTAGCGGACGTTCCAGGCGATCCGAACCCGCACGCGCGGTCCCGTAACGTAATGGGCATGAGCACAACTGAGTCCGGGCTGCCGTTCGAGCCGGTGTACGGGCCGGATCGGCAGCAGGGTTGGGACCCGGCCGCCAAGCTCGGCAACCCCGGCGAGTTCCCTTTCACCCGCGGCGTCTACCCGACGATGTACACGGGACGGCCGTGGACGATGCGGCAGTACGCGGGCTTCGGCACGGCACGTGAGTCGAACCGGCGATACCACCAGCTCGTCCAGGCCGGAACGGGCGGGCTGTCGGTTGCGTTCGACCTGCCGACGCAGATGGGATTCGACTCGGACGCGCCGAAGGCGCACGGCGAAGTCGGCAAGGTCGGTGTGGCGATCGACTCGATCGACGACATGCGGCTGCTGTTCGACGGCATCCCGCTCGGCGAGGTGTCGACGTCGATGACGATCAATGCGCCCGCCGCCCTGCTGCTGTTGCTCTACGAGCTGGTCGGAGCCGATCAGGGTGTACCCGGCTCGCGGTTGACCGGCACGCTGCAGAACGACGTCCTCAAGGAGTACATCGCCCGCGGCACGTACATCTATCCGCCGGCCCAGTCGCTACGGCTGACCAGCGATATCTTCGCCTATTGCCGGCAGGAGCTGCCGCGGTGGAACACGATCTCGATCTCCGGGTACCACATGGCCGAGGCCGGTGCGACGCCCGCGCAGGAGGTGGCGTTCACCCTGGCCAACGCCCGTGAGTACGTGCGGGCGGCGCTGTCGGCCGGGCTGGGCGTCGACGAGTTCGCGCCGCGGCTGTCGTTCTTCTTCGTCGCACGCACGACACTGCTCGAGGAGGTCGCCAAGTTCCGTGCCGCCAGGCGGATCTGGGCGCACATGATGCGTGACGAGTTCGGCGCACAAGACCCGAAGTCGCAGATGCTGCGTTTCCACACCCAGACGGCCGGCGTCCAGCTGACCGCGCAGCAGCCAGAGGTGAACCTGATCCGGGTGGCGGCCCAGGCCCTCGGCGCCGTGCTCGGTGGCACCCAATCGCTGCACACCAACGCGTACGACGAGGCGATCGCGCTGCCGACCGAGAGGGCGGCTCGACTGGCACTACGGACCCAGCAGGTCCTGGCGTACGAGACGGACGTCACCAAGACCGTCGACCCCTTCGCCGGGTCGTACGTCGTCGAATCGCTCACCGACGACCTCGAGGCCGAGGTGCACGAGTTGATGGGACGGGTTGAGGACGCCGGGGGAGCGGTGGCGGCGATCGAGCGCGGTCTGCAGAAAGAGGAGATCGAGCGTTCCGCGTACGCGGTGGCCCAGGAGATCGACAGCGGCGAGCGCACGGTCGTCGGGGTCAACGCGTTCCGGGACGATGGGGACGAGCCGTATCAGCCGCTCCAGGTGGATCCGGAGATCGAGGCCGATCAGGCACGCAGGCTGGAGCGTCTACGCGCCGAGCGCCATCGGGACAACGTAGCACGCGCTTTGGACGCGATGCGAAAGGCCGCGGCCGGGACGGACAACGTCCTCTACCCGATGCGGGAGGCGCTCGCCGCGCGCGCGACGGTCGGCGAGGTGTGCGACGCGCTGCGGGACGTGTGGGGCGTGTACGAGCCGCCGGCGATTTAGCCTCACATGCCGGTGCACGGCCGCTACCGACGATACCGGGCCTCCATACCGCGTCAGGGCGGAAATGCCGGCTCAACGGGGCCATTCTGGTGCCGAATATGTCACAGGTCAGCATCGAGGCGTACTGAAGTAATACAGCTCATGCGAGGGTCCTATAGTGTGCCCGGCACATGCATATTCTGCAAAGCCTGGGGAGGACCACGTGAGAAGGAACGTGAAGCTTGCCGCATTGATCAGCGGCGTAGCGCTTCTGGTCGCGGCATGCGGCGAGGAGCCGGAAGACAACGGGGACGGCGAGACCGGAGGCGACGCCGATTTCTTGGGCTGCATGGTGACCGACGAGGGTGGTGTCGACGACCAGTCGTTCAACCAGTCCGCCGCGGACGGGCTGGAGACCGCCCAGGAAGCCGGCGTGATCGGTGACACCAACATCGTCGAGTCGAACGCTGCGGCGGACTACGCTCCGAACCTGAACAACCTGGTGCAGGAGGATTGCGGCATCATCGTCACGGTCGGGTTCCTGCTGGCCGCCGACACCGCCATGTCAGCCAACGACAACCCCGACGAGCGGTACGCGATCGTCGACTACCTCTACACCGACTTCGACGACGTCGCGCCGGAGAATGACAACGTCAAGCCGTTGGTGTTCAACACGCACGAGGCGGCGTTCCTCGCGGGCTACGTGGCCGCCGGCTACACCGAGACCGGAACGGTCGGCACGTGGGGTGGCGCGCAGATCCCGACCGTGACCATCTTCATGGACGGCTTCGCCGACGGTGTCGCGTACTACAACGAGCAGAAGGGCACCGACGTCGAGGTCGTCGGCTGGGACAAGGAAGCCCAGGACGGCTCGTTCGTCGGCGACTTCAGCGACGCCGCGACGGCACTGCAGATCAGTGAAAACATGATCCAGGAGGACGCCGACGTCATCATGCCGGTCGCCGGCCCGCTCGGCGCCCAGGCTGCGACGGCGGCGCAGGACGCCGGCGACGTCGCGGTGATCTGGGTGGACACCGACGGCACCGTCTCGGCGCCGGAATTCACCGACGTGCTTTTGACCAGCGTCATGAAGGGCATCGCGGTCGCGGTCGAGGACGCGGTCACCACCACGGCCAACGGTGAGTTCTCGCCCGAACCGTACATCGGCACGCTGGAGAACGGCGGTGTCGACATCGCGCCGTACCACGAGTTCGACGACGACCTGAGCGACGAACTCAAATCCGAGGTCGACGAAATCCGTCAGCAGATCATCGACGGGGAGATCGAGGTCGAGTCCCCGGCCGCCTTCTAGTCGGCAGGAACGTTGATCACGGGTGAGGTCGCCCGACCTCCACCCGTGATCAACGTTCCACAAACGCTACGGTGTGAAGACCCGTGCACGGGCTAGCCCGGCATTCGGTGTCGAGGGAGGCGGTGTGTAGGTGGAGCTCGAGCTGCGCGGCATCACCAAGCGCTTCGGCCCGGTCGTGGCCAACGACCGCATCAGCCTGACGGTCCGGCCCGGAGAGGTGCACGGCCTGCTCGGCGAGAACGGCGCGGGCAAGAGCACGCTGATGAACGTTCTGTACGGCCTGCTCGACCCGGACGAGGGCGAGATCTTCGTCGACGGCGAGAAGGTTACGTTCAGCTCGCCGAACGACGCGATGGCCAAGGGCATCGGCATGGTGCACCAGCACTTCATGCTCGTCCCCACGTTCACCGTCGCCGAGAACGTGATGCTCGGCGACGAGACCACGTCCGGCTACGGCATGCTCGACATGGAGGCGACGCGGGCGAGGGTCCGCGAGGTCTCCGAGAAGTACAACTTCAACGTCGACCCGGATGCGATCATCGAGCAACTGCCCGTCGGCGTGCAGCAGCGGGTCGAGATCATCAAAGCGCTCGTGCGGGAGGCCAAGGTCCTGATCCTCGACGAGCCCACCGCGGTGCTGACGCCGCAGGAGACCGACGAGCTGATCGAGATCATGCGTCAGCTGCGCGAGGCGGGCACGTCCATCGTGTTCATCACACACAAGCTGCGCGAGGTCCGGGCGATCGCGGACCGCATCACGGTGATCCGGCTCGGCAAGGTGGTCGGGGAGGCGCCTCCGACGGCGTCGGAGAACGAGCTTGCCTCGATGATGGTCGGACGAGCGGTCAGCCTGACCGTCGAGAAGGAACCGGCCCAGCCCGGCGACGTGGTGTTGCGCGTCGCGGGTGTGAGCGTCGTCGACGACCGGGATCAAACAGTCGTCGACGACGTGTCGTTCGAGGTGGCCGCCGGCGAGATCCTGGCCGTCGCCGGCGTCCAGGGCAACGGCCAAACTGAGCTGGTCGAGGCGATCATGGGGCTGCAGCACAACGTCAGCGGTTCGATGTTGCTGGACGGGCGGGAGCTGGCGAACCTCTCGGTGCACGACACATTGCAGGCCGGTACCGGATTCATCCCGGAGGACCGCAAGACCGACGGGCTCGTCGGTGATTTCACCTTGGCCGAGAATCTGGTCCTCGACCTCTACGACCAGGAGCCGTTCGCAAGCGGACTCGGGATGCGGCGCGGCGTGATCCGCGAGAACGCACACCAACGCAAGGATGAGTTCGACATCCGCGCCGAGAGTATCGATACGCTCGCCGGAACGCTGTCCGGTGGTAACCAGCAAAAGCTCGTCGTCGCTCGGGAGCTGTCCCGGCCGCTACGGTTGCTGATCGCCGCGCAGCCGACCCGCGGGCTGGACGTCGGGTCGATCGAGTTCGTCCACAAGCGCATCATCGAGGAGCGCGACAAGGGGACGGCGGTGCTGATGGTCTCCACCGAGCTGGACGAGGTCAGCGGGCTGGCCGACCGGATCCTCGTGATGTATCGCGGCAGGACCGTGGGCATCGTGGCCGGCGACACCGACCGTGACGTGCTGGGCCTGATGATGGCCGGCGTTCCCCCTGAGGACGCGGCCGAACAGGCGGCCGTCCGTCCCACGCTCGCCGAGCATCCGGAAGCTCGTTCGGACGAGCTGCTCGGCCGGCGCGAGGCTGGAGGATCGGATGAGTCTTGAACGGCGAGCCGCCGAGCGAGTGGATCGGCCGGGTGAGCATGCGATCTCGCCCGCGGAGCGACTGAGAAGGCGAGCGTGACATGAGTGACGAGCGTTCCGGCACCGGCACGACGCCGGAGCCCGCCACTGATCAGCTGGGGCGGGAGGGCATCGGCCGGCGCTTCATTCGTGAGCTCCAGGGCGGCGATTGGCTGGTGACGGTGCTGGCCGTCGTGCTTGCGCTCGCCATCGCCGGCGTGCTGATCATCGTGTCGGACCCGCGCGTCCAGGAACCGGCCGGCTACTTCTTCTCCCGTCCCGGGGACACTCTGAGCGCGGCGTGGAACTCGGTGTCGGATGCGTACGCCGCGTTGTTCTCCGGTTCGATCATCGACTTCTCCGAATATTCGGTCGGCCGCGCGTTGCGTCCGTTCGCGAACACACTCGAGCGTGCCACTCCGCTGATCGCCGCCGGGTTGGCGTTCGCGGTCGCGTTCCGCGCCGGGCTGTTCAACATCGGCGTCGAGGGCCAGATCATGCTCGGTGCCACGTTCGCGGCGTTCGTCGGCTTCACCTTCGACCTTCCGGTCGTGTTGCACGTGACGGTCGCGGTCATCGCCGGGTTGATCGGCGGCGCGCTGTGGGCCGGCATCCCCGGTGTGCTCAAGGCGACGACCGGTGCGCACGAGGTGATCGTCACGATCATGCTCAATAACGTGGCGCGGCTGCTTCTCCTCTATCTGCTCACCAAGGAGGCGTTCCAGCGGGCAGGGCGTCAAGATCCGATCAGCCCGTTCGTCGGCGAGAACGCGACACTCGGGCAGTTGTTCTCCGGGTCGCGGTTGCACGTCGGCTTGCTGGTGGCGCTGGTCGCAACGTTCGTCGTGGCCTGGTTGCTGAATCGCAGCACCTTCGGATTCCAGATTCGTGCCGTCGGCCTCAACCCGAGCGCGGCGACCACGGCCGGCATGTCGGTGGGTCGGACGTACGTCTTCGCGTTTCTGCTCGCCGGTGCGCTCGCCGGGCTCGCGGGCGCGTCCGAGGCACTCGGTACGTTCCACTTCCTGGAGCCGGGCATCTCCGGTGGCCTGGGCTTCGACGCGATCACCGTTGCGCTGCTCGGCCGTTCCCAGCCCTGGGGCGTTGTCGCCGCGGCTGTTCTGTTCGGCGCGCTGCGGGCAGGCGGCGGCCGGATGCAGGCGGCGACCGGTACGCCGGTCGACATCGTGCTCGTCGTCCAGGCACTGATCGTGCTGTTCATCGTGGCGCCGGCACTCGTCCGGGCGATCTTCCGGCTCAAGGAGCCCAAGACCGGCCCGGTGGCCGTCGCGACCGCGGGAAGTGAGGCGTGATGAGTGTAGACACCGCATCCGCACCGTCCGCGCCGCCGGATGAGGCGGTTACCCGCGTCGGCAAGCGCAACTGGAAGACGCCGATCACCCTGGGAGTGCTCGGGCTGTTCGCGTTGATCGTCTTCGGTTTCCTGGCTCCCCCCGGGGAGGAGAGCACCTTCCGGATCACCCGCGCGACGGACTTCGTCCAGATCGAACCGATCTCCGTGTCTTCTCAGGTGGCGGGTATCGCGCTCGGCGTGTTGTGTCTCGTCCTCGCCGCATATTCGTTCGTGCGGATCCGGGCATGGCAGCCGGTGCCGCTGTGGGTGCCGCTGACGTTCGGGTTGGCATTCGTTTTCGCCTTCTTGACCTGGACGGTCGCCGGCACCTCGATCCCGCTGACCAATCTGCTGCAGGGTGCGATCGCGCTGGCCGTGCCGCTGGTCTTCGGGGCGATGTGTGGACTGCTCGGCGAGCGTTCCGGAGTGATCAACATCGCGATCGAGGGCCAACTGCTCGCCGGGGCGTTCCTTTCCGGAGTCGTGGCATCGTTGGCCGGGTCGCCGTGGTTCGGGCTGATCGCCGCGCCGATCGCCGGCATGCTCGTGGCCTGGCTGCTCGCCGTGTTCACCGTCAAATACTTCGTCAACCAGATCATCGTCGGCGTGGTGCTCAACGTCCTGGTCATCGGTGTGACGAACTTCCTGTACAGCCAGGTGCTCGTCCCCAACCGGGAGCAGTGGAACGCGCCCGGCCGGTTCTCGGACATCCCCATCCCGGGCTTGTCCAAGATCCCGATCATCGGTCCGGTGCTGTTCAATCAGAACATCATCGTGTACGTGATGTATGCGACGGTCGCCGTGCTGACCATCGCCCTGTTCCGCAGCCGATGGGGCTTGCGCACCCGTGCTGTGGGTGAACACCCACAGGCCGCGGACACTGCGGGCATCCGGGTGAACTCGGTCCGGTTCCGCAATGTCGTGCTCGCCGGTGCACTTTCCGGATTCGGTGGCGCGTTCTACACGATCGGCTCGACGGGTGCGTTCGGCCGGGAGATGACCGCAGGGCAGGGCTTCATCGCATTGGCCGTCATGATACTCGGCCGGTGGCACCCGATCGGCGCGCTGTTCGCGGCACTGCTGTTCGGCTTCGTGCTCAACCTGCAGAGTGTGCTGGGTCTCGCGGGCGCCGCGCCGTTCTCGAGCCAGCTGATGCTGATGGCGCCGTACCTCGTCACGATCATCGCGGTGGCCGGTTTCGCCGGGCGGGTGCGCGCGCCCGCTGCGGAGGGCATACCGTACATCAAGTCATGAGCGGGATCGATTGGGACGCGCTGCGCTTCGCGGCGGCCGAGGCGCGCGACCGGGCGTACGCGCCGTACTCGTCATTCCCCGTCGGGGCGGCGGCGCTGGTCGACGACGGCCGAGTCGTGGTCGGCTGCAATGTCGAGAACGCCGCGTACGGCGTGACGTTGTGCGCCGAGTGCGGCGTCGTCTCGTCGCTGCACGTCGGTGGTGGGGGACGGCTCGTCGCGTTCACCTGCGTGGGTGGCGCGGGCCAGCGGCTGATGCCGTGCGGGCGGTGCCGTCAGTTGCTCTGGGAGCACGGCGGCACCGATCTGTTGGTCGACACCCCGCAGGGCATCCGTCCGATGACCGACGTGCTGCCCCAACCCTTTGGCCCGGACGACCTCACCACCCCCTCAGAATGATCACGTAAACGACGCTTCGTATTGCCTAACGACTCGTCAACGGGTCGCCAACCGTTACCTGGGACGGGCGCTGAAGCGAAGCCACTCGTACCCCGTAGGCAAGACCGCGTCGCTGCATTGTGACCGGTGGCTGTAGGCATCGGGGCTCGGCCGCCGTGGGGCGGAAGGACGTCAACGAAAGACTACGCTTGGCGACCCGTTGACGAGTCGTTAGGCAATACGAAGCGTCGTTTACGTGATCATTCTGGACGTTCGCGGGTAGCGGAGCGGCTGGTCTGACGGGGATCCGTCCGGGATGATCGGAGCATGAGCGAGCCATTCGACGCCGTGGACGTCATCCGTGCCAAGCGTGATCGCGGTGAGCTGACCGCGAAGCAGATCAACTGGGTGATCGACGCGTACACCCGAGGCGTCGTCGCCGACGAGCAGATGTCGGCGCTCGCGATGGCTATCTTCCTCAACGGCATGTCCCGGGCGGAGACGTCACGCTGGACGGCGGCGATGGTCGCGAGCGGCTCAACCATGGACTGGTCCGATGTCGGCCGTCCCACCACCGACAAACACTCCACCGGAGGGGTTGGGGACAAGATCACGCTTCCGCTGGCGCCGACGGTCGCCGCATGCGGGGCGGCCGTCCCGCAGCTGTCCGGCCGCGGCCTCGGTCACACCGGTGGCACGCTCGACAAGTTCGAGTCGATCCCGGGCTGGCGGGCGTCGCTGTCGGCCGACGAGATGCTCGACCAGTTGCGCAGCGTCGGTGCCGTCGTGTGTGCGGCGACTGAGGACCTCGCCCCGGCGGACAAGAAGCTCTATGCGCTGCGGGACGTGACGGCGACCGTCGAGGCGATTCCGCTCATCGCCTCGTCCATCATGAGCAAGAAGATCGCCGAGGGGACGGGCGCACTCGTGCTCGACGTGAAGGTGGGCTCCGGCGCATTCATGAAGGACGCCGCATCGGCGCGCGAGCTCGCGGAGACGATGGTGGATCTTGGCACGGACGCCGGCGTCCGGACGGTCGCGTTGCTGACGAACATGCAGACCCCGCTCGGGTTGACCGCCGGGAATGCGCTCGAAGTTCGCGAGTCGGTCGAGGTGCTCGCCGGCGGCGGGCCGGACGACGTGGTGGAGCTGACGGTCGCGCTCGCCCGGGAGATGCTCGCCGCGACCGGGCTGGACGGCGGTCCCGACCCGGTCGATGCGCTCAAGGGCGGTTCGGCCATGGACGTGTGGCGGCAGATGGTGAGTGCGCAGGGCGGCGACCCGGACGCGGCGCTGCCGACGGCGAAGGAGACGCAGACCGTGTACGCACCGGCCGACGGTATGCTCGCCGGGCTCGACGCGTACGCGGTGGGCGTGGCCGCCTGGCGGCTCGGCGCGGGGCGGGCTCGGAAGGAGGACCCGGTGCAGGCGGGCGCCGGTGTGGAGATTCATGCCAAGCCCGGCGCTTCGGTCCGTGGTGGCGAGCCGCTGCTGACGCTGCACACCGATGAGCCGTCCCGGTTCGACCGTGCCGTCGAGGCCTTGGAGGGCGCGTTCACGATCGTGCCCGCCGGCGGCCGTCCGGACCTGCCGCCGCTGATCATCGACCGCGTGGCGTAGCGTCCGGTCGCGTTACGCGCTGAATCCGGCCGATACGAGGCTTGTAAGGGACGTTTGGTCGGCGAATGCCAGCTTTACGTGATCATTCGGGGGGTGGGGTGTGTGTTCTGTATTGGCCTGGGTTTACCATTTTGGGTCGCACTCTTCCGTGACCCAGGGAGGTCGTCTGATGCGCGTGTCCGTTCGTGCCATCGCCGGCGGTGCCGCTCTGGCGCTGACGCTCGGCGCCTGCGGTGTCCTACCCGGCGGCGATCCCTCGGGCGACCCGACGAGTTCCGAGCGAGGCGGCACCGTAATCATCGGTGGTTGCCAGCCGGGCAACCCGCTGGTGCCGGCCGCGACCAACGAGGTGTGCGGTGGAAACCCGCTGAACGCGATCTTCTCGATGCTCGTCCGGTACGATCCGCAGACCGGTGAGGCGGTCAACGACGTCGCCCAGTCGATCACGTCCGAGGACAACAAGGTGTGGCGGATCGAGCTCGAGCCGGGCTGGACGTTCCACGACGGCTCGCCGATCACGGCGAGCAGCTTCGTCGACGCCTGGAACTGGGGCGCGCACGGCGCCAACGCCGCACTGTCGCAGAACTCGTACTTCTACTCGATCATCGAGGGTTTCGAGGAAGTCCAAGGCGACACGGATGAGGACGGCAACTTCGTCCCGGGCACGGCCGCGGACACGATGTCGGGGCTCGAGGTCATCAACGACACGACGTTCGAGGTGACGCTCAAGCAGGCCGAGGCCGGTTTCCCGCAGCGCCTCGGCTATATCGCCTACGCGCCGCTGCCTGAGACGTTCTTCGACGCCGGTACCACGCCTGAGGACTTCGGCGCGAGCCCGATCGGGTCCGGCCCCTTCGAGTTCGTCGAGTTCGTGCAGGGAGAACGCATCGTGCTCGAGGCGTACGAGGGCTACCAGGGCGAGGTCCGGCCGAACGTCGACGGTGTGACGTTCGAGATCTTCGAGAACCAGGACGCGCAGTACGCCAGCTTGCTCGCCGACCAGGTCGACGTCATGACGCAGCTGCCGACCAGCGCGCTGGCCGGCGAGGCGTACAAGACCGATCTCGGTGACAGGTACATCGAGCAGGAGACCGGCGTGATCCACATGATGGGGTTCCCGTCGGAGGACGCAGATCCGAACCTGGCCGATCCGCGCGTCCGCCAGGCGATCTCGATGTCGATCGACCGGCAGCTGATCATCGACAACATCTTCCAAGGCATCAGGGAGCCGGCCAGCAGCTGGGTCTCGCCGGTCGTCGACGGCTATACCGACGGCCAGTGCGGTGATTTCTGCACGTTCAACCCCGACCGGGCACGTGAGCTGCTCGCCGAGACCGACTTCGACGGCGAGCTGACGATCACCTACAACGAAGACGGCGACCACGAAACGTGGGTGAACGCCACCTGCAACAACATCAAGAACGTGCTGGAGATCGAGTGCACGCCGCAAGGCACACCGACGTTGGCCGGAGTACTTGACGACCTCATCGCCGGTGAGCTGACCGGTATGTTCCGGATCGCCTGGCAGATGGACTACCCCTCGATCGAGAACTTCCTCGGTCCGCTCTACCAGACCGGTGCGGGGGCGAACTTCTTCGGCCACAACGTCGAGCAGTTCGACAGTCTGATCGCCGAGGCGTCCGGGCAGAACGGTGAGCAGTCGGTCGCGCTGTTCCAGGAGGCCGAGCGGATGCTCGCCCAGACCATGCCGACCGTGCCGCTGTGGTTCAACCTCACCGTCGCCGGCTACTCGACGCGGGTGGATAACGTGATCATCACTCCGTTCGGCACCGTCGACCTGCTCAGCATCTCCGTGGAATGACGGTCGCACGCCGTCGGCCGATGGCACACACGAAACGGACCTAGATGGGACGGTACGTCGCGCGGCGCCTGCTCCAGATGATCCCGGTCGTGCTGGGCACGACGTTCGTGATCTACACGATGGTGTGGGCGCTGCCGGCCAACCCGTTCCAAGGCAAATGCGGTACCCGGCCGTGCCCGGAACGGTACGTCGCCGCGATGACCGAGAAGTACAACCTGAACGACAACCTGCTCGTTCAGTACGGTAAGTACCTCGGCAGCCTGGTGCAGGGCGATTTCGGCACGACGTTCAGCGGCGTACCGGTGCTGGACGAGCTGGTGCGGACCTATCCGGTGACGGTGCGGCTGGCCTTTCTGGCGATCGTGATCCAAGTCGTGATCGGCATGGCGGCCGGGGTGCTGGCCGCGTTGCGCCGCGGCGGGTTCGCCGACTCGCTGGTGCTGGTCAGCACGCTGGCGGTCATCTCCATTCCGGTCTTCGTCATCGGCCACCTCATGCAGCTGACGCTCGGAATCAACTGGGGAATCTTCCCGGTCACCGCACGCGGTGCCGACCCATCGTGGTACTCGCTCGTAATGCCGGCGATGGTGCTGGCGAGCACGTCACTGGCGTACGTCGCGCGGCTGATGCGCGCCACGCTGGTCGAGAACCTGCGGGCGGACTACGTGCGGACGGCGACCGCCAAGGGCCTGCCTCGCGCGCGCGTCGTCGGTGTGCACACCGTACGCAACTCGCTGATTCCGGTCATCACGTTCCTCGGCGTCGACTTCGGGGCGCTGCTCGGCGGGGCGATCGTCACCGAGGGAATCTTCGGCATCGGCGGTGTCGGTGGCCTGATCTTCCGCAGTATCAATCTTCAGGAAGGTGCCGTCGTCACCGGCGCGGTAACCGTCCTCGTGCTGATCTTCCTGCTGGTGAACCTGCTCGTCGACCTGCTCTACGCCGCGCTCGACCCCAGGATCCGCTATGGCTAGCGTCGAGCTGACCACTCGGACCCGACGGGTGTCGAGGACACGCCGCGGTGAGCCGGCCGAAAGCGGCGGCTACCGGCCGCGGCACCGCGCCGGGCGCACCCGGGAACGCTCCCTCGGCCGGGACGCGTGGGACGAGCTGCGGCGCAACCCGCTGTTCATCGTCTCCGCGGCGGTCATCGTGCTGCTGGTGCTGATCGCGGCCTTCCCGGGACTGTTCACCACTCTCGACCCGACGCGCTGCGATCTGAACTTCAGCCGGCAGGCTCCGAGCGCGGGCGCGTGGTTCGGCTATGACGTGCAAGGCTGCGACATCTATGCCCGCACCATTTACGGGGCGCGGGCCTCGATTCTGGTCGGAGTGTTGACGACGACCGCCGTCGTACTGATCGGCGGCGTGATCGGAGCGGTCGCCGGATTCGTCGGCGGCTGGGTCGACGCGACCTTGTCCCGTCTACTCGAGATCTTCTTCGGCGTGCCGCTGCTGCTCGGCGGCATCCTGCTGCTCGCGGCGTTCCCGTCCGACACCGACACGCCGTGGTGGCTGACGCTGACCAAGGTCGTGCTGGCGCTGTCGGTGCTCGGCTGGCCGGCGGTGGCGCGCATCATGCGCTCGACCGTGCTCGCGGTCAAGTATGCGGACTACGTCGTCGCCGCTCGCGGGCTCGGCGCTCGCATGGGCCGGATCCTGTGGCGGCACGTACTGCCGAACGCGGTGGCGCCGGTCATCGTGTACGCGACCATCGCGCTGGGCGTGTTCATCGTGGCCGAGGCGGTCCTGTCGTATCTTGGTATCGGGCTGCAACCGCCGATCGTCTCTTGGGGCGTCGATATCAGCAACGCCACGGAATATGTCCGGCAATCTCCGCACCTGCTGATCTTTCCAGGGGCGTTTCTGTCGTTGACGGTCTTGGCGTTCATCATGCTGGGGGATGCGGTCCGCGACGCGCTCGATCCCAAGCTCCGCTAGGAGGCCCAGTCGTGGCATTGGCAGAATCGCTGCCGTCCGCACGTCCCGCAGACGAAACACCCCTGCTCGAGGTCGAGGACCTCCATGTGGAGTTCCGTACCCGTGACGGCGTGGCCAATGCCGTCAACGGTGTGTCCTACTCGGTCAACGAGGGGGAGACGCTTGCCGTGCTCGGCGAGTCCGGCAGCGGCAAGAGCGTTACCGCCCAGGCGATCATGGGCATCGTGGACAGCCCGCCCGGGTTCGTCACCGGGGGCGCGGTTCGGTACCGCGGCCAGGATCTGCTGGCCATGCGGGACGAGGAACACCGGGCCTTCCGTGGCCGCAGCATCGCGATGATCTTCCAGGACGCGCTGTCGTCGCTGAACCCCGTTTTCACGGTGGGCTGGCAGATCGGGGAGATGTTCCGCATTCACGAGGGGTTGTCGCGCAAGGAGTCCAAGGCGCGTGCGATCGAGCTGATGGAACGGGTTCGGATTCCGGCGGCGAAGGAGCGGGTCAACGACTACCCGCACGAGTTCTCCGGAGGCATGCGCCAGCGCATCATGATCGCGATGGCCATCGCGCTCGACCCGGACGTACTGATCGCGGACGAGCCGACCACGGCGCTCGATGTCACCGTGCAGGCGCAGATCATGGGGCTACTGGCCGACTTGCAGCGGGAGAGCCGGATGGGGCTGATCTTGATCACGCACGATCTCGGCGTCGTGGCCGACGTGGCGGACAAGATCTCGGTGATGTACGCCGGACGAATCATGGAGCACGCCGCCGTCCGCGAGGTCTATGCCCGGCCAGCGCATCCGTACACGCTGGGTCTGCTCGCATCGATCCCACGTGTCGACCTGAAGGGCCGGGAGCTGGCGTCGATCAAAGGTCTGCCGCCGAATCTGATGCACATCCCAGAGGGCTGCGAGTTCAACCCGCGCTGCGAGTTCGCGCAGCAGGTCTGCCGGGACGTCCGTCCGCCGCTCAATCCGGTGGCGGGTGGCCGGTACAGCGCATGCCACTTCGCGCAGAAAGTGCTCGATGGCAGCACCTGGGGCGCAGTGCCTTGACCGGCGGCGGTCCTGCCCGCGCTCGCTCGCGTACCGGCTCCGGACTGTCGGACGAGCCGCCTAGAGTAAAACCCATGCCGACCATAGATGCCGATCGCCGGCTGCTGCTCGTCCACGCACACCCCGACGACGAGACCATAGGCACCGGCGCCACGATGGCCAAGTATGTGGCCGAAGGAGCGCACGTCACGCTCGTCACCTGCACTCTCGGGGAGGAAGGCGAAGTCCTCGTTCCCGAGCTCGCCTATCTCGCCGCCGACCGCGAGGACGCACTTGGCGAGCATCGGCGCAAGGAACACGCCGCCGCGATGGCCGAGCTGGGCGTCACCGACTACCGCTATCTCGGCGGAGCCGGCCGGTACCGCGACACGGGTATGGCGTACGGCCCGGAGGGTTCGGCCATACCGCCACCGGAGATCCGGCCGGAGACGTTCTGGGCCGCTGACCTGCGCGAGGCCGCAGATGAACTCGTAAAGGTCGTGCGGGAGGTGCGCCCGCAGGTACTCGTCACGTACGACGAGTTCGGCGCCTACGGGCATCCCGACCACATCCAGGCGCACCGGGTGGCGATGTACGGTGCTGCGCTGGCGGCCGCACCGTCTTACCGCCTCGACTACGGCGAGCCGTGGGATATCCCGAAGATCTACTGGACCGCCATTGCGCGCAGCGTGATCGAACGAGGTATCGAAGCGATGCGGGAACAGGGTTCGTCCTTCATGGGCCTGGAGAGTGCCGACGACGTGCCGTTCGTGGTGCCAGACGAGGCCGTGACCGCGCAGATCGACGGGACCGGCCATCACGAGCAGAAAATGGCGGCGATGCGCGCGTATCCGACCCAGATCACGCTCGATGGGCCGTTCTTCGCGTTGTCCAACGAGATCGGCCAGATGGTGTGGGGGATCGAGCAATACCGGCTCGTCAAGGGCACTCCTGGCCCGTCGAACGCAGCGACGGGTTGGGAGTCCGACCTCTTCGCCGGGCTGTGACCAGCGACGCGGGCACGCACGCCGGTCATCTCCCCGAACGGGCGCCGCCGGCGTCCGCTCAGCGGGCGCCGGCCACCGGGGAACGCCGCCGGCGGCGGCTCCTTCGCTGGTCGGCCCTGCTCGGCCTAACCGCACTCGGTGTCGTGGTGGCCGTCGCGGGCACCTTCGCCCATGGCCGCATGGCGCACGTCGATACGGTGCCGATTCCGTACGGACTGGTCCTGGCCTTGCTTGGGCTCGCCGCCGTCCTGCTACTGGCCCACGAGTCGGCGCGCAGCCGGCTCGGCGTCGTTCCGGTGGCGACCGCGTGGCTGTTTGCGGTGTGGCTGCTCGCCCAGGAGAGGCCTGCGGGCGATGTCGTGATCTCCAACGGCTGGCCCGGTTTGACCTATCTGTACGCTGGTGTGGTCCTGATCGGCGTCGGCATTGCGCTGCCGCAGCGCTGAGCTTCGCATTGGATGAATTCGGACTCATTCGGCGTGGTCGGGTACGATGCCGAGGGCTACCAGACGGCCGGTCGCCGGGGGGCGCGCCGCCGCAGGTGGCTCGATGATCTTGTTCGGCCCCGCAAGGGATGTGATTGTGTGAGTGAGGATCCTTCGACACGGCAAGGTGTGCGTCCGAACTCGCCCCCCGGTGGGATCGAGGGCGACGAGACGGTCGAGTTCCGGCTCGGCGAGGCATCGCAGGCTCCGACCGAACATGTCGGCGTAACCGATGGCGGCGACAGGCGCGACGGCCACCGGTCCGGTTCCGCGAATCGGCCAAGACGTGCCAAGTCCGGCGACGCCAAGCCGTGGCAGCGCTGGTCCGAGCTCATCAAATCCGGCGAAGCTAAGCCGTTCTGGCAGCGCGGCCCCGTCCTGATCGCCGGCGCGGTCATCGCCGGACTCGCCGTCGTGTACGGAATCGCCTACGGGGTGTCCGGTTCGACGCTCGCTCGTTCGGCGACCGTGCTCGGCGTCGACGTCGGAGGGCTGACGCCGGTTGAGGCCGAAGCCGTGCTGAACGCCGAGCTGCCGGAGCTCGTCGATCAGCCCATCGAGCTGTCTGCTGAGGTCAACGGCGAGATCGTGACCGCGTCGCTGGTCCCATCCGAGTCCGGTCTGACGATCGACGTGCCCGCGACCGTCGACTCGATCCCTGGCGGCGGCGTCAACCCCATCTCGCTCGCGAAGGCGTTGTTCGGTGGTGGTGAGACCGATCCGGTGCCGGTCGTCGATGAGGCGGAGCTCAGCCAGGTGGTCACCGTCGCGGGCGATCAGTTCAATCTCGAGCCGGTGAACGGCTCGGTCGCCTTCGAGAACGGAGAAGT
>DASUTB010000024.1:0-46411 GCA_036374835.1 Jiangellaceae bacterium | reverse complement strand
CATGTACCGGCTGAAAACGTCGGAGGGGACGCCGAAACCGGATACGTGGCCGATGTGGCGTGGCCCGTTGGCGTAGGGCCAGGCCACGGCCGTCAGTACATGCTGAGTCATGGTCCCGATCGTAGAGGCAGCGCGACGATCGAACCCAACCGGTTTCCGCGTCAGCCGCGCCCTCCCATGATCATGTTCAATCAACCCTGGAAATCGCCGGTCGATTGAGCATGATCATGGGCGTCGCAGGCTGAGCGCCCATGCGTGGGTCAGCCGCCCGACGCGCCTGATCTGCCGGCGGTCGATCACGCTCGGCACGTCGCGGGCGGAGTGGTACGCCCCGAACGGGACGCTGCCGAGCCGGGCAGCGGCGATGCCGGCCTTCTCGAACGACCAGTGGTCACTCGACCGGTTGTCCGTCTGCACTGCGGGTATGTCGGTGCGATCGGCGAGATCGAGCAGGGATTCGACGACGGCGCGCGGGCCGCGCCCGCCCCAGCCGACCGGGACGGCGTCCGCCCGGACACCGACGCGATCCAGCGACACCATGCCGATGACCGCCGCCTGCTCCGGTTCGGACAGGTTGCGCACGAACAACTGGGAGCCGAAGTGGTGCATGTCGTCGCCGGACCCGCGGGGCTCCTCCGCACCGAACGCGATGAGCCGCACCGGGACGTCCGCCGGCCACACGGCGAGCAGTTGTGCCAGCTCCAGTACGGCACCGACACCACTCGCGTTGTCCTCGGCACCCGGTGCGACCGCGACGGTGTCCAGATGCGCGCCGATGACCGCATGCGGCTGCTCCGGGTCGAAGCCCGCGGGCTCGGCGATGACGTTGACCGACGTGCCGGGCTCGACAACCGTGCCCCACTCCGGCCGGTACGACGCGTCGCCCCGCGGCACGGGCACGTCCTGCTCGGTGACGTGGTAATCGAGTTCGGTGAAACGCTCCGCGACCCAGCCCGCGGCGCGGTGGAACGCCCTCGACGTGCCCTCGCGTGGGCCGACCTCTGCCGCGAGATGCTCAATGACCTCCAACGCGACCGCACCGTCGAACTGCGGCGGCTCCTCGAGCGTGACGGTAGCCGGCGGCGCGGGCTTGCCGGCCGGCGACGGCGGCGATCCGGTGACACGAACCGCACTCCGGGGTTCGTCCGTCTCCGAACAGCCGGCGATGACCATCCCACCGCCAAGGCTCAACCCGCCTGCGGCGAGCCAGGCGAGAAAGGTGCGGCGGCTGGCCTCCGGACGGGCCCGTTCTGCCATCGCAGTCCCTTCCCGCTGTTATCCAGGGACTCACCCCTTTCGACGACTCTACGCACTTCGCTGGGACAAACGCACGTCGCTCGTTATCGCGCATCTCGCAGGATCCATGCACACTGCATGAACATTTCGTCCTGTTTTGGGGCGACTCGCGCGGTCATAAACCGCGCGAGGACCGCCCCACGGTGCGACGTCCGCCCGTACCTTGCACACTTGATCGCTGCGTGATCAGTCTGCGGCGACGACGGCGTTGTAGACCTCTCGCCTAGGTAGGCCGAGCTCCCGAGCGACCTGCGCGATCGCCTCCTTGCGCGAGGTCCCGGCGGCGTGCCGCTCCTGGACGAGCCGGACGGCGTCCGCGGTGGTGGCCGGGGCCTCGTCCCGGCCGGCCCCGGCTACGACGATCGTGATCTCACCGAGCACACCCTCGGCCGCCCATTCGGCCAGTTCACCCAGTGGACCCCGCCTGACCTCCTCGTGCGTCTTAGTCAGCTCCCGGCAGATCGCAGCGGGCCGGTCGGCTCCGAACGCCGAGGCCATGGCGGCCAACGTCGCGGTCAGCCGATGCCGCGACTCGAAGAACACCATGGTGCGCTGCTCGCCCCGGAGCCGCTCCAGGGCACGTGCCCGCTCCCCTGCCTTGCGAGGCAGGAAGCCTTCGAAGCAGAACCGGTCGACCGGCAGTCCGCTCACCGCGAGCGCTGCGGTGACTGCCGACGGCCCGGGCACCGTGGTCACCCGCACTCCCGCCTCGACGGCTGCGGACACCAGCCGGTATCCCGGATCGGAAACCGACGGCATACCAGCGTCCGTCACCAGGACGACTCGGGCACCGGCCGTGAGCTGCGCGACGAGCTCCGGCGTTCGCGCCTCCTCGTTGCCCTCGAAGTACGAGACGATCCGGGCGGACGTCTCGACGTCCAGCGCCGAAAGGAGGCGCCGGAGCCGGCGGGTGTCCTCCGCGGCGATGACGTCCGCAGCCGAGAGTTCGTCCCGCAACCGGGGCGGCGCGTCGGCGGGATCACCGATCGGTGTGCCGGCGAGAACGAGGGTCACGTCCTCATCGTTCCATGCGATCAGGTGAGGAAGTCGGGCCCTTTCGGCTGAGTTGGTCACCTGATTTTTCACCGGGGTGAACGGAGATCAGGTGATGAACAGACCGGTGCACACTGGCGATTGACCGCGGCACGACGCCTAGGATGGCCCGGGTGAGCCGAACCGCGGAGCCTTCGACGCACGAGGACGGGACGCTCAACGAGGCCGACGCCGAGGCGAGGCGGGTGGACACCGTCCGGGATCGGCTCGCGCGGCCGATGCCGGACGACCGCGTGCTGGGTTGGCTCGGCACCTTCTTCGTCGGCGCAGTGGCCGCAGTCCTTCGGCTCTGGGATCTCGGCCGGCCGCATCGCATCGTCTTCGACGAGACCTACTACGTCAAGGACGCGCTCGCACTGCTGCGATTCGGCAGTGAACGCAAGACGGTCGACGGCGCGGACGAAATGCTGCTGTCCGGAAACGTCGACGTGTTCACCGACGAGGCGTCGTTCGTCGTGCACCCACCCGCCGGCAAGTGGATCATCGGCGGCGGCATCGAACTGCTCGGCATGGATCCGTTCGGGTGGCGTTTCGCGGTTGCGCTGTGCGGCGTCATCTCCGCGATGATCCTCGTCCGGGCGGGTCGCCGCCTCTTCCGATCCACTCTGCTCGGCACACTCGCTGGGCTGTTCCTCGCGGTCGACGGCATGTCGATCGCGGTCAGCCGGGTAGCAATCCTCGACGGCATCGTGACGATGTTCATCGTCGCGGCGTTCGCCTGCCTGCTCGTGGACCGAGATTGGGTCCGGCTCCGCTACGCGGAGTGGGCATCAGGCGGACCGGACGGGCACTCCCCTCTCGCGCCGCTGTTCTTCTGGCGGCCGTGGCGCCTCGCCGCCGGAATCCTGCTCGGACTCGCCTGCGCAACGAAGTGGAGCGGGCTGTTCGCGCTGGCGGTGTTCGGTCTGCTCACCGTGGCGTGGGAGGTCGGCGCCCGCAAGGCCGCCCGTACGCAGGAGCCGTGGCTCGGCGCGTTCATCGATGGTGCGGTCGCTTTCGTGACGATGGTCGGGGCGGCGGCCGTCACCTATCTGGCGTCCTGGTGGGGCTGGATCTCCGGGGACGGGGGGTGGTCACGGATGTGGGCGGCGGACAACGCCCCGTCCACGCTCGGCAACCTTTTTCCGGACTGGGTGCGAAGCCTGTGGCACTACCACTGGGAGATGTTCAACTTCCACGACGGCCTTGACGCGGACCATACCTACGAGTCGCAAGCATGGGAGTGGCTGATACTCGCCCGGCCGGTGGCCATCGACTACGCGGGCATCGAGCAGGGCGAACAGGGCTGCACCGCCACCGAGTGCAGCCAGGAGATCCTCGCGCTCGGCACACCACCGCTGTGGTGGGGCGGCTGTATCGCGCTCCTGGTGTGCCTGGTCATGTGGCTGTTGCGTCGTGACTGGCGGGCCGGTGCGATCCTTGCGGGTATAGCCGCCACGTGGGTGCCGTGGGCCTACTTCTCGGCCGCCCCATTGATCAGGTTTATGGCGGAGCCGTTCACGCATGTGCCCGGGTTGGACGCGTTGGTTGACGTGCTCGTCCCAAGCGTCAACCGGACCATGTTCGCGTTCTACGCCGTGGCGGTCGCCCCGTTCCTCGTCCTGGCCGTCGTCTATGTGCTGGGCCTCATCCTCGGCGGCCGCGACGACAGTCCCGAGCGCCGCACGGTCGGCGCGGGCATCGTCGGTGCGTACGCACTCATCGTGCTCGCCATCGCCGCCATGTTCTACCCGATCCACGTCGATCAGGTGATTCCGAAGGAGCAGTGGCAGGACCTGATGTGGTTCTCGTCCTGGATCTGACCCGGCACCTATAGCTTCAGCACATACCGCAGCGCTGCCCGCCCGGAGTCGGACGGGCGCGCGCCGACCCTTCGGGCACACAACCGTCATCGCGTATTGAGCCGAGCTTTTAATTCAACTACTGTTGAGTTTATGCAGACAGCCATCCAAGTATCCGACCTCGTGGTCGAACGAGGCGGCAAGGAAGTACTACACGGCATCTCGACGCAGATCGAGCAGGGCGTCGTCACCGGTCTGCTCGGTCCGAGCGGTAGTGGCAAGACGACATTGATGCGCGCCATCGTCGGCGTGCAGATCGTCAAGTCCGGCAAGGTGACCGTGCTCGGCCAGCCGGCCGGGTCCAACGAACTGCGCCACACGGTGGGCTACCTCACCCAGTCACCGAGCGTCTATCCGGACCTGACGGTGCTCGAGAACGTCAAGTACTTCGCATCGCTCTACGGCCTCGGCCAGGACGTCGTCACCGAAACGATAGAACATGTCGGCCTCGCCGAGCAGACCGGTCAGCTCGTGCGCACGTTGTCCGGCGGGCAGCACAGCCGGGCATCGCTCGCCTGCACCCTGGTGAGCCGCCCGTCGCTGTTGGTGCTGGACGAGCCCACGATCGGGCAGGATCCGGTGCTGCGGGACGAGCTGTGGAAGCGATTCCGGGACCTGGCCAACGATGGCGCAACGGTGATCGTCTCGAGCCATGTCATGGACGAGGCGAACCGCTGCGACCACCTGTTGCTGATCCGGGACGGTTCGGTCATCGCCGACGACACTCCGGCGGCCGTCAAAGCCGCGGCCGGGACGGACGACCTGGACGAAGCGTTCCTGACGCTCATCCGGGAGACGGAGACGGTGAATCGATGACACTACGAATCCTCGCCAGCACGACCCGGCGCATCCTGAACCAGCTCCGGCACGACCGCCGAACTATCGCGATGCTGCTCGTCCTACCGATGATCCTGCTGTCGCTGATCTACTTCATGTGGGACGACAACTCAGCCTTGTTCAACCGGGTCGCCCTGATCCTGCTCGGCATCTTCCCGTTCATCATCATGTTCCTGATCACCAGCATCACGGTGTTGCGCGAACGCACCTCCGGCACCCTGGAACGGCTGTTCACCACCCCGCTGGGCAAGCTCGACCTCCTGTTCGGCTACGGCCTGGCCTTCGGCCTGGTCGCCGCCGTCCAAGGCGCGGTGGCCTCGGGATACGCCTACTGGGTGCTCGGCATGGAGACACGCGGCGTGGGAGGTTACGTCGTGCTGATCGCGGTGGCCAACGCCGTGCTCGGCGTGGCGCTCGGCCTGCTGTGCAGCGCGTTCGCTCGCACGGAGTTCCAGGCGGTGCAGTTCATGCCGCTGGTCGTCATTCCGCAGATCCTGCTGTGCGGGCTGTTCGTCCCCCGCGACGAGATGGCCGGCTGGCTCGAAGCGATCAGCGACGTGATGCCGATGTCGTACTCCGTCGAAGCGCTCACGGAGGTCGGAGCGAACGTCGAGGCCACAACGACGATGTGGCGCGATCTGGGCATCGTCGCCGGCATTGTCGCGGTGGCGCTCGCACTCGGCGCCGCCACGCTCCGGCGCCGGACCCCGTAGCCTGCCACTTGGATGGATCGAAGGAGGGCTGCGGTAGCTCTCGACAGCAGCCCTCGTTCGATCAAGCTGCGCGATCCAATCTCAGGCGGGACGGCCAGGCGGGCAGCGGCTCGGGTAGCCGTAGCGGCTCCGCTCCAGGGACGATCGTCCCCAAAACGCGGGTGCCCGCCGCGCCGGTGCAACTCGGTATCGAGCCCGGCAGGCCATGCCACGTCAACCAGCCGAGCAGCGCGAACGCGTAGGCCTCCTTATGGTCGGCGGGCACGCCCAAGGCGTCGCTGGTCGACAGTGCCGCACCGGCCGAACCAAGCCGACCCTCCAGCGCCCGCATCAACCCGGCGTTGTGCACACCGCCGCCCGACACCCAGACCTGGCGTAAGCCCAGCCGGGCCACATCTGCGGCCACCGCCGCGGCCACGGCCTCGGCCAGCGTGGCCAGTAGATCGTCGGGCTCCTCGACCGGCGCGCGGTTGAGCGCCGCGCTCAGGTACCCGGCGTGGTACCGCTCCTTGCCGGTCGACTTCGGCGGGTCCGCGGCCAGGAACGGGTCGTCCAGCAATACCGCGAGCAACGCATCGTCCACCCGCCCGCGCGCCGTCCGGGCGCCGCCCGCGTCCCATGAATCACCCGTGGCCTGCTGAATCGCGGCATCGAGCAGTGCGTTGGCCGGCCCGCAGTCGAACGCGATCGTGGGTTGCCCGGGACGGACGGCGGTCAGGTTCGCGATGCCGCCGAGGTTCAGCAGGCCGACCGGCTCGCCGGCTCCGGCCAGGAGAAGGTGGTCGAACGCACTGACCAGCGGTGCGCCCTGGCCGCCCGCCGCCACGTCCCGCGCCCGGAAGTCGGCGACCACCGGCACGCCGACCCGCTCGGCGATCTCGGCCGGCTGCCCGATCTGCAGGGTGGCATACACCGTTCCGTCCGGCGCCACGTCGTGATGAATGGTCTGGCCGTGACTCGCGACCAGGTCCACCGGCCCGGCGTCCAGCTCTTCCAGGGCCGCAGCGGCGAACGTGCCGAACGCGGCGCCGAGGTCGCGATCGAGCCGGCAGATGTCGGCGGCCGTTGCCGTTCGTGCGGCAAGAACGTGTGCGATGCGCTCGGCGAGCGCTTCTGGCCAGGGCAGCGTCGTATGCCCGGTCGGTCGCAGCGTCAGCACGTCCTCGGCCGGCTGGAAGTCCGCCACCGCCACGTCCGCACCGTCGGCCGAGGTGCCCGATATCAGTCCTAGTACACGCATCGATCCCTCCCCACGAGACAAACGAGTGATCACGTTCGGCATGAGTCACGTAGCTTCACCATGCATGCGTGCCTAGGAAAGCTACGCGACTCCTGCCGAACGTGATCATTCGTCAGCGGTCGGACGCGGCCGCACGGCGGACGTGGCCGCCGGACGCGGCGAGCCTGGCACGTGCCTGCTCGGCGTTCACGCCGGCGAGCAGCATCACCAGAGCCACTTTGATCTCGCCGTCCGCATCCTCCAGCGCCGCGGCGACCTCGGCATCCGCGGCGCCGCTTCCCTCCATCACGGTGCGGTGGGCTCGGCGGCGCAGCTTGGCGTTGGAGGCGCGCACGTCCACCATCAGGTCGCCGAACGTCCGGCCGAGCTTGACCATCACCAGTGTGGAAATCGAGTTGAGCACGAGCTTTTGCGCCGTGCCCGCCTTGAGCCGGGTGGAGCCGGAGACGATCTCCGGACCCGTCGGCACTTCGATGGCGACGTCGCACATGCCGGCCAGCACAGATCCGCGGTTGTTCACCACTCCGACGGTCAACGCACCCACCTCACGTGCGAGTTCCAGCGCGCCCAGCACGTACGGTGTCCGACCGGACGCGCTCACCGCTACCACCACGTCGTCGGCGCCTACGGCAAGTTGGCGCACGTCCGATACTCCTAGCGCGAAGTCGTCCTCGCTGCCCTCGATGGCGTCGCGCATCGCCTGCATACCGCCGGCCATCACCGCGATCACCTGGTCGTCCGCGCCGAAGGTCGGGCCGCATTCGGCCGCGTCCAGCACCGCCAGCCGTCCCGGCGTCCCGGCACCCAACTCGATGAGCCGGCCGCCACGGCGCAGCCGCTCGGCGGCCAGGTCGATCGCCTGAGCGAGTTGCGGCCGGGCCGCCGCGACCGCCTCGACGGCGATCCGGTCCTGCCGGCCCATCAGCGCCAGCTGCTCCATCGTGCTCATCCGGTCGAGGTCGGCCGCCTCCGGTAGGCGGCCCTCGGTATCCAAGCGGTCGAGATCCTCAGCCATCACTCCCCCGTCCTGTCAATGCCGCGACGAGCTCGGCCCACACCCGTTCGGGTTCACGGGTGCCCAGGTAGCTCATGTGCCCGGCGGCGTCGTAACCCCACGTCCACAAGTCGTCGACGCCGGCGGCGCGGGCCGCCGCGACGGCCGCGTGAATCTCGCCGGCCTGTTCCGGCCCTAGCCGGAAGCCTTGGATCCAGACCTGCGGCCGGACGTCGTGCTTCACGGCGAGGTTGTGCAGCCGCACCGACTGGCCACCCACGTACTCGGCGGCGTCCTGCTCGAAGAACGACCAGTAGGGATCGGTCGCAAGGGTATCGAGCCCGTCGATCGCCGCCACCGGCTCCCAGCCGTCGATGCCGACGTGCAAGCCCTCGACTGGCGGCAGCAGGCAGATCGTCGAGCGTCCCCCGAGCGCCCTGACGTGTGCGACGAGGTCGGTCAGCAGCTCCATGAGCACGCTCTCGCGGAACGCCCTGACCTCGGCAGTCAGCTCGGCCGGCATCGGCTCGCCGAACCGTTCGTGGAACAGATCCCGGCACGACTCGCACGCACAGGTCCAGTTCGTCGCCGGTTCGTCGAACCGTGCCGGGTGCGACCAGTGCGGCTCGTCCCAGAAGATGCGGTCCGCCCCGGACTCGACCGCGGCGCTCGCCCATTCACGGACGTAGGCGCGGAACTCCGGCCGGCTCGGGCACGGTGCGCCGACACGGCGGCCGTCGGCGAACACCTGGCCGAGCTCCGGATAACGCATCGCGAAGATCGACTCCGCCTCGCCGCCGAACACTCCGCCGAGGCCCCACGGACCGACCTGGACTTCCAGGCCCGCGTCATGCGACGCCGCGACGATCCGCTCCATCTGACCGCGGTAGTACGCCAGGTCGTTCTCGGAGTACGTGTGCAGAACGCCGGTGAAGCCGGCGGCGGCCAGGCCCTCCATGTCCGCGGCGACGTGCCGCAGGATCCGGTTGCCGAAGTAGCTGGTCCCGATGGCCATGACCACTCACCCCTTCACCGCGCCGGCGACCATTCCCGTGGTCAGCCGCCTGTGGACGAACAAAAAGAAGATCACAACCGGGATGGTGAACAGCGTGCTCGCCGCCATGATCGCGCCGTGGTCGGTCTGCTCCAGGCCGGAGAACTGGGCCAGCCCCACGGGAAGCGTGCGTAGCTCGTCGGCCTTGAGGAACGTCAGCGCCATGAGGAACTCGTTCCACGCGGCGATCCACGCGAAGATCGCCGACGCGGCGATTCCCGGACCGGCGAGCGGCAGGATCACCCGCCACATCGCGCCGAACCGGGTGCAGCCGTCGATCTGCGCAGCCTCCTCGAGATCGGCCGGGATCGAGAGGAAGAAGCCGCGCAGGATCCATATCGTCAGCGGAGTGATGAACGCCAGATAGGCGATGATCAATCCCCACAGGCTGCCGAGCAACCCGAGGTTGCGCATCACGACGAACAGCGGGATGAGCAGCACGATCAACGGGAAGAGCTGCGTCGCCAGGATCAGCAGCACGAGGTAACGGCGTAGCGGCAGCTGGAAGCGGGCCAACGCGTAGCCGGCCAACGTCGCCACTACCAGGCCGAGCAGAGTAGTGCCCGCGGCAACCAGCAGCGAGTTCCGCAAGTAGGTGGTGAACCCGGCGTCAAGCACACCGGGATAGCGGTCGAACACGAACTCCGACGGCCACCAGACCGGTTCCGGGGTGATGATGTCGGAGTTCGGCTTGACCGACGTGAGAACCATCCAGAACAGCGGGAAGACCGCGAACAGGCCGACGAGGATCGCCGCCAGATACGTCAGCAGAGACGACCGGCGGCGGCGCCGGATCGCCGCGGCCGTTGACATCATGGGACGCGCCGGGGCACTCATCGAACCTCCTCCTCGTCCCGGATCAGCCGGACGTATAGGAGGGTTGCAATGATCAAGATGACGAAGAGGATCATGGCAAGGGCCGAACCGAGGCCGTAGTCGCTCTGGGTGAACGCCTCTCGGTAGGCGGTGTATGCAAGTACCTCGGTACGGCGCGCGGGCCCACCGTCGGTCAGGACGTAGATCTGATCGAAGATCTTGAAGTCCCAGATGGTCGAGATAACGATCAGGACCAGCAGCAGTGGCTTGAGCATCGGCAGCACGACCAGCCGGGTGCGCTGCCACGCGCTCGCGCCGTCGATCCGTGCCGCCTCTGTTACCTCGGTCGGGATCGTCTGCAGCCCGGCCAGCAGGACGAGCGAGACCAGCGGGAACGACTGCCAGATCACCACGACGCCGATCACAGTGAACGCGGTCAGCCAGTTGTTGAACCAGGAGTAGCCGTCGAGCGACGAGAACCCGAGCGAGCTGAGCATCCAGTTCAGCACGCCGTACTGGTCGTTGAAGATCCACCGCCACACCAGCGACGCCGCGACGTGCGGTATCGCCCACGGCAGCAGCACAAGAACGCCGAGCAACGTGCGGCCGCGGAAGGCCCGGTTGAGCAGCAGCGCGACCGCGATGCCGACCAGCATCGTGCCAACGACGCACGACAACCCGAACAGGATCGTGGCGACGATGGCGCGGCGCAGCGTCGGATCGCTCAGCGCATCGACGTAGTTGTCGAGGCCGACCCACGACATCTCACCGGAGATCAGAGAGCCGAGATCGGCGTCGGTGAAGGACAGCCAAGCCGTGCGGATCACCGGGTAACCGATGAGACCGCCGATGACCACGATGGCCGGCGCGACCAGCAGGATCGGCAGCAGCCGGTTGTCGAACATGTTCCGGTACGAGCGCCCCAGCCTGGCACGACGGGACTCCGCCGGTGGGCCGGCGGCACGGTCGGTACCCTGCCGCCGGCCCGTTGGAACGGTCGTGCTCATACCTATCCGATGGCGTCGGCGAGGCCGGCGTCGATGTTCGCGGCCGCCTCCTCCACCGAGATCTCACCGAGCATCATCCGCTGCACCTCGTTCGGAATCGTCGCGTTGCCCTCAACGGCTCCCCACCAGCCGGCGACGGGGTAGGCGCGCGAGTGCTCGACGAACTGGTCGCCGAACACACCGAACAGGTCGTCACCGCCGACAGTTTCCTCAACACCGGCGACTGTACCCGGCAGGAAGCCGATCTGGTCGGCGAACGCCTTCGCGTTATCCGGCTCGATCATGAACTCGGCGAACGCCTTCGCGAGTTCCTGCTGTTCGGACTCCTCGAAGACGACGAGGTTGCTGCCGCCGGCGAAGACGTCCTGGTTGCCGGCCGGACCTGCGGGGACGAGCGCCGTCCCGACCTTGCCCTCGAGATCCGGGTTGGCGTTCAGGATGGCTCGCAGGTCCCAGCCGCCGCCGATCATCATCGCGGCGCCTTCGTTGGTGAAGTCGTCCCGCACATCCACCGAGTTCCACTGCACGGCACCCTCGGGCGACCAGCCCTTGTCCCAGAGCTCCTTGACGAAGCCGAGGGCCTCGTAGCCGGCTTCGGTGTCGAAGCCCGGCGTCCAAGCGTCGCCCTCCTGCGTGGCGATGTCGCCGCCGGCGTTCCAGACAAGTGGCTGGAACATGTGCTGGTAACCGCCGGCCGCACGGATCGGTGCGATGTCGGTCTCGGCGGCGATGGTGTCGCCGACCTCGAGCAACTCTTCCCACGTCGTCGGCACGTCCACCCCGGCCTGTTCGAAGATGTCGGTGCGGTAGATGAGCCCACGCGCACCGGCATACCACGGGTAACCGTACGTGCTGCCATCCATCGTGGCCGACTGTGCGAGCCCTTCGACGAACTCGACGCCCTCCGGCGGTTCGACCGCTGCGAACGCGCCGAGCTCGGCGAACTCGGGCGTCCAGGTGTTGCCCATCTCGGCAAGGTCGGGCACCTGGCCGCCGGCGATGCCGGTGGTGAACTGGTCGTGCGCGTTGGCCCACGGCACGTAGTCGATGTTGATCGCGACGCCCTCGTGCATCTGCTCGAACTCTTCGCCGAAGCCGTCGATCGTCGCCTGGACATCCGGGTTGCCCGGCTCCATGATCCACACCGTCAGGTCACCCGACAGCGCCGCCTCCTCTCCGGCCGGTTCCTCCGCGGTCTCGTCTTCCGAGTCCTCTTCGGTTGTGTCGTCGGTGGTTTCACCGTCACCCTCATCGCCGCAGGCGGCAAGCAGCAGTGCAAGTGCACCGACACCGGCCGTGAGGGACGTCATCCTCCCTGTTCGCATGGTGCTCCCTTCCTTCCTATTTGGAAATTTCGGTTATGCGCTGCTGGCCCAACGGCGCCGTGCCGGATGGCTCGACGGCCGGCGGAGCAGCAGATTTTCGTAGATGCCGGCCGGCGGGTCCGCGAACCGTGCGGCCCCGGTCGTGGCATCGGCTGCGGCCGCGCGCACCGTCGTGTCGGGTGCGGCAGCCGTCACTGCGGTCGAGAACGGCTCGGCCACAAGATCGGTGAGGTCGAACAGACTGCCCGTGACCGCGACGCGGCGGTCCGGCTCGGGTAGCGCCTCGCACGCAGCGATCGCGGTCTCGGCAAGGTCGCAGACTGCGTCGCGCCAGATCGCCGCTGCGACCGGGTCACCGGCACGCGCGGCATCGGCGACCGACGGTACGAACGAGGCGACGGTGCGCACGGGTGACGGCCCGCCATGCACTTTGCCGGGAAGCTCGCCGAGCGGGCCGAACCGGTCGGCTGCCGCCGACGCGAGCCGGGCCGATCCGCCCGGACGGCCGTCGTGGTGACGCAGTGCCGCGGCTAGCCCGGCGCGCCCGACGGCGAAGCCGCTGCCGGCATCGCCGATCAGGTAGCCGGCGCCGTCCACGAGCCGCACGCCACCCTTGGCATCGATCGCGCACGCTACTGCGCCGGTGCCGGCGGCGATCACCACTCCTGGCCGGCCGCCGAGCGCTCCTGCATGGGCGGCGAAGACGTCCGTGGTCACCACGATCTCCGGGTGGCCCGGGCGTTCAAGCGCGACCAGGGCGTCCGCGAGGGCTTCGGCATGGTCGGGACGGGATACCGCGCCGGCGGCGGCCACGACAATCGTGCCGACGTCGGCAGTAGGGTCGTCCCCAAGAGCGCGCAACGCCGTCTCAACACCCCTGGCGACCCGGCGCGGCCCGTCCGGGTCCGAGAGTGTGGCACCGCTGTCGAGGCGGATGGACGAACCCCGGGCACCGTCGGTGAAGACCGCGGCCCGCAGGGCCGTCCGGCCGACGTCGATCGCCAAGACGGTCATCGTTCGCCCGACCTCGTTGTCGGCGCGCTTTGCGGGCGCAGTTCTACCCGGAACTTGTACCGGTCGCCGCGATACACCGACCGGACGAACTCGACGACACGCCCGTCGGTTGCGCGCGACGTCCGCTCGAAGAGGAACGCCGGCGAGTGCACCGGGACCTCGAGGAACTCCGATTCGGTCTCGTCGGTGACGGTGGCCTCGATCGTCTGCACACCACCGTCGAGGACGATGCCGTACTCCGCTTCGAGCAGTTCGTAGAACGAGCGCCCGGTCAGCGAGTCGCCGTCCAGGTGCGGGGCGACCGATCGGGGCACATGCAGCGTCTCGAGAGCCATCGGCGCGTCGTCGGCAAGGCGCAACCGGAGCACCTTGACGACCGTGTCGCCGGGTGAGATCTCCAGCACCCGGCCGAGCCGGGCACCGGCGTGCACCTCGTCGACACCGAGGGTGCGCGACGACGGGACCGCGCCACGCTGCTTCATGTCCTCGGAGAACGATGTGACCGCGAGCCCCTGGGCGATCTTGGGCTCGGCGACGAACGTTCCGGAGCCGTGGCGACGTTGTAACCGCCCTTCCCGGATCAACTCCTCGACCGCGCGCCGTAGCGTCATGCGGGACACACCGAACTGTGGCGCCAGCGTCCGCTCGGGAGGCAGCGCGTCACCGACATCGAGCTCCGCGATCAGGTCGAGGATCTCGTCACGAATCGAGTGATACTTCGCGGTTCGCATGCTCCATCCTCTGGGATGAGGCTCGAAAGCCTCGGACCGGCGCTGTGTGGTCCATCAGTGGTCTAGGACTATAACCGGCCAGCGGCGGAATTTCTAGAGCTTTGGTCTAGACGTATATTACAATCTCATCTACCTTCAGAGATGTGGTCTAGGCCATTCATTCGCAACCGACCACTTGGAGGGAAGATGAAACGACGATTGCTCACCGGTGCGCTGGCGCTGACCGGGCTGCTGGCCGGCTCGTTCGTAGTTGTGCCGCCGGCATCTGCTGACCCAGACCCGCCCGAGCAGTGGCGCAGCTACTGGGTGGACGCGTTTAACCAGGGTATCTACACCCAGGAGCAGGTCGAGGAGTTGGTCGCCGACGCCGTGGCGATCAACGCCAACGCGTTGATCGTCCAGACCGCGCGGCGGTACGACTGCTTCTGCAACCGGGCGTTGTACCCGCGTACCGACGCGTTCATCTCGCCGGAGCCGTACGACCCGCTGGATGCGATCATCGAGGCGGCGCACGCCGAGGGCATCGAGGTACACGCGTGGGTCAACGTCAACACGATGTGGAACTCGGCGACGCCGCACAGTTCGCCGGACCACGTCTCCAACGCCCATGGCCTCACGGCCGAGGGGCGCGACCGCTGGGTGAACAAGCGCGCGGACGGCACCGAGCGGATCGGCAACAACGTGTACGTCGACCCAGGTCACCCGGACGCACGCGACTACATCGTCGAGGCGATCCAGAGCATCGTGCGCGAGTACGACGTGGACGGCATCAACCTCGACTACGTTCGCTACCCGGACTTCAACTCCTCGACGTCGCACAGCGACTGGGGCTACAACGACGTCTCGGTGGCGCGGTTCCAGGCGCTGACCGGACGGACGGACGTCCCCGCCGCTGACGACCCCGAATGGGGCGACTGGCGCCGTGCCCAGGTCACCGCGCTGGTGCGCAAGATCTACCTCGGCATGTGGGAAGTGGACCCGCAGGCCCGGCTGTCGATGGACGGCATCACCTACGGCTTCGGGCCGCAGTCGGTCGGCGGATGGGAGCAAACCCGCACCTACGCCGAGGTCCTCCAGGACTGGAAGGGCTGGCTCGAGGAAGGGATCATGGACACGGTCGTGGCGATGAACTACAAACGCAACTGGCTGCCGCCGCAGGACCAGATGTTCTCCGAGTGGACCGAGGTCATCGCCGACTGGCAGGGCGAACGCCAGGCCGTCAACGGTCCCGCGCTCTACCTCAACTCGGTTTCCGACGCCGTTGAGCAGGTGGAGGAGATCCTCGAGCCCACGGCCGCAGGCAATGTCGCGGCAGGTTGGAGCGGCTACTCGTACGCCAACCCGAGCAACGCCTACGTCGGCGGGCCGTGGGAGGACCGCTCGGCCGAGCGGGGTGCTCTGGCCGCCGCCCTGACCGCACCCGGTGCGCCGTTCGAGCACGAGGCGGCCGTACCGGAGATGACGTGGAAGACCGACCCGTCGGACGGGCACGTCACCGGCACGCTGGGACTGCCCGACGGCACCCCGCTGGATCAGGTCGACGTCACGCTGCGCCCGCTCACCGGCGGCGATGAAGCCACGACGCGGTCCGACGGCTCTGGCTGGTTCGGGTTCGCGCACGTCGACTCTGGGCACTACCTCGTCCAGCTCGACCTGCCGGACGGCGTGGCCGGCCAGCCGGTCGCCTACGTCGAGGTGAAGGACGGACGGATCAGCGAGGCGGAATTCAACGCGCTGATCGACGTCGGCTAACCACCCCATCCCATGATCATGTTCAATCGACCGCGGAATTTGCTGGTCGATTGAACATGATCACGGGAGACAGTCGTGGCCGACGCTACAACCCAGTGGAAGCTGTCCTCACCATCGGGCGCCTGCATCGGTTCGACTCGTGATTCGAGCACACGCAGCCCGGCGGTCTTGACGAGCGCCTCATTACCGGCCACGTCAAGGCCACTGAAGAACATCGCCACCCCGAGCCAATCCTCGACGAGTTCGTGATGCTCACCTGCGCTGCTGAAGGTCGCCAGGAACGCACCACCCGGTCGCAGCCAGGATGAGACCCGATTGAGCAGGTCGGGCAGCAGATCCGTGGGGACATGGGTCAGCACGAACAGAGCCACGATCGCATCGAACGATTGGTCGGCAAACTGGAGGTCGAGAATGTCCGCATGGACGAACTCCCCTGCCGGCACAGCCGCCCTGGCACGATCGATCTGTTCACCGGAGATGTCCACGCCGGTCAGATTTCCGAGCTCGGCGAATGTCGGCGTCGGCTCGACGCCCGCGCCGCAGCCGATCTCGAGGATGTCCGGATCGGGCGGCAGAAATGACAACATCCGCTCGACGTATCTGGCACGAGGATCTCCGATGATCCGCGTCTGCCACTCGGCGTACCGCGGTGCGATGCGGTCATACCCAGCCGCCACAACTTCAGCGGCCGACAACCCCGTGATCACCGGCACTTTTCGCGTCATGCGTGTGAAAGGTGCCGGTGATCACGCGCCGAGCGCTCTCAGCACCGGGTCCGGGACGATCGTCGGCCGGGCGAGCATCGGTTCGGCAGCCATCGCCGAACTCAAAGTCCCAGTAGGCCGGGGAACCAGGTCACGATCCCGGGCAGGAACGTCACCAGGAGCAGCACGGCCAGCAGCGGGATGAGGAACGGCGCGACACCACGGAACACGTCCGTGACGGTGGCCCCTGTGACGCTGCTGAGCACGTAGAGGACACCACCGATGGGCGGTGTGAGCAGACCGAGCATCAGATTGAGGATGACGATGATCCCGAAATGGACCGGATCGACACCGAACTGTACGGCAACGGGCAGGAGGATCGGCACGCTGATGACCAGTGCCGACGTCGGCTCGATCACGGCACCGACCAGCAGCAGCAACAACAGCACCATGATCAGGAACATGACCTTGCTGTCAGTGAACTCCAGCACCTGCTCGGCCACCAAGCGCGGGACCTGTTCCCGCGCGAGGATCCAGCCGAGCAGCGATGAGGCACCGAGGATGAGCATGATCGACGCCGTCGTCAGGGCGGTGTCGCGGAAGATGCCCGGAAGGTCGCGCACCTTGATGCTGCGATACCCCAGTCCGAGCACGAGGATGTAGACCGCCCCGACGCCCGCCGCCTCGGTGGGAGTGAAGTAGCCACCGAGGATGCCGCCCAGGATGATCACAGGCGTCACCATCGGCAGCGTAGCCCGCCCCGCCGTGCGGGCGAGTTGACGCCAGCCGAACTCGACGCGCTCGAGGTCCCGCTGCTTGCGGGCCCAGATGAACACCGAGACGGCCAGTGCGGCTGCCATCAGGAACGCCGGCACGACGGCCGCTGCGAACAGTGCCGCGATCGATACCGAGCCGACCGCAGCGTAGACGATCGCGGGAATGCTCGGCGGCATGATCGGCCCGATCACGGTCGATGCGCCGGTGATGCCGATGGAGAAACGCTCCGGATAACCCTTCCGCTTCATCGCGGGGACCTCGACCGACCCGAGGCCCGCCGCGTCCGCCAGCGCCGACCCGCTCATCCACGAGAAGCCAAGGCTGACCCCCACGTTGACGTAGCCGAGCGAGCCACGGACCCGCCCGATGGCGGCGAGAGCGAAGTCGAACAACCGGTCCGCGATCCCCGCCCGATTGGCCACGACACCCACGAGGATGAACAAGGGAACCGCGAGCAGCGGCCAGCTGTCGATACCGTTCGTGACCTGGCGGAGGCTGAATCCGATGGACTGATCGTTCGCCCACATGTACCACAGGCACGGGCCGAGAATGGCGAACGCCACCGGAACCCGGATGACGAGCAGGACCGCGATGGCGATCCCCATGAGCACCATCGTCACGGCTTCCTCCAGGTCACGGCGTTGACCACGCAACGCACCGCGGTCAGGCCCATGCCGATCATCGGCACGGTGTAGATGATCGCCATCGGGATCTCGGCGGCAGGTGACCGGATATTCACCTGGTTGGATACCAGGTGGTAGCCCTCATAGAAGGCCGCGATACAGATGAGCGCGGTGATCACTTGCGCCACGGAGATCATCACGCGGAGCGCACGCTCGGGCAGGAAATGGTCGATGAGGTCCAGCGTCACGTGTTCGTCACGGCCCATGAGATATCCCGACAGGATGAACGCCAGCCACACCATGGCGAACTTGGCCAGCTCGCCGGTCCACACCCATCCCGCGGTCGGCGTGAAACGAAGTACCACCTGGATCAGCACGAGCACGAGGATCACGGCCAGCAGCAGGCTGCCCAGCACGGCCTCGGTGATCTCGATCCCTCGCATAATGCGACCAAACGGGCCGCGCCGCTCCGTCTCCGGCGGCGAGTGCACAAGCACCTTGTCAGCCACTGCGGCCACCCCTTCGCTCATCTCGGTCGTCAGCCCGGGTTCCAGCCACCGTCGACATCCACGATCTCCCCGGTGATGTAGGAGGCGTTCTCACTGACCAGGAAACCTACGACCTGTGCGACCTCGTCCTCGCTCCCGGGTCGTCCGAGCGGCAGATCGGCCACGATCTGGTGCCTCAGCCCTGGTTCTGTCGCACCGCCCATGCCGGCGCCGATGAAGCCGGGAGCGACCCCGTTGCACCGGATGCCGAGTGGCGCCAGCTCCCGGGAGGCCGACACGGTGAGGCTCGCGAGCGCCGCCTTGCTGGCGCAGTAGTGAGCGCCCGCCGGATGACGGGGCCCGAACGTGGACCCGTCCGGCCCGGCGGCGCCGAGCCGCGCCACCGACGACACGATGTTCACGACCGACGAGTTCGCGTGTGGCACCAGGACCGGCGTCGCCGCGCGCAGCAGCAGGAACGCGGAGGTGAGGTTCACCGCGAACACCCGCTCCCACTCGGCAACGTCGATATCCGTAATAGGACGCTTGCGACCATTCTTCTTGGGCGAGATCCCGATCGCGCAGACGAGCGCATCGAGACCGGCGTCACCGGCGGCCACTTTCACGGCCTCGGTGACGCCGCTCTCGGTGCTCAGATCGGCGACGACGGAGTCCGCCGTGGACTCGGAGGTGGGCGCCGGCACCGGGGCCTGATCGGCCACGGTCACCGCAAAACCGCGTTCGGCCAGGACGCGAACGATCGCGCCACCGATGTTGCCGGATCCCCCGGCCACGAGTGCCCGCACCGGCGCCCACCTCCTCTACCTGATCCCAGACCGGACTCGACTACTCGGCGAGGTCGCGGATCGCCTGGTACAGCTCGAGCTTGTCGCCCTCGAGGTTGTCCAGGAAATAGGCCTCCGCACGCTCGGAGAACGCGTCCCGGTCGACGTCCTCGACAATGGTCATCGTGCCGTCCGCGGCCCACTGGTCGAGCAGTGCCTGCTGGTCGTCCAAGATGCACTGGGCATCGCCCTCACGGGTCGAGCTGATCGCGCCCTGCAGCGCTTCCTGCTGCTCGGGCGACAGCGACTGCCACGTGTCCTCGTTGACGATCGCCAGAACGAAGCCGGTCTGGTGTTCCGACAGGCTCACGTGCGACTGGACCTCGACGAACCCCATGTCGTTGATCGTCGGAACCGGGTTCTCCTGCCCGTCGATAACGCCCTGCTGCAGCGACAGGTAAACCTCTTCGAACGCCACCGGAACAGCCTCGGCGCCTACCGCCTCGGCGTTCTGGAGGTACTGCGGGCTGTCCGGGAACCGCATCCGCAGACCTTGGAGATCTTCAGGAGTGCGGATCGGCTGGTTCGCGGTGAACTGCCGCATACCGAAGAACCATCCGTCGAGGGCACGCACGCCGGTCGCCTCGAGCAGGTCCTCCTGCACCTGGCCGAAGACCTCACTGTCGAGGAACCTGAACAAGTGGTCGGGGCCGTCCATCACGTAGGCGGCGTCCAACGCACCGATCGCCGGGTACGTAGCCGCAATCGCGGAGCTGCCCTGGATGTCGATGTCGATGTCACCGGACACCACGGACTCGAACCGGTCTGCGTCCGGACCAAGACTGCTGTTCGGGAAGATCTCGATCTCCAGGCCGGTACCGCTCGCGGCCACCTCCTCGGCCACTACCTCGGCACCACAGCGGTTGTGCGGGTGTTCCTCGGTGTAGCTGTTCGCAAACGACAGCGTGACCGTCTCCATGGGCTCCTCGGCGTCGGCCTCGTCGTCCGCCTCCTCGGGTTCCTCTTCGGCGTCACTTCCGGTGTCGTCACCCGTGGCTTCGCCGTCGTCGCCATCGTCACCGCACGCCGCCAGGGCGAGCGTTCCGGCAAGCCCGAAGGCGATGAGCCTCGGCAATGTGCTCTTACGCATCTTTACCCTCCTTGTCGTCAGCGGCCGCCGATGGCGGACCGCTGTCTCACTAGTGGACGTTGGCCGTCCCGGCTTGCCCGGGAGGGCCTTCGAACGTTTCGCCGTAGATATCGGTGATGTTCCAATGCCCGGGAGTGGGTACCGGCTCGTTGAGCATCGGGACATCTATCACCGCAGGCCTGCGCGCCGCGATAGCGGCTGACAGGCACTTGCGGAGTTCATCGGCGGCACTGACGGTGTAGCCGTCCGCGCCGACCGCACGCCCGAGCGCTGCGAAGTCCGGGCTGTACGGGTTTCCGGCTCGGTCCACGAACTCGCACCCGTAGCCGGTGCCGAAGTTCGCCGCCTCCAGGTCGGCGATCGTTCCGTGCGCTGCGTTGTTCATGACGACGAAGATCACGGGGAGGCCACGTTCGACGGACGTCGGCAGGGCCGCAAGCTGCGCGCTCATGCCGCCGTCGCCGATCAGCGCGACGACGACGCGTTCGGGCCAGCCCAGCTGCACGCCGAGTGCCGCCGCAGGGCCGAATCCCATGGTCGACGACCCGCCGGGCGTGATGAACCGCCCCTGCTCGGGGAGTTGGTAGCACTGGGCGACGCCGTTCTTGTTCCACCCGACGTCGGTGACCAGCACGGCGTCATCGGGCAGCGTCGCGCGCAGGTCGGCGAGAATCCGCTCCGGACGCATCGGCATCGAAGCGTCGTCGCCGAAGGATGCGATCCGGTCGAAGGCATCGGACCTGCTCCGGACGTTGGCCCGGCGGACGTTCGGGTCCCTGCGACCGTCGGGCGCCAGCTTCATCGCCGCGTCGGTGATGGCGGTCAGTGCTGACGTGGCGTCGGCCACGATGCCCGTCTCGACCGGGTAGTTGCGGCCGATCTCAGCAGGGTCGATGTCGATCTGAAGTAGGCGACTGGGCGGGATACGCCACGTGAACCGCGGATCCCAGGAACTGGCGTCCGTCTCGGCGAAGCGAGTGCCGATAGCGAGCACGACGTCGGCATCCCGGCAATAGCGGTTGGTGAACTCGAGCCCCCAGAAGCCCGGCATCCCCATCACCAGAGGATGGTCATCGGGCAGTAGACCCTTGGCCATCAGCGAATGCACGACCGGCACGTCCAGGTGCTCGGCCAGCCTCGTCAACGCGGCGACGCCGTCCCGATCGTGCAGGCCACCGCCTACGTAGATCAGCGGTCGCTCGGCATGGGTCAAGGCAGCGGCCACTTCGTCGGCGACAGCCTGAGGGACGAGACCGGCCGCGGCTTGCCGGGTCAGTGGCGGTACCGACCATTCGGGGCTCAGCCGTCGAGAGAAGATGTCCATCGGCACGTCGACAAGGACTGCGCCGGGCCGCCCGGACGTCGCCGCCCAGAAGGCGCGCTCGGTGAATCGGCCGAGATCCTCGACCCGATGTGGTTTCCAGATGCGCTTCACGAAGGACTCGTAAATGGCCTTCTGATCGGCGTCGGCGTGAAGGTTGACCTCCTGGTGCGGATGCCGTCCGTGGTAGTAGCTGGGAACATCGCCGCTGATCACTACGAGCGGCACCGAGTCCATGGCGGCGCTCGCGACGCCGGTGACGGCGTTCATCATTCCCGGGCCCACGTGGGTGAGGACGACACCTGGCCGTCCGGTCGCACGCGCGTAGCCGTCGGCCGCGTGCGCGGCGGTCTGCTCGTGCCGGAAGATCACGAAGTCGATTCGACTGCGGCTTAGCGCGTCGAGCAGCGCGATGTTCGTGTGCCCGCAGAGCCCGAAGACGTACTCGACCCCGTAGCTCTCCAGTTGCGCCACAAGAGCCTCAGCACCAGTCGGGCACGTAGCCTCGGTGCCACCGTCCTCGATTGTCATTTGCGCCGCCTTCTCCGAGATCGACCGTTCCGCTAGATGGTTCATCAGGACCGTTCTACGGACCGTAGATTACGGCGGCCGTGCCGCCCTTGGCAAGAGAGACCCCCGAAAGTGACTGGGCCGTAACATTTGTCGGATCACCCTTCGGACTCCCGGAGAGCGAGCAACTCTTCGAAGTGCGCGAGCATCCTGTGCTCATCAGGCTCAGCGCCGGTGAACAGCGCGAACGCGTGTGCGGCCTGATAGACGGCCATACCTCCGCCGGACAGCGTGCGGCATCCGCGCTCACGTGCGGCTAGCAGGAGAGGCGTAGCGATCGGCCGGTAAACGATGTCGGCGACCCAGAGATCACGCCGCAGGGCGTCTTCGGGTAACGGTGAGTCCGGACTGCCGGACATGCCGACCGGTGTCGCGTTGACGACCCCGGCAGCCGCCGACAAGATCTTCTCAACATGCTCGTGTTCAGCTGTGCTGACCCGTCCCCGGTTGAAGCGTTCACCCAACGAGCCGGCCAGTGCACCGGCACTGTCACGGTGGACGTCGGTGACGATCACATGCCCGGCGCCGAGGCGGAGGAGCGCGTAACAGACGGCAGCTCCTGCTCCGCCTGCACCGAGCACCAGCACCGTTCCGAGGTCGACCCCGGGTAGGCCAAACTGGAGCGACTTGGCGAATCCCGTCCAGTCGGTGTTGTGCCCGACGGTCCGGCCGTTGTCGATCAGCACCGTATTCACCGCGCCGATGGCGGCGGCTTCCGGCGACACCTCATCCAGCAGGGGCAACACGTGCCGTTTGCATGGATGCGTGACGTTCAGACCGGCCAGGCCGAGCCATTGCGCGGCCGGTAGTACCTGCTCGACCACCTCGGCGGACAAGCCCAGCTCGGCGATGTCGACTGTCTGATACACATAGCGCAGGCCGAGCATGTCCGCTTCACGCTCATGCAACGCCGGCGTGAGTGTCGTGCCGAGGTCCGCGCCCACCAATGCCACTACGTAGGACTGCTGCTGGCCCGGCCGTGGTCGTGCCGTTGACCTTGTCATGTATACCCATTTCGTATGTACTAACTAGTACGTTCGTTGCACGATAGCCGCGTCCTACCCGGAAACCAAGAGGAAACATGGACAATCGACAGGTGGAGATGGACCGGACAAGGGATGCGGATCGCACGCGCGAGGACATCCTGGATGTCGCAACCCGCGAGTTCGCCGACAGTGGGTACTCAGGTGCCCGTATCGACAAGATCGCCGAACAGACTCAGTGCACCAAACGGATGATCTACTACTACTTCGGCAGCAAGGAGCAGTTGTGGATCGCGGTACTCGAGCGGGCGTATTCCGGCATTCGTGAAGCGGAGCAAGGTTTGGACGTCGAAGGCCTCGATCCCACTGCGGCCATCCGCCGGCTCGCCGAGCTCACATACGACCACCACACCGCGCATCCAGACTTTCTACGCCTGGTCAGCGTGGAGAACATCCACCGCGGCGAACACATCGCGAAGTCGACGGCCGTGGCGTCCTCGAACCGTCCGGTCATCGAGCTGCTCGAGCGCATCCTGGCCCGTGGGCGCGAGATAGGTGTGTTCCGTAGCGGCGTGGACGCCCTGGACGTGCACATGATGATCAGCGCCTACTGCGTGTTCCCCGTGGCGAACGCCCACACGTTCGGCGTCCTGTTCGGGCGTGACCTCATGAACCCCGCCCGACACAGCCATCAGCGGCGGCTCCTCGGCGACATGCTCGTCGCATACCTCACGGGGAAATGACGCCGGACCGCCGCAGTCACGCCGTCGGGATGTGCCCCCACAACGACATGTCCCGCAACATGAGCGTCTTGAGGACGGTGTACTCGTCGATCATCCAGCGCGGCGACTCCCGCCCGATACCCGAGTCCTTCACACCGCCGAACGGCACGTGATCGAGGCGATAGTTCGACGTTCCCCCCACCACGAGACCGCCGACATCCAGCCGCCGCCAGGCGTCGAACACCCGGTGGACGTCCCGGGTGAACAGCCCGGCCTGCAAGCCGTACCTGCTCCGGTTGCACACCTCGATGACCGCGTCGAAGTCGTCATACGGAACCACCACCACCACTGCTCCGAAGATCTCTTCGACGACCACGCGCGATTGCGGGCTCGGATCGACCACGACCGTGGGAGCCATGGTCGCTCCCGATCGCGATCCGCCACACGCGATGGTCGCGCCCTCGCGGGACGCTTCGGCCACCCAGGTCTCGACCCGCGCGGCCGCGGCTGGGTCGACCATGCTGCCGACATCGGTCGACTCATCCAACGGATCACCTACCGACAACCCGTTGGCGGCCGCCACCGTGGCATCGGTGAACTCTCGGAATATCGACCGGTGCACGTACACCCGCTGAACCGAGATGCAGCTCTGGCCACTGTTGCTGAACCCGGTCGCTGCCACCATGCCGGCAGCCGCAGGCACGTCCGCGTCCTCGCACACGATCGTCGCGGCATTGCCTCCGAGTTCGAGCACCACGCGTTTCGGACCCGCCGCGCGGGCGACCGCGTCTCCGGCGGCGGCACTGCCGGTGAAACTCACCGCCGCCACATGCGGCGACGAGCACAGCGCCGCGCCGACATCCGCACCACCGTGCACGACCTGGACCCCGTCACCCGGCAGGCCGGCTTCCAGCAGGAGCCGCACGAGTTCGGTCGAAACCGCGGGCGCTTGGGGCGGCGGCTTGACGATGGTGTGGTTGCCGGCCGCGAACGAGGGCGCCAGCTTGTGGGCCAGAAGATTGGCCGGGGCATTGAACGGCGTTATTGCGGCGACGACCCCGACCGGTGCGCGATACGTGAATGCCGTGGTGTTCACACCGCGCGGCCAACCTCCCGTGGGGATCACCTCGCCACCGATACGCCGAGCCTCGGCGGCGCTCACCCGAAGCGTGTCGGCGACCCGCACCATTTCGCCGCGGCCGTCCTTCATCGGTTTGCCGAGTTCCAGCGCGAGCAGGCGGGCGAACTCGTCGCGCCGTTCGTCCACCATGCCCGCAGCTCGATCGAGCACCTCGGCTCGCGCGGCCGGCGAGTACTCCGCGACCCGCTTGTGCGCGTCCGCCGCGAACTCGAGCGCCTTGTCGACGGTCTCGGCATCGGCGATCGTCGCGGCGCTGACGATGTCACCGGTGTACGGGCCGGTGCGTTCGGTCCGGTCGCCGTCGTCACGCCACCGGCCGGCGATATAGCAAGGTGCATGGTGGCTCATAGGCTTCTCCAAGACCGTCTAGTGGTTCATCTGGACCGTATTGCGGACCTGATGCTACCGTATCGTCAGAAAACCGGCTCGGCACGGCGTGGCGCCGATGGTTTCCACGCCATCGTGTACCCGAATGTCGAGCAGCAGGTGTGCCCTACCGCATCGAAAGACCCGACCGGGCTCCACGAGAACCCGCACTAAGGAGATCATTTAATGAGAGATGGCCCGCTGGCCGGCGTCAAGGTGCTCGACCTTACCAACGTACTCGCCGGGCCATACTGCACATACCAGCTCGCTCTGCTGGGGGCGGAGGTCATCAAGGTCGAGGCTCCCGGACGTGGCGACCTGGCTCGGCAGCTAGGTGCCGACGCCGACCTGAACGCGCAAGGGCTCGGCACGTCCTTCCTTGCCCAGAACGCCGGCAAGAAGTCGGTGGAACTCGACCTCAAGAGCGAGCCGGGCAAGCACGCCTTCCTCGAGATGATCAAAGATTGCGACGTGCTCGTCGAAAACTTCCGGCCCGGCGTCATGGAGCGCCTAGGGCTTTCCTATCCGCAGCTGGAACAGGTCAACCCGAGGCTCGTGTACTGTGCCATATCCGGCTTCGGGCAATCAGGGCCGATGCGCGACAGGCCGGCGTACGACCAGATCATCCAAGGCCTGTCGGGGATGATGAGCATTACCGGAACACCGGAGACCGCCCCGCTTCGGGTCGGATTCCCCATCTGCGACACGATCGGCGGCCTGGCGGCGGCGATGGCGATCAGTGCCGCGCTGGCCGGCCGCGGAACGTCCGGGACGGGCTGCCTGATCGACGTCTCGATGCTGGAAGCGTCGATCTCCGCGATGGGCTGGGCGGTATCGAACTACCTGATCAGCGGTGTCGAGTCGGGCCCGATGGGCGACCAGAATGCGACGTCCGCCCCGTCCGGGACGTTCCGCGCAGCCGACGGCCCGTTGAACATCGCAGCCAACCGGCAGGAGCAGTACGTCGAGCTGTGCCGGGTCATCGACCGGCCGGACCTGCTCGACGACGACAGATTCCGCGACCGGGAGGCCCGCATACTGAACCGGGACGCCCTCAACCGCGAGCTGAACAAAGCCCTCCGGTCACGGCCCGCGATCGAGTGGGAAGAGGAGTTGTCCGCGGCCGGTGTGCCGGCGGCGCGTGTCCTGTCCCTACCGGAGGCGATGAATCTTGAGCAATTGCACGTTCGCGGCTTCTTCGCCGACCTGCCGATGCCAGGCCGTGATGAGCGGACAGTTCGGGTCGTCGGTAACGGCGCCATGTTCGACGGCAAGCCGAGCATCCCGATCCTGCCCCCACCCCTGCTCGGCGAGCACACCGCCGCGACACTCACAAGTGCCACGAGCTCCGCACCGGATCATGACGTGGCGGCATCATGAGTGAACACGTGGACGACTCGACGGTCGCCGACTGGTGGGCGACGTCGATCACCAAGATGGCCCCGGGCGTCATCGCGTACCGCGACGTCCCGATCAGTGAAGTGATCAGTGACTACGGCTTCATCGAGGTCGTCTGGTTGATGCTTCGCGCCGAGCGGCCCTCCGAGGAGCAGGTTCGGCTCTTGGAAGCGGCGCTGGTCGCCGCCGCCGACCACGGGCCCCAGGCGCCGTCCATCGCAGCGGCGCGAATGGCCGCAACGTGCGGGGTGGGCCTCAACAACGCGGTGGCCACCGGAGTGAATCTGCTCGGCGATGTCCACGGCGGCGCCGGTCAGCAGTGTATGGAGTTACTCGCCGAGGTGCTTCGGCGCGAGGCGCAAGGCGACGCGATCGACGACGCGGCCGACGCGACGCTACAGGCGTGGCGCTCCGAGTACCGCTACATCCCCGGATTCGGTCATCGGTTCCATCCCGTCGATCCCCGGCGCGAGCCGCTCATCGAGCTCGTGACCCGTGCCAGGGACGGCGGTCACATCCCGGGAGATCATCTTCGTGCCGGACTCGCCGTCGAGAAGTCCACCCTGGCGCTTGGAAAGAGCCTCCCGATCAATATCGACGGACTTACCGCGATCATCTACGGCGAGCTCGGCTTTCCGCCACCTTTGGCCCGCGGTCTGTTCGTGCTGAGCCGGAGCGTTGGCATTCTGGCGCACGCGTGGGAGGAGTCGCAGTCCGGGAGGCGAAACAAGGGGCCCCTACCACCGTCGATCCTGCCGACCTACCGTGGCCCGGCAGGCACGTAGCGGGAGACGATGGCGGACGACTAGCCTGTGGCGGGCGACTAGGCTGTGCGACACCCGGCCACGCCACAGTGCCGATGTTAAGGAGCGAGGACGTGCCGACCGAGCCGACGCCGCCGGATCACGACGGAGCCGGAAGTGGTGGCGTGCGCAGCGTGCAACGCGCGGTGGAGATCATGTCCTTGCTGACCGAGCAACGTCCGGCGATCACCATCAGGGAGATCGTCGAGGCCACCCGGCTACCGAAGACCACCGTTCTGCGTATCGTGCAGACGCTCGACAACAACGGTCTGCTCTCGGCGACTCCCACCGGGTACATGGCCGGCCCCGGCCTTTGGCGGTGGGCCCACCTCGCGAAGACGACCTGGGAAGCTCCGGCGGAGACTCGCGCACTCATGCGCGATCTCGCAGACCGGCAGAAGGAGACCGTGAACATCTACGTCGTGCATCGGCTCTCCCGGGTGTGCGTCGTGCAGGAAGAAAGCCCGATGCCGCTTCGGCATGTGGTGAAGGTCGGGGATGAACTCCCGCTCTGGGCAGGTGCCTCGTCCAAGATCCTGTTGCAGAACGCTGGGGACGACCTGCTATACCAAGTGGCCGCGGCGTCCCCGTTCGGTACGGATCACGCGAGCACACTTCGTGCCTGGATCGCCGAGGCCCGCGATCGCGGCTTCGCGGTAAGCCACGGCGAGCGCGAGGTCGGGCTCTCGGCCGTCGCAGTACCCGTCAAGGGACGATTCGACGACGTGGTTGCCGCGCTGTCGTTCAGCGGGCCGACCAGCCGGTTCACCGACGACAGGATCGATGAGTTCGCGGCCGAACTCCGGTTGGCCGCCACCAAGCTCACCGAACGCGGATTCGATCATCCGCTACGCACGCCTCTCGACAGGTCGTCGCGGTAGTCCGCGCCAATACCGCCGGTGGTATCGCGCCCTCGCTACGCTCGGCAGCTCGCGCAGTGCATCGAGAGCCGTTGAACCACTCGCACTCCGCACAACCCGGTGGCTCGCGCCGTACCGGCGGCGGAGGTCACGAGCCAGGGCGCGGCTCACCGCAGGGTCGTCATCCACGCTGAGCAGTACCGGCCTGGATGCCGTCGGACTCCTGTACTCAGGCCTGCGCTGCGTCCGCGCGCTCGGCCCGGCCGACCGGCGCCCGGACCAGCACTTCGTCGACGTAGCAGTACCGCCAGTGATCATCGGGGACGAGTGCTTCGACGATTGGGTGCCCGGTGCTCGCGGCGTGGGTGGAGGCGTGTTTGTGTGGCGAGTCGTCGCAGCATGCGACCACGCCGCAGGTGGTGCAGAGGCGAAGTTCAACCCAATCCTCGCCGAGTTCGGCGCACTGGAGACAGACATCGAGATCGGTGTCTGTGATACGGATCTGGTCGAGATGGGTGCACGAGGTGCTGATCGTTTCGTCCCGGACGTAGCGCCAGCCGCGGCGGAGCAGCCAGTCAGGCAGCCGGCGCGCGACGTACTGGGAATTGGCGGCGAGAAGCGGGCTGAGTACGGCCAGGATCAGGACGTACAGCGCGACGAACGGGCCGATCCGTCCGTCGAGCCCCGCGGCGATCGCCAAAGTCGCCAAGATCAGCGAGAACTCGCCGCGACCCAGGATGGTGAGCCCGATGTTGGTCGCTCCGCGCTGGTTGAAACCGAACAGCCGCGCGGCGGCGACACCGGCGAGCAGGTTCGCCACGAGCGTCACCATCACGGCGATGACCGCCGGCACGGCGACTCCTCCGAGGTCGCCGATGTCGATGCTCAGCCCGAACACCACGAAGAACACCGCCGCGAACACGTCCCGAAGCGGCAGTACCAGCCGTTCGACACGTTCGCGGACGGACGTGCGTGACACCACCAAGCCGATCAGCAGCGCGCCGATCGCATCGGAGACACCGACCTCCTGGGACACGCCGGCCACCAGCACCACTAGGCCGATCACTAGCACGGCCAGCAACTCGTCCTCACGGCTCCCGACCAGCCAGCCGATCGCGCGGGCGCCATATCGCGCGACCATGAACAGCAGCAGCAGGAACCCGAAGCTGAGCGCAACGTCCCCCGCCAGCTCGAGCGGCGAGTCGGCATCGGACAGCACTGGAGCCAGCAGTGCAAGGTAGAACGCCAGGAACAGATCCTCGATCACGATGATGCCGAGGATCACAGGCGTCTCGGCGTTGGTCAGCCGATGTAGCTCGATAAGCAGTTTGGTGGCGATCGCCGAGGACGAGATGCCGAGTGCACCGGCGATCACCAGCGCCTCCGGTATGCCCCAACCCAGCGCGAGCCCTAGCGACAGGCCCGCCGTGACATTCAACCCGATGTAACAGGCCGCCGCGGCAAACAGCCGGCCTCCACTGCCGAGCACCTGCTCCACCGGGAACTCAACACCGAGATGGAACAGCAGCAACACCAATCCGAGCGCAGCCAGCACGGCCAGGTCCTCGGGATGCTCGATGAGCACGGGCCCCGGCGTGCCCGGGCCCAACAGGATCCCGACCACCATGTAACACGGAATACTCGGCATGCCGACGCGGCGGCCGAGCCGCGCGAGCAGCCCGGCCAGCAGCACAATGGCGCCCAAGCCGATCAGTTCGACGTGCATCAGTCAGCCTTCGCGCCGGCTCAGGACTCGAAGAACGTCTGGGCCAGCACTGCCCCGACCTTGCGCGCCTGCTCCTCGGACAGCTCGATCACCGCCGTCGGGTCGGCCGACGACGACGCGAAGACATAAAGATCCCGCATGCCACCGCCGCGAACGACCACAGAGATCCGCTGGTCAGGACGCCCGAGATCGATGTCGTACCGCTTGCCGATGCCCGGCAGCTCGTGAACAGTCACGCCCTTACCCATTGCCCCATCCTGTCCCTCACCGATCGCCTGAAGAATCGACCAGCGTCGGCTAGCGATCGATCATACGTTGCGCACTTTCGGAGTACCGTTCTCCGTGCACCGTGATTCCCGCGCCGTCGATCTCGTCGATCTCCTCCGATGTGAGCGAGACGGTTGCCGCACCGATGTTCTCGTGCAGCCGCGCCAGTCTCCTCGTGCCGGGAATCGGCACGATCCACGGCTTGCGAGCCAGCAGCCAGGCGAGGGCAACCTGCGCCACAGTGGCCTCCTTCCGCGCCGCGATATCGCCAAGCAGGTCCACCAGCGCGCGATTCGCTCTCCGATTCTCCGGTGTGAATCGCGGAACGGTATTGCGAAGATCTGAGCTGTCGAACGTCGTTGTGTCGTCGATCTTTCCGGTGAGAAAGCCCCTGCCCAGCGGGCTGAACGGGACGAAGCCGATCCCCAGCTCTTCGAGAGTGGGCAGGATCTGCTCTTCGGGCTCTCGCCACCACAGCGAGTACTCGCTCTGCAGGGCTGTCACCGGCTGCACCGCGTGGGCGCGCCGGATGGTCTGCACACCTGCCTCTGAGAGCCCGAAGTGCTTGACCTTGCCTTCTTCGATCAACTCCTTCACCGTCCCCGCTACGTCCTCGATCGGGACCTGCGGGTCCACCCGATGCTGGTAGTAGAGGTCGATGGCCTCCACCCTGAGCCGCTTGAGCGAGCCGTCGGTCATCTGCCGGATGTACTCGGGCCGGCTGCTGAGTCCGACCTGCTTGCCGTCGGCATCGAAGTCGAATCCGAACTTCGTGGCGATCACCACCTGGTCCCGCACCGGCGCAAGTGCCTCACCCACCAGGTCCTCGTTCGTGAACGGGCCGTAGACCTGGGCGGTGTCGAAGAATGTGACACCGCGCTCCACTGCCGTCCGAATGAGGTTGATCATCTCCTGCCGGTCGGCTGCCGGTCCGTAGGCGAAGCTCATGCCCATGCAGCCGAGCCCGAGGGCGGAGACCGCAAGCTCGTTTCCGAGAGTGCGGCTGTCCATGTGTTCTCCTTCGCCTCAGGTGGTCCGACGCACTGGTGACACGACTATGAAAACCGTATCGACGTCGGCGAGGGAGCTCCTATCTTTCCAGGTAATGACAGTCCCCCTTTCGTAGTGCCACCGCTGCATAGGGTGGTGATTATGGACCATCGCGCCGAGATCCGGGAGTTTCTCACCTCCCGGCGAGCCCGCATCACTCCGGATCAAGCAGGCCTGCCCGCCTACGGCGGAAACCGCCGGGTGAAGGGACTGCGCCGCGAGGAGGGCGCATGCATCGCCGTGTGTACGAACTGGTACGTTACCTGGATGGGCTAGGTCGCAGCGCCGCGCAGTCGCCCGCGATCGACCGCGCGGAAGGCTGGACCATATGTTGGGCGTGATCACCGGGTACGGCGTAATCGCGTCGATCATCGTCATCGGATATGTGGCTGCTCGCACCGGAGTCCTCGGCCTGAACGCCCGCGAAGTCACCGCGCGGGTCGTGTTCTTCGTCGGCACACCGGCGCTGCTGTTCGCGACACTGTCCGATGCGGACGTCGGCGCCGTATGGTCGGTCAGCCTGCTAGTCGTCGGCATCAGCACGGTGCTCGTTGGCGTCGCCTTCACCGTGGTCGCGGTCACGCGCTGGAGATGGGATCCGGCCGACACAACGATCGGCGCGCTCGCTGCGTGCTACGCCAACGCGGGAAACATCGGAATCCCCGTCGCGATCTATGTGCTGGAGGACATCTCGCTTGTCGCGCCGTTGCTCCTGTTCCAGCAGATATTGATCACACCACTGGCACTCACCGTTCTCGATCAGTCTTCGGCACAGCTCCGACGCACACGTAGCAGGATGGTCGTCCAACCACTGCTGAACCCGATCCTTCTGGCGACGGTAGGCGGCCTGATTGTGGCGGCTTTCGGCATTCCGATACCCGGGCCGGTGATGGAACCGGTCGACCTTGTCGCCGGCATCGCGGTGCCCCTGGCGCTGATGTCGTTCGGCATGTCCCTACACAACGCGCCAACCCCAGGCCTGCACATGGTCGACAAGCCGCTCGCCCTCGCGCTGTCGCTCAAGACGTTGCTACAACCGGTCATCGCGTTCCTCATCGGACGGCTCCTGTTCGGCCTCGACGACACCGCACTCTTCGCGGTCACCGTCATCGCCGCGCTACCGACAGCGCAGCATGTCTATGTGTTCGCGGTGCGCTATGGACGGCTGCTCGACTTCGCCCGGGATGCCGTCCTCATCAGCACGATTGCCTCTGCGGCCGTCCTGGTGGTGCTCGCCGCGCTGCTCGCCGGCTAGCTTGGACTGCCTGCGCGCGAGATGCCCGAAGACCCGGCCAGTCCAACGACGCCGGCCCGGCCGGAGACAGCAGCGGCTGCCTCCGGCCGGGCTCGGCCGATTCGGTTCTACTTGATGATGTCCGGCGTCGCCGTCGACGTGAACTGCTTCTGCTCCCCGTTGTGCAGGAAGTTCGCCACCAGCGTCAACGGCACGGCGTCTCCTTCGGGCACGTTGTTGTCGAGGTCGGCCTTACCGAAGAACGCGTACACCTTGCCGAAGGCTTCGACGCTGTACGCAGCCTCGACCGGCGACTGCGACAGTGGCGTCTGCAGCACGACGTCGCTGTCCCGGTCCAGCTTGTGGCCGTCCGGGACGTCGAACGTCGCCTTGACCAAGCCGTGCACTCCGGTGAAGTTGCCGGTCCGCGAGCCGAGATACAGCCGGTCATCTGGCCCGAAGTCAAGCGCACCTGGCAGATCCTCCGGCTCCAGGTAGACCTCGATCTTGCCCACTGGCCGCGGGTCGGTGCAGTCATTGAAGAAGTACTCACCGGCACGGTCGAAGGTGTACTCGAAGCTCTCCCCTGGGTTCAGCTTGGGATTGAACAACCCCTCGAAGAACTGCGTCGCGCAGTGCGGCAGCTCATTTGGGAACGTCGCGAATGTTTCTTTACCCGGGTTCAGGAACGTCACGGTCGTCCCCACCGGCACCCGCATGTGTGTCGGCTGCATGGCGTTCTGTGCCGTGTCGTCCTGCTCACCGTCCTCGTCGGCGTCGCGATCGCCGCGGGCCAGGTAGACCGTGTTGTCCACGTCTTCACCGTCGACCGGACCACCCTGAACCGGACGGCGGATCGACAGCGGAGCCGTGTCCGGCCCCTCTTGGCTACCCGAATCGGTCGTGTAGTCGCCGCCCAGCTTGAATGCCCACAGCGAATCGCCCTGCGTCACCGAGCGGCCGTACGGGTTGGTGGCGCCGGCCGCGAACACCGCGACGTACTGCTCGCCGTCGATCTCGTAGGTGATCGGTGCTCCGGCGATGCCGGATCCGGTCTGGAAGCGCCACAGCTCCTTGCCCGTGCGTGCGTCCAGTGCCAGGAGGTTACCGTCGATCTGCCCGACGAACAGAAGGTTGCTCGCCGTCGTCAGCGGCCCCTGGCCGTGCGACATGTCCGTGCCCAGGTGGTTCTGCCACACCACGTCGCCGGTGGAGGCGTCCCAGGCCAGGATGCCGCCCGTCTGGTACTGACCGATCGCCCGCTGGCCGTTGGCCCGAGCACCGTTCCAGTGCGCCACCGGGTTGGTGCCGTACGGGAAGTACACCAGGTTCGTCTTGTGGCTGTACGAGTTGTTCGACCAGTCGCCGCCACCGTTCTGGCTGGTGGTCGACAGGATCGGCAGATCCCACTGCGGGTCGTACATACAGCCCATCCGGTGATCCGAGGGATACCCGTCCGGATAGGTCAGGAACGGCTCGTCCGCCGCGACGTAGCTGTCCGGGTTGAATACCAGGTTGCCGTCCTCGTCGGGCTGGTAGCCGTTGTAGTTCGGCACGCCGCGCCAGGGATCACCAGGAATGTTGTCGGTGCCGAGCTTCTCCCAAACCAGGCACTCGGGCAGCAGCCGCTTCTCCGGGAACGGCTGGGTCTCCGCGTGGTTCTGACGCGAGTCCTGGATCATCGGCTTGTCGACGACCGGGAGCACGGGCCGGCCGTTGGTCCGGTCGAGCACGAACTGGTGCCCGGACTTGCTGCCGTAGAAGACCACCTTGCGCTCCTCGCCGTCGACCTCGATGTCGGCCAGCGTCGGCGGGTGGACGTTGTCCATGTCCCAGACATCGTGCCGGATCGACTGGTAGTGCCACTTGTACTCACCGGTCTTCATATCGACCGCCACCATCGTGCTGGAGAACAAGTTGTCACCCGGTCGTAGCGAGCCGTCCTGCGAGCTGTTGCAGCTGCGCGCGTTGCCGAAGGTCATGTAGTACATACCGAGCTCGGGGTCGACCGAGCCGTGCATCCACGGCGTCGCTCCGCCTTCGAGGTTGCACTCGGTGCCGTCCGGCAGCACCGGACCCCAGGTGGCGCCGGCGTCGACGGAGTCGCCGTTGACGTCGGTGAAAACGGTGCCGCGATCCGGGCCACCGAAGAAGTGCCAGATGTAGCCGCCGTCGCTCGAGTTCAAAGCGACGACCGCGGCACGGTCGCCGTTGGCGGCGTGGGCGTAGACCACACCGTCGGCATAGACGGTCGCGACCCGGTCGATCCTGCCCAGATCCAGGCCGGCCTCGTCCTCCGGCTGGGCCACCCAGACCTCTTCGCCGGTGTCCTTGTCGAGAGCGACGACCCGGTCGCCATCGGCGAGCGTGTATACCTTGCCGTCTCCGACCGAGACGCCGCGCCGCCTGCCTTCGGTGTCGAAGTCATCCGGCGCCCACTTCCAGTCGGCGTCACCAGTCTCGCCATCGACCGCGATCACCTCACCGTTGGGTGTGTCGAGGTAGATGACTCCGTCGGCCACGATGGGCGTCGTCTGCTGACCGGTGTCGTCGGTCGCAGGCTCGACGGCCGAGACATGGGTGCGCCACGCCGGCCCGAGCTTGCGGAGGTTGCCCTTGTTAATCTGCGTCAGCGCCGAGTAGTGCTGATTGCCCAAGTTGCCACCGACGGTTGGCATGTCGGCCCCGGTCGGGTCGCAACACGCGTCGAGGCCGGAGTCAGTCAGCCCGGATTCCGTCGCTTCAGCACCGGTTTCGGCCTGACTTGCGGCAACCGCCGTTAGCGAACCCAAGGAGACGACAACCCCGAGCAGGATTGACGTGAATGGTTGTGCTTTCATGATTTCGCCCTCCCAGCGATGTGAAAGCCAATGGGAACAGGGCCCCCCGGTCCCCGGCACCTCACTGCCGGGGACCGCTTATTCGGGGAACTCGCGTGCCGTCGGAAGCTAGCTGCCAATGGCAGGCGTGCAGAATGGTTCGAGACCCATCGCGGACTTGATGCCGTGAACGAGGTGGTTCTGGAACTCGGCTGCTCCCGGGAAGTCCGTGCCTTCGCGGTACGCATCCGAGCTGTGCCCGAGGGTCGTGACCCAGGAACGGCCACCGTCGTAGTACTGGCACCACGAGATGGGGTGGAAGTCACCGTGCCCCGGGTGGCCGCCCGGGCGCCCCGGGCCTTCGGGAAGCGTGCTCTCGTCCACGACTGCAAGGAAGTTCACGTTGGTCGGGAACGGGATGAGGTTGTACCACTCGTCACGGAATCCCCAACGTGCCGGAAGATCCTTGGTGGACACATCGCGGTCGTTGACGATGACGACGTCGCCGTCCTGGTTCGCGCCGTGGCTGTAGTAGTTAGAGTTGCCGAGCAGCCCCTCGTACCAGTTCCAGCCGTTGTACTCGGTGCCGTGCGCGTTGTGGATGCCGACGAAACCGCCGCCGCCCTGGATGTACTTCCTGAGTCCCTCTCGCGCGCGGTCGAGGCGGGTTCCACCCTCGGCGCCAGCGGCATGGTCCCACAGCGTGTCACGCGTCGGACTGTTGAAGATGACGGCCTTGTAGCTGGCCGACAGCCGCTGGAGCGCCCGCACGTCCTCGGTGATGTGGACCTCGATGCCCTCGGCACTGAGCATCCTGACCAGCTCGTTCTGCGACACGTTGTCGTCGGTCAGCGGAAGCGGCCACACCGACGGGTCGGTGTGGTCGTGCGTGATCACGTATGGACGGTCGAGATCAAGCCCCGCGTTACTCGAGTGGTCCGGATCGAGGATCGCCCTGCGCCCCAGGTGCCCATGCCGCGGCCCCGCTGTACGGGAATAGACCAGGACCTTGTCGTCACGCTCGGTGCCCCAGTCGTTGTAGATGTCTGGATCCGTACCACGGTAGACGCCGTAGGTCGGGTCGTAATTCTTGTTCTGCCCGGGCGGCACGCCGAACGGCGCGTTTCCGGACGCGGCCGGCGCGGCCGATGCGGCCTGAGTCCCGAGAACACCAGCAGTCGCCACGGACGCGCCTGCGCCCGCCAAGAACGTACGGCGCCCGATCCTTCCTGGACGTTTGTTAGCCATGGCCTTCTCCCTCCTAGCGAGCACACGAATGGCTCACCGGTTGATGGCTGGTCCGTATAACGGACCAGTTGAACCACTAGACAGACCATAACGGCGGTGCACGAGCCGGTCAAGACCCTCGTAACCGGCAGATTGCAAAGATGCGGCGAACGTATTGCCGCAGGCTGAATTCCGGCAGTTGGGATTTGCACACAATTAACTATCTAGTACGTTAATACCGACGGCTAGGGAACGCTGAAAGGCAGGCAGGCCATGCCAACCGCGGTAAATGAATCTGCGTCCATTCCGGGACCCGCTCCTGCCGGCTGCCCCCGGCTCGCCATTTCCACCGTGTGCCTGTCCGGGACGCTCGAGGACAAGCTGCAGGCCGCGGCCGAAGCCGGTTTCCACGGGGTCGAGATTCTCGAGAACGACCTGGTCATGTCCACCTTGTCGGCACGGCAGATAGGACACGAGGCCGCCGGGCTGGGACTGTCGATCGTCGCGTATCAGCCGCTGCACGTCGAGGCCGTCCCGCCTGCGCTGTTCCAAGCCACCCGTCGCCGCGCCGAGCGCAAGTTCGACCTGCTCGAACAACTGGGTGCCGCGGTCATGCTGGCGTGCTCGTCGAGGTCACCGGAGGGTGTTGACGACGACGACCTGGCGGCCGAGCAGTTGCACGAGCTTGCCGGCAGCGCCGAACGGCACGGCTTGCAGATCGCGTACGAAGCGGTGCCGTGGGGCCGCGTCGCGAGCCACGAGCATGCGTGGCGCATCGTTCAACGGGCGGACCACCGAGCGCTCGGAATGTGCCTCGACAGCTTCCATGCCCTTTCCCACACCCGTGATCCAGCCCATGTCCGGCCAATGCCCGGCGACAAGATCTTCCACGTACAGCTCGCCGATGCGCCACAACCCAGTTGGGATGTGCGCGAATGGAGCCTGCATCATCGAATGTTCCCAGGCCAGGGCTCGCTCGATCTGATCGGCTTTGTCAGTCACATTCTTGCCACCGGCTATTGCGGCCCGTTCGCCCTTGAGGTATTCAACGACGTCTACCGGCAGGCGGACCCGCGGCATGCCGCGATCGACGCGAAGCGCTCGATGCTCACCCTGGCCGAGTCCGTCCGTGCGCACGGCACGGCACCGGTCCAGATGCCGCCGCCCACCGCACCGTTGCCTCCGGCGCCACGGCTGAACGGGTTCGCCTTCACCGAACTCGCAGTCGACGACGTCTCCGGCCCACTCGTGGCGAAGACGCTCCGCCAGCTCGGCTTCTCCCACTCCGGGCAGCATCGTTCCAAGCCGGTACAGCTGTGGCAGCAGGGCGATGCCCGGATCCTGCTCAACTTCGCACCACAGCGCTCGGTCGACCGCACTACCGCTGCGATCTGCGCCATAGGTGTGGAGAGTACGGACCCGGCCGGGTCCGCTCGAAGGGCGCAACGGCTCATGGCCCCGATACTTCCCCGCATTCGCGGACACGACGAGGCGGACCTGAATTCGGTCGCCGCTCCGGACGGAGCCGCGGTCTTCTTCTGCCCGAACAGTGGCGCCGGGACCTGGCTGGATGACTTCGCTCCCACGGGGATGCCCCACGACCAGACCGGGCTACTGCGCAACACCGATCACGTGTCGCTGACCGAGTCGATCGACGACTTCGACCAGGCCGCACTGTTCTATCGCTCCGTGCTCGGGCTGCGGCCGGGTGGAACCACGGAGTTCACCGCACCGTTCGGCCTGATCCGCACCTGGTCAGCAGCAGATCCCGGCGATCACGTGCGGATCACGTTGAGCACTTCGCCGCTGCGGCACGGCGACTGGGCACCCGCGGTCTCGAGCCCACAGCACGTCGCCTTCGCAACCGACGACGCGGTCGCCTGCGCGAGAGCACTGCGTGTCAACGGCGGACCGCTGCTGACGATTCCGGCGAACTACTATGACGACCTCGAATCCCGCCTGGATCTCCCGCCCGATCTTTTTGCCGCGGTCCGGGAGAACTCGATTCTCTACGACAGTGACGATCACGGTGAGTACCTGCACTTCTTTACCGAAATAGTCGGCTCGCGGGTGTTCTTCGAGGTCGTGCAACGAATCGACCGGTACGCCGGCTATGGAGCCCCGGCAAGCACACCCCTGCGCATGGCAGCGCACCGCCGCCAGCGACTACTCACGCTGAAGGACCCTCAGCCGGAATCGCACGGGGACCACCGCCACGACTATTCACTGGCACATCTGACGGCGCTGAGCCTGTCTCCGCCAGAGCTCGTAGATGCCGCGGCGGCGACCGGCTACCGATATGTGGGACTGCGGATGACCAAGGTAACGCCGGAGGAGCCACACTATCCGTTGGCCTCGGACCCGGCGCTCATGCGAGCCACGAAGACCCACCTGGCCGCAACCGGCGTCGAGGTCCTCGACGTCGAGCTGGCGCGGATCTCCTCCACCGAGAATCCCCGGGACTACCTGCGTTTCCTCGAGGCCGGCGCCGAACTCGGCGCACGCCACGTGATCACCCAGCTGCCCGACTCCGACTTCGCGCGCAAGACCGACCACTTCGCCGAGCTGTGCGAGCTGGCCAGGCCGCTCGGCCTGAGCCTCGAACTCGAGTTCCCGTCCTGGACCGAGACAAGAAACCTAGCCGAGGCCGTCCGCGTACTGCGAGAGGCCGACCAGCCCAATGCCGGAATCCTGGTCGACCTGCTGCACTTCGCCCGCTCGGATTCGAGCATCGAAGAACTGCGTGGGCTACCCGACACGTGGTTCCACTTCGCGCACGTGTGCGATGCCCCAGGAGAGATTCCTTCTACCACCGAAGAGATCATTCACACCGCCCGATTTGAGCGCCTGCCTCCCGGCGAGGGCGGCATCGACGTGCACGGAATCCTCGATGCGCTACCGTCCGGCATTCCGTACGCTCTGGAAATCCCTCGCGCGACGCTCGTAGCCCAGGTCGGTGCGAAGGAACATGCGCGGATGGCGATCAGCGCTGCTCGACGCCACCTTGACACACGGTCCCGAATACGCTGAGCGCCGAACAGCCGCGTTCGGATCGGCGTGATCCGGACGGCTCTGCCGAAGCCGAGGCGCGTGGTCAAGGCATGAGCTGGGCGACCGTCCTGCGGTACTCCTCAGGGTCGAGCGTCTTGAAGTAGCCGCCGCCGAGCGCGAAGGTCGGGGTCCGGGGAAGATGGACTGAGCCGATCGCCGGCGATACTCTCATCCGCGCCGGACGGCCGAGGTCCTCACCGTCCAGCCGTGCGGATGACGCGACGATGGGCAATATCCGCTCCGGAACTGCCCGCATCTGTTGGCCGTTCGGCGCCTCGCCGTGCAGCGTCACGTCACCGAGATCGAAGAACCGGCGACCCAATTGCTCGAGCGCCCGCAAGGTGACGGGTACACGTCCCACCCGCTCCGGTATCCGGCTCGTGATCGCATTGGCCACCTTGAAAACGCGCGGCTCGGCCACTGTCACCTCCCACTGGAGGGCGGGCGAGTCCATCTCGATGCGGAGTGTGGTGGAGCCGGTCCACTCGAGCGAGATGTCGGCGTACTCGCAGATCTCCGCGGCCGAGCTGTAGTAGCGCGGGCACGCGATGTCCAGGCGGGGAGCGTCGACGTAGATGCGCCACCGGCCATCCGATGTGCAATGCCACACCGTGCGATAGGCGGCGAAATCGTTCTGCGGGAAGACCCGGAGCGCGAGCACGTTCCCGCTGTCGAACGGCAGGGAATGCACGCCGTATCCCCGCACGTGTTCGTATCCGGCCAGGGACGACGGCCGAACAGTGGGCCTGATCCGTTCCGCCTTCTCGGCGATGGGCATAGCGGACCTCCAATGCAATGCGGTGCCGTACTTCGCCGACGGCCCCGCGGTCAGTGCGTACCGTCGGGAGCGTTGTGCGTATCGGTGTCCGGACCGGCGCGTTGCTGCCACGCGCGCAAAGCAGCCATCGCGGCAACCGATCCGAGGATGAGCGCCACGATCACGAGCGCGACCAGTCCAGGATCGATGCCATGGCTGTGTCCGGTATGGGCGATGATCGACATAGGAACCTCACGTTCTTCACTGCGGGAATAACATGGCCACCGCGCAGAGGGTCACACCGGCGGCGATGAACGCGATTCCGGTCGGTGTGACGATCCGACTCCCCCAAGTCGTGACCTTCTCCCCGACCATGAGGGCGGTGAGCAGCAGCATCCAAGCCAGGCTGCCGGCACCGGTGGCGAACATCACGAGCATCAGCGCCCAGCAGCAGCCCAGGCAGAACAGGGCGTGATGGACGCCGAGCCGCCAGGCGCTCCGCACGCCGCGGCCGTAGTGCTCCCACATCATGGAAAGCGGCGACCGGCAGGCCGCCAGGCACGCCTTCTTCAGGCTGCTGAACTGGAAGGCGCCCGCGAGCACCAGCGTGGCGCCGAGGATCAGCCCCTCCCGATCCGCAAGCCATTCCCAGGTGTCCACCGCCCGATGAACAGCGGCGTCACCGGCCAGGGCCAGCCCGGCGAACCCGAGCCAGATGAGCAGATACGGCGCCACCAGGGCGGTCCGAGCAGCGGCCGGGCGAGGCCGCCGGGCGCTGACCGTCCAGAACAGCTCGAGCATCGGGATGGTGGACGGCAGCATCATCGCACCGATCATGACCTGCCAGGCCGCCGCGAACACGGCGAGCCGCACCGGCCACGACAGGGTGGACTCCTCGAGCACGACATCGTGGTGCCCGTGTGCGTCGGCGCCGAGAACAACGGCGGCGAACGTCGCGACCCAGCAGAGCGCGGCGAGCACCCAGATCTTCGTGGCGATGCCGCTCGCCACGGTGGGTGTGCCCGTCACGGCCGGGCCACCCTTCAGCGCGAGGACGCCCGTTCGGGCGAGGCGTTCATCCTGGGTGCCGCCGCGGCTGTGCCGGTCCGTCGGCGGATGCGGTGTCGAAGTGGCCAACGGTCGTCCTTTCAGGCGCTGAACCGGAACGAGCCCTGGATCGAGTTCCGGCCGCTCAGCTCGACGTCGGACAGGCCGTGCCCGCTGCCGTCCCGGCGGAACATCTCCGCCTTTCCCGGATACGCCGGCGAGCCCGGGATCGTGGTGAAGACCGTGTCGTAAAGCGCGGTCGTCTCACCCGTTGCGCCGCGGAACGGCGAGAGCCGAGCCTCGGCCACGTCGCCGATCTTGACTAGTCCTTCGCCGCCGGTCACGGTGAAGCTCACCGGTGCGCGCTCCACCGCCACCACCTCGCCGACGAGTGCCGCGAGGTCGGCGATTGCTCCGCCGAGCTCACCGGTGAAGACCTGCAGCAACGCGCTTTGCTGGTCCTCGGTGCACCTGTCGTCCACGTAGACGACGGCCTTCCAGTTGCCGGCAAGGACGTTGCCCGGAATGTGCACACTCAGCGCGATCATGCGATCGGACACGTCGACTCCGCGGACCGTGCCCGAGTCGATGTACCACGCCAGCACCGAGTCGCAGGTGCCGCCATCGGGGTCCTCGCCCACCCAGCACGGGCACAGAGTGTTGCAAGTACAGACTTCAAGGAGGCGTCCCTCGACCTCGTAGACGGTCGCCTCGGGCGCGGTGGCAGTCATCGTGTTCTCCTTTCGTTCGGGAGCTGACTGCGGTCACTCTGGCCAACCGAGGCGGTCCGGGACATCGGTGAGCTCACCTATTCCACGGCGCATGAGTCTCGGCCGACCTTCGTCGTACGATCGGGACCATGCCGGGCGACTCGCAGGCGTTGATCGCGCAAGGCGAGCGTGCGCTGGCCGAAGGAGACTGGCCGGCCGCGCTGGACCATTTCCGGGCGGCGCTCGATGAGGACGAATCGGCCACCGCGCTGGCCGGACTCGGCCAGGCACTGTGGTGGCTCGGCCGGCCGCGCGAGGCCGTGGACTACATGGAGCGCGCCTTCGCCGAATTCCGGCGCGAGGGCAATCCCGGCGGTGCAGCCATGATCGCCGTACGGCTCGTCGTGCATCACCGGGCCAGCCTCGGCAACGCGGCCGCATCGTCGGGCTGGGTCGGGCGGCTCACCCGGTTGCTCGAGGAGCACGATCTCGAGCCGCTGAAGGGCTGGGGACCGTTGTTGGAGGCGTACGCCGCGTCCGACCCCAGGCAGGGGGAGGCCCTCGCGCGGCAGGCCTATGAATTGGCCCGCGAGCAGGGCGACCTCGATCTCGAGCTGTGCGCGTTGAGCCAGCTGGGAACCGCACTGATCGGCCAGGGAGACGTCGCCAAGGGTGTACGCCATCTCGACGAAGCCATGGCCGGATCGCTCGGCGGAGGGGGAGGTGGCAGGCTTCCGGACACCGTCGTCTACACCAGCTGCAACACGCTCACCTCGTGCGTCGCGTGCGCCGAGTTCGAGCGTGCTGTCGAGTGGGTGCGTGCGGCCGACCGGTTCACCGAACAGTACGGTGGCCCGTTCCTCTATGCCGAGTGCCGCACCCTCCACGGTGCACTGCTCGTGGCCGTCGGCGACTGGGTGCAAGCCGAGGAGGAGCTGACCGCTGCGATCGACGCATCGCGCAACGCGATACCGGGGCTACACGCGCAGGCACTGGGGAATCTTGCCGAGCTCCGGCTCGCCCAGGGCCGGGTGGAGGCGGCCGAGCGCCTGGTCGAAGGGCTCGAAGAACTGCCTGGCGTGGCGGCCGTCCGCGCCGCGATCCACCTGATCCGCCGACGTACCGCATCGGCCGAGAACATACTGCGGCGGGCACTGGCCGACGTCGGTGCGGAGCGGCTCGAGGCGCTGGTTCTGATCGAGCTGTTGGGCGAGACGCTGATGGCCGCCGGGGATACGAAAGCCGCCCTCGAGCAAGGCCACACCCTGGCTGAGTATGGGCGGCGGCGCGAGTGCACGGTGGCGCTGGCCCGCGGTGAACGGCTTTGCGGCCACGCCTACGCGTCGACCGACGCCGAGCGGGCCCGGACCCACCTCGACCGTGCGCTCACGACGTTCGCCGGCCTCGGTATGCCCTACGAGACCGCGCGCACCCGGCTGGCCCTGGCATTCGTGCTCCGCGAATCGTCGCCGGACGCTGCGGTCGACGAGGCACGCATCGCCAGGAATGACCTCGCCGCTCTCGGCGCGGAGCGCGACGCGGATCGGGCCGCCGCGCTGCTGCGCGAACTCGGCGTGACCGCACCGGCGGGGGCACGCGCGTCAGGGACGCTTACCGCCCGCGAACGTGAAGTACTCGACCTGCTGGGGGTTGGCTTCTCCAACCCGGAGATCGCCGAGCGGCTATACCTCAGCCGCAAGACCGTCGAGCACCACGTGGCCAGGATCTTGACCAAGCTCGGACTGCGAAGCCGCACCGAGGCCGCCGCCCAAGCAGTGCGCGACGGCCTGGTGAGTTCGCACACGGATGGGCGAACGCGCTGAGCGTATCGCGCCTGCCCGCTGCGGACCGCCATAGCGAGTCTGCACGCCACAGCCACGCAACACGACCGACGTACGACGCCAGTGTGGGGTTATCGCCGCCGTTCAGCGGGTATTCCGAGGTTGGAGGCAAATCCACCGATACGCCGACGTGCCGGCAACCGCTTCCGGTGGGAATTGAAGGAGGGCGATATGGCCGAGCCCGGGCTCGTTCTCGGCCCCATCGTGCGAGCGGTCGATCGCGACCAGGCCACCGTCTGGGTGGAGACCGACTCCCCATGCGAAGTCGCCGTCGGCTCGCACGTCGCACAGACCGTGACGTTCATGGAGCACCACTACGCGTTCGTCGACGTCGGCGGACTCGGCGAAGCAGCCGAACCGTACACAGTGACTCTCGACGGGCGGCAGGTGTGGCCGATCAACGGTCAGTTCCCACCGAGCGTGCTACGTGCGCTGCCGCGCGAGCACCTGAAGGCACTGTTCGGTTCGTGCCGGACGATCTTGCCCGACGAGGACGGCGACCCCGACCGCATCGATGCGCTGCGCGAATTCGCGTGGCGGGCGGCGAACGCCCATCCGGAGGAGCTTCCCGACGCTCTCATCCTGCTCGGAGATCAGGTCTACGCCGACCAAGGTGCTCCCGCGACCCGGCGATTCATCAGGCGCCATCGTCGACGCACGAAACCGCCGAGCGGGCAGACCCACCACTTCTCCGAGTTCGTAACGCTGTACCGCGAGGCATGGCGCGAACCCGCGGTCAGATGGCTGCTCTCCACAGTGTCAACGCTGATGATCTTCGACGATCACGAGATCATCGACAACTGGAACGCGTCGGAGTCGTGGCTGGCCGAACACCAGTCGGAACCGTGGTGGCGGGAGCACGTGCGGAACGGGTTGGCCGCGTATTGGATGTACCAACATCTCGGAAACCTGTCCGGCAAGGAGCGAGAGTCGGATCCCTTGTTCGCGGCGCTGCGCCGCGGCGATGAGAGCGTTGCGCTTTCGGCGTTCGACAAGCGAGCGACACATGGCGCGGAAGGAACGCAGGCCGTGCGCTGGAGCTACGCCCGTGAGCTCGGTCCCGCACATCTCGTGATGGTCGACTCCCGGGACGGGCGGGTTCTTTCGGGAGGCCAGAGGCTGATGCTGGACTCCGACGACGCGGCATGGGCCGAACGGGAGGTCCAGAAGCCCGCGCCGTACCTGCTGGTCGGCACCTCGTTGCCGGTCCTGCTACCACGGGGTGTCCATCACATCGAGCACGTCGTGAATGCGGCATGCGAGGGGCGCTGGGGACGAGTCGGCTCGTACATCGGCGAGGAGATCCGGCAGGCCGCACAACTCAACCACTGGGTGACCTTCCCGGACTCGTTCGTGCGCTTGCTCGACATGTTGCGCAGGGCCGGTGACGAGGTGACCCGCCGCGGAGTGATCGTCCTGTCCGGCGATGTGCACTTGTCCTACGGAGCCCGAATCAATGCCTGGCAGGACGGTGTTGCCCCGGTCGTCCCGACCTATCAGCTCGTGGGCTCGCCGTTCTGCCACGATCTGGATCGCACCGACGCCAGCGCGCTGCGGGCCGCCGTCTCGCGACCGGGAGCCTACGTCGGCCGATTGCTGACCAAGGTGGCCAGGGAACCACGACCGGAGGTGGATTGGTCGATCAACACCGGGCCCTGGTTCAACAACGTCGTCGGCATGCTGGAATTCGATGCCGACGGAGCCACCTGTCGTTTCGAGCGGACCCGCGTTGGCGGTCCTTTGGGATCGCGGCTCGAGCTCGTGGACGACCGTCGCCTGACCTAGCAAGGCTTGTCACCGTAACCGCCGACGCCGGTTAGTGTGGTCGTCGTGCCGGCCCGCGTAGTCATGGTCGTTCCCGATGCTGGTGGGAATGTCCAGCCGTCGTTGCAAATCGGCCGTGCACTCGCGGACCGTGGCCATCGGCTCACCGTGCTCGGTCATGAGCGTCTCCGGCCGCCGTCGAGCGCAGCCGGCCTTTCGTTCGAGCCCTTTGTCGAAGCGCGACCGTGGCGGCCGGTCCACGACCGTCCCGGCAACCGGACCCTCCTCGGGTGGCTGGCGCTCGCGTCCGACCGCGGCATCGGCCGCGACCTGCAGCGGATCGCGCGTGCCTGCTCGCCGGATCTCGTGGTGGTCGATTGCATGATCCCCGCAGCCCTTCCGGCCGCCCACAGGCTCGGCGTTCCGGTAGCGATGATCATGCACACAGTTCAGGAATACTGGCGCGACCAGTGGTCTCCGACCTCGCCCATGGGCACGTGGTTGCGCCTGCAGCGCCTGCATCCCGCCAGACACTGCCCCGACCTGACCGTGGT
>DASUTB010000023.1:0-133937 GCA_036374835.1 Jiangellaceae bacterium | reverse complement strand
GTCGCCGCCGGCATCTCCGGGGCGATCCAGCACCGCGCCGGCATGCAAACATCCAAGACCATCGTCGTGGTCAACAAAGACGCCGAAGCACCCATCTTCGCCATGGCCGACTTCGGCGTCGTCGGCGACCTGCACACCGTGCTACCCCAAGCCGTCGACGAGATCACCAAGCGCAAAGGCTGAGCCAACCCGGCGCCGCTGATCATCGACGACCGGCGGCCACCCACTCGTCGTGTTCGTGCCTGATGCGGTGCCATAGACCTTGGCGCTCGCGGCCGTCGATGTCATCGATGTTCAGGCCGAACTCGTCAGCGATGAGTGCCCACCACTCCACCTGATCAACAACGTGGCGCTCGGCGATGCCGTGCGCTCCGGTGTGGATCCGTACGCAACCGCGCAGGATCAGCGTGTGGTCGTGCCGGCGCTGCTGGACGACCAGATTGCGAACGAATCGCGACGCCGGTGCCGCTGAGAGGAACGAATGGTTCGGCTCGAACGCGGTGAGCGGTACCGGATCGGGCTCGAAGTCGATGCCTTCGATGGTGGCTCGCTGGTCGTGTCCGAAGCGCCACCGTCCGGAGTCGAGTCGCTTCAACTCGTACTGAAACGGAGGCTGGCGGATAACTCCGGCCCGCAGCGGAATCGGGTCACGGTAGCCGTCGCCCAGCCCTACCTCCGGCAGCCAGGTGTCGCCGTCAAGATGCACCATCACCACCATGTGGTTGCCGAGTTCACCGTCATCGCGACCGGTCACCTTGCCCCGTGCCAGCGTGACCTGGTATCCGAGGCTCAGCAGCAGCGAGGCGAACGCGCCATTGAGGTGAAAGCAATAGCCCCCTCGGCCGCGCAAGATGCGGCGCGCTGACTCGACCGGGTCGATCGTGGTGGCACGTCCGATGTGGATGTCGAGGTTCTCGTATGGAACGTGGTCGAGAAAGGCGTGCTGGAGCGCGGTCAGATCGGCAACGGATCGCTCCCGTGGTTCATGACCGACGTGGTTCAGCAGACGGCGTGTGAGGTCGTCGTCGAAGCGTGCCAACTCCATGCGCGCAACTGTATCCAGGACGTAGATCTACAGCCGCCGGCGCGACGGCAGATCGCGGGGAGCACGAGATGCCCACCGCGATCTGCTCGAGAAGACCTGTCGGTCAGTCGTCGTACCGGTCGTCGTCGTCCCAGTCCCGGTCGTCGTCATCGTCGTCGTCTATTTCGATCTTGATGACCTCGCCCGTCACCGCGTCCACGTCGACCTCGTGCTCGCGTCCGAACTCGACCTCCCAGACGTCGCGGCCGTGCTCGAACTCCCGCTCGACCTCTCGCATGGCCGGGACTCCACCGAGTTCGGCCAGAGCCTGCTCGGCGATGGCGACGGCTTGCTCGCTCGTCACGCCGTCCGAGGTACGCGGAGCCGGCGAGTCGGTCGCACTCGGAGACTCGCTCGGCTCCTCGGACGGTTGATCGACGTCGGTCTGCGTCGTCGCCGGTTCGGTCGCGGCCGGTTCGGTCGTATCGTCGGACGCCGCGACGGCGGCCACTGCGACGCCGGATAGCGCGAGTGCTCCGACTGCGGCGGCGATCGTCCGGCTGCTCGGTCGTTTCATGATCTTCTACCTCTCGGATCGTTGGCAGCCCCTGGTGGGCGACCTCGATATCGAGCGTCCGGCACGAAGCCCTAGCGCCACGCTGCGCGTGACCTAAGAGTCGGTTAAGGCGTGGGCTCGCCCGGTCCGGGTGCGCCGAGGCGCAGGCTGACGGCCGCGCCGCCGAGGTGGGACTCACCGATCGTCAGCCCGCCGCCGGACGACTCGGCCACCCGGCGCGCGATGTCGAGTCCCAAACCGGTCGATGCCGCGCTTGACGTGCCCCTGCCCACGGGGTCGGCGAGGCTGATGCCGCCGCCGCCGTCGGCGATGGTGATCCGAACGCTCCGGTCGGCAAGCTGCTCGAGTGTGATCGCGAACGGTGTGCCGTCGGGAGTGTGGGCGAAGACGTTGCCCAGCAGCGCGTCGAGCGCGGCTGCGAGCTCGGCCGGCCGGCAGCGCGCCGGCACCCGTCCCACGGCCAAGCTCGTCGTGACCTGCCGTTCGGTGTCCTCGGCGAGCACCGACCAGAAGTCGAGACGTTCGCTGAGAACGGCTGCGGCGTCGCACCACGGCGGGCCGCCCACCTCGACACCGCGGTCGCGGGCGTCGTTGATCACCTGTGTCACGGCACGCTCGAGGTTGTCGACGCTCTCGGCGATTCGGCCGGCGTGCGGTTCGGGGAGGGCTTCACCGTCCAGACGCAGCGCCGTGAGCGGAGTCCGCAGCCGGTGCGAGAGGTCGGCCAGCGACTCGCGCTCGCGCCGGAGCATTGCCGTGATCCGTGCGGCTAGGTGGTTGAGGCCGGCTGCGACCGCCCGTGACTCCGGCGGACCGGCGACATGCGCCCTGGCGTCGAGTTGACCACCGGCGAGCCGGTGGGCAACTTCAGCGGCGTGGACGATGGGTCGCACCATGGTCGAGGCCAGCCGGTCGGCGACCACGACACCCAGGCCGACGAGGCCCAACCCGAGGATGCCGAGGATCAGCCAGGATCGCAGGACGCCATCGGTGCGCTCCGCGTTCGTCACGAACGTCCTGATCGCTCCGGTGCCCCCGTCGACGAGCTCGACCGCCACGACGATCTCCAGACCACCCTCGGCTTCGGCGGTGAGGCTCTGGCCGCGCAGCGCCAGATCCACCGCCGGGCCGGCCGGCTCCGGGTCGCCGAGTGTCGTGCCGTCGGGGTAGTAAATGGTGAACGGATGGCCGGTGACTCCTGAGGACTGCTCCGCGGCCAGGGCGGCGGTTTCCCGATCGGCCGTCGCCACCACCGACACCAGTGCGTTGGCCTCACCGGTCGCCGCGGCGACGGCCTGCTCGGACGTGGCGGACCGGATCAGCAGCGCCAGCGGAATCAGGAACGCCACGAGCACGAGCGACGTCGTGGCCGCGACGAGGATGGCCAGGGATCGCCTCATCGACTTCGCCCGGCGTTCATCCGGCCGGCGGGCTGAGTTTGACGCCCACGCCGCGCACGGTGTGCAGGTAGCTCGGCTGCTGGCCGGTTTCGCCGAGCTTGCGCCGCAACCAGGACAGATGCACGTCCACCGTCTTGTCGGCACCGCCGTACGGCAGCTGCCACACGTCGGTCAGCAGCTGCCGTTTGGTCACCACGTCACCGGCGCGGTTCGCCAGGTAGTGGAGCAGGTCGAACTCACGCGGCGTGAGGTCGAGTGTTCGCCCGTCCAGGGTGGCCTCGCGCGAGCGTGGGTTTATCCGCAGGCCACCGACGGCGACGGTCGGGTCCGCATCGGAGTCGGAGTCGGTTCGGCGAAGGACCGCGCCGATACGGGCGTGCAGTTGCGCGCCGCCGAACGGTTTGACCAGGTAGTCGTCCGCGCCGGCGTTCAGCGCCGCGACGATCTCCGGTTCGGCGTCGCGGGCGGTGGCCACGATCACCGGGGTGTCCGATACCGCGCGCAGCATCGTCAACACTTCCCGGCCGTCGAGATCGGGGAGACCCAGGTCGAGCACGACGAGGTCCGGCCGTTCGGCGACGGCCAGCTGAAGGCCCTCGGAGCCGGTTGCCGCAGTCGTCACCGCATGGCCGTGCTCGCCGAGCGCACGAACCAGCCGCTGCCGGATCGTCGCGTCGTCTTCGATGAGCAGGACGTGTGCCACGGTCGAAATGTATCCGACGGACATCGTTTTCCAACGGTCACAACGTCGCCTTGACGGTGCCTTAGCCGCGGCTTAACCGGCGCTGGGACATACTCTGAGCCGTGGCAGAACGCTCGCGGGCGCAGCGCCTGGTCATCGTTGCTCTAGGGTGGCTGGGCGCAGCCGCAGTGGCGACAGGTGTTGCGCTCGCGGCGGTCTCGTCCATCGGCACTGGAATCTTCGGCAGCTCGACCGGTCCGCTTGATCAGCAGCAGGTCACCGATGCGCTTGCGACGGTGACGCCACCTCCCGAGCCGGCCGCGACACCGTCGCGAACACCGGAAGCGACCGGCACACCGCAGAACGATACGACCGGATCCCCTGCGGAGCCGACCGTGATCACGAGCCGGGGAGGCACGGTCGTCGTGCGGTGTACGGCGGGCGACCGCGTCGAGGCGCTGTCCTGGAGCCCGGCGCAGGGGTTCCGGGTCGACGACGCCGAGCGCGGACCGGCGCGCGAGGTGAGGTTGGAGTTCGAGTCGGGCGATCAGGAGGTCGAGATCAGCGTCCGTTGCGTGGATGGCGAGCCGGATGCCGCCATCGAGGGTGACGACTGACCGGGGGGACCACGTAGTCTGGTAGACGATGCCCGATCTCGTCTACCTCGATCATGCTGCGACCACGCCGGTCTTGCCGGAGGTGGTCGAGGTCGTGGCGGCGCAGATGCGAGCGGAGATCGGCAACCCGTCCTCGCAGCACCGGGCGGGACGGCGGGCCCGCAAGGTGGTCGAGGAATCGCGCGAGGCGATCGCGGCGGCGCTCGGTGCGAACCCGAGCGAGGTCGTGTTCACCTCAGGCGGCACCGAGGCGGACAACCTCGCCGTCAAAGGTCTGTACTGGGCGCGCCGGGCCGCCGATCCGCGCCGCACGCGTGTGCTCATCTCTGCGGTGGAGCATCACGCCGTGCTGGACGCCGCCGAGTGGCTGGGTAAGTCCGAGGGTGCGGACGTCGAGTTGCTCCCGGTCGATCGCAACGGTCGGCTCAACGTCGATGCGCTGCACGACACGCTTGCCCGCGACCCCGAGTCCGTCGCGCTGGTGAGCGTCATGTGGGCGAACAACGAGGTCGGCACACTGCAGCCGATCCGCGCGATCGTGGCCGCGGCGGCCCAACAAGGTGTGCCGGTGCATGCCGACGCGGTTCAGGCGGTGGGCGCCGTGCCGGTCGACTTCGCGGCCAGTGGCCTGGACACCATGACGATCAGCGGGCACAAGATCGGCGGACCGGTCGGATCCGGTGCGCTGCTCGCCCGCCGTGAGACCGAGCTTGTTCCGGTGCTGCACGGCGGCGGCCAGGAGCGTGACGTGCGCTCCGGGACGCTCGACGCCGCGTCCATCGCCGGGCTCGCGGTCGCGGTCGACCACGTCACGGCCGGCCGGGAGGAGTCCGCGGCCCGGCTGGCGAGCCTGCGCGAGGACCTCGTCGACGGTGTGCGCAGGGCCGTCCCGGACGCAGTGGTCAACGGAACGGACGACCCGGCGCAGCGGCTGCCGAATATCGCGCACGTGTCATTCCCAGGCTGTGAGGGCGACTCGTTGCTCTTGTTACTCGACGCGCAGGACATCCAGTGCTCCACCGGTTCGGCGTGCGCGGCCGGCGTGCCGGAGCCGTCTCACGTGCTGCTGGCGATGGGTGCGGACCCGCTGCTGGCTCGCGGATCGCTGCGGTTCTCGCTCGGGCACACATCGACGGCCTCGGACGTTGATGCCCTTGTGGCCGCCCTCGGCCCCGCCGTCGAGCGGGCGAAGGCGGCCGGCTACGTCAACGCGTCGAAGGATGGGAAATGAAAGTTCTGGCCGCCATGTCCGGCGGTGTCGACTCGGCCGTCGCGGCCGCGCGCTGCGTGGATGCCGGGCATGACGTGACGGGCGTGCATCTCGCGCTGTCGTCGAACCCGCAGTCGTTCCGTAGCGGTGCGCGCGGGTGCTGCACGCTGGAGGACTCGCGGGACGCGCGCCGGGCGGCGGACGTCATGGGCATCCCGTTCTACGTCTGGGATCTGGCCGAGCGGTTCCGCGAGGACGTGGTCGACGACTTCGTGGCCGAATACGCGGCCGGACGCACACCGAACCCGTGCCTACGCTGCAACGAGAAGATCAAGTTCGCCGCCGTGCTGGACCGGGCGCTTGCCCTGGGCTTCGACGCGGTGTGCACCGGCCACTACGCGCAGATCGTGAACGGGCCGGACGGTCGCGAGCTGCACCGCGCCGTCGACCCCGACAAGGACCAGTCCTACGTTCTGGGCGTTCTGGACGCGCGGCAGTTGGCTGGCGCGATGTTCCCGCTCGGCGATTCCCTGAAGTCCGACGTGCGCGCGGAGGCCGACCGGCGCGGGCTCTCGGTCGCCGACAAGCCGGACAGCCACGACATCTGCTTCATCACGAACGGCGACACCGCCGGCTTCCTGCACGACAAGATCGGGACGGCGCCCGGCGAGGTCGTGGACGAGTCCGGTGCGGTGCTGGGCTCGCACGATGGTGCCTACGCATTCACGGTCGGGCAGCGCAAGGGCTTGAAGATCGGACGTCCGGCGCCGGACGGCAAGCCGCGCTACGTGCTCAACATCTCGCCGGTTGACAATCGCGTCACGGTGGGCCCGGCCGAAGCGCTTGACGTGGACGAAGTCACCGGAGCCTCGCCGCGATGGTGCGGCCCGGAACCGGTGGGGGAGACGTCCTGCCTGGCGCAGTTCCGTGCGCACGGTACGCCCGTGCCCGCGGTGGCGGTGTGGGACGGCGACGCGCTCACGGTCCGCTTCGTCGAGCCGCAGCGTGGTGTGGCGCCTGGTCAGGCGATCGTCCTCTACGACGGCACCCGCGTGATCGGCTCGGCAACGATCGCCACGACGTCCCGCCCGGTCCCGGCCACGACGGAATGACCACACCCCGTCGTTCGATCACGTTCACCACCCGCAGCCACATCACACCATGCGTGCACGCATGGTGTGATGTCGCCACGCCTTGTGGCGGAACGAGAGGGCGGCGCTACCCGCGGCGGCTGATGATCACCCATGTACTGCGCCCGATGATCTGCAGGTCCAGGATCGGGGACCAGTTCGCGAGGTAGTGCAGGTCGTGGCCGAGCTTGTACTCGATATCGGTCTCGGCGTACCCGTAGACCTGGGCGAGGCCGGTGATGCCGGGCGGCACCTGGTGGCGGCGGCGGTAGCCGGGGAAGAGCCGTTCGTATGCAGCTAGCTCCTGGGGTCGCTCCGGCCGTGGCCCGACGATCGACATCTGGCCGCGGGCGACGTTCCACAGCTGCGGTAACTCGTCGAGACGCGTCTGGCGGATCCAGTGCATGCCACGCAGCACCCGTGGGTCGTGACGTCGCGCCTGGACCGGTCCGGTGCCGGCCTCCACGTTGGGCGGCATGCTGCGGAACTTCAGCATCGCGAACGGGCGCCCGTCCTTGCCGACCCGATCCTGGACGAACAGCAGCGGCCGCCCGACGACGACCGCGACGTAGCCTGTGGTGAACAGCAACGTCGGGATGACCACGGGCAGGATCAGCGTCAGGATCGCCAGGTCCATCAACCGCTTGAGCCGTTCCTGCGACGGCGGCAGCACGTGCGCCGCGAGGCCGACGAATGGGATACCGCCGATCTCGCCGACGTTGCGCAGCCCGAGGAGTGAGTCCTGCGCGCCGACCACCTGTAGCGCGCCGACGCCCTTCGCCTCGAGCCGTTCGAGCGAACCGGTGTACAGATCGCCGAGGTACTCGCCGTCGAGCAGCAGGACGTCGGTTGCCCCGGTTTCCTCGACGTACTTCTCCAGTTCCGCGACCGAGGCGGTCGAGCCGGCGATGTCGACATCGTCGGACAGTTCGAGGTGGCTGGTGGCGAGTCGGACCTCGTCGTCGGTTCCCACGAGGAGGACCCGCGGGGGCCCGAGGGCGTGCAGTTGGAGCCGGCGGGAGATCACCCGGTTGGCCGCGATGCCGAGCGGCGCCACCATCGCGAAGATCACCAGGATGGATCGTGGGATGAGGAACTCGCCGAGCATAAGGCTGACCACACCGGCGATCAGCGAGCTGACCCAGACGAGCGCGACGATCTTGGGCAGTCTGATCCGGCTGCGCAGTCGGGGCTCCCGGTCGTAGAGGCCGCCGAAGTAGAAGACGGCGAGGTGAATGAAGGCGATGACGCCGTACGACCACCAGTACCGTTCGCCGACGTGGGCCCACGCGTTCCAACGCGGGAAGACCGCCATGAACGCCGTGATCAGCATCAGCGTCAGGTAGATCACGGTGACGTCCGCGATGTGCAGCAGCCGGATGCCCCTGGTGTTGAGCGCCCGGATGGCTCGGATGCGCTGGTTGGTCAGCATCTGGCCGGGGGTCACCGTGGCATGGTAATGCCGTTACTGAGCGCGCAGATAGTCGGCACGCCAACAGGCTTGGCGACATCACACCATGCATGCGGACATGGTGTGATGTCGCTCAGCCTGCCGAACGTGATCGAACGACAAACTAGGCCGTGACGAAGTCCGTGATCTCGTCGATGACGGCCGGGTCGCGAAGGATGCGCCGGTGGCCGAGTCCGTCCGTCGAGTGCAGCCGCGCCCCCGGCCAGGCGGCCGCGAGCACGGCCGCTTCGTCGTGCGCCACTTCCTTGTCCTTGTAGTCGTGCACGATGAGCGTGGCCGGACCGGGGCGCTTCGTCGCATCGAAGTCGGTGATCGGACGTCCCACGATCGAGGTGATCCGGTCGACCATGGTCGCCTCGGTACGGGGGCCGGCGCCGAGCATCCTGGCGGTCGCACCGATGTGTGCCGCCGGCCCGAGCGTTGGGGCGATGAACCCGAGCCGTTTCGGCGCGACCAGACCGTCACCGACGGCGAACGCCGTGATCGCCGCACCGAGCGAGTGCGCCACGATCGCGGCCGGCTCGCCGTGGTGCTCGACCACGGCGTGCAGCGCCTCCATCATCTCGACGCCGTGGGTACGGCGCGGTCCCAGTACCCCGGGTCCGGAGTCACCGTGGCTCGGCATGTCGAACGCGACGACGCTGCTGCCGCGGGCGATGAGCGGCTCGACGAATCCGCCGAGTTGGCCCCGCCAGCCGCCCCACCCGTGGACGAGGTAGACAGGACGGTTGCCCTCGCCCCAGCGTTCGGTGGCGATCGTCCGCCCGCCGGCAAGGTCGACCTTGGTGCTGGCGCTCGGTGCGACGAACAACCCGGGAATCGGCCGGTCGTCGCGGATCATCGCGTTGGTGCGGGGGAGGGTGAGCCACAGCCGCGCCGCCCATCGCCCGGCGAGGGCGGGAGCGATGCGGTCCAGCATGCCGAACGTGCCGCGCATGGCAAGAAGGCGGGTCGCCTGAAAAGTACGAACGTTCGTGCTTTTTTGACGCGTGCTTGTTGTTGTGACTGCCATGGAATCGGTGTCCTTACTTGACTCGGTACTGATCGAGCAGGTTCTCGAACGACGTCCGGAGGCGCTGCTCGGCATCGGGATCGTGCATCAGCCGGTGCAGGTGGAAATAGCCGAGCATCAGCGACTGCAGCTCGGCGGCGAACTGGTACGGATCGGCGTCCGGCCGGAAGTGCCCCTCGGCGACGCCGGTCGAGAAGATCTGCGCGACAGTGTCGTCTTTGTCCTTGTGATCCTTCACCAACTGGTCGCGGACCGGGCCGGGACGGTCGTCGAATTCGGCCGCGGCCTTCACGAACAGGCAGCCCCCTGGCGCACGGTCGCGAGCGGACGCAAGCCAGTGCTCGAACAGCGCTCGGACCCGCGGCTCGCCGCGGGGTGCGCCAAGCGCCGGGCGGATGACCGCGTCGATGTATTCCGCGCGGGCCTGCTCGAGCACTCGCAGCTGGAGCTCCTGCTTGGACTTGGCGTGTGCGAACAGCCCGCTTTTGGACATGCCGGTCGCATCGGCGAGCGCGCCGATGGTGAGGCCGGACAGGCCGACCTTCGCCGCCTGCTCGACGCCGCAGTGCAAGATGGCCTCGCGAGTGGCCGCACCTTTGCTCATGCTGATGAAAATAGCACGACCGTTCGTTCCGGTCCAGAGGTTTCGCCGGACTCTTTCGCCCGGCATAGAGTTGTCGATGTGGTGTTTCCGTGGCGGATAGGTGTGGCGACCGGTGTCGGCTCGCTGCCGTACGAGGACATGGACGAAGCGGTGCGGGTGGTCGCCGGGGAGCTGGCGGACTTTGCCCATCTGCCCGAGTTGCCGGCGCGGGGTGTCGGCGCGGACATGGTGGGACGTACGGCATCGTTGCTGGTCGACATGCCCGTCGACCTGCAGCCGTCGGGCTGGCGGCTGACCGACAGTCCAGGTGCGGACGCGCGACGGGCGGCGGCCCTGCTTCGCGCCGATCTTGACGCTCTGGAGATCGCCCTGCTCGGCTACGCCGGTCCGCTCAAGATCCAAGTGGCCGGGCCGTTCACGCTGGCCACGGCCATCGACCGGCCACGAGGGGATCGCCTCTTGGCCGACCACGGCGCCCGGCGAGACCTGGCACAGTCGCTGGCCGAGGGCCTTCGCGCGCACCGGGACGGGATCGTCGCGCGGGTTCCGAACGCTCAGGTGGTCGTCCAGGTCGACGAGCCGGGTCTGCCCGCGGTGCTGGCCGGCTCGGTCCCGACCGCGAGCGGCTTCGGCCGGCACCGGTCCGTGCACGAGTCCGAGGTCGAGGAACTACTCCGCGGCGTGCTCGGCTCGGCCGGGCCGTTTCCGGTCGTGCACTGCTGCGCCGCGAGCCCGCCGGCGGCGCTGTTGCGCCGGGCCGGAGCTGAGGTGCTGTCGGTGGACATCGGCGTGCTCGACCCGGCCGTGCTCGACGAGTTGCGAGAGGTCGTGGACGGCGGGCTCGCCCTCTGGCCTGGCGTCGTCCCGGCCAACGAGCCGGACGCGGTACCGACCGACAGCGACCTGGCTCGCCGCCTGCAACGGTTCTACGACGGGCTCGACGCGGACCCCGCCGCGATGCTGCCGGGCACGGTCGTCACACCGGCGTGCGGGTTGGCGGGAGCCTCCGTGCCGTGGTCACGGACGGCGTACCGGCTCGCGCGGGACACCGCGGCGGCCTTCGCGGAACTTGTCGGTGCCGCTGGGTAGGTTCTAGTGCTGTGACGGACATACCGACCGATGTGCGAGAGCTGCACGCCAGGCTCGCCGACGAGATCGACGATCATCGATATCGATACTACGTGCTCGACCGGCCGGTCATCGCGGACAGCGAGTTCGATGAGCTCTTGCGGCAACTCGAGGAGATCGAGAACGAGTACCCGGAGCTGCGGACTCCGGATTCACCCACCCAGAAAGTTGCCGGTTCGTACGTCACCGAGTTCACCCCGGTCGACCACATCGTCCGGATGGAGAGCCTGGACAACGTCTTCTCCGACGAGGAGCTCGCGGCCTGGGCGCTGCGGGTGGAGCGTGAGGTCGGCGAAGGCGCCGAGTACCTGTGCGAGCTGAAACTCGACGGGCTCGCCGTCTCGTTGGTTTACGAGGACGGACGGCTCGTGCGTGGCGCGACACGGGGCGACGGCCGTACCGGCGAGGACGTCACGCAGAACGTGCGCACCATCGAGGGCGTGCCGCACCGCCTGACCGGCGACCAGGTTCCGCGGCTGCTCGAGGTCCGCGGCGAGGTCTACTTCAAGGTGGCACAGTTCGAGGCGCTCAACGCCGCGCTGGTCGAGGCCGGCAAGCCGCCGTACGCGAACCCCCGCAACACCGCGGCCGGTTCGCTGCGGCAGAAGGATCCGAGGGTGACGGCGTCGCGCGCGTTGCGGATGACGTGCCACGGCATCGGCGCCCGCGAAGGGGTGGAGCTGACCCGCCAGGGCGAGGCCTACGACGCGCTGCGCAGTTGGGGGCTGCCGGTCAGCGACCATGTGGAGGTCGTGCGGACGCTGGACGAGGTGCACGGCTATGTGCAGCGGTACGGGCGGCGCCGCCACGATCTCGAGTTCGAGATCGACGGTGTGGTGGTCAAGGTCGACCAGATCCCGCTGCAGCGGGCCCTCGGCTCGACATCGCGAGCGCCGCGCTGGGCGATCGCGTACAAGTTCGCACCCGAAGAGGTCACCACCAAGCTGCTCGACATCCGCACCAGCGTCGGTCGCACCGGCCGGGTCACGCCGTACGGGGTCATGGAGCCGGTGAAGGTGGCCGGCTCGACCGTTGAAGCCGCGACGCTGCACAACGCGCGGGAGATCGTCCGCAAGGGAGTGCTCATCGGCGACACGGTGGTGCTGCGCAAGGCCGGCGACGTCATCCCGGAGATCGTCGGGCCGGTCGTCGACCTTCGGGACGGTACCGAGCGCGAGTTCGTCATGCCGACGCATTGCCCGTCCTGCGGGACGCCGCTCGCGCCGACGCGGGAGGACGACGTCGACATCCGCTGCCCGAACGCGCGGTACTGTCGCGGCCAGCTGTCCGAGCGGCTCTCGCACGTCGCGAGCCGGGGTGCGCTCGACATCGAGGTGCTCGGCTGGAAAGGCGTTGCGGCGCTGCTCGACAGCGGCGTCGTCACCGACGAGGGCGACCTCTTCGCGCTGACCCGCGACGATCTGCTCGGCATCCCGATGTTCACCCGCAACGCCACCAAGGCTGAACGTGAGGCCGGTTCGGGCGACCGGGTGCTCAGCGCGAACGGCGCGCGGCTGCTGGACAACCTGGAGTCGGTCAAGTCACAGCCGTTGTGGCGGGTGCTGGTGGCGTTGTCGATCCGGCATGTCGGCCCGACCGCGGCACGGGCTCTTGCCGCCGAGTTCGGCTCCCTGGACGAGATCGAGAAGCTGGCCCGGTCCGGCGCCGAGGGAGAGGAACGTCTTGCCGCGGTCGAGGGTGTCGGCCCGACGATCGCGGCGTCGCTGCGCGAGTGGTTCGCAGTCGACTGGCACCGCGAGGTGGTGGCGAAGTGGCGTGCCGCCGGTGTCCGGATGGCCGACGAGCGCGACGAATCCATCAAACGCACGCTCGAGGGCGTGACGGTCGTCGTCACCGGATCGTTGGCCGGATTCACCCGCGACGAGGCGAAAGAGGCGATCGTCAAACGCGGTGGCAAGGCGGCCGGCTCGGTGTCCAAGAAGACGTCGTTCCTGGTCGCCGGCGCGGGCGGTGGTTCGAAGCACGACAAGGCCGTCGAACTCGGCGTCCCCGTGCTGGACGAGGACAAGTTCAGGTTGCTGCTCGAATCAGGACCGGAGGCCGTTGCCAAGTGACACAACTCAAGACACGCCCGACACCGCCGGCGGGGCATCATCGAGTTGTACGAACGGCACATCACCCGAGCCGACGCCGTGATCGACGCTGCCGAGCTCGACGATCTGTCCGCTCGGGAGCACCATGGGAAGCGCTTCAGTCTGCGCTGGATCGTCATCCACATGATCGGAGAAACCGCGAGGCACGCGGGACACGCGGACATCATCCGCGAGCAGATCGACGGCGCGACCGGAATGTACCCGTAGCGGCAGGTTCGCCCTGAGTGAACTTGAGTCCTACTGACTCAACTTAGGGAATTGAGTCTGAGAGACTCAAGTTGTACCGGATGTGCGGCCGGAGGCGGCCGGCACGCCGTCACTATTGGGAGGCACATCAATGAGCACCATGACTCTTCGTCGGTGGGACCCGTTCGCGGACTTCGACGCTCTGTTCGGCTCGGCCGGCAATGCCGGCGCGGTCGCGGCACCCTCCGAGGTCATTCGGGACGGCGAGGACGCCGTCGTCCGGGTGGAGGTACCGGGCATCGACCCGGAGAACGACCTCGCCGTCGAACTCACCGGAAACTCGCTCGTCATCAAGGGTGAGCGGCGCTCGCAGCACACCGAGGACACCGAGGTCCGGCATGTCCGCGAGATCCGCTACGGCAAGTTCAGCCGCAGCTTCCGGCTGCCGTCCCACGTGAGCGAGGCCGACCTGACCGCCAGCTACGACGCGGGCGTCGTCACGGTGCGTATCGCCGGCGCCTACAAGGGCAGCACTCCGGCTCGCATCCCGGTCACCACGGGTGAGCAGGCCCCGGAACTGTCCAACTAACCGATCGCTAGCTGTTCACCCCCGTTGCCGGCTCGGCCGAGCCGGCAACGGGGTGCTTTCGTGCCTGACGTGGTCATTCTGGTGGGCGAGGACGGTTCTACAGTCGTCGATCGCGCCGGCCAGCATGGAGTAGAGGAGGTCGTCCGGCGACTGGAGGCAGCCGCGCGCGATGCTCTGCGCAGCCACTCGTACCGTGCTCGGTGCGGCGTGCCGTCCGAACCCTTTGCGCGACGGGCGCGTGCCGCCGATGAACCGGCGTGCCCATTGCTCGGCATGCGGCACGCCGGCGAGAGCCCGTTGACTGTCGCGCATGAGATCGGGCGGCCCCGCGCCGCTGGTCTCGCGCAGGACGCCACGAGCGTTGATGAGCGAGACGGCGAGCACGTTCTGCCGTTCGGCTGCGGCCACCGGCAGTGCCGTCGTGGCCGCACGTAGGGCGATCGTCGCGTCGAGAACCGCGTCATCGCCGTAACTCTTGAGCCCGATGACGGCTGGGACCAACGGCGCGAGCCGGGCTCGGCCCGCGTCGGTCGTGTAGTCGTTGACCAGCCGGGCAAGCGCGGCGAGTAGCGGGTGCGTACACGCCGGGTGATCGCTCCACCGCTCACCCGCGAGATAGGACGCGTACTCCATGAAGCAGGCGCCCTTCTTCGGATTGCGGTGCTTGCCTTTGGACAGGACGGGCACACCGTCCGGCCAGTCGGGTACGGCGTCACGGTTTCGTAAGTGCATCGAAACACCCCCGGAGTCGCGGAACTCCCTCGCCTTCTAGTCTGCGCTTACCCGCGCCGAGATTCCAGGGTGTTTCCGGGCACGAGCCCGAAAACGATGCTCAGACGCGCTGCCAATGGTGTCGCGTCCGGGCCCACGTGCGGTGGTGGTGGCGGTTCCTGCGGCCGCAGCCGAGGCCGGCGCAGGCGAACCAGAAGGCGGCGAGCAGCAGCCACGGCGAGATGACGACGATGACCGCCGCCACGACGGCGATCGCACCGATCGTCAGCAACGGTGCCAGCCAGAGCAACGGTGCGGCGAACAACGCAGGATGCGGGCCGCGCCGCTCACGCCGCGTGGTGGATCCGGTGACGCTGCGAGGTCGTTCAGCGACCGGGAGGTCGGCGAACAGTGGCTTCAGGTCGTCGTCGAAACGGGCGGCGTTGGCGCGGTCGGCCCGCTCGTCGTACTCATCCTTGGTGAGCCGGCCCGCCGCGTAGTGGTCGGCCAATGCGCTGATCGCGGCGTCCCGCTCGGTGTCGCCGATCCGGATCGCGGTCACTGCGAGTCACCCCCTCGTGTCATCGTCGCCATCCGCCAGAATCCCATAGAGCTTTCGCCGGGTCTCAGCCAGCACGTCACGGGCGCGAGCCTGCTGTTCGGGCGTCCCGGTGCCCATGACCTGCCACAGCGCCGCCGCGGTCTGGGCCAGAAGTGGGCGCAGCTCGTCATCGTCGTCATCCGGTGCCGCGAACGGCTCCCACGGTGCGGAGACGTCTTCCTGGTGGCGCGCGACGTATTCGTGGCCGGCGTCGGTCAGCTCGAAAACGCGCCGTCCCGCGTCGTCCGTCGCACGCACGAGGCCCTCGTCCTCGAGTTGGGACAGCGTTGGATAGATCGAGCCGGGGCTCGGCTTCCAGCCGCCGCGGCTGCGCTCCTCGATCTCCTGGATGATCTGGTACCCGTTCGCCGGCCGTTCGGCCAGGATGGCCAGGATCGCTGCACGGACGTCCCCCCGCCGGGCCCGTCGTGCGGTACCGCGCCCGCCGGGAAAGCCGCCCCATTGCGGCCCCGGCCCCCATCCGCTCTTGGCCGCCCATGGTGGTGCGAACATCCAGGCTCCGCCGAAGCCGTGCCAGCCGTGCCGATGTGTCATCCGAATTCCTCTTTATATCTGTGAGCAGTCGCGATGGCTCAACGATATATCGCGACTTCTCGTGACGCAAGGCTAGCGGCGAGGTGTGCGCGACCGGATCCCGGGTAATCCGTTAATTGGAGCGACCGTGCCGATGGCGGCGTTCGGGTCCCTCAGGAGGCTGGACATGAGTGATAGACAGGCGACGGCGCCGCCGGACACGCCTACCGACTTGAGCAGGCGATCGTGGTGGGGCGCGCTCAAGCGGACCGTGTCCGGTTTTCGGAAGGACAATCTCACCGACTGGGCGGCCGCGCTGACCTACTACGGCATATTGTCGATCTTTCCTGCCCTGGTGGCGCTCGTCGCGGTCGTCGGCCTGCTCGGCAGCGACGCGATCGATACGTTGCTCGACAACCTCAGCGGCGTGGTACCGGGCGCGGCTCAGGAGATCCTGACGGCGGCGCTGCAGAACTTGGAAGGAACCCAGCGCATCGCGGGGTTCACGCTGATCATCAGCCTGGCAATCGCGTTGTGGTCGGCGTCGGGATACGTAGCGGCGTTCATGCGCGCCTCGAACGCGGTCTACGCGATGCCGGAGGGGCGGCCGATCTGGAAGACCATTCCGATCCGGCTCGGGATCACCATCGTTCTTGTCGTTCTGCTCGCCGCCAGCGCGGTGGCGGTCGTCTTCACCGGGTCGCTGGCCTCGTGGGCCGGTGACCTCATCGGGCTGGGCGATACGGCGGTCATGGTCTGGGACATCGCGAAATGGCCGGTGCTGGTACTCATCGTCGCCCTGATCCTCGCGATCCTCTACTGGGGAGCGCCGAACGTCCGGCATCCAGGCTTTCGGTGGATCACTCCCGGGAGCATCCTCGCGGTACTTCTCTGGATGGTCGCCTCAGGGGCGTTCGCGCTCTACGTCGCCAACTTCGGCAACTTCAACCGGACCTACGGGGCCCTCGCCAGTGTGATCATCTTTCTCATCTGGTTGTGGCTGTCGAACATCGCGGTACTGCTCGGCTTGGAGCTCGACGCCGAGTTGAACCGCGGCCGGGCCATCGAAGGCGGTCACCCGCACGACGTCGAACCGTTTGCCGAGCCCCGACAGCCCAGCTCATGATCACCGGCACTCTTCATGCCATACATGTGAAAGATGCCGGTGATCACGGTGCCTGACGCGCGGAACGGCCGCGAGGCCGTAGGATCGGTGCCGTCGCCGATTTACCGATGCCACGGATGTAGGAAGGTTCCACCGACATGCCCACGATCAGCCGTGATGAGGCCGCCCATCTCGCGCGGCTCGCGCGCCTCGACCTCGCACCGGACGAGCTCGATCATCTCGCCGGACAGCTCGATGCCATCGCCGGCTTCGTGGCGAAGGTGTCCGAGGTCGCCGCGGACGACATTCCTCCGACGTCGCACTCGCTGCCGCTGACCAACGTGTTCCGGCCGGACGAGCCGGCTCCGGGTCTGACGCCCGAGCAGGCGCTCGACCAGGCGCCCGAGGCCGAGGACGGGCGGTTCCGCGTGCCGAAGATCCTGGGGGAGGAGGCATGAGCGACCTGACCCGGATGACCGCCGCCGACCTCGCCGCAGCGATCGGAAAGGGCGAAACGAGTGCGGTCGACGTGGCCCGCGCGCACCTCGACCGGATCGCCGCGGTCGACGGCCAGCTCAACGCGTTCCTGCACGTGAACACCGACGGTGCGCTGGCCGCCGCAGAGGCGGTCGACCGTAAACGTGCGGCCGGGGACGCGCTCGGCCCGCTCGCCGGCGTGCCGCTCGCGCTCAAGGACGTGTTCACCACCGCCGACATGCCGACCACGTGCGGTTCCAAGATCCTCGAAGGCTGGCGTCCTCCCTATGACGCGACGGTGACGGCGAAACTGCGCGCGGCGGACGTCGTCATCCTCGGCAAGACGAACATGGACGAGTTCGCGATGGGCTCGTCCACCGAGAACTCCGCCTACGGGCCGACGCGCAACCCGTGGGATCTGACTCGCATACCGGGCGGTTCGGGCGGCGGGTCGAGCGCCAGCCTCGCCGCGTACGAGGCGCCGCTGGCCATCGGCACCGACACCGGCGGATCGATCCGGCAGCCGGCCGCGGTCACCGGAACGGTCGGCGTCAAGCCCACCTACGGTGGTGTGAGCCGGTACGGCCTGGTGGCCTGCGCGTCCAGCCTCGACCAGGGTGGGCCGTGCGCACGGACGGTCCTCGACGCTGCGCTGCTGCACGAAGTGATCGCCGGGCACGACCCGCGCGACTCGACCAGCATCGACCAGCCCGTGCCCGACGTGGTGGCGGCCGCGCGCGCCGGTGCGGACGGCGACCTGTCCGGGGTCAAGGTCGGCGTCGTCAAGGAGTTCGGCGGGGACGGATACCAGACCGGCGTCGAGGTACGTTTCGGCGAAGCCGTCGAGCTGCTGACCAAGCTCGGTGCCGATGTCGTGGAAGTGTCCTGCCCGCACTTCGAGTACGGGCTGCCGGCGTACTACCTGATCCTGCCGAGCGAGGTGTCGTCCAACCTCGCGCGGTTCGACGCGATGCGGTACGGCCTACGGGTGGGGGACGATGGCGGTCGCAGCGCCGAGGAGGTTATGAACCTCACCCGCGGGCGGGGTTTCGGCGCGGAGGCAAAGCGCCGCATCATGCTCGGCACGTACGCGCTGTCCAGCGGCTATTACGACGCGTACTACGGCCAGGCGCAGAAGGTCCGCACCCTCGTCAGCCGGGATTTCGCCGCGGCGTTCGAGCAGGTGGACGTGCTCGTCTCGCCGACGACGCCGACGACGGCGTTTCCGATCGGGGAGCGGGTGGACGATCCGCTGGCGATGTACCGGGCGGACCTGTGCACGATTCCGGCCAACCTCGCCGGCGTGGCCGCCGCGTCGTTCCCGTGCGGGCTGGCCGAGGAGGACGGTTTGCCGGTCGGGCTACACGTCATGGCACCGGTAATGGCCGATGATCGGCTGTACCGGGTCGGCGCGGCCGCGGAGACGGCGTTCACCGCGGCGTGGAACGGTTCGTTGCTGGCCCAGGCGCCAGAGTTAGGGGTGAAGTAGATGGATATGAAGAACGTGGTTCGACTCGGCGGGCAGGCTTTGGCCGCCGGAGGCGCAGTGAAGTCGCTGCGCCAGGCGCGGACCGAACACGACAAGCTGAAGTTGCTCGACGCGATCGTGCACGCGTTGGCCATCGCGACGGCCGTGGCGTTGATCATCAGGGAGCTGCGCGAGGAGCGCGCGGAGCAGGAGGACTGAGCGTGCCCACCGCCACGCTGCCGTCGTTCGAGGAGACGATCGCCCGGTTCGATCCGGTGATGGGCCTAGAGGTCCATGTCGAGCTCGGCACGACGACGAAGATGTTCTGCGGTTGCCGCACCGACTTCGGCGCCGATCCGAACTCGCAGGTGTGCCCGGTGTGCCTTGGCCTGCCCGGTTCGCTGCCGGTGCTGAACGAGACGGCCGTCGCCTCGGCCATCCGCATCGGCCTGGCGCTGAACTGCAAGATCGCGCCGTGGTGCCGGTTCGCCCGGAAGAACTACTTCTATCCGGACATGCCGAAGGACTTCCAGATCTCCCAGTACGACGAGCCGATCGCGTTCGACGGCTGGACCGAGGTGTCCCTGTACGGCGAGACGTACCGAATCGGGATCGAGCGCGCCCACATGGAAGAGGACACCGGCAAGTCGCTGCACGTCGGTGGCAGCACCGGCCGGATCCACGGCGCGGACTACTCGCTGCTCGACTACAACCGGTCCGGCATCCCGCTGATCGAGATCGTGACCAAGCCGATCGAGGTGCCTGCCGAGGTGGCGCCCGCCGTCGCGCGCGCCTACGTGTCGCATCTGCGCGATCTCATCCGCGCGCTCGGTGTGTCCGACGCCAAGATGGAGCATGGCCAGCTGCGCTGCGACGCGAACGTGTCGCTCAAACCCGCCGGGTCCGCCGCCTACGGCACCCGCACCGAAACCAAGAACGTGAACTCGCTGCGGTCGGTCGAGCGCGCCGTCACGTACGAGATCCGCCGCCAGGCTGCGGTGCTGGACGCGGGGGAGCGGGTCATCCAGGAGACCCGGCACTGGCACGAGGACACCGGCGAGACGACTCCCGGCCGCTCGAAGGAACAGGCCGAGGACTACCGGTACTTCCCGGAGCCGGACCTGGTTCCGATCGCGCCGTCCGCCGAGTGGATCGAGGAGTTGCGTGCGGCGCTGCCCGAGCCGCCGTCGAAGCGGCGCGCCCGGTTGCAGGCGGAGTGGGGCTTCACCGATCTGGAGATGCGCGATGTGATCAACGCCGATGCGATCGAGCTCGTTGAGCAGACGGTGGCCGCCGGATCGTCCGCCGGTGGTGCGAAGAAGTGGTGGCTCGGCGAAATCGCGCGGGTCGCGAATGAACGCGGCGCGGCGCTGGACGAAGTGGGCGTCACACCCGCCGCCGTGGCGCGGGTCGAAGCGCTGATCGCCGAAGGCTCGCTGAACGACAAGCTGGCCCGGCAGGTGTGGGAGGGCGTGCTGGCCGGCGAGGGATCACCGGACGAGGTCGTCGCAGCCCGTGGTCTGGCACTGGTGGCGGACGACTCGGCGCTCGGCGCGGCCGTCGACGAGGCGATCGCCGCGATGCCGGACGTGGCCGACAAGGTCCGGGCGGGCAACCTGAAAGCCGTCGGCCCGCTCGTCGGCGCGGTCATGAAGGCAACCCGTGGCCAGGCCGACGCCGCCCGCGCTCGTGAGCTCGTGCTCCAGCGCCTCGCTGACTGATCCCGCTCGCCGCCCGTAGTTCGATCACGTTCACCACCCGCAGCAACACCGCACCATGCGTACGTGGGTGGTGTGACGTGGCTGCGGGTGGTGAACGTGATCGAACTACAGACGGCCGGCGTCGATGAGGCGCTGGAGGAACTGGCGGGTCCGGGGCTGTTGTGGTTCGGACAGCACCGCGGTCGGCGGGCCGGACTCGAGGATTGCGCCTTCATGCATGAAATAGATGCGGTCGGCGACGTCCCGGGCGAAGCCCATCTCGTGGGTGGCCAGGATCATCGTCATGCCGCTTGACGCGAGCTCCCGGATGACGGCCAGCACCTCTCCGACCAGCTCGGGATCCAGCGCTGAAGTCACCTCGTCGAGCAGGAGCAGCTCCGGCTCGACCACGAGGGCACGGGCGATCGCGGCGCGTTGCTGCTGGCCACCGGACAGCCGCTCCGGATACTCGGTGGCCTTGTCGGCCAGCCCGAGACGTGCGAGCACTTCGCGGGCGCGCGCCTCGGCGTCGCGCCGGGCGATGCCGTGCGACTTGCGAGGTGCCAACGTGACGTTGTCCAGCACGGTCATGTGCGGGAACAGGTTGAACGACTGGAATACGATCGCCATCCGCTTGCGCACCGCGTTCTGGTCGACCCGGGGACCGGTGATCTCGACACCGTCGAAGACGACTCGGCCGGAATCGACCGGTTCGAGCAGGTTGACGCAGCGCAACAACGTCGACTTGCCGCAGCCGCTCGGCCCGATGAGGCAGACGACCTCGTGCGAGCCGACGTCCAGATCGATCCCCGTGAGTACCGTCTTGTCACCGAAGGACTTGTGGACGTCCTCCAGCGCCAGCACGGTACGGGTCGCGTCGGTCATGACACCAACTGCTGCCGCCGGGCCCGGTCCCGGGCGGTGTACCAGTCGGCGAACCGGGCCAGCGGCACGCTGATCAGGAGAAACAGCACCGTCGCGACGACGAATGAGGTGTAGTTGAACGTGCGCGACGTGTACACCTCGGCGGCCCGTACCGCTTCGCGCACTCCGAGCACGCTGACCAGGGCGACGTCCTTCTGCAGGCTGACCAGCCCGTTCAGCAGCGCCGGCACGACGTTGCGGACCGCCTGGGGAAGCACCGCGTAGCGCAGGCTCTGCCATTGGGTGAGCCCGAGTGATCGCGCGGACAGTCGCTGGCTCTCCGGCACCGAATCGATTCCGGAGCGGTACACCTCGGCGGTGTATGCGGAATACGACAGCACGAGCGTCGTCACGCCCCAGAACAACGGGCTGCTCGGCACGCCGGGCAGCTGCAGCGCCGGGATGCCGAAGCCGAACAGCAACAGGGCCAGCAGCAAAGGGATCCCGCGGAACAGGTCGATGTAGCCGACCGCGAGCATCCGCACCGGCAGGAAGGCCGGACCGCGCAGGCTGCGCAGCACCGCGATCAACAGTGCGAACAGCAGGATCGCCGCCTGTGCGACGACGAACATGACGACGTCCAGCCAGAACCCGGCCAGAACATCCGGCGCCGAGGCCCGGAAGTCGTCCCAGCTGAAGAACCGGTCCCGGACGAGTGGCCAGTTCGGACTCGTCAGCACCCACCACAGCAGCGCGCCGAACACGACGACCGTGCTGGTCGCCGCGATCGCGGCGCCGCGCGCACCCTCCTGGGCGAGAAAGTCGCGCACGGAGCCGCGGGCACGATCTCGGCGTGGCCACAACCCGGGCGGGCCGGAGCCGGCTTCGGCCATGGGCTACTCCGACAAGGTCGGAATGTCGCCGCCCTGGTCCAGCCACTCATCCTCGAGCGACGCGATCGTGCCATCGTCGTGCAGCGCCTGCAGCGCCGGGTTGACGCAGTCGATCAGCGGGTCGTCCTTCTCGAACAGCAGCCCTAGCTCCTCCGGCGTCTCGCCCACGCGGGGCAACACGCCGACAATCGACGCGTCCGGGATCTCCACGGCGGTGATGAAATATGCCGTAGGTAGGTCGAAGACGAGCCCGTCGACCTGGTTGGCGTCGAAGGCGGCCTTGGCCGCGGCGTTGTCGTTGTAGACCTGGGCATCGTCGTCCGGCTCGATAATGTTGTCGACGTAGTCGAGGCTGGTGGTGCCGATCGCCGCGCCGAGGCGAGCGGAGGACAGGTCGCCCAGCGACGTCGCCTCGGCAACCGGGCTGTCCGGCGCGGCCACAAGGGCCTGCTCGACCTGGTAGTACCCGATGGAGAAGCCGACGACCTCGGCCCGCTCCTCGGTGATCGAGTACTGCTGGATGTTGAAGTCGTACGGCTTGTCGCCCGGGGCGATGGCTTCGTCGAATCCGGTGCGGACCCACTCGACGTCCGCTTCGGCGATCCCGAGCTGGTCGGCGAGGGCGTAGACGAGAGCGGACTCGAAGCCCTGCCCGTTGGACGGGTCGTCGTCCACCATCCAAGGCTCGAAGACGGGCTCGCCGGTGGCGACGGTCAGGGTGCCCGGTTCGTGCGTGGGCAGCGGGTCACAGGCATCGGCTTGCGCATCCGGCGTATCCGCGTCGGTCGTGGTCTCCGGCTCGTCGTCACCTCCGCAGCCGGCCGTCACCAGCGCCAGCGTGGCCAGCGGTACCCACATCCGGGGCGAAATCTTCATCTGTGGCTCCAGTCCAAGTCATATATATGCGGTGAAGGCTCCCATCATCACCTACAACCGTTCGTCCGGCGGGGAGCCCGGCCGGGTTTATCCCTGTGCACCTACAGCAACTCGGCCGCGAGCGCCCGGTACCCGGCCCGCCGATCGTCTCCGAGCAGCTGAACGCACACGTGATCGGCGCCGGCGTCCAGGTGCGCGGTGATCCCGCGGGCGACCGTCGCCGGGTCTCCGTGCAGCGCCAGGTCGTCGATCAGCCGGTCACTCCCGCCGTCGGAGAGGTCGGCGTCGGTGTAGCCCAGGCGTCGCAGGTTCTGTGCGTAGTTACGCAGCCCCAGGTACCGGCGGACGGTCTGACGCGCGATCTCCCGGGCCCGATCCGCGTCCTCATCGAGAACGACCTTGTGCTCCGGGGCGAGAAGCGGGCGGTCACCGAGGACCTCACGCGCCTGGCGGGTGTGATCAGGCGTGGTGAGGTACGGGTGTGCGCCGGCGGTGCGGTCGGCGGACAACCTGAGGACCTTCGGCCCGAGCGCGGCCAGCGCCCTGTTCTCGGCGGGCACACCCGCATCATCGAGAGTGTCGAGATAGCCGGTAAGTGCGGCGTACGGGCGGGTGTACTCGGAGCTCGCCTCCGGATGCCCGACGCCGATGCCGAGAAGGAACCGGTCCGGGTGCTTGCGGGTGATGCGGTGGTACGACTCCGCCACCGTGGTCGCATCATCACGCCAGATGTTGACGATCCCGGTGGCGACGGCGATCGTGCTGGTCGCGTCGAGCACCTGCTCGACCACCTCGAGGTCGCCGGGAGGGGATCCGCCGATCCAGATGGCTCCGTAGCCGAGCCGCTCGATCTCGGCTGCGAACTCGTCGTCGAAAGCGTTGCGCCACTGCCATATGCCGATGCGTCCAAGTTCGATACTCATGCTCCGCTCAACTCCTGACGCGCGTGCGTTCGTCCCGGTCTTCCGTAGTGTGAAAGATCAGGCGATGGCCGGTGCCTCGGGGAGGCGGGCGAGCGCAGCGTCCATGTCGTCGGCGGAGAACTCGGGGTCCTCCAGCTTCCCGGCGAGGTAGGCGTCGTACGCGCTGAGGTCGAAGTGGCCGTGCCCGGACAGTCCGAACAGGATGACGCGGGGTTCGCCGGCCTCCCGGGCGGCCTCGGCCTCCTCGACGACCGCCCGGATCGCGTGCGCGGGCTCCGGGCCGGGGATGATTCCTTCGCAGCGAGCGAACTGGATGGCCGCGGCGAAGACCTCGTTCTGCCGGTACGCGCGCGCCTCGACCACACCGGCCTTGACCAGGCCGCACACCATGGGCGCGTCACCGTGGTAGCGCAGCCCACCGGCGTGCATCGGCGGTGGTACGAAATCGTGGCCCAGGGTGTACATCGGCAGCAGCGGCGTCAGCCCCGCCGTGTCGCCGAAGTCGTAGCGGTAGGCGCCGCGGGTCAGCGTCGGGCACGCCGCCGGCTCGGTGGCGACGAACCGGGTCGACGCCTCGCCGCGCAGTACCTGCCGGACGAACGGGAAGGTGAGCCCGGCGAAGTTGGAGCCGCCGCCGACGCAGCCGATGACCACGTCGGGCGCTTCGCCGGCCAGTTCGTGCTGCGCGAGAGCCTCCTGGCCGATCACGGTCTGATGCAACAGCACGTGGTTCAGCACCGAGCCGAGCGAGTAGTTGGTGTCCGGGTCCTTCGCGGCGACCTCAACCGCCTCGGAGATCGCGATTCCGAGCGAACCCGTCGCATGCTCGGCCTGGGCTCGTCCCGCCTCGGTCAGCGTGCTCGGCGAGCGATGCACGGTCGCGCCCCAGGTCTCGATCATCGAGCGCCGGTACGGCTTCTGGTCATAGCTCGAGCCGACCATGAACACTTCGCACTCGAGCCCGAACAGGGAGCAGGCGAACGCCAGCGCGGAACCCCACTGCCCGGCGCCGGTCTCGGTGGCGAGCTTACGGACGCCGGCCTGCGCGTTCTCGTACGCCTGAGCCACGGCTGTGTTCGGCTTGTGCGAGCCGGGCGGCGAGGTCCCCTCGTACTTGTAGTAGATGTGCGCCGGAGTATCCAGCTCCTGCTCCCAGCGCCGGGCGCGATACATCGGTGTGGGTCGCCACAGCCGATACGCATCTCGCACCGGCTCGGGGATCTCCACCTCCGGATCGGGCGAGACCTCCTGCCCGATCAGCGCCATCGGGAAGATCGCCGCCAAGTCGTCCGGGCCGACCGGCTGCTTTGTGCCCGGGTGCAGCGGCGGAACCGGGTCGCCGGGCAGGTCGGGCAGCAGGTTCACCCAGTGGGAGGGTATGTCGTGCTCGGACAGCAGATATTTGACGCGGGCGTCGTCAGCCATGGCGGGGATCGTACCCGGCCGGGCCCGGCGGGGCCAGACTACGAACCGGTCGGTCCACCGGGACAACACAGCACCGGCCCACCCCTACAGACCGCGTATCGTCCGGGCACGCCGAGCATCGGCTCACCTATGTCGGCACCGGGTGGCAAGGTGGTCGGCGACCGGGACGGCACCGGCCCCCGTCGACAGAGCGATCGCGGTGCCGCTATTCATTAGGTGGGAGCAAGCACGTGGGGACGAACAATCGAGCACGGCGGGCGGCGAACAAGGCCAAGCGCGACCGCAAAGCCAGGACCAGAGCGCACCGGCGCAACGGCGCTGCGCAGTCCGCTGGTGCCACCTTGGGCCCGCACGGCCCTGGTTGCACTTGCCCGTGGCCGGACGCCGGTCTCGGTGCCGACGACGCCGACTGGGCGCACGCTGATGACGAAGCCTGGGGCGAGGCGGCATGGGACGAAGAGTTCGACGACGGCCGGCCAGAGCCGATCGAGGTGGTGTTCGCCAGGGCGGTGCAGGCTTCGCGGTGGAACGAGAACTCGGCGATGGTCCTACTCGAGTCGCTGGACCTCGACCACGCGGAGCGGGACGTCCACATCGCGATCGAACAGGAAATGATGAGGGTCTTGCGGCAGGCCTGGGAGTCGGGGTGGCAGCCGCGCGACATCGTGGAGTACCTGCGCCGGCGGGCCGACAAGGCGGCGGTGGAGCTGGTGACGGACGCGATCGTGAGCGAGACCGCCCAGTATGCACCGGCCACGATCGACGGACGGTGGTCCGAACAGATCGACAGCATCGGCGCCGAACGGTGGTGGGCGGACGACCGTCCGCTCCTCGACGCGTGGGTGAAGCGGTACGCGACCGACGCGGTCATCATCTGGCGGATCGCCGCCACAGTTGTCGGCATCGTCCAGGCTCTGGGGTCGCTCAACGTCACATTGCCGCTGCCTGGTAGTGCCGCAGCGCGAGCCACCGCTCGAACCGGCGACGTGGACGAGAAGGTTCTCGCGCGGGTGCGTGCGCTGCTGGCCAAAGCCGAGTCGACCGAGTACCCGGATGAGGCCGAAGCTCTCTCGGCCAAGGCGCAGCAGCTGATGACCAAGTTCTCGCTCGACCGGGTGCTCGTGGAGGAGGCGACGGGGGAGCGGCCCGACGACCGCATTTCCGAGCGGCGGATCTGGCTCGACAAGCCCTACGTATCCGCCAAAGCGATGCTGGTCACAGCGGTTGCCGGGGTGAACCGGTGCCGGTCGATCCTGTTCGACAAGGTCGGCTTCATGTCAGTCGTGGGCGATCGGACTGACGTCCGGCTCGTCGAGGTGCTGACGACGTCCCTGCTGGTGCAGGCGAACCGCGCCATGCTCGCACAGGGCAGCCGGCGTACGGTGCGCGGCCAGAGCAGGACCCGGTCGTATCGACAATCATTCCTCGTGTCGTATGCCCACAGAATCGGCGAGCGTCTCGACGAAGGTGCGACGGCGGCGCGTGCGGAGATGGACGCCGATGATCGGCTGCTGCCGGCGCTGGCCGCGCGCGACGCCCGGGTCGACGAGAAGTTCACCGAGCTCTATCCGAAGCTGCGCCAGACCCGCGTCAGCGTGTCGAACCAAGCGGGGTGGGAGGACGGCCGGGTGGCCGCTGACATGGCGAACCTCGACGTCCATCGTTCGATCAAGGACTCGAACTAACCGGGTACCGCGCGCTCGACACGAAATTCTGATTTGGTTAGCCTAGCCTTATTAAGCGTGTTTGATCACGTCCGGTCGGCGCTGCGGCAGCGGCGACAAACGATCTGAGGAGATTACATGTCCGTGCTCAGTGCGCTACGGCGTGCAGCCGCGGCCGGCGCCTTGGTTCTGGTGCTCGGCGCGTGCGGCGATGACGACGGTGGCGACATCCGCGAGATCCCGAACGAGGAGTCGGGCACCGGCACCGGCTCGGGCAGCGGTACGGGCTCGGGAAGTGGCACCGGCGCGGACAGCGACTCCTGATCAGGTCGGCCGCCGCACGTCCAGCGCGGCCGGCCGGTCCGCCGACCATGTTCGCGGCGGCGTAGCGGCGGATCGCCAGCCCCAGACCGCGGCGATGGCCAGTACGGCCAGCCAGCAACCGTGCAGGGCCCACGTCTGGGCCGTCACATCGAGGTAGTCCGGTAGCGCCCGCCGCCACAGCCGGTACCACGGGTCGGCCGTCTCGAAGAAGTCGACGATCCAGGTCAGCCGGCGCATCGCCGCCTGCGCGGCCAACCAGCCGTAGCTCCAGATGCCGAGGGCGCCGAGCCCGCCGGCGAGCAGGAGTCGGCGTGGGCGGGCGCGGCCGGTCGACGGAACGACGCCGACCCACCAGGCGATCGCGATGACGATCAGCGGCAAGATGATCACGATCTGGCGTCCCGGGAACCACCAGCCCTGCATGGTCGCGGCGGCGAAAGTCGCCACCAGCCACGCCACCACGATCGGTACGCCCAAGGCCGGCCAGCCCGCGGGCCGTCGTCGAACCAGGGCTGCCGCCGCCGGAACGGCGAGCAGCCATGCCGGCTGCCAGGCCGCGATGCCGAAGGTTCGGCCGACCAGCAGGCCGAGCAGGCGCTGCGCCCGACCGGAGTAGTCCGGCTCGGTACCGAGTACCGAGAGCTGGCCGCCGTTGGCCGTGAAGAACTCGCCCGAGGCATAGACCGTCACACCGCCGTACCAGGCCACGTGCGCTGCGAGATATCCGGCACCGGCCACCGCGAGCACGCCGACCAGCACGAACGCTCGTCGCCGACCGGTACCTGGAGTGCGCCACAACCGGACGAGGCCGATCGAGGCCAGTGCCGCGGCCACCGGGACGTATTTCACCGCAAGCCAGGGCAGCACGACGACGGCGATGCCCAGCACGACCACGCCGGAAGGGCCGAGCCGACCGGTCAGCGCCGCCACCGCCGCCAGCGTGGCGACGGCGGCCGGAACCTCCGGGTAGATCTGCTGCCCGTAGACGGCCAACGGTGCCGAGCAGGCGAAGACGCCGACCACGACGGTCGCCGGCAGCAATGGCGTGGCGAAGCGGCGCACCGCGGTCCACAAGCTGAGCGCGGCCAGTGCCGCCGCGAGCAGCGCCAGCGTCAGCTTCGCGCCGACCCAGCCTCCGAGCAGCATCGGAACCGCCAGCAGGGCCGGAAGCAGTGGGTCGTGCGGGCTCACCCGCGCACCGTCCGAGCGCTCGAGCGACTGCGGTAGCAGATCGACCTCGTGGAAGGGCCGGAAGCGCTCGCCGGCTATCTCGTCGGAGATGTCCAGGCCGGCGTCCTCGCCGAGCGAGATCGCGGTCAGCAGATACTGCGGTTCGTCGCCGCTGACGATCGCACCGTACGTGGCCGGACCGGCGATGCCCACAGCCGTCGCGACGAAGGCGAGCGCGGCCACCGCTCCAGCGGCGAGTGCCACCGAGCGCCGTCGGGGCGGTTCAACGCTCGCATTCACAGTGCTAGGATAGGCAAGCCTAAGCTGACTTTTCGAAATCAATCCGAGGTGCCTTTCCGTGCAACCCCGCCCGATCCGGCAGTTGACCCTGCTTGCCGTGCCGCTGGCGCTGACCGCCACCGCTTGCGGCGCCGACGCGAACGCCTCCGGTGATGACACCGTGCGGGTGTACTCAGCCCGGCACTACGACTTGGAGCCGGCGTTCCAGCAGTTCGCGGATGAGACCGGCATCGACGTCGAGTTTCTCTACGGCACCGACGCCGAACTCCGCGAGCGAATCGAAGCCGAGGGTGATGACACGCTCGCCGATGTCTACCTGACCGTCGACGCCGGCAACCTCGCGACCGCGGCGGAGAACGGCGTCTTCGCGCCGCTCGAGTCCGAGGTGCTGGAACAGGCTGTGCCGGAGTCCATGCGCGATCCCGAGAACCTCTGGTTCGGGTTGTCGAAGCGGGCGCGCACCATCGTCTACAACCCGCAGACCGTCGATCCTGCCGAGTTGTCCACGTACGCCGCGCTGGCCGAACCGGAGTGGCAGGGCCGGCTCTGCTTGCGGCGGTCGAGCAACGTCTATACGCAGTCTCTGGTGGCCAGCCTGATCGCGCGGGAAGGTGAGGAGCGCGCGCTCGAGATCGTATCGGGCTGGGCGGAAAATGCCGAGATCATGAACAACGACGTGATGATTCTCGAGAACATCGCCGCAGGCACGTGCGACGTGGGCATCGTCAACCACTACTACCTCGCGCGGCTGCTCGAGGACGACCCGGACTTTCCGGTCGAGTTGTTCTGGGCCGACCAGCCCGAGCCGGGGGTGCACGTCAATACGTCCGGCGCCGGCGTCACGGCCAACGCCGACGATCCTGAGCTCGCGCAGCAACTGATCGAGTGGCTGGCGACCGACGGCCAGGAGGCCTTCGTCGCCGGGAATCATGAATACCCGGTCAACGACGACGTCGCGCCGGACGAGCTGATCGCCGGTTTCGGCGAGTTCGTCGCCGACGATCTCAGCGCCGCCGAGTTCGGCGCCCGCAACGCCGAAGCCATCGAGCTGATGGCCGAGGCCAACTACGACTGAGGCCACCGTGACTACCTATCTCGAGACCGACCCGAGCGCGGTATCGACCGGAGTGCCCGGTCGTCGCGAGCGGTTCCGGCGCCCGTTGCGGCCGCGCTGGCTACTGGCGACCTTCGCCGTCGCCGCGCTGGTAGTGCTGCCGGTCGCCCTTGTCGCGTCCAGCATCCTGACGCCCGACGCCGAGGTGTGGTCGTTCCTGTGGCGGACCAGCCTGCTCGAGATGGTGGGCTCGACGCTGCTGTTGCTGGCCGGCGTGGTCATCGGCACGCTCGTGCTCGGGACGGGGTTGGCCTGGCTCGTCGCCACGTACCGGTTCCCTGGACGCGGGGCGTTCTCCTGGCTGCTGATGTTGCCGCTGGCCGTCCCGGCCTACGTGCTGGGCTTCATCTATGTGTGGCTGCTGGACACGCCGGGGCCGGTCCAAAGCGGCTTGCGGGGGCTGTTCGGCAGCGACGTCTGGTTCCCCGAGGTCCGGTCGATGGCCACGGCGATCGTCGTGCTCAGCCTCGCCCTGTACCCGTACGTCTATCTGTTCGCCCGTGCTGCTTTCGCCGAGCAGGCGGTTGCGACACACGAGGCCGCGCGCACCCTCGGACAGGGCCCGCTACGTGTCGCGTGGCGGGTGCTGCTGCCGATGGCCCGCCCGTCGCTGGCCGCCGGCTCCGCCCTGGTGGCGATGGAGACGCTCACCGACTATGCCACCGTCCAGTACTTCAACGTCGAGACCGTCTCGGTCGGTATCTACCGGGTGTGGAACGGCATGTACGACCGTGCGGCGGCGACCGAGCTTGCCTCGCTGGTGCTGGTGTTCGCCGTGACGATCATCGTGGTGGAGCGGGCGCTGCGCGGCCGGGCGCGCTACCACCAGCAGGGCGGCAGCGCGCGCAGCGTCGAACCGGTCCGGCTCACCGGGCTGCGCGCCTGGACGGCCACCGCTGCCTGCGCCGCCGTGCTCGGCGTGGCTTTCGTGCTACCGGCCGCGCAGTTGGTGAACTGGTCCAGCCTCGTCACGCTGCGCAGATCGGACGGCGGGCTGGACTCCCGCTATCTCGAGTACGCGACCAACAGCCTGCTGATCGCCGCGGCCGCGGCGCTGATCTGCCTGGTGCTGGCGGCGGTCGTCGTCAACGCCCGGCGGCTCGGCGGCGACCGGCTCACCGCAGGCCTGGCCCGCGTGACGACCGTTGGATACGCGGTGCCCGGGCCGGTCGTGGCGGTCGGCGTCCTCCTGATGTTCGCCGGGCTCGACCGTGCGCTGGACGCGGCCGGCCTCGATTGGGGACGGTTCCTGGTGACCGGATCGGTGGCCGGCCTCCTCTACGCCTACGTGGTGCGTTTCCTGGCCGTCTCGTACAACAGCCTGGATGCCAGCCTGGAGAAGGTCACGCCGTCGATGACCGCGTCCGCGCTGACCCTCGGCGCCGCTCCGTGGCGGGTCGTCAGCCGGGTTCATCTGCCGATGGTGCGGACCGGGATCGGCGTGGCGCTGGTCCTGGTCGCGGTCGATGCGCTCAAGGAGTTGCCGATCGTGCTGTTGCTGCGCCCGTTCGGGTTCGAGACGCTCGCCGTATGGGTCTACCGGCTGGCGTCGGAGTCGCGGTGGGAGCTGGCCGGGCTGCCGGCGTTGACGATCGTGGCGGTTGCGACCATTCCGGTGGCGGTGCTGGTCCGCCGGTCGATGAAGGAGGTGACGGCCTGGTGAGTGCGACGCAACCGGTGCTTCGCGCCGAGCGGCTCGTGAAGCGGTACGGTGACGTGGCCGCGGTGGACGGCGTTACGGTCGATGTCGCGCCGGGCGAACTGCTCGCCCTGGTCGGCCCGAGCGGCTGCGGCAAGTCCACATTGCTGCGATTGGTCGCCGGCTTGACCCCGCCGGACGCCGGACGCGTGATGATCGCCGGACGTGAGATGGCCGGACCCTCGACGTGGGTGCCGGCCGAGCGGCGCGGCGTCGGCATGGTGTTCCAGGACCACGCGTTGTTCCCGCACCTCGATGTTTCCGGCAACGTCGCGTTCGGTCTGGCCAAGCGCGACCCGGGCCGGCACGAACGCGTGTCGGAGGTGCTCGATCTGGTCGGCCTCGGCGAGATGGGCGGGCGGTATCCGCACGAGTTGTCCGGCGGCGAGGTCCAACGTGTGGCGTTGGCCCGGGCGCTGGCGCCCGCGCCGGCGGTCGTGCTGTTCGACGAGCCGTTCTCCGACCTGGACCGCAACCTGCGGATCCGGCTGCGCGACGACGTCGTGGCGGTGCTTCGCGCGGCCGGCGCGGCTGGCGTGTTCGTCACCCACGACCAGGAGGAGGCGCTCGCGGTGGGCGACCGGGTCGGCGTCCTGCGCTCCGGCCGTATCGAGCAGATCGCCGCACCGCAGACCGTCTTCCACGCCCCGGCCAATCGCTTCGTCGCGACCTTCATGGGCGAGGCCGACTTCCTTCCCGGCCAGCGAGTCGGAACATCGGTCAAGACCCAGTGGGGCGAGGTGCCGGTCGTCGGCGATCTCGGCGATGGGCACGACGTCGACGTGACGGTGCGCCCGGACGACGTCCATGTCGTGCCTGATCCGGCCGGCGACGCCAGAGTCCGCCGGGTCGAGTTCCGCGGTTCGTTCGTCGTCTACCACGTCGACCTCGGCGATGGCGTGACAGTTCGCTCGATGGCCTCGCACGTCGAACCGGTCGGACCCGGCGAGCGGGTGTCCGTTCGGCTCGAGCCCGGTCATGCGCTGGCGGCGTTCCCCGCCGACGCTGCATGACAGACACCCGCGGGCCGCTGCCCGGCCGGTGGTTTGAAGCGTCGCGGCGGGCGGGGCTGCAGGGTGCGGTCCGCGTGGCGGTCGGTCTCGCGGTGCTCGCCGCGGCCGCGGTCTACCTGGTCCAGGTGATCGACGCCGATGTGCTCGGGCAGACCGTGTACGCCGTGCTCACCGACCCGGCAGGGCTCGTTGTGGCGCTGGCCTGTTACACCGTGGCGTTCCTCATCCGGGCACGGGCATGGACGGCCGTGCTCACCGACCTGCCGCTCGGGCAGGCCTGGGCGGCGATCCACGTCGCGCTGCTCGGCAACCATGTGCTGCCGCTCCGGCTCGGCGAGCCGCTGCGGTTCACCAGCGTGCTGCGGCGCGTTCGATTGCCGGTCAAGCCAGTGCTCGCATCGGGCGTCACGCTGCGGCTCGCCGACGTGCTGGGAGTGCTGGTCCTTGCGCTGGTCGCGGTACCCGGGCTGGTCGTGAGCCTGGTCGGCGGCTGGGTGTGGGTCGTGGGCTGCGCGGTCGCCGCCTTTGCGGTGGCCGGCTTCGCCTGGCTTCGCCGGTTGGCGGCGAAGGGTCACCGCGTCCGGCCGCGGCTGCCGTCGGTCACGCTCGCCGCCATGCTCGCGTGGGCGCTGGAGGCGGCGGTCGTGTTCGCGGTCGCGCAAGCGGCCGGCATCGGATTGTCGGCTCCGGAGGCGGTGGCCGTCACGGCCCTGACCATCGCGGCTCAGACCGTCGCCGTTACACCGGGCGGCGTGGGGTCGTACGAGGCGGCGGCCACCGCCGGTCTGGTCGCGCTGGGCGCCGATCCGGGCGTGGCGTTCGCCGTCGCGCTGACCACGCACGCGGTGAAGACGGTCTACGCCGTGGTCGTCGGCTCCGCGGCGCTCGTCGTCCCCGCCCCCGCGTACTGGGGCCGGGCCCGGCTCCCGCGCCGACGCGCGTTGACGCCTCGTCCATGGACGACCGGCGAGCAGGCTCCGGTCGTGGTGTTCTTGCCGGTGCACAACGAGGAAGCGACGGTCGCCGGCGTCCTCGCGCGGGTCCCGGACCGGGTCGGCGGGCGACCGGTGGTGAACCTGGCCGTCGATGACGGGTCCACCGACCGCAGCGCGGAGATTGCCGCCGCTGCGGGTGCGGTCGTCGTGCGCCAGCCAGGGAACCTGGGTCTGGGAGCGGCGATGCGGCGCGGACTGGCCGAATCACTGGCGTTCGGCCCCGCGGCCGTCGTCTACTTGGACGCGGACGGCGAGTACGCGCCGGAGGATATTCCGGCAATGGCCGGACCCGTCCTGGCCGGCGCGGCGGACTACGTCGTGGGCTCGCGCTTCGCCGGGCAGATCGAGCGAATGCTGCCCCATCGCCGGCTGGGCAACCGGGTGCTCACCTGGTGGGTGCGCTGGGCGGCGCGGCGGCCCGATATCACCGACGGCCAGAGCGGCTTCCGGGCGTTCTCACCTCAGGCGGCCGCACACGCGGAGGTGCTGCACGACTACAACTACGCGCAGGTGCTGACGCTGGACCTGCTGGCCAAGGGCTACCGCTACGCCGAGGTGCCGATCAGCTACGCGTGGCGGGAGTCGGGCAGTTCGTTCGTCCGGCTCGGCGGTTATCTTCGCCGGGTGGTGCCGGCCGTGTTCCGGGAGATCAACGCTCCGGTGCCGCCACCTCCCGTGGCGGGATCGCGCGTCCACGGCTCGCAGCAGTCCTAGTCCTCAACGACGTGCTCGGCGAACCGTCGCCGTGCCGCGTGCCATTCCGTGGTGTCGAAGCCGTCGGGGCCGAGTGCGTCCACGGCGGCGTAGGCCATCGCCATGGCGTGATGCGTGTTGTCGTGGGCGAACAACCCGAGCCGGCCGAACGTGGTGATCCGCGGTAGCGCGACCGACCACGCGTCGAGGCCCGCCAGGTGGCGGTCGTAGCCGAGCTCGTAGATCGGGTAGACCCGGGGCAGCCGCCGGACGGCTACCTCGATGGCGCGCACCGGTGGCAGTCCGGTGGCCGCGAGAGCGTCCTCGGCCAGGGTTCTCAGGTCGTCATCGTCGGCCCGCCAGATCGCGTCGCCCACCGCACACGGGATCTCGGCGCACAACACGCTCCGGTCCGTCGGGTCGTCCGGGCTGACCCGGTAGTTGGTCGGCTCGGAGATGCGCGTGATCGGCGTCTCCGAGCCTGGGACGTAGTGCGCGTCGTAGGGCGTCCACGGTCCGCCGCGGTGCACGAGGTAGACGAGCACCATCGCCCGGAAGCGCAGCCGCCGCGCCGCGTCGACGACCGCCTGCGGCGGTCCGGGACGGGTGACCGCGGCCAGCGCCGGCAGCGGGATCGTCGAGAAGACATGGGCCGCCTTCACGTGGGTCGAGGCTCCGGCCGTCACCTGCACCACACTGCTGCCGCTCGCCGGTTCGACAGCATCGACCGCGGTGCCGGTCCGGATGATCGCGCCGGCCTCCGAGGCGGCATCGGCCAGCGATCGCACGATCTGGCCGAACCCGCGGCGCGGGTAGTAGAACACCCGGCCCTGGCCGCCGCTGCCGCCGCGCAGCATCCGACCGGCGATCTTCCAGGGAGTGTCCGCGGTCACCCGGCGACGGGCCTGCTCGCCGGCGATCTGCTCGCCCGGCAGGCCCCAGAGCTTTTTCGCGTACGGCGCGTACAGGGTGTCGTAGACGGTCCGGCCGAGTCCGCTGCGCAGGACGGCGGCGTAGGTGTCGGCGCGCGGCCGCCGGAGCGGTTCGGCGGCCGCCTCGGCGGCGATGCGCGCGAGCATGGTCGGGGGCAGGGCGCGGGCCAGTTCGCCGGCCCGTAGCGGGAAACCCACCCAGCGGCCGGCTATCCGGAGCCGTCCGTTCCGTGGCCGCAGCTGAAGATCATCGCCCAGCAGCTCGCGGAGATCGGCCAGCAGGTGTGGCGGCGTCGCCGGGTGCAGCCGGTGGCTGCCGTGGTCCACCGACACGCCGCCGACCTGGAAGCTCGCGGCAAGGCCACCGACCGCATCGGACCGCTCCAGCACGACGACCGAGCGGCCGCGGCGGGCGGCCCGCCACGCTGCGGCAAGGCCCGCCGGACCGGCGCCGAGCACGACCAAGTCCGCCGAGGACGTCATCCGGCCCACGTTACGTGTTCCTTTGCGCGGCGGTTACGGGCGATGCGTGGCCTGTAAGGGACGTTTGGCCGGGGCGTGGGAGCTTAACGTGGTCATTCGGTGAGGGTGACGCGGAGGATGAAGTCTTCGTCGGTGGTTGCCTCGCAGGACGGATCGCCATCGCGGCGGCACCGGCCGTCCGTGTTGTTCGTCAGCACCCACAGCGAGCCGTCGGGTGCGACCTCGGCGTGCCGCAACCGGCCGTACTCCTGGGCGAAGAACGCCTGAGGCTCACCGACGGAGCCCTCCTCGAGCGGGATCTGCCAGAGTCGCTGGCCGCGCAGCGCCGCCATGAAGATCGTGTCGCGCACGTAGGCGATGCCGCTCGGTGACGCTTCGGCGGTCGACCATTGCCGGACCGGGTCGACGAATTCGTCGGAGTCGGCGATGCCCTCGACGATCGGCCAGCCGTAGTTCTCGCCCGCCTCGATCCGGTTCAGCTCGTCCCACGTGTTCTGGCCGAACTCGCTGGCCCACAGCTGATCATTGTCGTCGAACGCCAGGCCCTGCGGATTGCGGTGGCCGTACGACCACACCGGTGAGTCGAACGGGTTGCCGTCCGGCACCGAGCCGTCCGGATTGAGCCGCAGGATCTTGCCGGCCAGCGAGTCGACATCCTGTGCGAGACCGCCGTTGGACGAGTCGCCGGCCGCGATGTACAGCATCCCGTCCGGCCCGAAGACGATCCGGCCGCCGTTGTGGATGCCGGCCTTGGGAATGCCATCGATGATCACTTCCTGATCGCCGAGCGACGAGCCGTCGAAGGGCATGCGCACCACCCGGTTGTCCGACGCGGCGGTGTAGTACACGTACAGCCAGTCCTCGAACCGGGCGATGCCGTGCAAGCCACCTTCGCCGCCCGGTTCGACCCCGTCAACCACGCCCACCTCGGTCACGTCGCCGCCGGCGGTGACGGACCGGATGCGTGCGGTGTTGCGCTCCGAGACCAGTGCGGTGTCGTCCGAGATGAAGGCGAGATCCCAGGGCACGTCCAGCCCGCCGACGATCGTGTCCACCTCACCCGGCGTGACCGGCCCGGGCGCCGGTTCCTCCCGTTCGGTTGGCGGGTCCGTCGGTGTCGGCGGTGCCGCGGCCGGCGTTGCGGCCGTGGTGGTCTCGGCCGGCGTCGGTGTGGGTGTGGGCCCGGCGGGATCGTCGTCCTCGCCGTCCGCGCATGCCGTGAAAATGATCAAGCCGGCGGAGGTGAGCGCTGTGATGAGGCGCATGGCAACAATCCTGACACGACCGCGCAAACGCCGTTGTCACCGCAAGCGCGTGTCGATTACGTTCGAGCACCGTGCGTACGCTTCTGACCGCTTTGGCGGCGACCTGGCTCGTCGGAATCGCCGCAGTGGGCGCCGCGACGCCTGCGGCCGCCGCCGACGACGGCAATCTGCGCATGGAGGCGGACGTCACCTATGAGCTCCAGCCGGATGCCGAGCGGGTGCACGTCACCGTCGAGATGCGGCTGACCAACCTGGTCGCCGACTACATCCGGTCCGACGGCGCCACCGTCTACACCGTGTACGAGAGCGTCAGCGTCCCGGTGCCGGCCGAGGCCACCAACATCGTCGCCGGCAGGGTCGGAGGTGGATCGCTCGCCACGTTCGGCGACGAGATGGACGATCCGCGGTGGACGGTGCTCGGCGTCGATCTCTCCCCGGATCTGCGCTACGGATCGCCCCAGACGATCGAACTCAGCTATGACCTTCCCGACCAGCCGCCGCGATCGGACGGGCTCGTGCGGGCCAGCCCGGCATACACGCTGTTCCCGATCTACCCGATGGGGGACCCGGAACACGCGACCATCACCGTCAGGGTGCCGGACGCGTTCGAACAGTTGGAGGTCGTCGGCAGCTATATGCGGCGCTCGGTCGCCGACGGGTTCATCACGTATTCCAATGACGGTGTCGAGGAGGACTTCTACGCCACTCTCGCCGCGCGCAACGATGAACTGCTCGCCGAGCGCGAGATCAGCTCGGGGAGTCACACGTTCGTCCTGCGCTACACGCCGGGCGACGAGGAGTGGGCGGATTTCGCCGAGGACGTCGTCTCACGCGGGGTGGGATTGCTGGAGCAGGCGATCGGCGAGCCGTGGCCCGGCGACGCGGACATGGCGATCATCGAGTCGTCATCGCCGCACGCCTACGGATATGCCGGCTGGTTCGACTCGGAGGCCAACGCCATCGAAGTCGGCGACCAGCTGGACACGTTCACCATGCTGCACGAGCTCGCCCATGCCTGGTTCAACCACGACACGATGAGCGAGCGCTGGCTCCGCGAAGGGCTCGCCGACTTGTACGCCGATCGGGCGGCGAACCGCATGAAAGGGTTCACACCACAGGTCGATGCCGGCCCGAGCGATGCGGACGAGACGGTCGTGCTCTCGGACTGGGACGACTCGTCCGTAGGGGCGCGTCCCATTGACGAGTACGGCTACGAGACGTCGTGGTGGGCGATGGATCGGATCTATGCCGACATCGGCGCCGAAGCGATGACGGCCGTGCTCGCCGCGGCGTTCGACCGGAAGATCCCGTACGCGTCGGCCGACGGTGACCGCGAGGAACTGCGCGGGCCGGTCGACTGGCGCCGAATGCTGGACCTGCTGGAGGAGGCCGGTGGGTCGGAGGCCGCCCTGACGGTCTACGAGGAGCTCGTCCTGGACGCCGACGACATGGACCGGGTCGCCGAGCGGGACGAGGCCCGTGCCGTCTATGACGATCTGCTCCACCGAGCCGACGGATGGGGGGCACCGTACGAGTTGCGGCAGACGATGGCGACGTGGTCGTTCACCCGCGTGGACGACCTCGTGGCCGAGTCCGACCGGATTCTCACCGTGCGGGACGACGTCCTGGCGGCTCTCGCCGCTCTCGGTGTCGACGAGTTACCCGCGTTGGCCGACGAATACCAGGCTTCCGAGCGCCTCGACGAGACGATCGAGCTGAGCCGGCAGTACGCCGACACGACCGAACTGATCGAAGTGGCGCAGCAGCGCCCGGACGGTGTTGCCGGCGCGCTTACCGCGATCGGGACGACGATCGTCCCGACCGAGCACGCGGTGACCGACGCGGCGGTGCTCGTGGCCGGCGGCGAACTGGACGAGGCGCGGACGGTTTCGCAGGCGATCATCGACCACGTCGATGATGCGCCCATGTTCGGTGGGATCGTGCTCGGCCAGGTGGTGCTGTGCTTGTCGCTGGTGCCGTTCATCGTCCGCGCGCGGTTGCGCGGACAGCGGGGCGAACCACCGGCACCCGATCAAGAGTCCGCTGAGGTGACCGGCGCCCCGGCCGGGAGCGTCGGGTAGGTTCGGCGCCATGGCCGAGCGCAAGACCGTCCTGCAGCCGTTCCGCTCGCTGCGCGACCTGCCGGACGGGCTCGACGTCCATCACTGGAACGCCGACGGCGACCCCGACCCGGCGACGCTGAAGGACGTCACGTTCTACGTGATGCCGTACATGTTCGCGCCGATCACCGGTGAGGTGATGGCACGGATGCCGTCGCTACGGGTGGTCCAGACCCTCACCGCAGGCTACGAGCACGTGCTGCCGTACCTTCCGGACGGCGTGACACTGTGCAACGCACGCGGGGTGCACGATGCCAGCACCGCCGAGATCGCGATGGCGCTCACACTCGCGTCGCTGCGCCGGATCCCCGAGTTCGTCCGGGCGCAGGAGCGTGAGGAGTGGGCGTTCGGCGACTACGAGTCGCTGGCCGACCGGACGGTGCTCATCGTCGGCTACGGTTCGGTGGGCGCGGCGCTGGACAAGCGGCTGGTCCCGTTCGAGTGTGACGTGCTACGGGTCGCGCGGACCGCGCGCGAGGGTGTGGCCGGGTTCGAGGAGCTGGACGCCTTGTTGCCGCGCGCGGACGTCGTGATCCTGACCGTTCCGCTCAACGACGAGACACGCAAGCTGATGAACGCGTCCCGGCTCGCGCTGATGCGCGACGGTGCGCTGCTCGTGAACGTCGCCCGCGGCGGCGTCGTCGATACGGACGCCCTGGTGGCCGAGCTCAACTCGGAGCGGCTGCGGGCGGCGGTGGACGTCACAGATCCCGAACCGTTGCCGCAAGGACACCCGCTGTGGAGCGTGCCCGGACTGCTGATCTCGCCGCACGTCGGCGGCGCGACCACGGCCTTCAAACCCCGCGCGCTCCGTCTCGTCCGCGACCAGCTCGCCCGGTACGCCGCCGGGGACCCCCTCACCAACATCGTTCTAGAATGATCACGTAAAGCTCCGAAGCCCCGGCTCAACGTGGCTTGCAGGCCGCGCAAAGGCGGTGGACGCCGCGCAACGGCGAAAATCACAGGAGGCGCGGCCACCGCGCGACATACAGTCGGCACCGTGGAGATACGTGACTGCGCTGCAGATGATCTCGATGCCGTGCTGGATGTCCGGACCCGGTCGTTCGGCCCGATGGCGGAGGGCGACCGGGGCCGGTGGCGGGCAATGCAGGAGCGGGCCATCGCGCAGCGGCGGCTGCTGGCCGTCTACGACGGCGCCGTGCCGGTCGCGATGGCACGGATCATGCCGTACCGGCAGTGGTGGCACGGGGCCACGCTGCCGATGGCCGGAGTCGGTGGTGTGGTCGTCGCGCCCGAGCACCGCGGCCAAGGCGTGGGCAACCAGCTGATGACCGCCTTGGTCGCACGCGCGGTCGAGCTGGGTTATCCGACATCCGCGCTGTACCCCGCGACGGTGCCGCCCTACCGGTCGCTCGGCTGGGAGCTGGCCGGCTACCAGTACTTCGTGACCGTTCCGACCGAGGCGGTCCGCCGGCTTGCCGGCGGCGGTACGCCGAAAGTGCGTCGAGTGGGGCCGGAATCGGCGGGGGACGTCCTCGAAACGGTGGCGCGGGTGCATCAGCGGCATCTCGACGACGGTCCGATCGAGTCTCCGGAGTACGAGGTTGCCGAGTGGTTGCGCGAGGACGAGCCGTTCGCCTACCTCGCCGACGACGGATTCCTGGCGTACGAGTGGGCCGGCGACACGCTGGCCGTCGACACACTGGTCGCCGAGTCCGAGGAGACGGTCCGCGCGCTGTGGTCGCTCGTCGGTTCCGGCTCGTCGATCGCGAGCACGATCAAGGCGAACGTTTCACCGGACGATCCGGTTCGGCTGCTGACCCGCGAGTTCGCCGCTACCACGGAGCGGCAAGTCCCCTGGATGCTCCGTCTGCTCGACGCGCCGGCGGCGGTGGCCGGCCGTGGATTCCCGCGTGGAGTGACCGTCGAGGTGCCGCTGACCGTCGGCGACGACATGCTGCCGTCGAACTCGCGAACCTGGCTCCTTCGGGTGGCGGACGGACGCGGTGAGCTCGTCGAGCATGATCGGCCGGGTTTGGAGCTGGCCGCGGGTGGGCTGGCCGCCTTGTTCGCCGGTACGCGGGTGGCGACGCTGCGGCGGGCAGGGATTGCGTCCGGAGGCGACCGCCGGGACGACGCCCTCCTCGATGCCGCGTTCGCGGGGACGGCATTCATGCTCGATTACTTCTAGGCGAGTTCGTAGTGGCTCTCGAAATTGTCGGTGGCAGGGGGCAGACTCAACAGTCATGACGTACTTACTGGCGATCGGCACCCGCAAGGGAATGTGGCTGGCCCGCAGCGAGGACCGGCGAGACTGGACGGTGGACGAGCCGCACTTCCTCATGGAAGAGGTGCACTCCACGGCGATCGACACCCGGGACGGGAAGACCCGTTTGTTCGCCGGCTCGAAGAACTGGCACTGGGGCCCGACGCTGTTGTTCTCCGACGACCTGGGTAAGACCTGGTCCGAGCCGGAGAAGGGCTCGGTCCGGTTTCACATCGATGACGAGGCATCGGTCGAGGCGATCTGGCAGATCGTGCCGGACACGGCGGCGCGTCCGGGTGTGGTGTGGGCCGGGTCGCAACCGTCGGCGCTGTGGCGCTCCGAGGACGGAGGAGAGTCGTTCTCGCTGGTACGTCCGCTGTGGGATCATCCGCACCGGGAGAAGTGGGGCGCCGGCTTCGGCGGCCAGGCCATCCACACCGTGCTTCCGCACCCGGTCGACGATCAGCGGGTCCTGGTCGCCATGTCCACCGGCGGGGTCTACGTCACCGACGACGGCGGCGAGTCGTGGCGCGCCTCGAACGAAGGCATCAAAGCGTACTTCTTCCCCGAGGGGCAGCAGTTCCCGGAGTTCGGGCAGTGCGTGCACAAGGTGGCCCGCGACGCGGTCGATCCGGAGCGTTTGTTCGCGCAGAACCACCACGGTGTGTACCGGTCCGACGACGGCGGCGCGACGTGGACGTCCATCGCCGACGGGCTCCCGTCCGACTTCGGGTTCCCGGTCGTGACGCACCCGTCCGAGCCGGAGACCGCGTGGTACGTTCCGCTGGTTGCCGACGGGCACCGTTTCCCGCCGGACGGCGCGCTCAAGGTGTGGCGGACGACCGACGGCGGCAAGTCGTGGACGGACACATCGTCCGGCCTGCCGCGAAGCGGCTTCTACAACGCCGTGATGCGTGACGCGTTCAGCAGCGACGGTTCCGAGGGGCCAGGTCTGTACCTTGGCGCGCGCGATGGCACGGTGTATGCCTCGCTGGACGGCGGCGAGTCGTGGTCCGAGGTCGTCCGGCATCTTCCGGACGTGCTGAACGTTCGTGCCGCCAAGCTTCCCTAGCCGAGGTGTCCGGATTGCGGACGGCGCGTCTCACTGTGTTGACATGGGGATTAGCGTGTGGCCATGAGTACATCCGGCACGCCTGATCTCAAACCTCGTTCCCGCGTCGTCACCGACGGACTCGAACGTGCCGCCGCGCGCGGCATGCTCCGCGCGGTCGGTATGTCGGATGACGACTGGGAGAAGCCGCAGATCGGTGTCGGCTCGTCGTGGAACGAGATCACGCCGTGCAACCTGTCGCTCGACCGGCTCGCCAAGGCGGCCAAGGACGGTGTGCACGCCGCCGGCGGATACCCGCTGGAGTTCGGCACGATCTCGGTGTCCGACGGCATCTCCATGGGGCACGAGGGCATGCACTACTCCCTGGTGTCGCGTGAGGTGATCGCCGACTCGGTCGAGACCGTGTTCGGCGCCGAGCGCCTCGACGGCGGTGTGCTGCTGGCCGGGTGCGACAAATCCGAGCCCGCGATGCTCATGGCAGCGGCTCGGCTCGACGTCGCGGCGGTGTTCCTGTACGCGGGTTCGATCCTGCCCGGCCGGGTCGGGGACCGCGACGTCACCATCATCGATGCGTTCGAGGCGGTCGGGGCGTGCGCGCGCGGCCTGATCACCCGCGAGGAGGTCGACGAGATCGAGCGGGCGATCTGCCCTGGTGAGGGTGCCTGCGGCGGCATGTTCACCGCCAACACGATGGCGGCTGCGGCCGAGGCGCTCGGCATGGCGTTGCCGGGAAGTGCCGCTCCGCCCGCGGTCGATCGGCGCCGCGACGGGTACGCGCGCCGGTCCGGCGAGGCGGTGGTCGGATTGTTGCGCCGCGGCATCACGACGCGCGACATCCTGACTCGGGAGGCGTTCGAGAACGCGATCGCGGTGGTGATGGCGCTCGGTGGCTCGACCAACGCCGTCCTGCACCTGATGGCGATCGCGCACGAAGCCGACGTCGACCTGACCCTCGACGACTTCAACCGCATCGGCGACCGCGTGCCGCACCTCGCCAATGTCAAACCGTTCGGGCAGTACGTCATGAGCGACGTGGACCGGGTGGGCGGCGTGCCGGTTGTGATGCGTGCGCTGCTCGACGCGGGCGTGCTGCACGGCGACACGCTGACCGTCACAGGCAAGACCATGGCCGAGAACCTGGCCGACATCAATCCGCCCGATCCCGACGGCAAGATCATTCACGCGCTGTCCGAGCCGATCCACGAAACCGGCGGCATCACGATCCTGCACGGCACACTCGCTCCGGAGGGCGCGGTCGTCAAGACCGCGGGGTTCGACGCCGCCGTCATCGAAGGCACTTCTCGGGTGTTCGACCGCGAGCAGGCTGCCATGGACGCCGTCGCGGACGGTACCGTGCAGGCCGGCGACGCCGTGATCATCCGCTACGAGGGGCCCAGGGGCGGACCGGGCATGCGCGAGATGCTCGCCGTCACCGGCGCGATCAAGGGTGCCGGGCTGGGCAAGGACGTGCTGCTCGTGACCGACGGCCGCTTCTCCGGCGGCACCACCGGACTGTGCGTCGGGCATGTCGCGCCGGAGGCGGTGGACGGCGGCCCGATCGCGTTCGTGCGAGACGGCGACCGGATTCGGCTCGACGTCCCGTCCCGTACCCTCGAACTGCTCGTCGACAAGGACGAGCTCGAAGAGCGCCGGACGGGATGGACCCCGCCTCCACCGCACCACACCCGCGGCGTGCTCGCCAAGTACGCCAAGCTCGTCGGCTCCGCGGCGAACGGCGCCGTCTGCGACTGACGACCGTCCCTCCAGGCTCACGGTCGATATGAGGGGCCTGGACGGGGAGAGGGTTGGTAGGTACCATCTATGTAGATGTTATCTACATAGATGGATTCTACATGGCTGGCTTCGTTGGGCGACGGCGCGAACTTGCGTTACTTCGCAAGCGGCTCGATCGTGTCGCAGACTCACGGCGCGCTCTTTCGGTCGCCATTCGCGGGCGTCGGCAGGTTGGAAAGTCACGGCTTGTACAGGAGTTTTGCGACACGGCCGACGTTCCGTACCTCTACTACGCAGCTACCAAGGGCATGTCCCAGGTCGAGGCCATGAGCTCCTTTCTTGACGAACTTCGGCGTTCCGGCCTGCGTGCCGAACCAGATGCGGTTCCAGAAAACGTGGAGGGGTGGCTCGACGCCCTTCGGGCGCTGTCGGCCAGCCTTCCTGAGCAACCGTCGATCGTCGTCATCGATGAGTTGCCGTGGCTCGCCGAGCAAGATCCGTCATTCGACGGCGCCCTGCAGACCGCGTGGGATCGTCTGATCTCAAGCCACCCGGTACTCCTCCTTGTTCTCGGCAGCGATCTTCACATGATGGAGCGCCTGACGGCCTACGACAAACCCATGTTCGGCCGAGCGGACAATCTCGTCCTGGAACCTCTGAATCCGGCGGAAACCGCCGAGGTTCTTGGGCTGGAGCCGGCCGACGCGATCGACGCCCAACTGATCACTGGAGGCTTACCTGGCATCCTCCGAAGCTGGCCCCGCGCATTGTCCCCCCTCGAGTTTGTCGAGCAGGAATGCGCAGATCCTGCGGCACCGCTGTTCAGCGTTCCGGAGTACTCTCTGCTTGCGGAGTTCCCGCGTCCTGATCAGGCGCGCCGCGTATTCGAGGCGATCGGGAGTGGCGACCGGACGTTTGCCCGAATTGCTGAGTCGGCCGGCGGACGCGGAGGCGGCTTGGCCTCGGGCTCATTGTCGCCGGTACTTGCACAACTTGCGGAGGAGAAGCGCCTGATCGCAGTAGACACTCCGCTGTCCACCAGACCCGGCAAGCCTTCGCTTTACCGTGTCGCTGACAGCAATCTGCGCCTCTACCTGGGTGTGTTGCGAGAAGCCCACGAGCTGATCCGGCGGGGCCGTGACCGCCAGGCCTACGAAGTCTTTGCGCGGCGTTGGACGACTTGGCGGGGACGTGCCGTCGAGCCGCTGGTCCGGGAGGCACTCGAGCTCGCGGCGCTGTCCGACGCGCTGCCCTGGTCCGATGTGCGCGCCGTTGGCGGCTGGTGGAACCGGCGGTTCGATCCGGAAGTCGATCTCGTTGGTGCTGACCGGTCGCCTGTCGCGTCGCATGTGCATTTCGCCGGCTCGATCAAGTGGTTGAACACGCGGTTTGACCGGCATGACCTGGTCGACCTGGTCCGCCAAGCCGACCAGGTCCCGGGACTGGACCGCGACCGTTCCGGCCTGGTGATCGTTTCACTGAGCGGGTTAGATGAATCCGTCGCGGCCGATTCCGTGGACCTCGTCTGGCGGGCGAGCGATGTGATTGACGCTTGGCGAACCGACAGCTGAACGTAGTGCAGTGATGGTCGCTGCATGTCGTGCTAGTTGCTCCCGCCACCGAGCTGCGGGTCCGAGATTCCGGGAGGCGGACGTCAGATATCAGAATATGAGATCCCAGGTTGACGTCCCGGCTTGCATGAGCGAGAGTCACTGTCGTGCGTGGAACGTTCATCGTACTTAGCGAGCGCGTCGGCTGACGTTACGAATAGCCGACGCGCGACCCCCTTGAGCCCTCAGGGCCGAGGGGTTTTTTCGTGCCAGGACCAACACACAGAAGGATCGCAGCCATGTCCGAGCCAGCCCGGCCAACACCCAGTGATGTCGCTCGAGTGGCGGCTGCGGGTGTAGCGCCGCAGCTCACCGGTGCGCAAAGCCTCATCAGGTCGCTCGAGGAGGCAGGCGTCGACACGGTGTTCGGCATTCCGGGCGGGGCGATCCTGCCGGCCTACGACCCTCTGTTCGACTCACCCAAGGTGCGGCACGTCCTCGTCCGGCACGAGCAAGGCGCCGGGCATGCCGCCGAGGGATATGCGCTGGCCACCGGCAAGGTCGGGGTGTGCATGGCGACGTCCGGTCCGGGTGCGACGAACCTGGTGACGGCGCTGGCGGATGCGCACATGGACTCGATTCCGATCGTGGCGATCACCGGCCAGGTGCCCAGCGCGGCGATCGGGACGGACGCCTTCCAGGAAGCGGACATCCGGGGCATCACGATGCCGGTCACCAAGCACAACTTCTTGATCACGGATCCGGCGGAGATCCCGCGGGCGATCGCCGAGGCGTTCCACATCGCCTCGACCGGCCGGCCCGGCCCGGTGCTCGTCGACATCGCCAAGGACGCGCTCCAGGCGACCGCACCGTTCCGCTGGCCGGACCGGCTCGATCTGCCGGGGTATCGCCCGGCGATCCGGCCGCACGGCAAGCAGATCCGCGAGGCGGCACGGATGATCGTCGAGGCGCGCCGTCCCGTCCTTTACGCCGGCGGTGGTGTGCTCAAGGCGAAGGCTTGGGACGAGTTGCGCCGGCTCGCCGACCTCACCGGCATCCCGGTCGTCACGACGCTGACCGCGCGCGGTGCGTTCCCGGACAGTCACCCGCAGAACCTCGGCATGCCCGGTATGCACGGAAACGTCACCGCCGTCACCGCGCTGCAGAAGTCCGACCTGCTGATCGCGCTCGGCGCCCGGTTCGACGACAGGGTGACCGGCAAGCTGTCCACGTTCGCGCCAGACGCCAAGATCGTCCATGCCGACATCGACCCGGCGGAGATCTCGAAGAACCGGCTGGCCGACGTGCCGATCGTGGGGGACTGCCGTGAGGTGATCAAGGAGCTGACCGCGGCGGTCGAGGCGGAGCACAAGGACGGCCGGCGCGGCGATTTCACCGCGTGGTGGAGGCAGCTCGACAATTGGCGGGAAAGGTTCCCGCTCGGCTACACGACGCCGGACGACGGCACGCTCGCGCCGCAGTATGTGATCGAGAGACTCGGGCGGCTCGTCGGATCAGACGCGGTGTACGTCGCGGGTGTCGGTCAGCACCAGATGTGGGCGGCCCAGTTCATCTCCTACGAGAAGCCGGCTACGTGGCTGAACTCCGGCGGGCTCGGAACCATGGGCTTCGCGGTTCCGGCCGCGATGGGCGCGAAGGCGGGACGTCCCGACGCCACGGTCTGGGCGGTCGATGGCGACGGATGTTTCCAGATGACCAACCAGGAGCTCGCGACGTGTGTCATCGAGGGCATTCCGATCAAGGTCGCGGTGATCAACAATGAGAGCCTCGGCATGGTGCGGCAGTGGCAGACGCTCTTCTACGACGGGCGGTACTCCAGCACCGACCTCAACGGCCCGCCGGCGGAGGGCCGCGTCCCGGACATCGTCAAACTCGCCGAAGCCTACGGCTGCGTCGGGTTGCGGTGTGAAACCGCCGACGACGTCGACGGGACCATCGAGAAGGCAATGGCGATCAACGACCGTCCCGTCGTGGTCGACTTCATCGTGCACCGCGACGCGATGGTGTGGCCGATGGTCGCGGCCGGGACCAGCAATGACGAGATCAAGATCGCGCGCGACATGGCGCCGGACTTCGGCGAGCGGGAGGAATGACCAGTGAGCAAACACACCCTCTCGATCCTCGTCGAGAACACGCCGGGCATTCTCGCGCGTGTCGCGGCGCTGTTCGCCCGGCGCGGGTTCAACATCGACTCGCTGGCGGTCGGGCCGACCGAGCACTCGACCGTGTCCCGGATGACCGTCGTCGTGGACGTCGCGGACCAGCCGCTCGAGCAGGTCACCAAGCAGCTCAACAAGCTCATCAACGTCATCAAGATCGTTGAGCTGGAGGCGCCGCAATCGGTCCAGCGCGAGCTCGTGCTGGTGAAAGTGAAAGCCGACCTGGAGACGCGGTCACACATTCTCGAGACCGTGCAGTTGTTCCGGGCCAAGGTGGTGGACGTCGCGCCGGACTCCGTCACCATCGAAGCCACCGGCTCGGAGGACAAACTGGACGCGATGCTTCGGGTGCTGGAGCCGTTCGGCATCCGTGAGCTCGTCCAGTCCGGCATGGTGGCCATCGGCCGCGGCTCGCGGTCGATGAGCGACCGTGCGCTGCGGCCCATCGAGCGTTCCGCCTAGTCAATGTTGTTCGATCACGTTCGGCAGGCGTAGCAACATCACACCATGCCTGCATGCATGGTGTGATGTCGCCAAGCCTGCTGAAGCAAACGAAGGAGAGCCGGCAAGATGGCCGAGATGTACTACGACGACAACGCCGACCTGTCCGTCATCCAGAACCGGGTGGTGGCCGTGATCGGGTACGGAAGCCAGGGCCACGCCCACGCGCTCAGCCTGCGAGACTCGGGCGTCGACGTCAGGGTTGGGCTGCGCGAAGGCTCGTCCAGCCGCGATAAGGCGGCTGCCGAGGGCCTGCGCGTGCTGCCGCCGGCCGAGGCTGCGGCGGAGGCGGACCTGGTGGTCGTGCTGGCACCGGACCACGTCCAGCGTCAGGTGTACACCAACGAGATCGAACCGAATCTCCAGGACGGGGACGCGCTGTTCTTCGGCCACGGTTTCAACATCCGGTTCGGGTACGTGAAGCCGCCGGCGGGTGTCGACGTGTGCATGGTCGCGCCGAAGGGCCCAGGGCACCTCGTGCGGCGGGAGTACGTGGACGGGCGGGGCGTGCCGGTGCTCGTGGCCGTCGAGCAGGACGCCACCGGTGAGGCGTGGCCGCTGACGCTGTCGTACGCGAAGGCGATCGGCGGGCTGCGCGCCGGCGGTATCGCGACGACGTTCGCCGAGGAGACCGAGACCGACCTGTTCGGTGAGCAGGCCGTGTTGTGCGGTGGCGTCTCGCGGCTGATCCAGACCGGGTTCGAGACGCTGACCGAGGCCGGTTACCAGCCGGAGGTGGCCTACTTCGAGTGCCTGCACGAGCTCAAGCTGATCGTCGACCTCATGTACGAGGGCGGCATCGCCAAGCAGCGCTGGAGCGTCTCGGACACCGCGGAGTACGGTGACTACACGTCCGGTCCGCGGATCATCGACGAGTCGGTCAAGGACCGGATGCGCCAGGTGCTGCGCGAGGTGCAGGACGGGACGTGGGCCGCGGGCTTCATCGCTGATCAGGACGCCGGTGCGCCGGAGTTCAAGCGGCTGCGCGCCGAGGGGGAGCAGCACCCGATCGAGCAGGTGGGGCGCGAACTGCGCAAGCTCATGCCGTGGATCGAGTCGCGCGACACCGACTACACGGAGGGCACCGCCGCCCGCTGACCTCCGCCAGAATGACCATGTTTGGCACGCATCTCCCGGCCAGACCACGTCTGTAAACCGCGCACGGCATGGACGATCACCGCATTGTCCATGCGCGCGGGGTCTTCGGCCCACAGATTGCCGGCGCGACCGCCTTGCTGGGATTGTCGGCGCTTTGCGCGGTCTGAAAGCCATGTTTGGGCGGTATTCTCGTGCCAAACATGATCATTCTGGTGGGGGTGGGTGGTTGTGGGCGAGGCGGGTACAATCTCACTTCGGGCTCAATGTCGTGCCGCATTCTCGTGCCACCAATTTCGAAGTGGGTGTATCCCAACGTGAGCAAGCCCGTCATCCTGATCGCTGACAAGCTGTCCCCCGCGACCGTCGAAGCGCTCGGCCCGGACTACGAGGTCCGGTACTGCAACGGCCCGGACCGGTCCGAGTTGCTGCCGGCGCTGTCCGAGGCGTCCGCGGTTCTGGTGCGCAGCGCGACGACGATCGACGCCGAGGCCATCGCCGCGGCGCCGAATCTGCAGGTGATCGCCCGGGCCGGTGTCGGGTTGGACAACATCGACGTCAAGGCCGCGACCCAGGCCGGCGTCATGGTCGTCAACGCGCCGACGTCGAACATCATCAGTGCCGCCGAGCTAGCCGTGGGCCTGCTGCTGGCCACCGCTCGAAACGTGGCGCCGGCCAATGCCGCGCTCAAGGCAGGGGAGTGGCAGCGCAGCAAGTACTCCGGAACCGAGCTGTTCGAGAAGGTCGTCGGAGTCGTGGGCCTCGGCCGGATCGGCGCGCTCGTCGCCCAGCGGCTCGCCTCGTTCGGCATGGAGGTGATCGGCTACGACCCGTACGTGACGGCCGCCCGCGCCGCACAGCTCGGCGTGCACCTGGTCGGGCTGGATCAACTGCTCGAGAGCAGCGACTTCATCACTGTCCACCTGCCGAAGACTCACGAGACGCAAGGCCTCATCGGTGAACAGGCGCTGCGCAAGGTCAAGCCGAGCGTACGGATCATCAACGCCGCGCGCGGCGGCATCGTCGACGAGCACGCGCTGGCCGTCGCACTGAAGGAAGGACGCGTGGCCGGCGCCGGCGTCGACGTGTTCGCGTCCGAGCCGTGCACCGAGTCCCCGCTGTTCGACTTCGAGTCGGTGGTCGTCACACCCCACCTCGGCGCATCCACGAGCGAAGCCCAGGAGAAGGCCGGTGTGGCGGTGGCCAAGTCGGTTCGCCTGGCGCTCGCCGGTGAGCTGGTTCCGGACGCGGTCAACGTCAAGGGCGGCGCGATCGCCGAAGACGTTCGTCCCGGCATTCCGCTCGCCGAGCAGCTCGGCCGCATCTTCACCGGTCTGGCCGGCGGGGTCGCCTCGCAGATCGACGTGGAGGTCAAAGGAGAGATCAGCCAGCACGATGTCAAGGTGCTCGAGCTTGCCGCCCTGAAAGGCGTGTTCTCGGACGTCGTCGAAGACCCGGTGACGTTCGTCAACGCCCCGCTCATCGCGGCCGACCGCGGCGTCGAGGTCAGGCTCGTCACCAGCGACGAGTCCCCGGACTTCCGAAACCTCATCACGCTGCGCGGCGTTATGCCCGACGGACGTGTCATCTCGGTCGGCGGCACGCTCATGGGCCGTAAGCAGGTCGGCAAGCTCGTCGAGGTGCTCGGCTATGACATCGAGGTGCAGCCGAGCGAGCACATGGCGTTCTTCATGTACACCGACCGGCCGGGAGTGGTCGGAACCGTCGGCCGAATCCTGGGCGACTCGGCGGTGAACATCGCCGGCATGCAGGTCAGCCGGGACACCAAGGGCGGCAAGGCGCTCGTGGCGATGACGATCGACAACGCGCTCACCAACGATGTGCTCGACGAGATCGTGTCGGCCGTCGGCGCCGAGTGGGGCCGGACGATCGACCTGGACGGGTGACGGCCGCCGGACGCCGTCAGCCGGCGCAGCCCGATCCGCGATCGCGCACCGGGCACTGTAGTTCGACGATCCATTCGTCGGCACCGTCCGGTGCGTCGATGAACAGCTGGCGGTTGACGCCGTACGACTCGAGCCCGTGCTCCTCGAGGGCGACCTCGAACGTGTACCAGGCGTCGGCGATCTCATCCGGCGGACCGCGGAACACGACGGCGGCGGCAGGCTCTTCCCGATCGAGTTCGACGGTTTCCAGCCCGTCGATCGGGTCTGCCGCCGCGCCCACCGGTATGCCTGTGGCGACGTCGATCTTGGAGCCGTCGGGACGTCCGTAGTATGTCCGGATGCCGCGCCCCTCGAGCGGGTGGCCGGCGGACTCGAGTCGTGCGGTCAAGGTCTCGAACAGTTCGCGGGTAGCGGTGGGAATCTCGACGGTGTCGTTCACCTCCGCGCTGACTTGGGCGAGCCGGAGCGCGGGCAGCGGCTTGAATTCGAGCGTGCTGTTGGTCACGGTGAGTCCTCTCTCGATCGATGTGAGACGCTTGGCGACCTCGTCGAGGCGCGCGGTATCGGACGCGATGCGCTGCTGGATCTCGGCGCGCCGTAGCCGGAGCATGCCGCGGAGTTGCTCGACCGAGAGCTGCTCGTCGAGAAGGACGCGGCATTGCTCCAACGTGAAGCCCAGTTCCTTGAGCGCGACGAGGCGGTTCACGGTGCCGACCTGGTAGGTGGCGTACCACCGGTATCCGGTGTCCGGGTCCACCCACTCGGGTCGCAGCAGCCCGAGTTCCTCGTAGTGCCGCAACGAGCGGACGGTGACGCCGGCCCGGCGGGCGAAGTCGCCGATTCGAAGCACGCTAATCATCTAAGGCCATGCCGTAACGTCAGAGTCAAGCCTGCGTTTGCGGGGCTGACTCAGGGTCGACTCAGGGTTTGTTTGGGAGAATCCCCAGGTGCGCAACATTCTGTTGTCGGGCACGGTAATGGGCGTGGCTGAAGCGTATGAATGTCGATCCGGCGTGTTCGGCAGGAGGCCGCCGGAATGATTGACGAGCTTGTTGTCGCCGTCGAGGGCCTGATGGGCTCGCCATGGGTCTATCTTGCGCTGTACGCGATAGCGGCGCTCGATGCCTTCTTCCCGGTGGTTCCGAGCGAGACGCTGGTCATTACCGCCGGCGTATTCGCGGCGGCGACCGGTGAACCGAATGTGCTGATCGTGGTCCTGGCTGCGGCCGCCGGGGCATTCACCGGTGACCACATCTCGTATTTCATCGGCAGGTATGGCGGCGGAGCTCTGCTGCGGCGATTCGGCAGGGGCAAGAGTGTGTTAGCCGCCACCGGTTGGGCGCAGCGGGAACTGGCGATCCGCGGCGGTCTGGTTCTCGTCGTCGCGCGCTACATTCCAGGTGGGCGCACTGCTACGACGCTCACCTGCGGCGCAGCCGCCTATCCACTGGCAAGATTCAGTATCTTCGACGCGATCGCCGCGCTCTCGTGGGGTGTGTACTCCGCGTTCATCGGGTACTTCGCCGGCAACTGGTTCGAAGGCGACCCGATCCGGGGCCTGCTGCTCGGGCTGGGCATTGCGCTGACGATCACCGTCGTTGTGGAGATGGTCAGGCACATCCGGAGGCGCCACGCAGCCGAGCATGCGGTCGCGTCGCTCACGCCGGACGAGGCCACCGGCGATCCAAAGGCATAGCTTCCAACAGCGGTGGCATCCGCCCGAACCACGACAAGTGCCTGGCTCGTAGATCAGCAGTCTTGCGATGTGAGACTGCTGACCATAATGGAAGACAACTAGGACGTCCTAGGAGTAGTCTCGGACGCGTCATGTCGTGGACGGTACGCATTCTTAGCTGCCGCGACGGGGTCCGATAGGCCGGCGCCCCGCCGCGGAGATCGGCGTATGCGCCAAGCCGACCGCATGACGAGGGCCACCCGCGATCCGGGCCGACCAGCCAGATACGAAGACTCCGCATCATGAGTGCGGGTTCGCGGCGGTCAAGAGCTTCTCGCCTGGTTTAAGCAGGAATCAACGGGGTACGCCCGTAGTAGGTGAATGGAGCAAACATATGTCTGAGGCTGAGCGCAACGCGAAGCACGCGTTGCAAGAGGCCATGGATCGCCGTGACAACGGCGGCGAAACCGGGCATTAGCCAACAGAACAACGAGTCGCCAGGCCCCGCGGTACTTCGCGGAAGAGTCCAACCGGGCCCGGCGTTGTTCGATTGGCTACCAGGCCAGGGCCCGCGCCTGCGGGGGAGGTGCGGGCCCTGCTTCTTGTTCAGGTCACGCTGTTCAGGCGGCACCGACCGGAGCACGGTACGTGCCCGTGCGATCGCCGTCTCAGCCTACGGCTGACGCCAGAGCATCGCCGATGTCGGCCGTGCGGCGTGCGCCGGCCCGCCCGGCAAGGTCCGTCGCGACGGCCGCCTCGATGGTCGCCGCAGGTTCGGTAAGACCGAGGTGGTCCAGCATCATTCCCACCGACAACACGGTTGCGGTGGGGTCCGCCACTCCTTGCCCGGCGATGTCCGGCGCCGAACCGTGGACTGGTTCGAACATCGACGGTGCCGCCCGGTCCGGATTGACGTTGCCGCTGGCGGCCAGCCCGATACCTCCGGTGATCGCGGCCGCGAGATCGGTGATGATGTCGCCGAACAGGTTGTCCGTCACGATCACGTCGAAACGTCCGGGGTCGTTGACCATGAAGATCGTCGCAGCGTCCACGTGGAGGTAGTCCACCGCCACGTCGGGATGGTCCGCGGACACCTCGTTGACGATCCGCTCCCACAGGTGTCCGGCATGGACCAGCACGTTGTGCTTGTGTACATACGTAAGCTTCTTGCGGGGACGGCGCTGCGCTCGCTCGAAGGCGTCCCGAACGACGCGCTCCACGCCGAACGCGGTATTCACGCTCACTTCGGAGGCGACCTCGGCGGCCGTTCCGGCGCGAAGCGCGCCGCCGGTTCCGGAGTACGGCCCCTCGGTGCCTTCGCGCACGACGACGAAGTCGATCTCGCCGGGGTTGGCCAGCGGCGTCTCGACACCCGGGTAGAGCCGGGCGGGGCGCAGGTTGACGTAATGATCCAGCTCGAACCGCAATCGCAACAGCAGCCCCCGTTCGAGCACTCCGCTCGGCACGCCGGGGTCGCCGACGGCGCCGAGCAGGATCGCGTCGAAGCCGCGCAGCTCCTCGAGCACGGAATCAGGCAACGTCTCACCCGTGGCGTGCCAGCGCCGCGCGCCCAGGTCATACGTCGTCGTGGCGGCTTTGACGTCCGTCCCGGCGAGCGCCGCGTCCAGAACCTTGAGTCCTTCGCCGACGACCTCGGGACCGATGCCGTCGCCCGGGATCACCGCCAGATTGATGCTGTGGTCCATGGCGGTCACGCTACGTCGGTGGTACTCGCCGCTACAGCTACGTCTCACATAGCAGGACGGGAGCCTTGCCCACTCCTGAGTGTTTGCCGCGCGCGCCGCTACGGGTAGCGTATGAACTTGGACGTCCTAGTTGTTCAGACCCCGACATGAAAGGGACCGGCCATGGCCAGCGCACCGGAACGCACTCTGGACTTCTCGACCGAGTTGTCGGCGAATCCAGTACCGGCCGCGCAGCGTGAAAAGATCCTCGCCAGCCCGGGCTTCGGGTCGACGTTCACCGACCACATGATCACCGCCACATGGACGACGGACATTGGCTGGCACGACGCCGGCGTCCGTCCGTACGCACCACTGTCGCTCGACCCGGCCACCGCCGTGCTGCATTATGCGCAGGCGATCTTCGAAGGGTTGAAGGCGTACCGGCACGAGGACGGCTCGATCTGGGCGTTCCGTCCGGACGCCAACGGCGCTCGATTCGCCCGCAGCGCTGCGCGAATGGCGTTGCCGCAACTGCCGGTCAGCGCGTTCGTCGATGCCGTCGAACTGCTGGTTCGCACGGACTCCGAGTGGGTGCCGTCCGGCGCCGAGTCGAGTCTGTACCTGCGGCCGTTCATGTTCGCGTCCGAAACGTTCCTCGGCGTGCGCCCGGCCGCGGAGGTGACCTTCTGCCTGATCGCGTCGCCGGCGGGTTCCTATTTCGCCTCGGGCGTCAAGCCGGTCGACATCTGGCTGTCCACCGAGTACACGCGGGCGGCTCCCGGTGGTACCGGTGCGGCCAAGGCGGCGGGCAACTATGCGGCGAGCCTGGTCGCGCAGCAGGAGGCGCTGGAGCACGGTTGTGCGCAGGTCTGCTTCCTGGACGCGGCCGAGCGACGTTGGGTCGAGGAACTCGGTGGCATGAACCTGTACTTCGTGCACTCCGACGGGTCGATCGTCACGCCGAACCTCACCGGCACGATCCTCGAGGGCATCACCCGCGAATCGATCCTGATGCTGGCCGGCGACCGGGGCTTCAAGGTCGAGGAGCGGCCCGTCAGCATCGACGAGTGGCGCGACAGCGTGGCGTCCGGTGAGATAACCGAGGTGTTCGCGTGCGGGACGGCCGCCGTCGTCACGCCGCTCGGCACGCTGAAGTGGGACGGCGGCGAGGTGTCGATGGGCAGCGAGACCGGTCCGGTGACCGCGGAAATCCGCGCCGCGCTGCTCGACGTGCAGTACGGGCGGGCCGAGGATACGCACGGTTGGATGCACCGCATCGTCTGACCGGGGACCACTGTGCGTGGCTGGTTGCCCGCCGTGGTGACCAGGTGTTGGGGGTGTGCGGGGGCGGAGCCCTTGCAGGCAGGTTGTCCGGCATGTGGAATTGGTGTTCTCACTATCTAAAGCGATGTGGCATTGTTGGCCGCGATGCATAGCTGCATGATCATTACGTAGGCGCGCCAGGCAAGCACCACGCCAGGCGCGCTAGACCCGTTCGCATTCGCGGCGGGTCTTTTTCATTGGTAGGGGACGGCGCATGAATCCGGATCAGTTCCACATCTACGACACAACACTGCGCGACGGCGCACAGCAGGAGGGCCTGACATTGTCCGTGCCGGACAAGCTGGCCATCGCGCGGCACATCGACGAGCTCGGCGTCGGTTTCATCGAAGGTGGCTGGCCGGGCGCGAACCCCAAGGACACCGAGTTCTTCAGCCGGGCCCGCACTGAGCTGAACCTTGCGAACGCACAGTTGGCCGCGTTCGGCGCGACCCGCCGGGCGAACGTTCGCGTCGAGGAAGACCCGCTGGTACGCGCTTTGCTCGACGCGGAGACCCCGGTGGTGACGCTCGTGGCCAAAAGCCACGCCGGTCACGTCGAGCGGGCGTTGCGCACCACGCTCCAAGAGAACCTTGCGATGGTGCGCGACACCGTGGCGTACCTTGCCCGGCAGGGTAGACGGGTCTTCCTCGATGCCGAGCACTTCTTCGACGGCTACCGGCTCGACCCGGCGTACGCCGTCGAGGTCGTTCGCACCGCGGCAGAAGCAGGTGCCGAGCTCATCGCGCTGTGCGACACGAACGGCGGGCTGCTGCCGGCCGACGTCGGCGAGACGGTCGCGGCCGTCACCGACGCGTCGGGCGTGCGTCTCGGCATCCACTGCCACAACGACACCGGGTGCGCGGTGGCCAACTCGCTGGCCGCCGTCGACGCCGGCGCCAGCCATGTGCAGGGCACACTCAACGGCTACGGCGAGCGCACCGGCAACGCGGACCTCATCTCGGTCATCGCCAACCTGCAGCTCAAGCGGAACCGCCCAGTGGTGCCGGACGAGGCGCTTCGCGAGGCGACACGTGTCGCACACGCGGTGTCCGAGGTGACGAACGTCGTGCCGTACTCGCGCCAGCCCTATGTGGGGATGAGCGCGTTCACCCACAAGGCGGGCCTGCACGCCAGCGCCATCAAGGTCGATCCCGACCTCTACCAGCACACCGACCCGGCCGCGGTGGGCAACGACATGCGGATGCTGGTCTCGGACATGGCCGGCCGCGCCAGCATCGAGCTCAAGGGCCGCGAGCTCGGCTACGACCTTTCCCAGGACGGCGAGCTCGTGCGCACGCTGACCGAACGCGTCAAGCAGCTCGAGGCGGCCGGTTACACGTTCGAGGCGGCCGACGCGTCGTTCGAACTGCTCCTGCGTGAAGTGGCCGACGGGATGCGTCCCCGCTACTTCGAGGTCGACAGCTGGCGCGTCATCGTCGAATCGCGCCCGGGCGGCGCGGCACCGGCCGAGGCGACCGTCAAGGTGCGCGCCGGCGGCGAGCGGGTCGTCGTCACGAGCGAGGGCAACGGGCCGGTAAACGCACTCGACCACGCCCTTCGCGGCGCGATCGGCCGGCTCTACCCGGAGATCGACAAGCTCGAGCTCATCGACTTCCGCGTGCGCATCATCGACGCCGCGCACGGCACCGACGCGGTCACGCGCGTGCTGGTCGAGCTGACTGACGGCAAGGCCTCGTGGGAGACCGTCGGCGTGGGCGCGAACATCATCGAGGCGTCGTGGGAAGCCCTCGTGGACGGCGTGACCTACGGACTTCTGCGCCAGGGCACGTCACCCTCGGAATGACCACGTAACCGTATGCTCGCAATCCAGCAGGCACGCCGTGTGGCCTGACATACTGGAACTACGGAATCGATCAGGAGCGGTTTGCCATGAGTGCCAAAGATCGTGACGACGACGCAAGTATCACCGACACCAAGCCGGACGCCGAGCCCGCCCGCAAAGCCGACGTGCCCGATGCTCCGGCCGACAGATCTCCGGCTGACGTCGAGGAGCCGGCACCTGCCGAGCGCAAACTCGGGCGGACCCGCGCCTCCGAGTTGTGGGCCGGGCTGATCGTCGCGGCACTGGTGCTGATCTTCCTGCTGGTGTTCATCCTGCAGAACCTCGATTCAGTCGAGATCCAGTTCCTGGGGTTCAGCGGCAGCCTGCCGCTCGGCGTAGCGATGCTGCTGTCGGCCGTGGGTGGACTCTTGATGGTCGCCATCCCTGGCGTGGCCAGAATGATCCAGCTGCGTCGCCACGCGAGGCGGTGACGCTACGCTCGACCTCGTGCGTATTGCGAGATTTACTTCCGGAGACGACGAACCCCGCTTCGCCGCGGTCGGGCAGGACGCCGAAGGCGAAGCCGTGCTGGCGGTGCTGCGCGGCGACCCGCTCTACGCCCCGTTGGAGCTGACCGGCGAGAAGGTGCCGCTGGTGGACGTTCGGCTGGTGGCGCCGGTCATTCCGCGCAGCAAGGTCATCGGGGTCGGCCGCAACTACGCGGCGCACGCCTCGGAGTTGGGCCACGACGTCCCGTCCGAGCCGTTGCTGTTCTTCAAACCGAACACCTCGGTGATCGGGCCGGACGAGCCGATCGTATTGCCGCCGCAGTCCGCGGAGGTTCACCATGAGGCCGAGCTGGCGGTGGTCATCGGGCGGCTGTGCAAGGACGTGCCGGCGGATCGGGTCAGCGACGTGATCTTCGGTTACACGTGTGCCAACGACGTCACCGCCCGCGATCTGCAGAAGTCGGACGGCCAGTGGGCGCGGGCCAAGGGGTTCGACTCGTTCTGCCCGCTGGGGCCGTGGATCGAGACCGATCTCGACCCGGCCGATCTCGCGGTGCGTTGCCTGGTCGGGGACGAGACCCGCCAGGACGGGCGGACGTCCCACATGATCTTCGACGTTCCATCGCTCATCACCTACATCAGCGCGGCCTTCACGCTGCTGCCCGGGGATGTGATCCTCACCGGCACGCCCGCCGGTGTGGGTCCGGTGACGGCAGGGGACTCCGTCTCGGTGACGGTGGAGGACATCGGAACGCTCACCAATCCGGTCACCAAGCCCTAGCCCGGCGCGCGGTTGCGTGGTCGTTCACCCGGCTGTTCGTCCTGGACGGATATCCTTCGATGTATCGGCCAATCCGACTCGTCATGTCAGGGGATGACCTTTGCCCACGTCCACCGATCCCGTTCTGGGTGAGCTCGCGCCGTCCGACGTCCGGGTCCGCTTCTGCCCGTCGCCGACCGGCAACCCACATGTCGGGCTGATCCGTACGGCTCTCTACAACTGGGTGTTCGCGCGGCACTACGGCGGCACGTTCGTGTTCCGCATCGAGGACACCGACATCTCGCGGGACAGCGAGGAGTCGTATGCTGCGCTGCTCGAGGCCCTCGGCTGGCTCGGCCTGGACTGGGACGAGGGCCCGGATGTGGGCGGCCCGCACGGCCCGTACCGGCAGTCGCTGCGCGGCGACACGTACTCAGAGGTGGCGGACAAGCTGCTCGCGGCGGGCCATGCCTACCGGTGCTACTGCACGCCGGACGAACTCGAACAGCGTCGCGAGGCGGCCCGTGCGGCGGGCCGGCCGAGCGGGTACGACGGCCGGTGCCGCGACCTCTCACCGGAGGAGGTCGCAGCGTTCGAGGGTGCGGGCCGTGATTCGGTGATCCGCTTCCGCATGCCCGGCACCGCGATCACGTTTGATGACCTGATCCGCGGGGAGATATCCGTCGATGCGGAGAACGTGTTCGACTACGTGCTCGTGCGCGCGAACGGGGCGCCGTTGTACACGCTGGTGAATCCCGTGGACGACGCGATGATGGGCATCACGCATGTGTTGCGCGGCGAGGACCTCCTCTCGTCGACGCCGCGTCAGTTGCCGCTGCACCGTGCGCTGCGGGAGATCGGCGTGAGCTCCGGCCCGGTGCCGAGGTACGCCCACCTGCCGCTGGTGACGGGGGAGGGCAACAAGAAGTTGTCCAAGCGGGCGCCGGAGACCGCGCTGCAGTTCTACCGCGACCGCGGCTTCCTCCCCGAAGGGCTGCTGAACTACCTGGCCTTGCTCGGATGGTCGATCGGCGACGATCGGGAGATCTTCTCGATGGCGGAGATGGCCGCGGCGTTCGACGTCACACGGGTGAACCCGAATGCCGCCCGGTTCGACCTGAAGAAGGCTGAGGCGATCAACGCGACCTGGCTGCGGGCACTCGAGCCGGCCGATCTCGCCGAGCGGATGGTTCCATACCTACAGAAAGGCGGTGTCCTGCCCGATCCGCCGTCGGCCGATCAGCTGCGGCTGCTCGCCGCGGCCACGCCGCTGGCGCAGGAACGCATGGTGGCGTTGGACGAGTCGGTAGGCATGCTCGGCTTCCTGTTCGTCGACGAGCCGGTGATGGACGAAGATTCGGTGGCCAAGGTCTTCAAGCCCGAGGCCGAACAGGTGCTGGTCGCGGCGCGCACGGCGCTGGACGGGCTCGAGCCGTGGACCACCGAGTCGATCGAGACCGCACTGCGGGCCGCCCTTGTGGACGGACTCGGGCTCAAGCCGCGTAACGCGTTCGGCCCGGTCCGGGTGGCGGTGTCGGGACGGCGGGTTTCGCCGCCGCTGTTCGAGTCGCTCGAGCTGCTCGGAGCCGACCGCACCCTCGCCCGGCTCGATGCGGCGATCGCGCGGTTCGCGTGAACTGGCCGTCCGGGTCGCAGCCCTCGCCCGTGCACGACGGTGCACGCATGTACCACGAGCTGCTGCGCGGCGCGGGCCACCGCTGGTGGCGTCCCGCGGTCGGGCTCTTCGTGGCGGCAGCGGCGTTCTTCGTGCTGCTGCTACTGGTTCAGGCCGGAACGGTGATGCTGGACGTCATCCGGACCGGCGGGTCCATGTCCGAGTCGGTCGACCGCCTGACCACCGAGTTCGACCCGTTGTTCCTGGCGGGACTGAACCTCTCGCTGGCGGCCATGATGCCTGCCGCGGCACTGGCCATGTTGCTGGTGCACCGCCGCCGGTTCGGCTGGCTCTCGTCGGTCGTCGGCCGGTTGCGCTGGGGCTACCTGGCCAGGGCAGTGTTGTTGGCCGTCATCGTGGCGGTACTGTTCACGTTGGCCGCGTCCGCGCTGCCGGTGAACGGCGAGGCCGTCGAGAGCCCGCCGACGGTGTCGTTCGAGACCTGGCTCGGGCTCGCCGCCGTCGTCCTGCTCACGACGCCGCTGCAGGCCGCGGGCGAGGAGTATATGTTTCGCGGCTACGTTCTCCAGGCGCTCGGCGCATGGCTGCGTGCGCCGTGGGTTCCGATGGTCGTCACCTCGCTGGCGTTCGCGTTCGCACACGGCTCGCAGGATCCGTGGCTGTTCTTCGACCGGTTCGCGTTCGGCCTCATCGCGTGCTGGCTCGTCATCCGAACCGGCGGGCTCGAGGCGGCGATCGCGATGCACGTCGTCAACAACGTGTTGATCTTCCTGGCAGCCGCCGCGTTCGACGAGGTCGACGACGCCTTGACCGTGACGGCCATGCCGTGGCCGCTCGTCGTTATGGACATACTCCAGATGGCCGTGTTCGGCTGGCTGGCGATCCGTTCGTTCGACAAGCACGACTACCGCGCGCTCACCACGCCGTCGTTCGATCACGTTCGGTAGGCGTAGCGACATCACGACAGGCGTGCACGCATGTTGTGATGTCGCCAAGCCTCGTGGTGTATGTCACGTGATCGCCAACGAGTTGTTTCGACGCTGCCTGGGCCGCTATCCTTACACGTCGGTCGGGCATCGCAGGATGTCCGTTCCGGTGGGGTATGGTGTAATTGGCAGCACGAGTGATTCTGGTTCACTTAGTCTAGGTTCGAGTCCTGGTACCCCAGCGCGGATTGGGAACTTCGCCGGATATCGGGTAGAGTTTCGCCGCAGCAGTTCGCTGCAGGGCCCCGTTGTGTAGCGGCCTAGCACGCCGCCCTCTCAAGGCGGTAGCGCGGGTTCAAATCCCGTCGGGGCTACGTTCTGGAACGCCCCTCACCTGCGGAGACGCGGGCGAGGGGCGATCTTGTTGGGGCCGGTCGGGCCGATCCTGGACCAGGACCGCCCGGCACATGGTCCAGAGCCGGTTTTCGAGAACCTCGGTCGTCCAGCCGCGCATGGTCATCAGACGTTCGAACAACTCGGTGCAGATCAGGCCGAACAGCAGGTCTGTTGCGCTGTCCACGGTCCACGACGTATTGAGCCGGCCTTCGCGCTCCAGCCATTCGGCGATACGCCGGCAGTTCGCGAGCTGGGCTTGGGTGACCGTGTCCCGGTGCCGTTGCGCGTCGGCATCGACCCGCCGCACCTGCTCGATCGCGCGGTCCACGGTCATCACGCGCGGGTGGTAGGTGGTCAGGTGCTTTATCCACGCGCGTAGTGCCGCGACGGCGTCCGGCGCCGCCCAGATGCTACTGGTCGATTCGGCGAGCCCTTCCTGTCGCGCGATGTACTCGAAAAGGCCACTTACCAGTTCGGTGCGGGTGGTGAAGTGCAGGTAGACGGCGCGCCGCGAGACGCCGGCCTGTTCCGCGACGGCTGCCATGGTGAGCGCCTCGAACCCGTCGGACTCGAGGATCTGCCGAGTCGCCGCCAGCAGCGCGCCTCGTGTGCGCTGGCTACGGGCGTTGCGCGGCTGGTCAATGGACGCCGACATCGGACCCTCCGGTTCGACGGAACGTCGCACAGTGCGTAGTTTACCTACCGTCAGCGGATGTCCGCTCCGGCGTCGGTCATGTCCGACAACGCCCGCTCGCCGTCGCCGGGTTGTAGCTCGACCGGCCGGGTGGCGTCGCCGACGACCGTCGCGTCGAAGCCGAGCCGCCGCGCGTCGAGCACGGTTTCCTTGACGCAGACGTCCTGCGCAAGACCGACGACGACGACGCGCTGGACGCTCTGCTCCTTCAAGATTCCCTCCAGCTCGGTCGGAGCCTCGGCGCCGCTTTCCGGGTCACGGACACTGAACGCGGAGTAGCCGTCCTCGCCTTCGGTGCCCTTACGGACGATCGGCCCGTCGACCACGGTCAGCGCCGGGTGCAGCTGTGCACCCCAGGTGTCCTGCACGCAGTGGGTCGGCCAGGTGCCACCGTCCTTCTCGAAGTGCGGTGTCGACGGTGGATGCCAGTCCTGGGTGTAGGCGACGAGTGAGCCGGCCTGCTGCGCGGCAGCGATCTCCCGGTTGACCGCGGAGATCGCCTCGTCGCCGCCCTGGACGTACAGGTTGCCGTCCGGATGAGCGAAGTCGTTCTGCACGTCGACCACAATCAGCGCAGTGCTCTCGTCATAACCACCGCGCGCTTCGGATGCGTTCTGTACCGCCATCGTGAGACCTCCACAACGGTGCGGGTTGACTCCCACTTCTGACGTTACCGGGCGTCGTGACCTCGGCTGTCGTTGCGCCATGGCTCGAAGGCAACGAGTTGTGCGTCCACAAATCGCGTGACGTTCTGCGTGGTCGAAATCGGGTCGGGTCAATTCGTCGGTAGGGCAAAGCCCGCGATCGGCGGGACCTACCGAAGGAGACCCGATGGGGCAGGCAGCGGCGACTGGGCGAAACTCGATCTTTCGCAAGCAGGATGGAACGGCTCGGGGAGCCGGACGCGGGGACGGCCGGCCGGTAACGCCAGGAGAGCAACTGCGTGGCCGGCATCGGCTGCAGCTCACGCTGGTACTCGGTGGGCTCATTGCGCTCGGGCCGCTGTCGATCGACATGTATCTGCCGGCGCTGCCGGCCATGCAGGCTGAACTCGGCGCCAGCGATGCCGCGGTTCAGCTGACCATTTCCGGCGTGCTGCTCGGGATGGCTGTCGGCCAGCTGCTCGTCGGGTCGCTTTCCGATGCCCTGGGCCGGCGCCGGCCGCTGCTAGCCGGCCTTCTGCTGTATTCGGGGGCATCGATGCTGTGTGTCGTTGCACCGAGCGCCGCACTGTTGGGTGTGTTGCGGGTGTTTCAGGGGCTGGGCGCCGCGGCAGCGGCGGTGATCGCGACGGCTATCGTGCGCGACCTGTTGACCGGCACTGCCCTTGCCCGGCTGCTCTCCCGGCTGCTGCTGCTTCCGCTGGCCGCTCCCGTCTTTGCGCCGAGCCTTGGAAGCGCCGTACTTCGTCGGACGCAGTGGGAAGGAATCTTCGTGATCTTGGCGGCACTCGGCATATTGCTGATCTTCCTCACGGCGGTCAGGGTCGGCGAGACTCTGCCGCCGCAACGCCGCCGGCCGGCCCGCGTGGGTGTCATGCTCCGGCCTTACCGCGGGCTGATGCAGGACGGTCCTTTCATGGGCCTTGTCCTCGTGGCCGGGCTGGCGATGGCGGCGCTGATCGCCTACGTGGCGGGAGCGTCATTCGTCTTCCAGGAGGAGTACGGCATGAGTGAGCAGCAGTTCGCACTGACCTTCGGAATCGGCGGACTCAGCCTGATCGCGGCCAGCCAGCTCAACGCTCGGCTGCTGCACCGCTACCCACCAGAACGCGTGCTGCGCAAGGCGCTGATCATCGGTACGACAGCCGGGTTGGTGCTGGTCGCCATGTCCATCTCCGGCCTGGGTGGGCCGGCCGACGCATTGGTACCGCTTTGGCTGATGGTGGGGACGATCGGCGTCATCTTCCCGAACGCACCTGCCCTGGCCATGTCCCGCCACGGCCAAAGCGCCGGCACCGCCGCGGCATTGCTCGGCGCCGTACAGTTCGGGCTCGGCGGGCTGGCCGCACCAATCGTCGGGGTGCTCGGCAGCGGGATGCTCGCGATGGCATCGGTCAGCACCATGGCGATGCTGGCCGCGACCGGGGTGATGCTTTCGATCACCCGGCGTATCGGCGTGGTCTCGGCCGGCGCGGGCTGATCTCCAGGATTCACACCCCGATGGTGGCGTCAGGGGGACCCTGACATGTCCCGTAGAGCGTCCCTGGACCCTCCCTCAGAACGGCCATTTTCGCAGGTGACGGCGCTTAGTTTGGTTGTGCGGGCGCGGTGCCCACCCACGAGACCCGCCGCGCCCGCACCACGACCAGGACAGGAGAAGAGGGGACGATGATCACCGCACGAGCGCTGACGAAACGTTATGGCGACACGGTCGCCGTCGACGCGGTCGACTTCACCGTCGAGCCGGGCACCGTCACCGGATTCCTGGGGCCGAACGGTGCCGGTAAGTCGACGACCATGCGGATGGCGATGGGCTTGGACCATCCGTCGTCCGGCTCGATCACCATCAACGGCCGGCACTACCGCGACCTGCCCGCGCCTCTGCATGAGGTCGGTGCGCTGCTCGAGGCGCGGGCGATCCACGGTGGTCGGACTGCGTACAACCACCTGCTCTGGCTGGCCAAGAGCAACGGCATCGCGGCGCGCCGGGTGGGCGAGGTGCTGGACCTGGTCGGCCTGACCGAGGTTGCGCACAAGCGGTCCAAGGGGTTCTCGCTCGGTATGGGCCAGCGCCTGGGGATAGCTGCCGCGTTGCTTGGCGACCCGGGTGTGCTGTTGTTCGACGAACCGGTAAACGGATTGGATCCCGAGGGCATCGCCTGGATCCGCAGGTTGATCCGCAGCCTCGCCGCTGAGGGGCGGACGGTGTTCGTCTCGAGCCACCTGATGTCCGAGATGGCCATCACCGCCGACCACCTCATAGTGATCGGTAAGGGCCAGATCCTGGCCGACACCGACATGAACGATTTCATCGCGCGCAACTCGGCCTCCCACGTGCGCGTGCGTTCGCCGCACGTGACCGAACTGGCCGAACGGCTGGCTGGACGCGGCTGGAGCGTGGAGCGAGCCGACGACGGCGCGCTGCTCGTCACCGGCGCTTCGGCTGAGCAGGTCGGGGACGTCGCCGGCTCGGAGCGGCTGTATGTGCACGAACTCCGTAAGGTCGAGGCCTCGCTCGAGGACGCGTTCATACGGCTGACCGCCGACAGCGTTGAGTATCACGCGGCCGCGCCGACCGGCCGATCCGATTTGACCACCGCAGGAGTGTGACCACGATGACCACGGCAACCTTGATGCACGCGAACATGCCCCGTCCGGATCGACTCCGTTTCGGCCACGCGCTCAGCGCGGAATGGACCAAGCTGCTTTCGGTGCGTTCCACGGCATGGACGCTGGCCGCTCTCGTCGTCGTCAGCGTCGGGCTGACCGCGATCGTGAACATGCTCGCCGCGCCGGACCTGGCCGAGTCCATGGCCGACGGCGAGCCGTTCGAACCCGTCGGTGCATTCGTGATGTGGGGCGGGCAGTTCGGCCAGATCGCGGCGTTCGTTCTCGGTGTGCTGATCGCCTCGTCGGAGTACGCCAGCGGCATGATGCGCAGCACGCTTGCCGCCATACCGCGTCGCGGGCACGTGCTGGGGGCCAAGTCGCTCGTCCTTGCCGGCGTCGTGCTCGTGCTCGGCATCGTCACGACGTTCGGCATGTACGTGGCGGCGAACTTCTTCCTCTCCCGAGAAGGAATCGGGATGGCACTCACCGACGACGGCGTGCTCCGTGCGATCGTCGGCGGCGGTATGTACCTGGCGGTGCTAGCCGTTTTCGGCCTCGCGCTCGGTCTGCTGATGCGGCACACGGCAGGGGCGGTGACGGTCGGCCTGGCGACGCTGTTCGTCGTCGGGAACCTGGTGATGCTGATTCCCGGCGCGGCCGGTGAGTGGCTGACCAAGCTGATGCCCGGCAACGCCGGATCGCAGGTCGCCATGGTGGAGTCGTTCAACCCGAACCTGCTCGACCCCTGGGTCGGGTTCGCCGTGTTCGCCGGTGAGACGCTGCTGCTGCTCGCGATCGCGGGCTGGCTGTTCGCCCGCCGAGACGCCTGATCGTGGCGTCGAGGAGAAGACCGTCGCGCTCAGTTCATGGTTTCACCGATGCAGGGCGAGCCGGTTTCCGGTGCCTGACCGCCGAGCACGTACTGGTCGATGAACTCCTGGATCCGTGGGTCCGCCACGCCGTCGGGCGTGAGTTGGCGTCCCCATGCCGTCAGCATGATCGGCTCGGGGAGGTCATCGTAGGGGCTCAGGATCATGTAGCGCGAAGTGGCGTCGTCCTGGCTCAGCAGCAAAGCGTTGAGCGCCGTCACATCCTCCTCGGCGAGGTCTGGATCGTAGGTGATCCACACGGCGCCGTGCTCGAGCGAGTGCACGGCATGCTCGTTGGCGACCGGGTCCGGGTAGACGCCGCACGTCAACGGCGTCGCCGAGTGCGGGCCGCCGACCGGAGGATGCTGCTCGTATTCGACGGGTTCTTCGGTGTGGTCGCGGGATAGGCCGTCGAATTGCACGACACCTTCGACGTTCTCCCGCTCGACGAGGAAAGCGATCACCAGCCCGGCGATGACCGCGGACACGATCACAGCGACGACGAGATAGGTGCGGATCTTGCTCCGCCGTTGCTTGCGCAGCCGGATCTCGCGCTGTTTCGCCGACTTCGAACGCGGTACCTGCTTACTCGCCTTGTTCGCCACACTGGAACGGTACCGCCTCATGTGGTTCGATCACGTTCGGCAGGCGCGTCGACGTCGCACCAGGCTTGCAGACCTGTTGCGACGTCGCCACGGCTCGTGTCGCAGTATGGAGTGATGTCGGGTCGTGGTACGTGGCGGAAGCAACGCAGGGACGCCGTCACTGCCCTGGCCGCTGCGGACGATCGGCGCCGGGCCCGCGAAACCGAGCAGGCTCGGGCAATGCTGGCCGAATTCGTGGCGGGGCAGCGTGCGGCGGGTGTGACGCCGCAGCCGCTACGGGCCCGCGTCCCTGGGCGTGGCAAGTCCTATCGCACCGGACTGACCGGTTGGTACCTGCGGAAGAACCGGTCGCTGGCGGTCGGTGAGGACGGCTCCTACTACATTCTCGACGTGCCGCCGAGCCTGGTGGCACGGTTTCGTGGCGTAACGATCGAGCCGTCCGATCCGCCGTTGGTCGTGGGACGGGGCGCCCGGGACGGCGAATCGATCGAACTCGCGGAACTGCTTCGCCGCGCGCGGGCCGAATCGGAAGCGCCAAAGTAACGGTTGGCGGCCCTTCGGCGGGTCGTTAGGCGTATCGCGGAGGCGTTTACGTGGTCATTCTTCGGCGGTGCGCAGGATTGTGGATAGGCGCTCGGCAGCAGCCATCGTCGCCTGGGCGTGCATGCGCCCGGGCTGGCGGCTCAACCGTTCGATCGGCCCGGAGACCGATACGGCGGCGACGACCCGCCCGCTCGACGAGCGCACCGGCGCGGATACCGACGCAACACCGGGTTCGCGCTCCCCGACGCTCTGTGCCCAGCCGCGTCGGCGCACCGCCGCGAGCATCGTGGCGGTGAACCGGGCGCCTTGCAGCCCCCGATGCATCCGCTCGGGCTCCTCCCAGGCGAGCAGGATCTGGGCCGCGGAGCCGGCCAGCATGGTCAGCGTGGCACCGACCGGAATGGTGTCGCGCAGGCCCGTCGGCCGCTCGGCGCCGGCGACGCAGATGCGCTTGTCGCCCTGGCGCCGGAACAACTGGGTGCTCTCGCCGGTGGCGTCGCGGAGCCGGGCGAGGATCGGACCCGCAGCGGCGAGCAGGCGATCCTCGCCGGCGGCGGTGGCGAGTTCGTTGAGCCGGGGACCGAGCACGAACCGGCCGTGCATGTCTCGCGATACGAGGCGGTGAAACTCGAGCGCCGTGGCCAGCCGGTGTGCCGTCGGCCGGGCCAACCCGGTGGAGTTCACAAGACTGGCGAGGGTGGAAGGCCCGGACTCCAGCGCGCCGAGGACGAGCGCCGCCTTGTCGAGGACACCGACTCCGCTACTGTTGTCCATGTAACGATATTGCCATCTCATAATCCGAGATAGCAAGACGTTGGCACCCCAAAAGGGGCACGATGGCCCGCAACGTCGCGATGGATACAGGGAGTCAGGTTATGGACGCAGCGGCAGGTCCCCGGACTTTGGCGCAGAAGGTGTGGGACGCACACGTCGTCCGGCGAGCGGACGGCGAACCGGATCTGCTCTACATCGACCTGCACCTCGTCCACGAAGTGACCAGCCCGCAGGCATTCGACGGGCTCCGACTCGCGGGCCGGACGGTACGTCGCCCCGATCTGACCATAGCGACCGAAGACCACAATGTTCCTACAACTTGGCCTGGCATCGACGTGCCCGCCGCGTCGCGCGGTAAGGGCGTACCTACAACTTGGCCCGGCATCGACGCGCCCACGACCTCACGTGGTGGCGCTCCTGCAACCGGCTCAGAGCTGCCGATCGCCGATCCGGTCTCGCGAACCCAGGTGGACACACTGCGCCGCAACTGCGGGGAGTTCGGCATCCGCCTGTTTCCGATGGGCGATGCCGAGCAGGGCATCGTTCACATCATCGGGCCGCAGCTCGGGCTGACCCAGCCGGGTACGACGGTCGTCTGCGGCGACTCGCACACGTCCACGCACGGCGCGTTCGGCGCGCTCGCGTTCGGCATCGGCACGAGCGAGGTGGAGCACGTACTGGCCACCCAGACGCTGCCGCTGCGCCCGTTCAAGACCATGGCGATCACCGTCGACGGCGCCCTGCGCCCGGGCGTCACCGCAAAGGACGTCATCCTCGCGGTGATCGCGAAGATCGGAACTGGAGGCGGGCAGGGCTACGTTCTCGAATATCGCGGCTCGGCCATCGAAGCGATGTCGATGGAAGCCCGAATGACGATCTGCAACATGTCGATCGAAGCGGGCGCCCGGGCCGGCATGATCGCGCCGGACGAGACGACGCTGGCCTTTCTCAAGGACCGTCCCCACGCTCCTTCCGGCGTCGACTGGGACGCCGCGGTCGAGGAGTGGCGAGCGCTACGCACCGACGAGGGTGCCCGGTTCGACGCCGAGGTGGTACTCGACGCGGCGGAGATCGAGCCGTACGTCACATGGGGGACGAACCCCGGTCAGGGCCTACCGTTGTCCGGCGCCGTCCCGGACCCGGCCTCGATGCCGACCGAGGCGGAGCGCACGTCGGCCGAGCGCGCCCTCGCGTACATGGACCTGACGCCCGGCACGCCGCTGCGCTCAGTCGCGGTCGACACGGTCTTCCTCGGCTCGTGTACGAACGGGCGGCTCGAGGACCTACGTGCCGCGGCCGAGGTGCTCGCCGGCCGCAAGGTCGCCGATGGCGTGCGCATGCTCGTCGTACCGGGATCAATGCGGGTGCGGCAGCAGGCCGAGTACGAGGGTCTGGACCGGGTGTTCATCGAGGCCGGAGCGGAGTGGCGCGCGGCCGGTTGCTCGATGTGCCTGGGCATGAACCCCGATCAGCTTGCGCCCGGTGAGCGCAGTGCGTCCACGTCCAATCGGAACTTCGAAGGCCGGCAGGGTCGCGGCGGGCGAACCCATCTGGTCTCACCGTTGGTGGCGGCTGCGACGGCGGTGACCGGGCGGCTCAGCTCTCCGGACGATCTGTAAGGAGCCTCACGATGGAGAAGTTCACCGTGCACACCGGCGTCGGGGTGCCGCTGCGGCGCAGCAATGTCGATACCGACCAGATCATTCCGGCGGTGTACCTGAAGCGAGTGAGCCGCACCGGATTCGAGGACGGTCTGTTCGCCGCATGGCGTACGGACGAGACGTTCGTACTGAACCAGTCGGGATTCCGGGCCGGTACGGTGCTCGTGGCCGGTCCGGACTTCGGTACCGGCTCGTCCCGCGAGCACGCGGTCTGGGCACTCAAGGACTACGGCTTCCGCGCCGTGCTGTCCTCCCGGTTCGGCGACATCTTCCGTGGCAACTCGGGCAAGCAGGGCCTGCTGACCGGCGTTCTCTCCCAGGAGGACATCGAGCTGATCTGGAAGGTGCTGGAGAACGCTCCCGGGACCGAGGTCACGGTTGATCTAGTCGGCCGGCAGGTCCGCTGCGAAGACATCGTCGCCCCACTCGACGTGGACGACTACACCCGCTGGCGGCTCATGGAGGGGCTGGACGACATCAGTTTGACGCTGCGGCACGCCGATGCGATCGCGGCGTTCGAAGCGGGACGTCCGTCCCACAAGCCGACGACTCAGGCCGTTGCCGCTTCCTGACCCGCCAGCAGCTGGTCGACGAGGTCCTGCAACGTCACGATGCCGAGGATGCGCCCGCCCTGCGCGGTCGCGAGTGCCACATGGGCGCGGGTCTCACGCATCGTGTTGATCGCCTGGTAGATCGGCGTCGACGCGGCGAGGCGAGGCAGCGGCGCGTTCATCAGGGTGGCCGCGGAGGCGCCCGGTTCCGCATCGAGCGTGTCCCGGACGTGGACCACGCCGACGATGTCACCGCCACGGCGTACCACCAGGCGCAGGTGTCCGGTCTCCTGCGCCGCCTGTTTGATCTGTTCGGCGCTCGTGTTGATGTCCACGGTGGAGACGTGGGCCGCCGGCGTGACGAGCTCGCCGATCGGCCGGGTGTTGACCGACAGTGCGGTCGCGAGGTGGTGACGGCGGGCTTCGTCGAGTGTGCCGACCTCGGCGGAATGGTTGACGAGCTCACGCAGCGCGTCGGGGCTCTGGCCCATGCCGACCTCGTCGACCGGCTCGACGCCGACCTTGCGCACGCACCAGTTCGCCATGCCGTTGAGCGACAGCAGAATCGGGTGCGTCACCCACATGAATGCCCGCATCGGCAGCGCAAGCATGATCGCCGACCGTTCGGGATGTGCGATCGCCCACGACTTGGGCGCCATCTCCCCGACGACCAGATGGATGAACGTCACGATGACCAGCGCAAGGATGAACCCGCCGGCATTGGCTATGACGGACGGCGCGCCGGTGAGCTCGATCACCGGTGTGAGCAGATCTTTGACCGCAGGCTTGGCCAGAGCGCCGAGCGCGACGAGGCACAACGTGATTCCCAGTTGAGCTCCGGCGAGCAGCAGCGACAGGTCTCGTGAGCTGCGCAGCGCGGCTCGGGCGGACAGCCTGGTTTCGGCGGCTTCTTCGAGGCGGTGGCGTCGCGCCGCTACGAGGGCGAACTCGACGGCGACGAAGAACGCGCTCAGCGCGATGATCGCCACGGACAGCAGAAGGGCCGGCAGAGCACCGAGATCGTTCATAGGTTGGCCCCCTGGCTCGGTGCGGGCGATTCATCGGTCGTCAACGCGATGCGGACGCTGTGCGGCACCCGCCGGTCGACCGACTCGACCCGGATCGACACCCGGATCGCCTCGTCGTCGTAGGAATGGCCCACGTCGAGGACGACCTCGTTGCCCGGGTCCGGGAATCTGCCGAGCGAATCTATGACCAGTCCGCCGATCGACTCGTAGTTCCCGGACGGCAGGTCGTGGCCGATCAGGCGTTCCACCTCGTCGACGCCGAGCGAACCGGGGACCGTCCAGACTCCTTCGCTGACATGGTGTGGTTCGATGCCGAGGTCGGGGTCGTGCTCGTCGGCGATTTCGCCGACCAGCTCCTCGGCGATGTCCTCGACGGTCAGTACGCCTGCCAGGCCGCCGTACTCGTCGACGACACATGCGAACTCGGCGTCGGCTTCGCGTAGCCGGGCCAGCGCGTCCGGCAGGCGCAGCGGCGCCGGAATCAGCACGATGGGTTTGGCAAGCTTGCCGACGCGGGCGCGATCCAATTCGTCGGCGTCGAGTGTCAGTAGGTCGCGCACGTCGACCATGCCGACGATGTCGTCGACCACGTTGCGATACACCGGCAGCCGTGAATAGCCCGCCGCCATGAGTTTGCGGGCCGCGCGAGCGGTCTCGCCGGACTCGACCGCCTTGACCCTCGGTCGCGGCACCATCGCGTGCTCGGCCGTGGCTTCGGTGAATTCCAGGCTGCGGTCCAGCAGCATCGACAGCTCCTCGGACAGCTCGCCCGAGGTACGCGACGCCGCGACGATCCACTCCAGATCGCTCACGGTCGCGGCGCGGTGAACGTCCTGCACCGGCTTGATCCCCACTACCCGCAGCAAAAGCGTGGCCGACTGGTCGAAGATCCGGATGACCGGGCCGAAGATCTTCAGATAGACCTGCGTCGACCGGGCGAGCCACCTCGCGACCGGTTCCGGACGCGCGATCGCCAGGTTCTTCGGTGCGAGCTCACCGAAGACCATCTGGACGAGCGTCACGAACGCCAGTGCGACAGCCAGCGAGATTCCGAACGCCAGCCCTTCGGATACCTCGATCCCGCCGAGCAGGTGGGCAATGCCGTCGGCGATCAGGGGTTCGGCGACGTAGCCGGCGACGAGGCCCGTCACGGTGATTCCGAGTTGCGCGCCGGAGAGCATGAACGACGTGCGCGACGTGATGTCGAGCGCACGCTCGGACCCGGCGTCGCCGGCCGCGGCACCGGCGCGGAGTTCGTTGCGGTCGGCGGCGACGTAGGAGAATTCCTGGGCGACGAAATAGCCGGTACCTGCGGTCACGATGCCGACCACGAGGACGCCGAGCGCGATCGCCAGCACAACGCTCATGGATGTACCGCCGATGTCGCCGGATATGAGTCGCCCGTCACCGCCGCACCGGGCCGGACAGATGGTGAAGGTGCCACGCATCTACCTTAACCAGACCTCCTGGTGGTTCTACGATTGGTAGCGTTCAATTGAACCGACCCGCACCGGACGGGGGATGTCATGAATCGCAAGGAACTTGTCGACGAGCTTTCGCAGCGGTTCGAAGGGAATCGGGACGTGGCCGCGCATGCACTTGACTCGGTGGTCGACGTCATCACGAAGTCGATCTCGGCTGGTGAGAAGGTCGTGATCAGCGGCTTCGGCGAGTTCGAGCGCCGGGCGCGCGACGCGGGCGCCAGGGCGGGGGAGTACGTCCCCGAGTTCAAACCCGGCAAGGAGTTGCGCGAGGTTGTCAGCGGGACCCGCCAGTGGCGCGACCGGGTGACCGGGCCGCTCGCCGTCGTGCCCGCGTCGGCGGTCGAGGCGGCCGAGCAGGCGAGCCGGACGGCCGCGGGCACGTTGCGCAGTGTGGCCGACAAGGCCCGTGAACTCGCGGGCGAGCTGGCTTCGTTCGGCGAACGGAGAAGGGCGACCTCGTCGACCGCACGGCGCGGACAGGCGGCGAAAAAGGCGCCGGCGAAGAAGTCCACTGCGAAGAAGGCGCCGGCGAAGAAGTCCACTGCGAAGAAGGCGCCGGCGAAGAAGTCCACTGCCAAGAAGTCCACTGCCAAGAAGTCCACTGCGAAGAAGGCGCCGGCGAAGAAGGCTCCGGCCGCGAAGAAGACCGCGGCGGAACAGTCGGCGACGGCGCAGTCCACCGCGGGCGAGCAGCAGTCGGGTACCTGAAAGGCGATCCTCGATCAAATTGAATCGACGTCAGCCCGCGGTGATCCAGGATTCGTCCAGACGGGCGGTGACTTCCTTGGTTCGAGTGCCCACGCCAAGCCGGATGGCGTCATAGAGGTCTACTCCGGTGTCGACGTCACGGCGCACCGATGGGACTCCCGCGATGTCGAGTTCCACCGCTCCGGCGGCACGATGCGCTGCCCGGGAACGCCCGCCGAACCGCGGGTCGAACGCGGCGCCGCCGGCCACGGCATAGACGGTGGTTCCGATTCCATGGGCGTCCGCGAGGAACGACACCTCGTACTTGGCGGCGGCGCCGAGCACGGTCGACAACTCGTCCGGGCGTAGCGCCGGGAGATCTGCCGAGAGTGCGGCGACAGGCATGCCCGGCCGGCGCTTCGCGGTGGTATCGGCACCGTGCCGCAAGGCGGCGTTGAGCCCGGCGTCGGGTGCGTCGGCGACGACGAGCGCGCCGAGGCCGCCGAGCTCATCGGCCGCAGCGGGATCGTCGGTGACCACGACGACCTCCACGACCGCCGGGCACGCCAGCGCAGCGGCCACCGTGTCGGCGGCGAATGCGCGTGCCAGGTCCGGTCGATGGATGCCCGCCGCGTCGGCAAGTCGGGTCTTGGCCAACTCCGGGCGCTTGACCGGAACTACGATTGACCATCCAGTGAGATCCTCCACGTCGTCTATCGTGTCAGGCCGGGTTTCGGTCGGTGCGATGTGAGGAGCGTTATGAGCATGCGGGGTCCCCGCCAGAAGCTGGGCTTCTGGTATCGCTTGGTCGCCGGAATCATTCGTCCGATCCTGGTGGTGCTGACCAAGCGGCAGTGGCGCGGCACCGAGCACATTCCGCCGGTCGGCACCGGAGTCGTCGTCGCTCCGAACCACCTCTCGCATATCGATCCGCTGACGTTCGCGCACTTCCTGTGGGACAACGGCCGGGCGCCGAGGTTCCTCGGCAAGGAGAGTGTGTTCCGGGTGCCGATCGTCGGGCGGATAATCCGGGAATGCGGTCAGATCCCGGTTTACCGAGAATCGCGGGACGCGACGAATGCGTACCGTGCGGCCGTCGAGGCGGTGGAGCGGGGGGAGTGTGTCGGCGTCTATCCCGAAGGAACCATCACCAAGGATCCCGGGCTGTGGCCGATGAGCGGTAAGACCGGGGCCGCGCGGATCGCACTGTCCACCGGATGCGAGGTCATTCCCGTCGCGCAGTGGGGCCCCAACGAGCTACTGGCCCCGTACAGTGCCCGGCCGCGGCTGTTCCCGCGCAAGACGATGCGTGTCACCGCCGGGCCGCCGGTAGACCTGTCCGACCTCGCCGGACTGCCGGTCACCGCGCAGTTGCTCGAGACCGCCACCGACCGGATCATGGATGCGATCACCGCACAGCTCGCCGAGATCAGAAACGAGGTGCCACCGGCCGTGCGCTTCAATCCGCGGCACCGGATCGGGCCACCACGCGGCGAGGAGACCGAGGCGGAGGGCGGTCGCTGATGCGAATTGCGATGCTCGGCAGTGGATCCTGGGGGACGGCGTGCTCTCTCGTGTTGGCCGACGCCGGCAACGACGTGACGATGTGGGCGCGCCGCAAGGAGCTCTGTGACGCGATCAACGCCAACCGGCGCAACGACGCCTACATGCCGGGAATCGAACTCCCCGCGACGGTCCGGGCGACGCACGACGCTGCCGATGCGCTCGACGGGGCGGAGATCGTCGTCTTCGTCGTCCCGTCACAGATGTTGCGCGAGAACCTCACGGTGTGGGCGCCGCTGCTCCCGCCCGGTGCGATCCTGATCAGTCTGATGAAGGGCATCGAGCTCGGCACGGCCAAGCGGATGAGTGAGGTCATCCAGGAGGTGACGGGGTTCCCGGAGGATCAGATCGCCGTCCTTTCCGGGCCCAACCTGGCTCGCGAGATCGCCGAGCGGCAGCCCGCCGCGAGTGTGATCGCGTGTACCGAGGACGGCGTGGCAGAGCGGTTGCAGAAGATCTTTCACACGCCGTACTTCCGGCCGTATACGAATACCGACGTGATCGGAACCGAACTCGGCGGCGCGGTCAAGAACGCGATCGCGCTGGCGGTGGGTATGGCCGCAGGTTTGGGACTCGGCGACAATGCACGCGCCAGTGTCATCACCCGCGGCCTTGCCGAGACGGCCCGCCTCGGTGCCGCACTGGGAGCGGACGTTTACACCTTCCAGGGTCTCGCCGGATTGGGCGACCTGGTGGCCACGTGCTCGTCACCGCTGTCCCGTAATCGCACGTTCGGCGAGAAGCTCGGGCGTGGGCTGTCGGTGGCCGAGATCGCGGGTGCGACCCGCCAGGTGGCCGAGGGGGTCAAGTCGTGCGAGTCCATCTTCGACCTGGCCCGGCGGGCCGGCGTCGAGATGCCCATCGTCGAGCACGTCAGCTATGTCGTGCGCGGCCAGATGACGCCCGAGAACATGCTCACCAGGCTGACCGCGCGCGCGGCCAAGCCGGAACGGCACGGCTACTGACGTCGTTCGATCAACGTGCGGCGAGCGCATCGACTCACCCCGCCGACGCCTGCATGGCGGTGTCGATGAGGTGTAGTGTCTGGCTGGATGAGCACCGCACAGCCTGACCGCATCCGGGTAGCCGTGGTCTTCGGCGGCCGCAGCTCGGAACATGGAATCTCTTGCGTCACCGCCGGCAGCGTCCTCGCCGCGCTGGACCGCGATCGCTACGACGTCGTTCCCGTGGGCATCACTTTGGAAGGCCGGTGGGTGCTCGGCCCGGACGACCCGGAACAGCTCTCGATCACCGACGGCAAGTTGCCCGAGGTGGCGGACCTCGGCGGCACCGTGGTGCTGCCGTCCGAGCGCCGTGGGCAGCTGACCGTCCAGGAGTCCGGCGATGTGCCTCGCCAGCTCGGCCAGGTGGACGTCGTCGTTCCGCTGCTGCATGGTCCGTACGGTGAGGACGGCACCCTGCAGGGGCTGCTGGAGATGGCCGGCGTCCGGTACGTCGGGTCCGGTGTGCTGGCGTCGGCGATCGGCATGGACAAGCACTACATGAAGATCGTGCTCGCGGATGCGGGCATCCCGGTGTGCCAGCATGCGCTCGTCGCTCCCGGATCCTGGGAGACCCAGCGAGATCGCGTCCTGGCCGAAGTCGAGAAACTGGGCTGGCCGGTGTTCGTCAAACCGGCTCGGGCCGGTTCAAGTATGGGGATCACCAAGGTCGCCGGGCCCGGCGAGTTGGAAACGGCGATTCTCGCCGCGCGTGAGCATGATCCGAAGGTGCTCATCGAGGAGGCCGTCGTCGGCCGCGAGGTGGAGTGTGCCGTCCTCGAGGGCCTGTCGGGTGGGCCGGCCGATGCGAGTGTCGTCGGCGAGATCGTGATGGACGATACACACGAGTTCTACGACTTCGAGGCCAAGTACCTGGAAGACGAGTCCCACGTCAGCTTGTCGATTCCGGCGGACCTGCCGGACGCGGCGGCGCAGCAGATCCGGGAGTACGCGGTGCGCGCGTTCGAGGCGCTGTCGTGTGAGGGGCTTGCCCGGGTGGACTTCTTCTTCGGCCCGGGTGGCGAGATCGTGCTAAACGAGGTGAACACGATGCCCGGCTTCACGCCGACCTCGATGTTCCCGCAGTTGTGGGCGGCCTCCGGCTTGGACTACCCGGCGCTCGTCGACCGACTCGTCACGACAGCCGCGAACCGCCCCCTCGGCCTCCGCTAAGGCCCACTAGCGGAGTTCACGCTCCGGGATGTGCTCGAGAATCGCCGGGCCGACGTCACCGAGCACGACCGTCGGCTCGTAGGCATCGGGAATCGCCATCTCGACGATCGGGTCGCGGTCCACCGTGGCGAAAAAGTCACCGCCGACGCCTTCGACCGGCAGCCAGGCCACGCCGTTCAGTTCGGTGAGCACGGCGTCGGGCTGGTACTCCGGCGGCAGGCCCACACCGCAGCGCAGCACGACAGGCGGTTCACCCCATGCGACGATTCCAGCGGGTTCATCCTGGACGTCGCGCCGCACCGCGTCCGAGACGACATCGGGCAGGTCCGCGTCCAGCGCGTTACACGCCGACTCGCTGCCTGGGGTGAGTGAGTGCGGGTCGAGCTCAACGGCTCCGAACCCGCATCCGGAAGTGACGATTGCCGCGCCGATCGCCGCGGCGCCTAGATATGGACGACGGGGCACGTCAGCGTCCGGGTGATGCCGTCAACACCCTGGACCTGAGCGACGACGAGCTTGCCGAGTTCGTCAACGTCGGTGGCCTCGGCCCGGACGATGACGTCATACGGGCCGGTCACGTCTTCGGAGAGCGTCACACCCGGAATCCCCGCGATCTCCTGAGCCACCTCAGCGGCCTTGCCGACCTCAGTCTGAATGAGAATATAGGCCTGTACCACGTCGGACGTCCTCTCTTGCACGGTCACGAGTTAGAGGGCTAGTGCCGCTAACCTACAGGTTGACCACCACCGACCGGGAGTTCGATGTCCGATAACGTCGCTGACCTTGGTGAGTTCGGGCTCATCGCAGCCATCGCGGCTCGCATGCCACAAACGAGGCACGTGGTGGTCGGTCCGGGGGACGATGCTGCTGTCGTCAACGCACCGGACCGGCGGGTTGTGGCGTCGACCGACCTGCTGGTGGAGGGTAACCACTTCCGGCGCGACTGGTCATCCGGTTACGACGTTGGCCGCAGGGCCGCGGCGTCCAACCTGGCCGACGTCGTGGCGATGGGCGCGAAGCCGACGGCGCTCCTGGTCGGTCTCGGTTGCCCGGCCGACCTGCCGACCGAGTGGGCCCTCCGCATGGCCGACGGATTCCGTGAGGAGGGCGAGATCCTGGGCGTTTCAGTGGCCGGCGGGGACGTCGTCCGGTCGTCGTCCGTGATCGTCTCGGTGACCGCGCTCGGAGATCTGGATGGACGGCCACCGGTGTTGCGGGCCGGCGCTCGACCCGGCGACGTCGTCGCGATCGCCGGACGGCTCGGCTGGGCCGCCGCCGGGCTCGCCGTACTCTCCCGCGGCTTTCGCTCACCTCGTGTGCTGGTCGAGGCGCAGCGCCGCCCGGAGGTCCCGTACGAAGCCGGATTGGCCGCGCCCGGGGCGGGTGCGACCGCGATGTGCGACGTCAGCGACGGTCTGCTCGCGGACCTCGGGCACATCGCCGAGGCGAGCGGCGTGGCGGTGGACGTCGACACGAGCGCGCTCGCCGTTCCGGATGAGATGCGCGATCCGGCCCGCGCGCTCGGCGCGGATCCGATGGTCTGGATCTTGACCGGGGGAGAGGACCACGCTCTCGTGGCGACGTTTCCCAGCGACGCGGTGCTGCCGAGCGGCTGGCGCGCCATCGGAACGGTCGGCGACGGGTCAGGCGTGACGGTGGACGGCGCCGCCTACGACCGCGATGCCGGGCATGACCACTTCCGCGTGCCCTAGCGGGTGACCTTGCCCGCCTTGATGCACGAGGTGCACACGTTGATGCGCTTGCGCGTGCCACCGACCATCGCGCGGACCGACTGGATGTTCGGATTCCAGCGACGGGGCGTCCGGCGGTGCGAGTGCGAGATCGAGTTGCCGAAGCCCGGGCCCTTGCCGCAGACGTCACAGTTGGCAGCCACGGGAAACTCCTAGCGGAAAGTCGAGGTTGAACGTTCGTGAGCCCGCGACTCGATCTGGTGCAGGCAACCGCAAAAGAATAGCCGGTCCGCTCGCTCATACTCAAACCCGGCGCCCCGGACCACCGCTCCTGCCTCGATTCCAATGCTGGCAAAGCAGCGAATCTTCGCGCTAAACCCGGCGAACGTCCTTTGCTCGCATTCTCCGTACTTTGTCACTGCTACAGGCCACGTAAGGCAGGGAATTGGGCGCTTAACGTGGTCATTCTGGGGGGAGAACGGTGGGGCGGTGGCGGCGAGTGACTATTGTGTGCAGGCGTGGAGGTGGTGCTGGACGCGCGGGCGGTGCTGCGATGGTGCCAGGCTGCCTTGGCCGCGCTCGCGGAGTCGCGTGAGGAGATCGACGCGCTCAATGTCTATCCCGTTCCGGACGGTGACACCGGCACCAATCTCTACCTCACCATGGAGGCCGCCGCCCAAGCGGCCGAAGCGGCCGCGGACGGAGCAAAGGCGACCATCACCGATGTCGTGACCGCGGCGGCGCGGGGGGCGCTTCTGGGCGCGCGCGGCAACTCCGGCGTGATCCTGGCCCAGATGTTGCGCGGCGTGGCAGACGCCTTCTCCGGGGAAGCCGGCGGCGCTGACGCGGGAGTGCTGTGCGATGCGTTGGGTCGAGCCGCCGACCAAGGGTATGAGGCGGTCGCCGAGCCGGTCGAAGGCACGATGCTGACCGTTGCCCGCGCCGCGGCCGAGGGCGCAAGGGCGGCGCTCAATGCGGACGACACCGAACGCGGTTCGGTCATGCCCGCGGTCGCGCTGGCCGCGGCCGAGGCGGCGCGCAGCGCGGTCCTGCGAACGCCGGAGCAGCTCGAGGTGTTGCGCAGGGCCGGGGTGGTCGACGCCGGGGGGCAGGGCCTGTCGGTGATCCTGGACGCATTCGACACGGTGCTGACCGGCCGGCGCCGGCTGCCGTCCATCCGGCAGCTGGCCGAGCGCACGGTCCCCGAGGTCCGCCGCGAACAGGCGACGCACCACCACCAAGGGCCGGCGTACGAGGTCATGTACCTGCTCGACGCCGCCGATGAAGCCGTCGGACAGCTCAAGGGCGAGCTGCGAACGCTGGGCGACAGCCTCGTGGTCGTCGGTGGTGACGGGCTATGGAACGTTCACGTGCACGTCGACGATGCGGGCCGGGCCATTGAGGCCGGTATTCGGGCCGGCCAGCCTCGCGATGTGCGCATCACATATCTGCCCGAGCAGGTCGGTCACGGAATCCCGAAGCCCGCGCCCGTACGCGCCGTAGTCGCGTTCGCGGCCGGTGACGGTCTTGCGTCGTTGTTCGAGTCCGCCGGCGCGACCGTCGTCCGCACGTCCGTCGGCCACCGGCCGTCGACCGCCGAGATGCTGGAGGCGATCCGGCGACCGGGTGCCGGCGATGTGGTGTTGCTGCCGAACGAGCGGGACGGTGTCCCGGTCGCCGAAGCGGCCGCCGCGGAGGCTCGCTCGGAAGGCATCCGGGTGGCGGTCATCCCGACGCATGCGCAGGTGCAGGGACTGGCCGCGCTGGCCGTGCACGAGCCGGGCCGCGGCTTCGACGCCGATGTGGTGGCGATGACGACGGCCGCCGGCCACACTCGGCACGGAGCGGTGACGATCGCGGCACGGGAGGCGGTCACGTCCGCCGGCGTCTGCCAACCCGGCGACGTCCTCGGCGTTATCGAGGGCGACTTCGCGATCATCGGCGCGGACGTGGGTACGGTCGCGATCGACGTCGTGTCGCGCATGCTCAGCGCTGGTGGCGAACTGGTGACGCTCGTCACCGGCGACGGTGCGGCCGACGGACTCGCCGATTCGGTCGCGGCCGTGGTGCGCGGAATGCGCCCGGACGCGGACACCGTCATCTACGCCGGCGGCCAGCCGCGCTACCCGCTCTTGATCGGGGTGGAGTAGATGGCCGACCTGGCCGAGAAACTGAGCCGGCATGTCGGGCCGAGCGCCGCCCGGTTGCTTGCCGCCGAGCTCGACCTGTACACGGTCGGCGACCTGCTGCGGCACTACCCGCGCCGGTATGTGACCCGCGGCGAGGTGACCGATCTGAAGACGCTGCGGGTCGGGGACGACGTGACGGTCGCCGCCCGGGTGGCGCGCACCAGCCTGATTCGGAACCGGAACCGCGGCGGAGCGCGCCTCGAGGTGGTCGTCACCGACGGCACCGGGACGCTCACACTGACCTTCTTCGGCAAGCACCCCGGCTCGCTGGCGTGGCGGGAGCGGGAGCTCACCGAAGGCCGGTTCGGACTGTTCGCCGGCAAGGTCGGAGAGTTCCGCGGCAAGCGCCAGCTCACCCATCCGGAGTACAAGCTCATCGGCGCGGCGAACACCGACGCGGCGGCCAAGGCGTACGCGTCCGAGGTGATTCCCGTCTACCCGGGTACCGCCAAGCTCAAGACGTGGCAGATCGAGAACTGCGTCGAAATGGTACTGGACGCGGTCGGCTCGGTACCGGACCCGATTCCGCCGCAGATCCGCAGCGCCAAGGCGTTGATGACCCGCGACGCGGCACTACGGGCGATCCACCGGCCCGGCTCGATCGAGGAGAGCGAGCGGGCCAAGCACCGGCTGCGGTTCGAGGAGGCCTTCGTCCTGCAGGTGGAGCTGGCGCGGCGGCGAGCGAATGCCGAGGTCTTTCCGGCGATCGCCCGGCCCGGTGGCGCCGGCGGACTGCTCGACGCGCTCGATGAACAACTGCCGTTCGACCTGACACCGGGGCAGCGCAAGGTCGGCGAGCAGATCTCGGCGGACCTGTCAGCAAGTCATCCCATGCACCGGCTGCTTCAGGGTGAGGTCGGCAGCGGTAAGACGGTCGTGGCGTTGCGCGCGGTGGCCCAGGTCATCGATTCCGGTGGCCAGGCGGCGCTGCTGGCCCCGACCGAGGTGCTCGCGCTGCAGCACTACCGGACGATCAGGGCACTGCTCGGGCCGCTGGCCGAGGCGGGCATGCTCGGCGGTGCGGAGAACGGCACACACGTCGCGCTGGTGACCGGGTCGATGCCCGCCTCGGCGCGCAAGCGGGCGCTGCTCGCCGCGGCGTCGGGTGAGGCGGGCATCGTCATCGGCACCCACGCGCTGCTCCAGGAGAACGTGCAGTTCGCCGACCTGGGTCTGGTCGTCGTCGACGAGCAACACCGGTTCGGCGTCGAGCAACGGGCGGCGCTGTCGGCCAAGAGCCCGGGCGTCAACCGGCCGCACGTACTGGTGATGACGGCCACTCCGATCCCGCGCACGCTGGCCATGACGATCTATGGCGACCTGTGGGTCTCGACACTGGCCGAGGTACCGGCCGGGCGCGCCGATGTCGCGACACACGTCGTGCCCACCACGGAGCGCCCGGACTACGTCGAGCGCATGTGGCAGCGCGTCCGCGAGGAGGTCGGTGCCGCGCATCGGGTGTTCATCGTGTGCCCGCGCATCGGCGAGGACGACGAGCCGAACGGAACCGAGGAGCTGTCCGAAGGACCCGGCCGGATCACCGGCGTGCTCGAGCTCGCCGACCAGCTCCGGGACGGTTCGCTGGACGGCATCGAGATCGGAATCCTGCACGGCAGGCTCAGCCCGGAGGCCTCGGACGAGGCGATGCGCCGGTTCACCACGGGCGCGACACCGGTGCTGGTGTGTACGACGGTCGTCGAGGTCGGCGTGGACGTCGTCACGGCGTCCATGATGGTGATCATGGACGCGGACCGGTTCGGCGTGTCGCAGCTGCATCAGCTGCGCGGGCGAATCGGCCGCGGCGAGATTCCCGGGCTGTGCCTGCTCGTGACCGCGGATCCGGAGGGCACAGTGGCGCGGCAGCGGCTCGACGAGGTCGCGCGGTCGCGGGACGGCTTCAAACTCTCGCGCGTGGATCTGGAACTGCGCCGCGAGGGCGAGGTCCTCGGTGCCCACCAGTCCGGTGCGCCGTCGCGCTATCTTCGCCTGCTGTCGGTCGTGCGCGACGAGAACGTCATCCTCGCGGCGCGCGAAGCCGCCGAGCACGTATACGCCGGCGACCCGGAGATGACGGCCAACCCGGCGTTGGCCGCGGCGCTGGACGAACTCGCCACCGACGAGCGGGCCGACTACCTGGAGAAGGCATGACGCGCATCGTCGCCGGACGCGCGGGCGGGCGGCGGCTGACCGTCCCTCCGGCGGGGACTCGTCCGACCGCGGACCGGGTGCGAGAGGCGCTGTACTCGTCGCTCGAGTCGGAGTTCGGTGCGCTGTCCGGCCTTCGCGTCCTGGACCTGTACGCCGGGAGCGGAGCGCTCGGGCTCGAGGCGTTGTCCCGCGGAGCGGCGCACGTGTTGCTCGTCGAGTCCGATCGCAAGGCCGTCCAGACCATCAAGGCCAATATCGAAGCGGTCGGGCTCGACGGCGCTGAGGTTCGTGCCGCACCCACGCAGGTCGTCCTCACCGGCGAGCCGTCTGCGCCCTACGACATCGTGCTGGCCGATCCGCCGTATGGGACGGGCAGCGAGGCCGTCACCGAGCTACTCGCAATGCTGGTGACCGGTGGGTGGTTGGCGGAGGGCGCGCTCGTCGTCGTTGAGCGGGCCCGCCGCGCTGAGCCGCTGCGCTGGCCGGACGGGCTCACCGCCGCTCGGGAGCGCCGATACGGCGAAACAATGCTTTGGTTCGGTCGCGCAGACGCATGAAGGGTGCACAAACGCCGGTGCGGCGAGACCATGCTCTGGTACGTTCACCTGCTGGTTGGAGAGGGAGGAAACCGTGTCTCGCTGTGTGTGTCCGGGTTCGTACGACCCGGTGACGAACGGGCATCTCGACGTCTTCGAGCGGGCGTCACGCCTGTTCGACGAGGTGGTGGTGGGGCTGCTCGTCAACCCGTCCAAGAAGGGCCTGTTCACCATTGACGAGCGGCTCGAGATGCTGCGCGACGTGACGAAGGGGCTCGACAATGTCACGGTGGAAAGTGCCGAGGGTCTGTTGGTCGACTTCTGTCAGGCCCGCGACATCTCGGCGGTCGTGAAAGGTCTGCGTGCGGTCACCGACTTCGATTATGAACTTCAGATGGCACAGATGAACCATCGGCTCACTGGGCTAGATACGCTCTTTGTTGCGACGAATCCGGATTGGTCGTTCCTGTCCTCCAGTTTGATCAAGGAGGTTGCCATGTACGGCGGCGACGTGTCCGGGCTCGTCCCAGAATCGGTACTGTCGCGGCTTCGCCAGCGGCTTTCCCGGGGGATGAGGGGGTAGGCATGAAGGCTTACAAGACGTTAGATGAGGTGTGTGACCGGCGCTCGTCCGGGGGATGAGGGATAGGGCATGAAGGTTCACCAGACGTTGGATGAGGCGTGTGACCGGCGCTCGTCCGGGGGATGAGGGGGTAGAGCATGAAGGCTCACCAGACGCTCGATGAAATAGTCTCGTTAGTGGAGTCGGCGCGGACCCTGCCGATGTCGTCGTCAGCTGTGATCAACCGTGGTGAGTTGCTCGACATGCTCGCCCGACTGCGTGCGATCCTGCCGGACGACCTCAAACAGGCCGAGGAGTTGTTGAAGCGCCGCGACCAGATGTTCAGCGAGGCTGCGGCTAACGCCGAGCGGCTGCTCACCGCTGCTGCGGAGGAGAAGGAGCGGCTCGTCTCCGAGGCGGAGGTCGTACGGGCGGCCCGCATCGAGGCGGGTGACATGATTCGAGTTGCCCGGGAACAGGCCGACCAGATGAGCCGCCAGGTCGACGGCTACGTCGACGCCAAGCTCGCCCATCTCGAGGTCTCGGTCAGCAACATTCTGGACGCGATCCGCCGCGGCCGCTCGCAGTTGTCCGAAGCCGCCGGGCTTTACGCCGACCTGGCCGCCGAGGAGCCTGCGCAACTCGATTACGACGGCCCGGCGTCGTCTGACGGAGATTCTGCGTCGACCGATCCGGCGATGGCCCGCGAATGACGGTCGGTCGGCTCGATTGGCCGCTGGCGGCCGACATCTAGTAGGCTGAGGCGTCGACCTCGCCCGAGGTCGCCAGCTAAGGCTGCCTGCAGGACAAGAAGTTGGTCGCGCTGTCAACCCCAGATCCACGTAATCCGCTCGTCTTCGACACGCATGAGTTGGGACGGCGGCCGGGGGCGATGCAGCGCGAACAGCGCTCCGAGCCGGCGCCGCCGCAGCTTGGCATCGCGGGTGTGGTCGGTGTACCCGAAGCGGCCGAGATCGAACTGGATCTCCGGTTCGAAGCGGTCATGGAGGGTGTGCTCGTGTCAGGTACGGCGCGGGCGCCGCTGACCGGCGAATGTGCACGCTGCCTTGACCCGATCGACGACACCGTCGCGGTCGAGTTCCAGGAGCTGTACTTCTACCCGGACCGAGTCCCCGAAGACGAGGAGGATTCGGGGGACGCGGTGCGCGTGGTGATCGACGATATGATCGATCTCGAACCGGTGCTGCGCGACGAGATTGTGCTCGCGTTGCCGCAGGTTCCGTTGTGCCGGGACGACTGCCCGGGCCTGTGTTCCGAATGCGGGGCGCGGCTGGCAGACGATCCGGATCACAAGCACGAAATGATCGACCCGCGGTGGGCGGCTCTGGCCGAGCTGCGCACCGAGACCGACAAGTTCGAGTCCGGCTCTTTGAGGGCCGGCCCGACGGAGGAGAGTTAGCCGTGGCCGTCCCGAAGCGCAAGATGTCCCGGAGCAACACCAGGCATCGCAGGTCGCAATGGAAGGCGAAGCTGCCGCAGATCCAGAAGCGCACCGAGCGTGGCAAGACCATCTGGGTCGTGCCACATCGTGCCCACGTCGTCGAGGATTCGCAAGGCACGCCGCTGTACCGCGAGTACAACGGCCGGCGCGTCGGTGACGTCTAGGTCGTCGGCAGGTCGCCGCGCGTGAGTCGTGCATCCGGCGCAGCAGAGCCCTCGGAGCTGTCCGACCGGCTCGGCGTTGAGCTGAACGGTGAACTTCTGGAGCGAGCGCTGACGCATCGCTCCTACGCGTACGAGCAAGGCGGCCTTCCGACCAACGAACGGCTCGAGTTCCTCGGTGACTCAGTCCTCGGATTGGTCGTCACCGAGACGCTCTTCCGGCAGCATCCGGAGTTGTCCGAGGGACAGCTGGCAAAGCTTCGTGCGGCCGTGGTCAATATGCGCGCGCTCGCCGACGTCGCTCGTGAGCTCAAGCTCGGTGAGTTCATCCGGCTCGGGCGCGGTGAGGAGAGCACCGGGGGACGGGACAAGTCCTCGATTCTCGCCGACACGGTTGAAGCTATCATCGGCGCGGTCTACTACGAGCACGGTTTCGACACCGCCACCGATTTCGTGCTCCACCTCATGGATCGGCTGATCGCCGATTCGGCCGAACTGGGAGCCGGCCTCGACTGGAAGACGTCACTGCAGGAGTTGACGGCCGAACACTCGCTCGGCGTGCCGGAATACGAGGTGTCCGAGACTGGCCCGGATCACGCAAAGCTGTTCACTGCCCATGCGATCGTCGGCGGTGCTGTCCGCGGCACCGGGCGGGGCCGGAGCAAGAAGCAGGCTGAGGCCGAAGCGGCCGAGTCGGCGTGGCGGACGCTGCGCGAGCTGGTCGACGAGGAAACAATGCCGGACGGCGATCCAGCAGGAGCGGGTCGCACCGCCAACTACGGTGACTAGGACCCAGGCGTGCCCGAACTGCCTGAAGTCGAGGTCGTCCGCCGCGGACTCGATGACCACATCGTCGGTCGCACGATCGATAAGGTTCACGTCGATCACCCGAGGTCGGTACGTCGTCACGCGCAGGGAGCGGCCGACTTCGAGGGCCAGCTGACCGGCGCCACAGTTGTGCGGGCGTGCCGGCGCGGCAAGTACCTGTGGTTGCCCCTGCTTTCGGCGGACGGACACCGTCACGTCGCGCTCGTCGTACATCTCGGCATGAGCGGCCAGCTGCTCGTGCAGTCTCCGGACGTACCGGACGAGACCCACCTGCACGTCCGCTTCACCTTCACTGATGGCGGTCCGGAGCTGCGGTTCGTCGATCAGCGTACGTTCGGCTCGCTGGCGGTATCTGATCTCGATGCCGCGGGCCTGCCGGAGCACATCGACCATATTGCCCTGGATCCGCTTGATCCGGCCTTCGACGATGTGGCATTCACCGCTGCACTGCGGGCGCGACAGACCGCGATCAAGCGGGCGATACTGGATCAGTCACTCATCTCCGGCGTTGGCAACATCTATGCTGACGAGGCGTTGTGGTACGCCAAGCTGCACTGGGCACGGCCGACCAGGACGCTGACCCGGCCGGTGGTGGCGACGCTGCTGGCCGGCTTGCGCGAGGTGATGGGCGCCGCCCTGGCCGTGGGAGGGACGTCCTTCGACGCGCTTTACGTGGACGTCAACGGTTCGAGCGGATACTTCGAGCGAAGTCTCGCGGTGTACGGCCGGGCGGGCGAGCCGTGCCGGCGGTGCGGGTCGGCGATCCGTCGCGACCCGTTCATGAACCGGTCGTCGTACACCTGCCCGCGTTGCCAGCCGCGGCCACGCCGTCCGCACGTGTGAACGCCACGCTTGCCGAACGTGATCGAATCACAGATGTGCGGCGGGTCCCGCGCGACAGTCTGGCCGATCCGATGTACCATAAAGCCGTGCCAACAGGCATGGGTGCGCATTAGCGTGCACGAGGCCGTGGCGAGGTGGCTCTTGACCGTCAGGCCTGTCGGTGCGACGCTAGTAGATGCGGTCCCGCCCCGCCGGTGTGCCCGGAGGGCAGGTCTTGCAAATCTATTCCATGGAGGAATCCTGAGATGGCGAAGGCGCTCCTCGGGCATGTCGGTGGTCCAGATCCCCGGCTCGTTTCCGAGGTAAGGCGGCTGCGTCGGAGGGTGAACGATCTCGAAGCTGAGGTACTTCGGCTCCAGGCTGAGAACGACTCACTTACTGAGACGATCAACGCTGAGCCGGTACTTATGAGCGAGGTCGGCGAGCCCGCCCTGGCCTGACGTTTTGCCCATGTGATTATCCGGCTCAAGGGCTGGAAGCACGACACTCCGGCGTGTCCGCACGCCGCACGTGCGCTGCCCGCGGCTTGCCGGCCGCTAGACTGTGCCGTGGCAGCTTCCCCACAGCCGTCAACGAAAGATAATCGCCTTGCATCTGAAGAGTTTGACGCTGCGGGGCTTCAAGTCCTTCGCATCGTCGACCACCCTGCACTTCGAACCAGGCATCACGTGTGTGGTCGGTCCGAACGGATCGGGCAAATCGAACGTCGTGGATGCTCTGGCCTGGGTGATGGGGGAACAGGGCGCGAAGAGCCTGCGCGGCGGCAAGATGGAGGACGTCATCTTCGCCGGCACGTCGGGTCGGCAGCCGCTCGGGCGTGCCGAAGTGATCCTGACGATCGACAACACCGATGGCGCGCTGCCGATCGACTACGCCGAGGTCACGATCTCGCGCACGATGTTCCGCAGCGGTGGTTCGGAATATGCGATCAACGGCGAGTCGTGCCGGCTGCTGGATGTTCAGGAACTGCTCAGCGATTCAGGCATCGGCCGGGAGATGCACGTCATCGTCGGCCAGGGCCAGCTCGACGGCATCCTGTCCGCCACCATCGAGGAACGCCGCGGCTTCATCGAGGAGGCGGCCGGCGTCCTCAAGCACCGCAAGCGCAAGGAGAAGGCGCTGCGCAAGCTGGAGGCGATGCAGGCCAACCTGACGCGCGTGCAGGACCTCACCACGGAGTTGCGCCGCCAGCTCGGGCCGCTCGGTAAGCAGGCCGAGATCGCCCGCAAGGCGGCAACGATTCAAGCCGACCTTCGCGACGCACGGCTGCGCCTGCTAGCCGACGATCTCGCCCAGGCACGGGCCACGCTGTCACAGGAACTCGCCAGTGAGTCCGCCCTGCGCGAGAAAGAGGCCGCCCTGTCGGCCAGCGTGGACGAGGCGCGCGCGACACAGGCCCGACTCGAGTCCGAGCTACGCGACGTGGGCCCACGGCTGGCGCAGGCACAGGAAGCCTGGTACCGGCTGGCCGGGTTGCGGGAGCGGCTGCGCGGCACCGCGACGCTCGCGGCCGAACGGCAGCGCCACTTCGCCGAGGAGCCGCCGGATGATCGGTCCGGCCGCGACCCTGATCAGCTCGACCGCGAGGCGGCCGCGGTACGCGCCCAGGAGGAGGAGCTCTTCGAGCAGATCGACCGGGCGCGCGACGAACTCGATGCGGCGGTGGCCCGGCGTCGCGAGAGCGAAACGGCCGAGGCGGCCGAGGAGAGCCGGCTGGCCGAGCTGAACCGGGCGGTGGCAGACCGGCGCGCCGGCCTCGCCCGGCTCGCCGGCGAGGTAGCGGGTTTGCGGACCAAAGCAGCGGCGGCCGCTGCCGAGGTGGCTCGGCTCGAGCAGGCAAGTGAGGACGCGAACCAGCGTTCGGAACAAGCGCAGCGTGAGTTCACCGCGCTGGAGTCCACCGTTGCGGCGTTGTCGGCGGACGAGCAGGGACACAGTGCCGAGCTCGAGCGGTGCCAGGCAAGGCTCGATGATGCCGAGGCTGTTCTTACCGCAACCCAGAACGAACTGAACCTCGCCGAGCGAGACCGCTCCGCGCTTGCGGCGCGCAAGGAGGCGCTGGAGATGGGGCTCGGCCGCCGGGACGGCTCGGGGGCGTTGCTGGCGGCGACCGACCAGATCTCCGGGATCCTCGGCTCGGTGGCCGCACTGCTGGCGATCGAGCCCGGTTGGGAAGGCGCGGTGGCTGCGGCGCTCGGATCGGCCGCGGATGCGGTAGGCGTCGACAGCGTTGACAGCGCCGTCGCCGCGCTGCGCCTGCTGCGCGACGACGACCTCGGCAGCGCGGGCCTGATCGTCGGTGGCGGCACCGCCGAGCGATCCTCGTCCTGGCCGAGACTCCCCGGCGGACTGCGCTACGTCGCCGACCTGATCACCGCGCCGGCCGAGCTGACCGGCTCGCTGCATACTTTGCTGCGCGGCTACGTCGCGGTAGACGATCTGGCGGCCGCGCGTGCGGTGGTGGACGAGCTGCCCGACGTCGTCGCGGTGACGCGGGACGGCGACGTGCTCGGCTCCTACATGGCGCGCGGCGGCTCGGCCGGAGCTCCGAGTCTGCTCGAGGTGCAGGCGGCCGTGGACGAGGCGGCGGATCGGCTCGCCCAGGCCGAGCACCGGGTCGAAGAACTCAGCGGCACACTCGGGTCCGCGACCGAGCGCCGGGATCACGCGGCCGCCGAGGTGGCCGGCGCACGTGCGCGGCAGCACGAAGCGGACACGCAGATGTCGGCGACGGCAGAGAAGCTCGCCGCGCTCCGTCAGGCCGCGAAATCCGGAGTGGCCGAAGCGCAGCGGCTCAGCGCATCGGCCGGGGAGGCCGCCGCAGCGCGCGACCGGGACCTGGCGGCACTGGCCGAAACCGAGCAGCGACTGGCCACCGCGGAGGCCGGGTCGGAGGACGACGCCGAGCCGTCCACAGCCGAACGCGACCGGCTTGCCGAACTGGCCCGTGCCGCCCGGCAGGCCGAGACCGAGGCCAGGCTGGCGCTACGCACCGCCGAAGAACGCGCTCGGGCGCTTTCCGGACGGGCCGAGGGTCTCGAACGCGCGGCCCGCGCGGAGCGCGAGACCCGCGAGCGCGCCAAAGCGGCGGCTGAACGTCGGGCGCGGCTCGCGCGGGTCGCCGGTGCGGTGGCGATGGGCGCGTCGATCGTGCTCGACCGGCTCGAACGGTCGCTGAGCCAGGCCGCCGCCGACCGCGACGCCGCCGAGGAGGTCCGCTCGAGACTGGAACGCCGGCACAGCGAGGCCGTCGAGCAGGTGAACCAGCTCACCGCCCGGTTGGACGAGCTGAAGTCGACCGTCCATCAGGACGAGCTCGCCCGTGCCGAGCAGCGGATGCGCGTGGAGGCGATCGAGGCCAAGGCGCTCGAGGAGCTGAGCGTCGAGCCGGACACGCTCGTGGACGAGTACGGCCCGGACCAGCCGATCCCGGTGCCGCCCGGCGACGACGGCGAGCCTCGTGAACCCATCCCGTTCGTCCGCGAGGAACAGGTCAAACGGGCTCGCGCCGCTGAGCGGGCCATGGCGCAGCTCGGGAAGGTCAACCCCCTTGCACTCGAAGAGTACGCGGCCCTGGAGGAACGGCACCGCTTCTTGGTCGACCAGCTCGAGGACCTGAAGAAGACCCGGCGTGATCTGCTCGACATCGTCAAAGAGGTCGACGAGCGGGTGGAGCAGGTCTTCGCGGCCGCTTACGAGGACACCGCGCGGGAGTTCTCGGACGTGTTCGCCCGGCTGTTCCCCGGCGGCGAGGGCAGGCTGGTGCTGACCGAACCGGACGACATGTTGGCGACGGGTATCGACGTCGAGGCCCGCCCACCGGGCAAGAAGATCAAGCGGCTGTCGCTGCTGTCCGGCGGAGAACGCTCGCTGGTCGCCGTCGCGTTCCTCATCGCGCTGTTCAAGGCGAGGCCGAGTCCGTTCTACGTATTGGACGAGGTCGAGGCCGCGCTGGACGACGTCAACCTCGGCCGGCTCCTCGAGATCTACGAGGAGTTGCGCGAGGACAGCCAGCTGATCATCGTGACCCACCAGAAGCGGACGATGGAGATCACCGATGCGCTGTACGGGGCGTCCATGCGGGACGGTGTCACCACTCTGATCAGCCAGCGCATCCGGGAGCGCGAACCGGCGTGACGGGCGTGGGCGCTCTCGTCCGCGGATTGTGACCTTCCCGCAATCGTTTTCCAGGACCCGGCTTGCGATCCTTGTGCGAAAGATTCTTTACGTAAAAGAAGGAGTGTGCCCGTGGACCGGCCGGGCGGAGATGACAGATGGCAGTGGAACGAGCCGAGCTTCGAACCGGAGCCCGTACCGGACGGCACAGCGGACCCCTATGCCCAGGCGGCCACGACCCGGTCCGGGCGGCGAGCCGCGCACCAGGCCCGGACGGGGTCGAACCGGCGCGTGGCACTGATCGTCGGGGCGGTCGTCCTGACCGTCGTCGTCCTCGGCGGTGGCGCGTTCGCGGTGATCAGGATGCTCGGGCTCTCGAGCGTCGATCCCGCCGAGCGGCTCCCTGACTCGGTCGCCGTCTACTTCGAGGTCAATCTCGACCCGAGCTTTGACCAGACGCCGAAGTTGTTCGACATCATCGACACATTCGGCGGCTTCGACGAGGTCGGGGACGACGTCGAGGACTTCGAGGACCTCATCGAGGAGGCACTCCTGGACCTGGACGTCGACTTCCTGGAGCCGAGTGAACTGACCAGTTGGGTCGGCACGCGTGCCGCGCTGGCCGGCGGTGTGACGGCGGACGACCAGTTCTATGGTGTGCTCGCGCTGGCCAGCCGCAACGACGAGGCCGCCGAGTCGGCCATGGTCAAGATCGTCGCCGAGATCGACAAGGAACTCGACGCGGAACTCGGTGCCGAGGTGGGCTACGTCGTGGACGACGGGTTGGTGACGGTTGTGCTGACCGACGCCGACGCGCAGGTCCTCGCGGAAACGCTCGTCGCCGACGGCCGGGCGTCGCCGTTGGCCGAGACGGACCACTTCTCCGCCGCAACGGAGATGTTCGACGGCGACCAGCTTCTGCTGGCGTGGTACGACCTGGAACGGTACGGCGAGGCGATCGACGACCTGGTCGCCCAGTTCGAGGACGAGCTGGCCGCCGAAGGAGTCGCGCCGTTCGACGTGGGGGCGTTCGACCAGGCCGGCGGCACCTGGATGGCCCTGGGTGCGGCGGCAACGGACAACGGGATCGACATCCGGTACCACTCCGATGGCTCAGTGGTCGAGTCCGAGATAGCGCCCGGCTGGCGCGATGAGCTCGCGGGTCTGCCGATGTCTCAAGCCGCCGGTGTGATCAACCTACCGAAGGGCATCGAGGACGGCGTGACCGCTCAGCTGGATCTGATTGACGCTGAACTCGAGGAGCTGTCGTCGGTCCTTTCCGGCGGGGCGCTGCCCAACCTCGAGTTCTACACACGAGGCCAGTGGAACTACGACCAGGCGCTCACCGACGAGGAGTTCGCCGAGTGGGAGACGCTGCTGGCCCAGTGGGAGGCGGGTGAACTCGCGGAGGGCGACGGCGACTTCGACCGGTTGGTCGAGCTCGACGATCGCTTCTACGGGCACGGAACCAAGGCCGAGTACGACGAATGGGTCGCCGGCGGTGGTGAGTCGGCCGAGCAGTGGATGTTCGAGCAGGCGCTCACCCAACAGGAGTATCTCGAAATGGACGAGTACGACACGCTCGCGCGCAACGATGAGTTGCCGGCGTCGGACGAGGAGCGATACTACGAGCTGTACCTTCGGCTGTACCGGTACGGCCTGGTCAGCGACTACGAGTTCTACGAAGGCGGTCAGCAGGAGGCGGTCGACGTCCGGGCGATGGTCGAGGAGATCGCCGAGCTGGTGTCCGGTGCGGGCGTTGTGTTCGCACTGGAGGACGCTTACGCCGACGAGCCGGCCGGCGCCATTTCGGTGACGCTCGATGAAGGCCCGGCGGATCGGATCTTCCAGCTGCCCGAGAGCGGCGAGTATGCGCGTGAGCTGGCCGCCGAGCTCGGCGACGCTCTCGCCCTCGAGGGCCCGACGATCACGATCGGCGAGTTCGCGGCAGGAGATCAGACGCTCGCGGAGCATCCCGAGTTCGAGGCCGCGTTCGACGGTGCACCGGACGACGCGTTGTGGGCTGTCTTCGTCGACGTCGCCGCGCTGAACGACGGGGCTCCGGAGCCGGAGGAGTGGCTCGAGCCCGTCCGCGCGGTGAGCTGGGTGAACGGCAACCAGAGCGGGCTGATCCGGATCCTGATCGATCAGCCGGCCGAACCCCCAGAATGACCATGTAAGGCCGGCATTTCCCGGCTTAACGATGCCGGCAGACCGCGCATCGCGGGTAAATACCGAGCATCGGTCCCATAGCCGCGGCTCAAGGATGGGATGATGGTGCGTCGTGGAGTACTTGATCGTTGGCATCATCGTCCTCGTTGTGCTGATCGCCGTCGGCGCGGCGTTCGTGGTCCCGCGGCGGCGTCGTTCGGCTGAACCGGGGTCGACTGCGGAGGCTCGGGATGGTGCTCCCGGCGACGCCTCGGTCGACACGCTGGAGCGGCCTGCGGACACCGTTGCCCCGGATCGGGTCACTTCGGACGACCTCACCGTCATTCCCGAGGCTCCGCCGGCGCCGGAGCGTCCAGAACCGGCGAAGGGCCGCCTCGTCCGGCTCCGGTCCCGGTTGGCGAAGTCGCAGTCGACGATGGGCAAGGGCCTGCTCGCCCTGCTGTCCCGCGACCGGCTGGACGACGACACGTGGGAGGAGATCGAGGACACGCTTCTCACCGCCGACCTCGGGGTGGCGTCCACCCGGGATCTGGTCGAACGGCTGCGCGCGCGAGTCCGCGTCGACGGTGTCGGCGATGCGGAGCGAGCGCGTGAGCTGCTGCGCGAGGAACTGATCACCCTGGTCGATCCGTCGCTCGATCGCTCGCTCGCGACCGACCGGCCGGTGGGCGAGGGGCGTCCCGCCGTCGTGCTGGTCGTGGGCGTGAACGGGACCGGTAAGACGACGACCGTCGGCAAGCTCGCCCGCGTGCTGGTCGCCGAGGACCGCGACGTCGTGCTCGGCGCCGCCGACACGTTCCGCGCCGCCGCCGTCGATCAGCTCACCACATGGGGCGACCGTGTCGGGGTGCTCACAGTGCGTGGACCCGAAGGTGCCGATCCGGGCAGTGTCGCGTTCGACGCGGTGCGGGTGGGCATCGAGCAGGAGGCGGACGTCGTGCTGCTCGACACCGCGGGCCGGCTGCAGACCAGGACCGGCTTGATGGACGAGCTCGGCAAGGTCAAGCGGGTCGTGGAGAAGCATGGACCCGTTGACGAGGTGCTGCTGGTCATCGACGCCACGACGGGGCAGAACGGTATGGCGCAGGCCCGGGTCTTCGGCGAGGTCGTCGATGTCACCGGCATCGTGCTGACCAAACTCGACGGCACCGCCAAAGGGGGCATCGTGGTCGCCGTCCAGCGTGAGCTCGGCGTCCCGGTGAAGCTGGTCGGCCTCGGCGAAGGCGCGGACGATCTCGCGCCGTTCGAGCCCGAGGCATTCGTCGACGGCCTCCTCGGCGAGTGACCCCGCCCAGAATGATCACGTAAACGACCCCGCACGTTGCCTAGCGACCCTTCGACGGGTAGGCATGCGTATCTTTGCGCAACCCGCCGGCGTATCTTTGCGCAACCCGCCGGAACGCCCGGTTGTGTACGCATAGCGACTCGTTGACGGGTCGTTAAGCACTGCGCAGCGGCGTTTACGTGATCATTCCGTCACATAGGCGTAACACGGTGTGATTAGTTGTCACGCTGCCGCAACAACTCTGGACCCCAGCAGCAACACGGGAACGCCACGATCTGGACCGACAACCCGGTATCGGACCAGTTCGGGCAACGTGGCCTGACTTGTGCCGCACCGGCCCTCGACTCGACAAGGAGTCAGTATGCCCGAACTCAGTGCGGGCGACACCGCTTGGATTCTGACCAGTGCGGCACTCGTCCTGCTCATGACCCCTGGCCTGGCCTTCTTCTACGGCGGCATGGTTCGCGCGAAAGCCGTGCTCAACATGCTGATGATGTGCTTCCTCGCACTGGCGATCGTGTCGGTGCTGTGGGTGCTGTACGGCTACAGCATGTCCTACGACTCGACGATCGGCGGTCTGTTCGGCGGCTTCAGCCTTGCCGGTTTGGCGAGCGTGGGGCCATCGGACCTGGCCGGTACCATCCCGGTGCTCGCGGACGTTGGCTTCCAGGCTGTGTTCGCCATCATCACCGTGGCACTGATCGCCGGCGCGATCGCCGAGCGCGCGACCTTCCGCGGCTGGGCCGTGTTCATCGTGCTGTGGGCGACGGTCGTCTACTTCCCGGTGGCTCACTGGGTGTGGGGCGAAGGCTGGATCGGCGAATTCGGTGCGATCGACTTCGCCGGCGGCACCGCCGTGCACATCAACGCCGGAGCCGCGGCCCTGGCACTCGCCATCGTCATCGGCCCGCGCCTGGGCTGGAAGCGTGACCCGATGAAGCCGCACAACGTGCCGTTCGTGCTGCTGGGCGCCGGGTTGCTGTGGTTCGGCTGGTTCGGATTCAACGCCGGATCGGCCTACGCGGCAGACGGCATCGCGTCGTCGGCATGGGTGACGACGCTGGCTGCCACGGCAGCTGCCATTCTCGGCTGGCTGCTCGTCGACGTCGTCCGCGAGCAGAAGACGACTGCGATCGGCGCGGCGTCCGGAGCGATCGCCGGTCTGGTCGCGATCACGCCGGCGGCCGGTTTCGTCAGCCCGATGGGCTCGATCCTGATCGGTCTCGTGGCCGGCGTGATCTGCGCCCTCGCGGTCGGCCTGAAGTACCGGCTGGGCTACGACGACTCGCTCGACGTGGTGGCGGTCCACCTGGTCGGTGGTCTCGTCGGAACGCTCATGATCGGCTTGGTCGCCAACGAGACTTACACCGGTGACGCGGCGCTGGTCGGGCTGCTCTACGGCGGCGGTATCGAACTACTCGGCAAGCAGGCGGTCGCGGCCGGTGCCGTGACGCTCTACTCGTTCGTGGCCGCGCTGATCTTCGGGCTGCTGATCCACCGGACCATCGGCTTCCGGGTCAGCGAAGACGCTGAGGTCGGCGGCATCGACCTGGCCTCGCACGCCGAGGCGGCCTATGAGATCACCGCCGCATCCGGCCCGAGCGGTCGCCAGACGGCGAGCGTCGGCAGCACCGCCCCGGCCAAGGAAGGGAGTGTGTCATGAAGCTTGTCACTGCAGTGATCAAGCCGTTCAAGCTGGACGACGTCCGGGCCGCGCTGGAGACGTTCGGCGTCAAGGGCATGACGGTGTCGGACGCGAGCGGCTACGGCCGCCAGAAGGGTCACACCGAGGTCTACCGCGGAGCGGAGTACACGGTCGATCTCGTCCCGAAGAGCCGTCTGGAAGTGGTGGTCGATGACGTCGATGTCGACGATGTCGTCGATGTCATCGCCAAGGCGGCCCGAACCGAGAAGATCGGCGACGGCAAGGTCTGGGTGACGCCCGTGGAGGCGGTCGTCCGCGTCCGGACCGGAGAGACCGGATCAGAAGCGCTGTGAAACAAGGGAGGCCGATCCGTCCGCGGCCGGCCCGGGCGATCCATACGACGGGTCGCCCGGACCGGGCCCGTCCGGCGGCGACACGGGGATATGGCGGGCGTTGACGGACGTGGCCGGTGCGGACCGATTCCTCGCGCTGCGGCAGGCGCTCATCGACGACGACAGGCTGACTGCGGCCGACCGGCGAGCGTCGCTGTCGGAACTGGCCGACAACTGGCTCGGCCGGTTCTTCGCCGAGGCGCCGGACGGCGCCGCCAACGGGATGGCACTGGTCGCGGTCGGCGGCTACGGCCGGCGGGAGCTCCTTCCCGGCAGTGACATCGACGTCGTGCTGATCCACGGTGAGCGTGGTGCTCCCGAGGAGGTCGCGTCCCGGGTGTTCTATCCCGTCTGGGACGCGGGCCTGCCACTGGATCACTCGGTGCGAACCGTCGACGAGGCGCGCGAACTCGCCGGCACCGACATGAAGGTGGCGCTCGGGCTGATCGATGTCCGGCATGTCGCCGGCGATGCCGAACTGACCGCCCGGCTGCGGACCGAGACGCGCGCCGACTGGCGGCGCGGGGCGCGTACCCGCCTGCCGGAGCTGGCGACGATGTGTCGCGCACGGGCCGAGTCGGCCGGCGAGCTCGCCCACCTGCTCGAACCCGATCTCGTCGACGCCCGCGGCGGGCTCCGCGACACGGTCGCGCTGCGCGCGGTCGCGGCGTCCTGGATCGCCGATCACCCGCACTCCGCCGAAGCGGCGCAGGCGCGCGAGTGGCTCCTCGTGGTGCGCGACTCGCTGCACCGCACCACCGGACGCCGGCACGACCGCCTGCTCTTCCATGATCAGGACGAGGTGGCGTTCCGGCTCGGCCTGTTGAGTGCGGACGCGCTGCTTCGCACGATCGCAGAAGCCGGTCGGGCCATCGCATATGCGTCCGATCTGACCTGGCGGGCCGTCCTGCGGACTCTCGCAAGTCGCCGCACCGGCCGTCCAGGTGGTTATGCGCAGCAGCGCCGGCCGCTGGCCGCCGGGGTCGTCGAACACGAGGGCGAGGCGGTGCTGGCACTCGGGACGAGGCCCGAACTCGACCCTGTGCTGCCGTTACGCGCGGCCGCCGCGGCGGCCCAGGCCGGCCTGGTTCTCGCTCCGCAGACCCTGGACCAACTGGCGGCCGTGTGTCCGCAGCTGCCTGAGCCGTGGCCGGCGGCGGCCCGCGACTCCCTGGTCTCCTTGCTCGGCGCCGGCCGCAGCACGCTGCCGGTGTGGGAGTCGCTCGAGATGGCCGGACTCGTCGTCCGCTGGTTCCCGGAGTGGGAACGCGTCCAGTTCCGCCCGACCCGCACGCCGGTGCACCGGCACACCGTCGATCGGCACCTGGTCGAGACGGCGATCGTGGCCTCCGGCCTCACCCGTGACGTCGCCCGCCCGGACCTGTTGCTGCTGGCCGCTCTCGTGCACGATCTCGGCAAGGGCTTGCCCGGCAACCACAGCGAGAGCGGGGCGGTGATCGCCGGGGAGATCGCCAAGCGGATCGGCTTGGCTCCGGAGGACGCGGCAACGCTCGCGTTGCTGGTGCGGCATCACCTGCTGCTGCCGGAGATGGCGACCCGGCGCGACCCGGACGATCCCGCTACGATCGACGCCGTTGTGCAGGCGGTCGGCACGACCGAAGTGCTGGATCTGCTGGCCGCGCTGACTCGGGCCGACGCCACCGCCGCGGGACCGATCGCCTGGTCGCCACAGCGCGCGAGATTGATCACCGACCTGGTCGGACGGGTCGGCGCGATTCTGGGCGGCACGCCGTCACCCAAGCCGGAGCGGCTGTCCGAATGGCAGCGCGAGCTGGCCGCGTCCGAGGAACTAGCCGTGCGGCGGGGCGAGCCGTCGCCCGACGGGCTGACCGAGATCACCGTCGTGGCGCCGGACTCGGCCGATCTGCTCGCGAAGGTCGCCGGTGTGCTCGCGGTGCGCCGGCTCGACGTGCGCCGCGCGGCTATCGAAACCGTCGGTGAGCGGGCGGTCGTCACCGTGACGGCCTCGATGCAGTTCGGCGACCCGCCGGACGAGGTCTCGCTGTACGACGACGTCGCACGTGCTCTGGCGGGACGCCTCAACGTGGCCGAGCGGCTGACCGACCGCGCCGCGCAGCGCCGCGGCCGCGCCATCGCCCACGCCGAGCCGCAGGTCGCCGTGCTGCCCGACGCCTCGGAGTCCGCGACGGTTCTGGAAGTTCGCGCCCACGACGAGCCGGCGCTGCTGTACCGGCTGGCGCGCTCCATCGCCGAAAACGGCGCCTCGGTCCGCGCGGCGGCCATCGAGACACTCGGCGCCGAAGCCATCGACGTGTTCTACCTGGTTCACGGGGACGGGCCGCTGCCCGATGACGTGACCGCCCGCGTCGGAGCCGCGCTGCGCAGCGTCATCACATAGAGCCTCGCCAGCGATGTCGTGGTCGAGTCGTGATCTGTGCGGGAGGGTTGATCAGTTGTGGATGATCAATGCGCTAGCCTGCTGCTCAACCGCGAGCATGTCCACGGCTCGAATGGAGAGGATCAAGTGCAGCAGGGTGGACGCTCTCAGGATTCTGAGGCGGTAGCGCAGCACATGGAGATCGATACGACGAGGCCGCAGTCGGCACGGGTATACGACTACCTTCTAGGCGGCAAGAACAACTTCGCCCCCGATCGCGCAGTCGGCGATGCTTTGATGCGGCACGTGCCGGCGCTGCCCCGCATGGTCCGGGCGCAGCGTGATTTCCTCGTCCGAGCCGTGGAGTTCCTCGTCACCGAGGCTGGTATCCGGCAGTTCCTGGACATCGGCACCGGAATCCCGGCGGCGAACAACGTGCACGAGGTGGCTCAGCGCATCGCGCCCGAGACGCGCGTGGTCTATGTGGACAACGACCCGATCGTGCTGGCCCATGCGCGTGCTCTGATGTCGTCGGCGGGTCAAACGGCTTTCATCCAGGCGGACGTCCTTGAGCCCGAGGCCATCCTGGCCGACCTGACGCTGCGAGAGACCCTTGATCTCACCCAACCTGTCGCGCTCATGCTGGTGGGGATACTCATGCACCTGCGAGACGAGGACAGGCCCTACGAGATCGTCACCAGGCTGCTCGACGGGTTGCCGAGTGGAAGCTACCTCGCACTCACGCACCCGTCTGCCGATTTCAGCCAGGACGGAATGACCGCACTGGCCGCCGCCGCTGAGGAAGGCGGCATCCCCTACGTGCCTCGCAGCCGGGCCGATGTCGAGCGGTTCAGCAGCGGCCTGGAGCTTGTCGAGCCCGGGGTCGCACCGATCCTCGGTTGGCGACGCGGCGAGGATGCGGAGGACGTGGACGTGAACAGCGTCTATGGCTGGGCGAGCGTGGCGCGCAAGCCTGTCTCATGATCCGGTGCACTTACTGACCATATGAGTCAGTAAGTGCACCGGATCATGGAACAGATCGGTCCGGACGCCGGCTCAGGTTGAACCTGCCACGTCCAATTCGGCGCCGATGTCCTGCCGAGCTCCCGCAGCGAACTCCGGAACTTGTACCGGGTCACCGAGCAGCCGGTCGAGCGCGGCCACGGTCCGCTCGGCCGCTTTGCCGTCCCCGTACGGATTCATCCGGCGTGATATCTCGGCGCCGGCCTTGGGATTGGTGAGCAGCTTGTCGAGGGCGTGCATGATGCGCAACGGATCCGTCCCGACGAGCAGGGCAACGCCGGCCTCGATCGCCTCCACGCGTTCGGTCGAATCCCGGGTGACCAGGACGGGCTTGCCAAGGCTCGGCGCCTCTTCCTGGATACCGCCGCTGTCGGTAAGCAGGATGTCGGCGCGGCGCAGCAACCGGCTGAAGCTCCAGTAGTCGGTGGGCTCGCCGACCAGCACATTCGGGTGCCCGTCGATTTCGGGCAGCAGCACTTCACGGACCGCGGGATTGCGGTGGAGCGGCAGCACCACGAGCAGGTCCGGGTGGGACCAGGCGAGGTTCGTGACCGCACGAGCCACCCGAGCCATCGGTTCGCCCCAGGACTCGCGGCGGTGCGTCGTCCACAGGACCACCGGGCCTTCATGCGCCTCGGCGGCTGCCAGCAATGGATCGGTGACGGGCCGCTGCTGTTCAACGGCCCACAGCAGCGAATCGATCACGGTGTTGCCGGTCACCTCGATCCGGTCCGGTGGAACGCCTTCGTTCAGGAGGTTCTCGCGGGCCGTCGCAGTCGCGGCAAGGTGCAGCTCGGACAGCTGCGTCGTCAGGCGGCGATTCATCTCCTCGGGGAACGGATTGCGCCGATCGGACGTACGCAGCCCGGCCTCCAGATGTACGACCGGCACGCCGGCGAGGAATCCGGCCAGCGCTCCGACGACGGTCGTCATGGTGTCGCCCTGGACGAGGATGGCGTCCGGATCCTCCTTCTCAATGACCGGCGACAGCGACTCGAGCGTCCGTGCGGTCAACGACGCGAGATCCTGGCGCGGTCGGCCGAGGTTCAGGTCGATATCCGGGCTGATCTCGAACAGCTCGAGGACCTGGTCCAGCATCTCGCGATGCTGAGCCGTCGTGACGATGACCGGGTCATGGTCCGCCCTGGCGGTCAGTTCGCGCGCGACCGGCGCGAGCTTGATCGCTTCGGGCCTGGTTCCGAACACGAGCATGACGCGTTTCATCCTTGCCCCCGTTCATCGGCAACCACCAGGTCGACCGCCGGGGCGGTCTCGGAGTGGCGTGCCGTCTTGGCCCACGATCGCTGCCGCAGGATCATCCGGAACAAGGCTCGCCACACGGCGACGTACCAGACGTAGGTGTAGAGCGGTACGAGGTGGGCGAGCGCGAACGCCTTGGGCCTGGATACGTCGTCGCGGTGCCGCGCGTACGCCGCTCCATAAAAGATGGGTGGCCCGAACATCAGCAGGTAAATGGCTGCGAGGAAGATCCAGAGGCGCGGCTCGTTCCACGAGAAGACGCCGGTCGCGAGTGTCCACGCGAGTATCGCCGGCGCGGCCGCGAAGACGATCGACGACAGGAACATTATGCCCGGCGAGAGCAGAACGTAGACGAAATCGAGGAACGCCCGGTTGGGGATCCGGGAGCGGTACACCTCCGGTATCAACGACCAGCACTCGAAGTGACCCTGCACCCAACGGGTGCGCTGGCGTAGCAGCCGGCGCAGGTCGACGAGCCCTTGCTGGTGAATCTGCGCTTCGGGAGTGAACCGGATCCGGGAGTTACCAAGGGCCAGGCGAACGCCGAGATCCAGGTCCTCGGTCAGGCAGTTCTTCCACGGGGCCGGACCGAGCCGCATCAACTCGGAGAGCCGCGCGAACTGGCCGTTGCCGCCCAACGCGACCGAACCGAAGTGCTCGCGAGCGGTCAACAGGATCGGCGCGAATCCCAGGAACTCGAAGTCCTGCATCCGCGGGAGCAGGCCGTCCTTCCGGTTGTTGATTGAGACGGCGAGCTGGAGACCGCCGACGTCCGGCTCGGAGAAGTGCCGGTCCAGCACGTCGACGACCTCCGGATCGAGCCGTCCGTCCGCGTCGACGACGCCGATCACGATCTTGTCCGGACGGTAGGACGTCGTTGCCCGTATGTGTTGGTAGGCGAGGTTGAGGGAGTCGCCCTTGCCGACCTGAGCATTGGGCCGGCGACGCTGCAGTAACTCGACGCGGGGTGCGAAGCTCGCGACGATGTCGGCGGTGGCGTCGTCGGAGTCGTCGTCCACCACGATGATCCGCACCCGGTCCTCCGGCAGCTGGATCAGCGACCGGAGGGTGTTGCCGATCACCAGTTCTTCGTCCAGGCACGGTATGACGATCACGTATCGCATGTCGGCGGTGCCGGCCGCCGGAACCGGCATCGGTCGCCGGCTCTTCGCGATGATGATCACGAGATAGAGTAGTGAGAGCGCCACGATGGCGACTGCTATGGGGAACACTGGAAGGCCCTTCTGGCGGGTGGGGTCGTGCCCGAGTGGTGTGGACCCAGCGGGCACGACCCCGGTCTGTTTGGACATGCTCAGCGCGTTTCGAGACGACGCGAGCGCATCGTCATCAACACGGCGAGCACGAGCAGAACTGCCATCAGTGCGCCAAGACCGATGGCGACCTGGCTGGTCGTGATGAGCGCAGCCGAGGCCGCACCGGCCGGTACGGCGGTGATGGCGGCCTGGTCATACATGCGTGCTTCCTCCCTTCTGTTTTCGATGGGGGTGGATCCCGGGGTGGGGCGTCGCCTCACTCCGGGACGGCTTCGACGACGAGCGTGGATCGCCATTCGCCGTCGGTGTATTCGGCACAGGTGATCAATGCGAGGCCGTTCGGACCGTTCGGACCGCCGGCCGGGAACCACCGTGCGAGCGGTATCTCGTCGCTGGGGTAGGTGGTGCGCGACGTCACGCGGTACGTCATCGTGCCGCGGTCGGTCTCGACCTCAATTCGCTCGCCGGGCTCGGCGGACCACCACATATTCGCCGTCGCGGTGCCGTCTTGGGTCGCGTGTCCGGTGATGACCACGAAGCCCTCGGCCGCGCCGGGCTCGGCGCCGTCCTTCCACCAGCCGAGGGTGTCGAGGTCACCGGGGATCTCGAGGGCGGCTGCCTCGTCGGCTCCAACGCTCACCACGGGTGAGCGCACGCCGCGGAACTCGAACGCAGTGGGTTGGCCTAGCGGCTCTGAGGCATCGGCTCGCTCGGACGTGGTCCGGTCCGAACCGGCGGGCGCCTCGTCGGAACTCGTGGGCGCGTCGTCGGAATCGGCGGGCGCATCACGTCCGGTAGGGCTCTCGGCCGGGATCGTCTGGCCGACGTCCGGCGGGCTCTCGGTCTCGTTCGAGCAGCCGAGGACGGCGACCATGGTGGCGACGAGCCACCCGGCCTGTGTTACGCGTGTTCGTCGAGTACGCGTCATAGTGGCAGACACGGTGAGCATCGTTACCCAGGCGCTCGGTGGCGAAACAGCACCGAGACAAGAAATTCGCCATAACCGATGTCGTTTCCGCAGGTCGGCTTAAGGTCGGCTGAGCTTCTGTCCGGGATGAGCCCTCACCACCTACATTGGACCTACAATGCTCACTTTCAGAAGCCGGTCGTTGCTCGCGGTCGCGGCGGTGGTCGCATCCGGTGCCGCCGCCGCATGCGGGGCACCGGACACGCCGTCCGCGGTGACGAGTGAGTTTGCCGAGCCCGCGGGCGGGAATGACGACGGTGCCATGTCCTGTACGACCGAACCACGGCTGACCGGCACATTCCTTCAGCCGTACCTCGCGGACAGCTGGACCGCCGAGCAGTGGAGCGTCGAGTTCGGGTATCTGCGTGAGGCGTGCATCTCCGACGTCGTCCTGCAATGGACGGCCGACACCGGTGCGCGGACGGTGGCGTATCCGGCCGGTCTCGACGGGTACGGCCGGTCGACGACACACGATGTGGTGCGCCGGGCCCTCGAGGCGGCCGACGATGCCGGTGCCGACGTCTACCTCGGCCTCCAGGTCAACGACGAGTGGTGGCGGTCCTATGCGAGCGATCCCGAATGGCTGTCCGGGGAGGCGCGGATCGGCCAGCGGCTGATCGACGACCTCTGGGCTCGGTACGGCTCGTTCGGCTCGCTGGCCGGTTGGTACGTGCCGTTTGAAGTCGACAACTGGAATCTCGCAGGGCCGCAGAGCTGGGCCGCGATGGCATCGTTCTACACCGACGTCGCCGGACATGCCAAGCGGCTCACGCCGGAGTTACCCGTCGTCGTTGCGCCGTTCTTCAACCCGGCAGGCGGGCTGCCGCCGGACCGGTGGACGAAGATGTGGGCCTCGATCCTGTCCCGCGCCGACATCGACGCGATCGCATTGCAGGACGGGGTCGGCGCCGGTCATGCTTCCGCCGATCAGCTCGCCGCCTGGTTCGAAGCCACCGCGGCCGCCATCGACGCCGCCGGCACCAAGACCGAGCTCTGGGCCACCACCGAGACGTTCACACCGGGATTCGGCTCGATGGATATCGGCAGCGTCGTCGCCGACATGCTGGCCGTGCAGCCGTACGTCAGCCGGTTCTGGAGCTTCTCGTACAACCACTACCAGAGCCCGCAGCAGGTCGACCCGGCGCTGCACCGGGCGTACCTCGACTACCTCGTCACCGGGCCGGCGTGATCACGTGCACTTACTGACCATGTGGGTCAGTAAGTGCACGTGATCATGCCTACGAACTGAGCTCAGTTCATTCGGGTGATCCGGCCCTCGCCGCCCTCGGGATAATCCTCGGACGTGATGAGTCCGTTCAGATCCTCGACGATGTACTCGGCCAGCGCCTGCTGGTACGTCACCCCGACCGTGGTGAACGGCAGGCCGCGGAACGGGTACTGGTCGCCGCCCCGGGCGGTGAAGTCGTTCGTCGCGATCGCGACGCCGGGACCATCGACGACCTGACCGTCCGCGACGATCACCGTGCCGTCGTCGAGCTCGATCGACCGGACGCGATCGCCGGGTGTCAGCACAACACCGTCGTTGTCGACCACCTGCGCGGTCCCGGCGGCGTCATAGACGAACCGGAACCCGCTGACCTGCCCGAACCGGCCGTCCGCGTCCGGGATTCCGGACACCATGTTCTCGACGATCTCCTTGAACTGCGCGCGCGGGACGTCCGGCACGACGGACACGAAGTTCGGGAACGGAGCGATCGCGAACGTGTCGAACTCGGTGATCGGACCGGGCGGTATCAGCGAGTTGTTCCGGATCCCGCCACCGTTCTGGATGGCCACGTCGGGCGGCGTCACCCCGAACGCGGCGGCGTTGTCGGTGCCGGCGTCGCGCAACGCGTCCGCGACGAGGTTGCCAAGGTTCGTCTCCTCGGTGCGCACACCGGGCTCGCGACGGCCCTCGAGCGCGACCTCGGACTGGGCGATCACGTTCTCGGTGAGGTCTTCGACGTAGTCCGCCACCGGCTCGACCACGTTGGCCTGGATCCAAGGGTCGGGCTCGACGGCGTCGGGCGCCACGCCCGAGACCCGCACCGGGCCACTGGACTCGTCGGTGCTCAGTACGTTGCCGTCCCGGTCGAAGTTCACGACCAGGCGGCCGACGTACTTGTAGTCGCCCGCCGTTGTGACGACCGGGACGTCGGCGCCGTCGGCGTTCTCGGCGAACAGCGGATAGGGGAGCGGCTCGCCATCAGCGTCCTCCGCGCGAAGGTCATCCGGTACCAGCAGGTCGTCGTCGTTGGCCAGCAGCTCGTCACCACCGCCGGCGATGACCACGTCCACGTCGCTGAGCATCGGAACCATGCTGAGATCCTCGTCGATGTTCTGCAGGTGGCTGATCACGATGATCTTGTCGATACCGGCGGCGGTCAGGTCATCCACCTGATCCTGGATAAGGCCGGCGACGTCCTCCAGCACCTTGACGTTGCGCGGGCTGGAGATCGCCGGAAGCAGTGGCGTGGTGGCACCTACGATGCCGATCCGCGCGCCGCGTTCGCGGACCATCGTGCTGGCCACGATCGTGCCGTCGTCGGCCAGCGCCGCTAGCCGCGGCTCGTCGCTGACATCGAGGTTGGCCGACACGAACGGCGGCGGGCGGTGACCGAAGCCTTCGATGAAGTCGGCCAGCACGTCGGGCCCGAAGTCGAATTCATGGTTGCCGATCGCCATGGCGTCGTACCCGATCCGGCCCAACGCGAGCGAGTCGTAGAACGGCACGCCTTTGTCCAGGCTGGCTTGGAACTGCGGGCCGGCCAGGAAGTTGTCGCCGGACGAGAGCAGCACCACACCTCGGCGACCCGCATGACCGGCCGGCGGCCGGCCCTTCGTGGCCTCGTCGCGCAGGTCGTCGACGAGCGTGCCGAACCTGGCGACGCCGCCGAAGTCGGGTTGCCCGGGCGCGTTGATCAGCTGCGATTCCCCGTCGTTGTTGTGCAGGATCGTCAGAGTGAACGCCGGCCGGTCTTCCGGCGCTCCTTGGGCTGCAACCGTGCCTGTGACGGTCAGCGGAACCACCAGTGCGGCGGCAACGGCACCGACGGCCATACGGCGACGACGAATTGACTTGGTGAGCGACATTGCTCTTTCCACCCCCCAGGTTGTAACGGATACGGCGACCTTATGCGCCCACGAGTTAGAAGTACATGGCCACCAGGTGATGAGTTGGCACGTGCTCGGTGAAATCAGGCCGCGCATGCCGGCCAGAGTCGGTCTGCACCCGTGCAGTCGGCAGCTAACCGCGGTGGTGCTCCAAGAGCTCGCGGGCAACGTCGCGGCCCGCATCGGCGAGCTCTCCGGGATTGACGACGACCGCGTCGCGCCCGGCTGCGAGCAGCAGCAGGCCCAGCCGGCGCTCGACCGGAGGTAGCAGCTGCGCGCGCAGCCGGACCGCCTGCTCGTCCTCGGACAGCACCTCGGCGGACTCCGCGTACAGGTCGACGGCCCAGCGCGCACCGTGCGGTACAACGACGTCGACCGGCTGCAACCTCCGGTTCGCCCGGATGCGCTCAGCCGCATCAGCCGGGCGCTCGAATGTCTCGTCGAGCACGTCCAGCTCGCGGATCCCGGATACGAGGAACGTTCGCACTTCGATGGAACCCGGATCGTCGGTGACTACCGCGCCATCGACCTCCCAACCGCGCCGAGTGTGTGTCACCTGGTATGGCTCGACGATGCGCTGCACCACCCCTGGACGCCAGGCCCGGGCGTACCTGATCCGTATCCGGTGCCGGGCGCGGATCGCATCACGCACCTGTCGCGCCATGTCTCCGAGCCAGCGCGGCCCGCCTCGGTCGAACCCGTCGAGCACGGTGCCGGTCATCGCGTCCAGCGCCTCCTCCAGGACGGTGTTCTCCGGTTCCCGTGCCAGAAGCTCGTGTCCGGTCCGGGAGGCCACGGCGAGTGCGCCGACGGTGAGGAACTTCACGCCGACGTTCGGACCGAAGCGCATGTCCCGTACCCGCACGAAGGCTGCCGTGTCGACGTCCGGATACTCCTCCTCTTCCGGCCGCACCGATGGGTCCGAGGCGAACTCGATCACCGGCTCCCAGTATCCCCCCACGAGATCGTGCGGCGGATCGGCGACGTAGTACGCCTTGATCTCGGCGCGGAGGTCCGACTCGGACGTGTTCAGCTGCTGGGCCAGGTCGGACAGCCGCATACCTGCGGGGTGGAGGGCCAGGACCGGTATCGCACGTGCGACCCGCGCGAACCGTTCGACGTACTTCGGCGTGTTCATGCGGCCGCCATGGTCGTCAACTCGTCGATGATCTCGGACCGAATGTCGTCCGGGCCGAGCACCCGCACCCGCGTCCCGAGGGTGTACAGGCGGTTGCGGAAAGCGGCGCGGTTCGTGACGCGGATCGTCAGAACGGTCCGATCACCGTCGTCCGTGCGGGCCGTGACCGGCCGCATCGCCAGGCTCACCTGCTCGGCGAAGTCGGGTGTCGTCTCGATCTGGACGTCTGCCGGCGGGTCCACATCCCACGTCGCCGGATCCAGGGAGCGGTTGGCGGTCTCGGCTGCCGGCTTCGCGGACCCGGGCCGGTCGAGCACCAGATTGGTCATCCGTGTGATCACGAAGTACTTCTCGAGGTCGCTCGCCTCCTCCCAGCCGACCAGATACCAGCCAGAGGGTCCGGGCTGCACGACGCGCGGATGGACGGTCCGTGGTCGCCCCTTGTACATGAACTGCACAGTGCGCCGTTGGGCGGTCGCCTCAAGACATAGTGCGAGATTGACATCGGGTTCTGTTGTGGCAGGTGGTTGGACGGTGGCTTGGTCCGGCGGTTCGGTGTTTACGCCGACATAGTCGGCGAAGTCGTCCACCCCGCCGAGACGCGCGGCGCGGGCGAGCTCGGCCTGCTGGGCCGGCGTCAGCTCGACGCGGAGCCGGATGTCGCGGGTCCGGAGCACCCAGCGCGCGTCCACTCCCGCGCCGGCGATGTTCTCGATGTCCCAACCCGCGCTATTCAGATGCGAGATATCACGGCGCAGCATCCGTTGCTGGTCGTGGGGATCCGGTGCGCCGTACTGCGCGGCGGCCAGCAACGTGTCGATCCCCGCGCCATGCTCACCGGCGTGGTCCAGAACCGCCAGGACGCGCACCACTCGCTCGATCGGCCCGAGTTGATCCCTTCCCCCAGCCGACACGGTCACCCCCGGGAACAGCTTTTCAACGATAGGTGCCGATCATGGACCTACATGGCCGGTTTGTCCAGGGCGCAGCTCGACGAGCTCGCCGAGGATGGCGATCGCAGCCTCGAGTTGGGTGTCGGTGAGGTATGGAGCCGGGCCGAAGCGCAGGGACGTCCCCCGGCTGTCGGTAAGCACGCCACGGTCGCGAAGCGCCGCCTGGAGCTTGCCCGCGTGGGGTGTCGTCAGCGCGAGGAAGCCGCCGAAGCGGTCTTCCGGTGTCTCGCGGTCGCGGGTGATGACGTCGTCCGGCAGGTCGAGTCGGTCGAACGCAGCCGCGAGCACGGCGCGCTTGTGGCGGTAGACGTCCCGCAGCAGGTCGTCGGTCAGACCCTGCTCGGCGAAGAACCCGAAGACTCGTGCGGCGCGGTAGTGGCTCGTCGGATCGTAGGTGGAGCCGGCGAAGCGGTCGCCGCCGGCGGCGTAGGCCACCTGGCCAGGACGGTCCCCGTCCGACAGCGCGCCGAACTCGGAGAACCAGCCGGTGATGACCGGCCGCAGTTGTTGGGCATGGGGAGCAAGCCGCAGAAAGCAGTTGCCTTCGCCGAGTTGCAGGTACTTGTAGCCGCCCCCGACGATCCATGCCGATCCCAGTCCCAGCTCGTGGATCGGCATGGGGATGACGCCGAGACCGTGGTAGGCGTCGATGAGCAGTTCTGCGCCCGCCCGTGCCGCGGCTCCGGCCAACTCGTCCAGGTGCGGCACGATGCGCGACGACTCGAACAGGACGGACGAAACGAGAACCGCCGCGGTCCGCTCGTCAGCGGCATCGCCGAGTCGTTCGGCGAGCGTCTCGGCCGGTTCGGCCGGTACCCGCGTCACATCGAGACCGGCCTCGTCGAGCCTGGCCAACTGGCGGCGCAGCGTATGGAACTCGCCGTCGGTCGTCACGAGTTTCGGGCGGCGCCGCAGGTCGAGCGCGGACAGGAACCGTACGACCAGCTCGTGGGTGTTGGAACCCAGCGTGATGTCGCCGTCCGGGTCGTGGAGTAGCCGGCCGAACCCGGTGCGGACCTCGTCCGCCTTGGCGAACGCGCGGGACCACTTGTCGTCGACCGCATCGGCAGCGTCGTCGAACGCCTCGAGCTGTCCCTCGACCGCGACATCCGGCCAGGCCTGGTGTGAATGGCCGGTCAGCAGCAGCCGGTCGGCGACTCCGAAGCGCGAGTAGTGCGGCGCCAGCGTATTCTGCGCGCCGGTGAGGTCGGCGAGAGTGATCGTCATGGCGTGGTCACCTGGTCGAAGTATCGCTGGGCCGGCGGGCCGAGTGCGGCGTAGACGTCGTGGAACACGTCGATCGCGCGTGCCCGCTGCGGAGGTGGCTCGACGAGGCCGGTGGGCAGTTCCGGATCGACGGCAGGGAGCTTGCGGAAGGAGTGGACGATCTGCGTGCGCCGGCGAAGCGCATCGCGGTCGGACAGCCGGTCTCGGGCAGCCGGATCGGCGAGCGGGCCGAACTCGTCGACGAACGCCTCGTATCGGGTGTTGAGGTCGTCGAGATCCCACGCCCGCGTGACGAGCACGCGCGGATCGAGCGCGGCCGACGGTCGTCCGACCAGAACCGAGACGTGGTCGCGCAGTCCGAGTTCGGTGACGAGGCCGACGACCTCGCTTTCGTGGTCGCGCGGTGCGATCCATGCGCCGTCGTGCACCGGGCCGAAGCCGAGGAAGCGTAGTCGGCGGGTCAGCCGGGCACGGTCGAGCCGGCGATCTTCGGGAACGGTGTGCCATACCACCGTCCAAGCCGCGCCGTCGTCGGGCGCCCGGCCGAACGAGAAGATGCGTTCGTCACCCTCGTCGAGGATGGCGGCGGTGCGCGGCGTGATCGTGTAGTGGACGAGGCGGCCGTTCCTGGTGCGCTCGAGCAGGCCGCGCGCGGCCAGGCGGGTCAGGGTGACGCGGGCCGCTCCGGCCGACACCCCGAAATCCCGCAGAAGCTCCACGAGCCCGCCGGACCAGAGGGAACGGTCACGCGGGTGAAGGTAGGCGCCGAGCAGAGTCAACACGAGCTCTTGCGGTCGGCCTTGTGCCATGGCGTCGATCGTATTACACATGACCTAGGTGATATGTAAATCGTTGTCCGGCGAGAGGAGCACCAACGTGCGGATCGGGATCGGGCTGCCCAACACCGTGCCCGGCGCGGATCGCGACCTCGTGCTGGAGTGGGCACGGCGGGCCGATGCCGGGCCGTTCTCGTCCCTCGCCGTTCTCGACCGCCTGGTGTACGACAGCGTCGAGCCGTTCTCCGCGCTGTCGGCGGCCGCGGCGGTCACCGACCGCATCAGGCTGGCCACGATGATCGCGATCGGGCCGCTGCGCAGCAACGCCCTGCTGGCCAAGCAGGTCGCGGCGGTGAGCACGCTGGCCGGGGGTCCTGGACGGGTGACGCTCGGCCTCGCCGTCGGTGCTCGCGCGGACGACTACGAGGTTGCGGGTGTGGAGTACGCACGCCGGGGCGCGGCATTGTCGGAGCAGTTGGCATACCTGCGCGGTGGACGAGGCGACGCGGTGCACGCTCCGTGCGACGGTGTCGAACTGCTGGTCGGTGGCGGTAGCGGGCCGGCGTTCGCCCGCATGGCCCGCTATGCGGACGGCTTCGCCCATGGCGGCGGGCCACCACGTGCATTCGCGGCGGCCGCCAACCGGGCTCGCGCGGCGTGGAGCGACATTGGGAGGCATGGTGACCCGGTTCTTTGGGGGCAGGCGTACTTCGCACTCGGTGACCCCGAGCGCGGCGCGGACTACCTGCGCGACTATTACGCATTCACCGGCGGGTTCGCCGAGAAGATCGCCGCGGGCAACCTGACCTCGGCGCGGGCGGTCAAGGACCTGATCCGGGGATACGAGGCCGAGGGTTGCGACGAGCTCGTGCTGCTGCCGACCACTGCGGATATCGCCGACATCGACCGATTGGCGGAGGTGGTCGCGTGAAGGTCTCGATCGTCGGCGCCGGGCCGGCCGGGCTGTACCTCGGGATTCTGCTGAAGAAGGCGGACTCGGCGCACGAGATCGAGGTCGTGGAGCGCAATCCGGCCGATGCCACGTTCGGCTGGGGCGTGGTCTTCTCCGGCGAGACGCTGGGTGGGTTGCGCGATGCGGATCTGCCGACGTACGTCGAGATCACCGACACGTTCGCCCGGTGGGACGCCGTGGACGTTCGCTACCGCGGTCAGCTGCTGCGCTCGCGGGGGCACGCGTTCTCCGGCATCGCGCGCAAGCAACTGCTGGCCATCCTGCAGCGGCGGGCCGCCGATCTCGGGGTCAAGCTGGAGTTCGGCGTCGAGATCAGCGACCCGGAGGCCGTGTCGGGCGACCTCGTCGTGGCCGCCGACGGCGTCAACAGCAGGTTCCGGCAGCACTTCGCGGATCACTTCCGGCCCACCGTCGAGACGCAGGGCGGCAAGTACGTGTGGTTCGGGACCGATCTCGTTCTTGACGCGTTCCGGTTCATCTTCGCCGACACCGAGCACGGCCTGTTCCAGGTGCACAGTTACCCCTTCGACGAGCGCACGAGCACGTTCATCGTCGAATGCGCCGAGGAAGTCTGGCGCTCGGCCGGGCTCGACCGGATGGGCGAGCAGGAGAGCCTCGAGTTCTGCGAGCGGCTGTTCGCCGAAGACCTGGCCGGGCACCGGCTGATGTCCAACAAGTCGATCTGGCTCGACTTCCAGCGGGTCACCAACCGGAGTTGGCACACCGGAAATGTGGTTCTGATCGGAGACGCGGCGCACACGGCGCACTTCTCCATCGGGTCCGGCACGAAACTCGCGATGGAGGACGCGATCGCGCTCGCGGAGGCGCTCGTCCAGCACGCCGACCCGGCGGAGGCGGTCGTCGCCTACGAGCTCGAGCGCCAACCGATGGTCGAGCGGGTGCAGCGCGCCGCCGACGAAAGCGCCGCTTATTTCTCGCGCGTCGTGCATTCGACGACCATGGAGCCGTTGCAGTTCGCGGCCAACCTGCTCACCCGCAGCGGCCGGATCAGCCACGCCGGGCTCGCCGTCCGCGACCCGGCGTTCGTCCAGACGCTCGACGCGTGGTTCGCCCGGTCGGTGGCCGATGACGCGGCCAGGTTCGCGCCGCCGCCGCTGTTCACGCCGTTCCGGATCGGCGGCACGTCGCTGGCCAACCGCGTGGTCGCCGCGGCCGGCGGTTTCGACCTCGCCGCGGCTGCGGCAACCGGTGCCGGACTGGTGATGACGCCGGTCGTCGCGGTCACACCGGACGGGCGGATCAGCCCGGGCGATCCCGTCCTCGACACCGTGGGGCGAACCGGCGGGTGGCAGTCCGCGATCGACGGTGCGCACGAGGCCGGCGCGGCGGCGATGATCCGTCTTGGGCATGCCGGCCGGCGCGGCGCCACGGAACCCCGGTTCCGCGGTGTCGATCTACCGCTGCGCACCGGCGGCTGGCCTCTGATCGCGGCATCTGCGCTGGCATACGGACCCTTCACCCAGGTGCCGGCCGCGATGGATGCCGATGAGATGCGCCGGATCACCGGCGCGTTCGCCGCGGCGGCATCGCGTGCGGCCGCGGCCGGCTTCGACGCTCTGGAACTCGACGCCGCGCACGGATACCTGCTGGCCGGCTTCCTGTCGCCGTTGTCGAACCGGCGGGACGACGAGTACGGCGGGCCGCTGGAGAATCGCTTGCGGTTCCCGCTGGAGGTGCTCCGGGCCGTCCGCGAGCATTGGCCGGACGAGCGGATGCTCGCGGTTCGCCTTTCGGTGACGGATTGGGCGCGCGGCGGCCTGGACGCCGACGATGGTGTCGAGGTGGCGCGCGCCGTTCGGGACGCCGGGGCGTCCCTCATCCATGTCGAAGCCGGCCAGACCGTCGCCGGTGGCGCGCCGGAGTACCGTCGCGGTTATCTGAGCACGCTGTCGGACCGGGTGCGCAATGAGGCCGGCGTCCCGACTCTCGTGGGTGGTCACCTGACCACGCTCGACGAGGTCAATACGCTCGTGGTCGCCGGCAGGGCGGATCTGTGCGTGCTGGAGCCAACCTATGATCATGTTCAATCGACCAGCAATTTCCGGGGTTGATTGAACGTGATCAAGGGGAGAATGGGAGGACCGGTGCTGACCTATGACGACTTGCCGGGGACGGTGAACGTCGCGACCTGGTTCGTCGACCGCAATCTGAACGAGGGGAACGCGTCCCGGAGCGCCTTGATCACCGGGGATACCGTCACCTCGTACGGAGAACTGGCCGCACACATCAACCGGGCCGGCAATGTGCTGCGCGAGCTCGGTGTCGGGCGCGGCGACCGGGTGCTGCTGGCGCTCAACGACGGGGTCGAGTTCGTCGCTCTGTGGTACGGCGCGCAGAAGATCGGCGCCGTCACGGCAGAGGTCTACACGTACCTCCAGCCGAAGGACTACGCCTACTTCCTCCGCTACACCGGCGCCAGTGTGGTCGTCGTCGACGGGTCGACGCTCGATCCGGTCCGGCGGGCCGCCGACGGCCTGGCGGTGACGCTGCTTGCGGTCGGCGTGCCGGACGGGGACCTGCGCCCCGGCGAACAGGCATATGAGCTGCTGGCGGCGGGCGCGCCGGACGAGCTGGACGCCGCCAAGACGGGCCGGGACGACGTCACCATCTGGAAGTTCACCACCGGCAGCACCGGTGAGCCCAAGGCGTGCGTACACCCGACGCACAGCGCGGTGCTCAGTTTCGAGTGGTACGCCCGTGGCGTGCTGGACATCGGGCAGGACGACGTGGTGCTGCCGGTGCCCAAGCTCTTCTTCGGCTACGCGCGCGACCTGACGGCGCTGTATCCGTTCGGAGTCGGCGGCGCCGGCATCGCCTTCCCGGATCGGACGACCCCGGAGCGCATCTTCGAGCTGATCGCCCGGCACCGTCCGACGATCCTGGTGAACGTGCCGACGATGATGAGCGCGATGGTCGCGCACCCGGACGCGGCGAAGCAGGACATGAGCTCGCTGCGGCTGTGTACCTCGGCCGGTGAGGCGCTGCCGGCCGGGTTGCACCGCAAGTGGACCGAGACGTTCGGCGTCGAGGTGGTGGACGGCATCGGATCGTCCGAGGCGTACCACATCTACATCTCGAACCGCCCGGGCCAGGGACGCCCCGGGACGGTCGGCCAGGTGGTCCCTGGCTACACCGCCCGCGTGGTGGACGACGAGGGGCGGACGCTTCCGGACGGGCAGATCGGCACGCTCGAGGTCACCGGGGCGACCGTGGCGCTGGAGTACTACGGCGCGCCGGACAAGACGGCGCGTACGTTCGACGGCGACACGTTGCGCAGCGAGGACTTGTTCGAGCGTGACCCGGACGGCTTCTTCAGGTACCGCGGGCGGGCCGACGACCTGCTGAAGGTGGGCGGTATCTGGGTCGCGCCGAGCGAGATCGAGCACTGCCTGATCGGGCATGAGGACGTCGTCGAGTGCGCTGTCATCGGGCGGGCCGACGAGGCCGGGCTGGTGCGCCCGCGCGCGTTCGTCGTCCCACGTCCGTCCGGCTCAGCCGAACTCGAGGGTGCGCTGCGGGAGTACGTCCGCTCGCAGCTCGCGCCCTACAAGGTGCCGCGGGACGTGGTCTTCGTCAACGAGCTGCCGAAGACCGCCAACGGCAAGCTCGACCGGCGCGCGCTGCGCACGGCCGACGAGGAAGGAACCCCCGCATGACCCACCAGAATGACCACGTAAACGCGTCTGCGTGGTGCTTAACGACCCGTCAACGGGACGCTATGCGTATGCATTTGTCGTGTCGTGGCTGTCGCTGCAGTTCACAACTCTTGGCGACCCTTCAACGGGTCGCTAAGCGCACTGAGCCGTCGTTTACGTGGTCATTCTGGCAGGAGGGCGTGGCGTGAGTCCGTTTCGAGGTTCGGCGGGCTTCACCGACGAGTGGCGGCACTTCGAGTTCGACGTGGACGACGGCGTGGCGACGGTACGGTTCAACCGGCCGGACAAGCTCAACGCGCTCACCTTCGACGTGTACGCGGACCTGCGGGACCTGCTGGCGGAGTTGCCGCATCGGGGAGATGTGAAGGTCGTCGTCCTGACGGGGGAGGGACGCGGCTTCTGCTCCGGAGGCGACGTCGAGGAGATCATCGGCGAGCTGCAGAAGATGGACGCGCACGGGCTGCTCGAGTTCACCCGGATGACCGGCGCGGTCACCAAGGCGCTGCGCGACTGCCCGCTGCCGCTGATCGCCGGGATCAACGGCGTCGCGGCCGGCGCCGGAAGCGTCTTGGCGCTGGCCAGCGATTTCCGCCTCATGGCTCGCTCGGCGACCTTCGCCTTCCTGTTCACCAGGGTCGGCCTGGCCGGCGCGGACATGGGCTCGGCGTATTTGCTGCCGCGCCTTGTCGGACTCGGTCGGGCCACCGAACTGCTGATGCTCGGCGACAAGGTCGACGCCGAACGCGCACACGCCATTGGGTTGGCGACCGAGGTGGTCGACGACGACTCGCTGCCGGACGTGACGGCGCAGCTGGCCCGGCGGCTGGCCGGCGGCCCGGCGTGGGCGTACTCCACGACGAAGGTGCTGCTCACCCGCGAGCTCGACATGGATCTCGGAAGTGCGATCGAGCTCGAGGCCATCACGCAGGCGCTGCTGATGAAAAGCGACGACCACGCGGAATTCCTCGCCGCATGGCGGCAAGGGCGCGACCCGGAGTGGAGGGGACGATGAGCCCGCACGAGATCGTGACCGCGCCCGGCCTCGCCCCGCCCAGCGGCTACGCACACGCGGTGGCGGCGTCGCCTGGCCGGCACGTCTTCCTCGGTGGCCAGACCGCTCTCGATCCGAACGGTTCGATCGTCGGGTCGACCGTCGCCGAGCAGTTCGACGTGGCCGCGGCGAATGTCGTCGGCGCGCTTGAGGCCGCCGGCGCCCGGCCGGAGCACCTGGTGGCACTGACCATCTACACCACCGACGTCGGTGCGTACCGCTGCGCACTGACCGATCTCGGTACGGCCTATCGTCGCCACTTCGGAAAGCACTACGTGGCCACCGCACTGCTCGGGATCTCCGAGCTGTTCGACACCGACGCCATGGTCGAGCTGGTCGGAGTGGCCGTCGTCCCGGAGGAGGCGTAGGTGAGCAACGTCCAGTACGCACATCTCAGCGATGAGCAACGTGACCTGCTGGCCGGCGCGGAGCGTGCCGGCCGGGCACTGGCCCCGGTCGCGGCGGCGGGGGAGCCGGGCCGGATCAACCGGAAGTTGCTGGCCGAGCTTGCCGGGCATGGCCTTTTCGACCGGCTCTTCGGTCAGCCCGGCCGGCTAGGCGCGCTCGACCTGTGCCTGATGCGCGAAGGGCTGGCGCGCTACTGCACCGAGGCGGAGACCGCACTCGCGGTTCAGGGCCTCGGCACGTATCCGATCATGCGGGCGGGAACCGTCGAGATCGTCGACGAATGGCTGCCTCGCCTGTCATCCGGTACGGCGGCCGCGGGGCTGGCCCTGACCGAGCCGAACGCGGGCTCGGACGCCGGTTCGCTCGAGCTGTCGGCCGTCCGGGACGGTGATGCGTACCGGCTGACGGGGGAGAAGGTCTACATCTCCAACGCGCCGGACGCCGACATCTACTCGGTGTTCGCCCGCACCGGCGGCGGGCCGCGGGCCAAGGGCATCACGGCGTTCGCCGTCCCCCGCGACAGCGCCGGGCTCAGCGGCGAACCGCTCGAGCTGGTCTCCGAGCACCCGATCGGCCGGCTGGTGTTCGACCGCGTAACCGTACCGGCGACACACGTTCTCGGGAAGGTCGACGGCGGATGGGACGTCGCGATGCGCACGTTCGACCTGTTCCGGCCCAGCGTCGGGGCGTTCTCGGTCGGCATGGCGCAGGCGGCGCTGGATGCCGCCGTGGCGTACGCGTCCGGGCGGGAACAGTTCGGCCGCCCGTTGCGCGAGTTCCAGGGAGTGACGCACCAGCTCGCCGACGTCGCGACGCGGCTGCAGGCGGCCCGGATGCTCGTCCATGGCGCCGCGTCCGCCTATGACTCCGGCGCTGACGACGTCTCGCATCTGTCCGCGATGGCCAAGCTCTACGCCACCGAGACGGCCCAGACCGCCGTCGACGTGGCGATTCAGGTGTGTGGAGCGCGGGCGCTGGAACGGGGCCACGTCCTCGAGCATCTCTACCGCGAAGTGCGCGCGCCGCGGATCTACGAGGGCACGTCGGAGATCCAGCGCGAGATCATCGCCCGCCATCTGTTCCGGGACGCGAAACCTGGGTGATTCTGCTGTCGCCAGAGGTGCAGTAGCTCCACCCACGACTCGGGGCTCACAGCTGGAGCTTGAAGCCGACGTGCGAGCGATTGAAGCCAAGACGCTCGTAGAAGTGATGCGCGTCCTCGCGGGTGGCGTCCGAAGTCAGCTGGACCAAGGCGCAGCCGAGTCGGCCGGATTCGGCAATCGCCCACTCGATCAACTGCTTGCCGAGCCCCTGTCCGCGTTCGCTGCGATGGACGCGGACCGCCTCGATCAACGCTCGTTTGCTCCCACGCCTGCTCAGACCCGGGATGACGGTCAGCTGGAGCGTGCCCACCACCCTGTCCTCACGCACGGCCACCATGAGGTGCTGGCGGGGGTCCGCATCGATATCGTCGAACGCCGACCGGTACGGGCTCAGATCGTCTGCCGATTCTCGAGTAGCGCCGAGCCGGTCATCCGCGAGCATGGCCACGATCGCCGGAACGTCGTCGGCCACTGCTCGGCGAATCTGGGTGTGCGTCACGCTCGCATCGTAGACCGGCAGGTCGGTGCGTCTGTCCGGTCGCGGGCACGACACCGCACCGGAGACCCGCGCGGGGCCGTGCGTGCGGTGATTAGGGGTTGACGGGCCGGCTCCGGTTACCCTGGAACCCGCACCCATTAGCTGACCACGAGGTTTTACGTGTTCGCCACGCTCTCCGATCGCCTCACCGCGACCTTCAAGAACCTGCGCGGCAAGGGACGTCTGTCCGAGGCCGACATCGATGCGACCGCGCGCGAGATCCGGGTCGCGCTCTTGGAAGCCGACGTGTCGCTTCCCGTCGTCAAGGACTTCATCGCCGCGGTCAAGGAACGCGCGCGCAGCGCCGAGGTCTCCCAGGCGCTGAACCCGGCGCAGCAGGTCATCAAGATCGTCAACGACGAGCTGGTGCGCATCCTCGGTGGCGAGACCCGGACGCTGCGGTACGCCAAGCACCCGCCGACGGTGATCATGCTGGCGGGTCTGCAGGGTACGGGTAAGACGACGCTGGCCGGAAAGCTCGCGCTGCGGCTCAAGAACGAGGGCCGCCAGCCGCTGCTGATCGCGTCCGACCTGCAGCGCCCGAACGCCGTCACCCAGCTCCAGGTGGTCGGGGAGCAGGCCGGCGTCGCGGTGTGGGCGCCCGAGCCGGGCAACGGCGTCGGCAACCCGGTCGAGGTGGCCCGCAGCGGTGTCGAACACGCCAAGGCCAAGCTGTACGACGTCGTGATCGTCGACACCGCGGGCCGGCTCGGTATCGACGCGGAGATGATGCAGCAGGCGGCCGACATCAGGGACGCCGTCCGGCCGGACGAGACGCTGTTCGTCGTCGATGCGATGGTCGGCCAGGACGCCGTGACCACCGCCGAGGCCTTCATGAGCGGTGTCGGGTTCGACGGCGTGGTGCTGACCAAGCTGGACGGCGACGCCCGCGGTGGCGCGGCGCTGTCCGTCGCTTCGGTCACCGGCCGGCAGGTGATGTTCGCCTCCAACGGCGAGAAGCTCACCGACTTCGACGTGTTCCATCCCGAGCGGATGGCCTCGCGCATCCTCGACCTCGGCGACATGCTGACGCTGATCGAGCAGGCCGAGAAGGTCTTCGACGCCTCGCAGGCCGAGGAGATGGCGAGGAAGCTGCAGAAGAAGAAGGGCAGCGACTTCACCCTGGAGGACTTCCTAGACCAGCTCAAGGCGATCCGCAAGATGGGTTCGTTCAAGTCCTTGATGGGCATGCTCCCCGGCGCCGGCCAGATGCGCGAGGCGCTGGACAACTTCGATGACCGCGAGATCGACCGGATACAGGCGATCATCCAGTCCATGACTCCGGACGAGCGGGAGAACCCGAAGATCATCAACGGCTCCCGGCGGGCGCGGATCGCGCGCGGTTCCGGCAGCGAGGTCAGCGCGGTGAACCAGCTCGTGGAGCGTTTCTTCACCGCGCGCGAGATGATGAGCCAGGCCGCGTCCGGCAAGCTCGGCGGCATGCCAGGGATGCCGGGTATGCCTGGCATGCCAGGGTTGCCGGGCGCCGGTGGCAGCAAGAAGAGCAAGGGCAAGAAAGCCAAGAAGGGCAAGACCCGCGGCGCCCGCTCTGGAAATCCGGCCAAGCGCGCGGCCCAGGCCAAGGCGGCCGAACAGAAGCGCAACGCGGAACCGGGTGCGTTGCCGGCCGCGTTCGGCGGTTCGGACGGTGAGGCCGGGGACTTTGAGCTGCCGGATGATGTCGCGGAGTTCTTCAAGAATCGATGAGTCGTTGAGGCCGGCCGAGGTCGGTCCCGCCCGCGCTCGCTCGTTCCTCGCTCGCTAACGCCCGGCCACGCCCCGACCGCCCTCGGCCCGCCTCAACGACGGGTTTCACTTCGCGGCAGCCAGCCGTCGCTTCTGACAAACTGATTGAAACGGTGGAGTTATCCACAGATTACGATTGGCGCATGGCAAAGGCGATGAAGCTGAGCCAACGTAGTCGGTATGACTACTACAACGCATGTCGTTAAGCTTACGACGCCAGAAGATGTCATCTGCAGCCTTCCAGCCATCGTCGGATTCCATCCCAGCGAAAGCATGGTGGTCATGTGCATGCGGGGTGAGCGCAAGAGACAGGACCTCACCCTGCGCTACGACCTACCGCCCACTCCGGAGGACGAGCCCGGCCTCGCCGTTGATGTCGCGGCGCGTGCGGTCGCCCGCGACGCCTGCGGTGTCATGGTCGTCTGCTTCACCGAAGCGCCGGACAGCGAGGGCGAGCTGCCACGTCAGGCACTGGTCGACAACACGATCCGTGAACTCGGCCGGTACGGTATCGGCTACCTCCACCTGCTGCTCGTCCGCGCCGGACGCTGGTGGTCGTACGACCGTGACGACATCAATCCCGTGGACGGCACACCGCTGCCGGACGAACTCACCGGACCGGCGGCCGAGGTCGAGGCGTTGACCGCGCTGTGCGGACGCGTCGTCCGGCCCGACCGCCAGCACCTGGAGCAAAGCGTCAAGGGGCCGGTCGCACTACGCGAGGTCGACCTCGACCAGCGCTACCGAGAAGCGGTCAAGATGTTCGCCGACGAACTCGAAGCCGACGGCATTGACGGCGCCCGCGCGCGGACGCTGGAGTTGACCGACACGCTGCTACAGCGTTTCGAATCCGGCCGGACCGATCTCGATGACGCGGAGGCGTGCCGGGCACTGGTCGGCTTCACCGATGTTCTGGCCAGGGACGCGGTCATCGGGTGGGGCGCCGACGACGATGACCGCCGAGCCCTGCTGGCCCTGCTCACCGCACTGGCGCAACGTGCTCTGGACGACGACGCCGCGCCGATCTGCGCGATGCTCGCGAGCGTGGCCTACCTGGACGGCGACGGAGCGCTGGGCAACGTCGCGGTCGAGCGTTCGCTGCGCAGCGATCCGGGCTACTCGCTGGCGCGGCTGATCGAGACCGCACTCCAAAGCCCGGTCGATCCGCGGCAGTTCGGGAAGGTCTACGGCGAGGCCATGCGCGACCACGCGCGGCCGTCGCGACGCGAACGGCGCGACGGCTAGGAATGGTGATCGCCCGGTACCCATATCGCCGGACGCTCGTGTCGCGCCGGCAGGCGGCGGCGCTATGGTCGGACGTCATGACCCAACCGCTGCACGTGCGCGGCGTGCTGTTGCCCGAGCGGAACCACCGGGACGTCTGGATCAGGGACGGGCTGGTGACGTTCGAGCCGGTCCCAGGAGCCGAGACCGTCGGGTCCGGGTGGATCCTGCCTGGGCTCATCGACATGCATTGCCATGTCGGGCTCGACGCGCAGGGCGCCGTCCCGCGTTCCGAGGCCGAGCAGCAGGCCGTGGCCGACCGGGACGCCGGTGTGCTGCTGCTGCGGGACGCGGGTTCGCCCGCGGATACCCGGTGGATCGACGATCGAGCGGATCTGCCGCGGATCATCCGCGCCGGCCGGCATATCGCGCGAACGAAGCGTTACCTGCGCAACTTCGGCTGGGAGATCGAGCCGGATGAGCTAGAGGCGTACGTGGTGCAGGAGGCCAAACAGGGTGACGGCTGGGTCAAGCTGGTCGGCGACTGGATCGACCGGGAAGCCGGTGATCTGGGGCCGTGCTGGCCGCGGGACGCTCTCGTGGGGGCGATTAAGCGGGCTCACGAGCACGGCGCCCGCGTGACCGCGCACGTATTCGGTGAGGACGCGCTGCCCGATCTGCTTGCGGCCGGCATCGACGGCATCGAGCACGGCACCGGCCTGTCGGACGACCTGATCGCGGTGATGGCCGAACGTCAGGTGTCGCTGGTTCCGACACTGATCAATATCGCCAACTTTCCGAAGTACGCGGCGCAGGGTGAGGAGAAGTTCCCGCGGTACGCCGAGCGCATGCGCCGGCTGCACGAGCGCCGCTTCGACACGATTCGCAGCGCCTACGAGGCCGGCGTGCCGGTATTCGCCGGCACGGACGCGGGCGGCCAGTTGCCGCACGGCCTGATCGCGCGCGAGGTGCTGGAGCTGGTCAAGGCGGGTATTCCGGCACCGGACGCGGTCGCGGCGGCTTCCTGGCGCGCCCGCGCGTATCTGACCGGCGGCTCAGGTGAACTGGCCGACGGTGACTCCGCGGACCTGTGCGTGTACCCGGCCGATCCGACGATCGATCCCGATCTGCTGCTCAATCCCGAGCGGATCGTGCTTCGCGGCCGGGTCGTCGGGTAGTGCGGCCCGGTGGTAGTTGGCACGAAGGCGTCCGAGTCTGGCACAATGGCACGCTGAACCGGCGACCGTGCGGACCCTCTCACCCGCGATCGCCGCGTCCACCCGAGGCGTCCGATCCGGTGCCCCACCCGGCGACGGCGGCTCACCCGAACTCATTTACAGGAGTATCCAGCACCCGTGGCTGTCAAGATCAAGTTAAAGCGGATGGGGAAGATCCGCAGCCCGCACTACCGCATCATCGTCGCGGACGCGCGCGCCAAGCGGGACGGTCGTGCCATCGAAGAGATCGGCAAGTACCACCCGAAAGAGGACCCAAGCCTCATCGACGTCAACTCTGAGCGGGCGCAATACTGGCTCGGCGTCGGTGCCCAGCCGACCGAGCCGGTCCTCGCGCTGCTGAAGGTGACCGGCGACTGGCAGAAGTTCAAGGGCCTCGCCGGCGCGGAAGGCACGTTGAAGACCGCCGAGGCGAAGGCGGACAAGAGCGAGAAGTACAACGCGTTGCTTGCCGAGGTCCACAAGGACGAGGCCAAGAGCGAGGCCGGTGCGAGGAAGAAGACGGCCAAGAAGGCGGCCAAGAAGGCCGCACCCAAGGCGGAAGAGTCGGCGACGGACGAAGCGACGGCCGACGACGCCAAGCCTGCTAAGAAGACCGCCGCCAAGAAGGCTCCGGCCAAGAAGACCGCTGCGAAGAAGGCTCCGGCCAAGAAGGCTCCGGCCAAGAAGACCGCTGCGAAAGAGGCTGCGGCCAAGGACGCCGAAGCGGCTGACGCACCGGCCGAAGAGAGCTGAGCGCTGTGCTGGCGGACGTCCTCGAGCACCTGGTCCGGGGCATTGTCGACAATCCGGACGATGTGACCGTCCGTACGCGCCGGCGCCGTCAGGGTCAGCTGCTCGAGGTACGCGTTCACCCGGACGATCTGGGCAAGGTCATCGGACGGGGCGGGCGTACCGCGACCGCGTTCCGTACGGTGATCAGTGCGCTCGCCGACGACGGAGTTCGCGTCGACTTCGTCGACGTCGACGAGCGCTAGCCGTCCTCCCGTGATCATGTTCATTTAGCGTGTATATAGCACGGTGAATGAACATGATCATGGTTTTGGTCGGGCGGATCGGCCGGACGCACGGCATTCGCGGCGAGGTGACCGTCGAGCCGCGCACGGACGATCCGGCCACTCGCTTCGGTGCGGGCGCGCAGCTGCATACCGATCCGGAGGCCGCCGGCCCGCTCACGGTTGCCGGCATGCGCTGGCACGGCGGACGGCTGCTCGTCCGGTTCACCGGCGTGCCCGACCGGACCGCGGCCGAACGGCTGCGCGGTGTCCGCCTCCTGGCGAACGTCGACCCGCGGGAGCGTCCGGACGATCCCGAGGAGTTCTACGACCACCAGTTGGTCGGGCTGCGGGCGGTCACGGTGGACGGCGCACCGGTCGGCGAGATCGCCGAGGTCGTTCACCTGCCCGGCCAGGAACTGCTGGCGGTTCGCGGAGCGGACGACCGTGAGATCCTGGTGCCGTTCGTGGCGCAGATCGTTCCCGAAGTGGACCTGGCCGGGCGCCGGGTCGTGATCGACCCGCCGGGCGGACTGTTGGATGCGCGGGATACCGGAGGCACGCAGCCGTGAGGATGGACATCATCACGATCTTCCCGGAGTATTTCGACCCGCTGAACCTGTCGCTCGTCGGCAAGGCGCGCGAGGCCGGTGTGCTGGACATCCGCGTGCATGACCTGAGGGCATGGACGTCCGATCGGCACCGCACGGTCGACGATACGCCGTACGGTGGCGGTGCCGGCATGGTCATGAAGCCAGATGTGTGGGGGCGCGCGCTCGACGCCGTCGCGTCCGGCGCGGACGGCGGCGATCGGAACGACGCGAGCGGCCCGGAGCCGCAGCTGGTCATACCCACACCGTCCGGGCGGCCGTTCACCCAGGAGATGGCGGCCGAGCTGGCCGACGAGCCGTGGCTCATCTTCGCGTGCGGGCGGTACGAGGGCATCGACGCACGGGTCGCCGAAGACGCCGCGATGCGGATGCCCGTCACCGAGGTGTCGATCGGTGACTACGTGCTCAACGGCGGCGAGGTGGCCGCACTCGTCATCACCGAAGCGGTCGTTCGTCTCCTGCCGGACGTGCTGGGCAACCCGGAGTCGCTGCGGGAGGAGTCATTCGCCGACGGGCTGCTGGAGTACCCCGTCTACACCAAGCCGCTGAGCTGGCGCGGGCGCGCCGTCCCCGACGTCCTGCTGTCCGGACACCACGGCAACGTCGCGCGCTGGCGGCGGGACCAAGCACTGCACCGTACCGCGGAGCGCCGGCCGGACCTGATCGCCGAGCTGGATCCGGCGGACCTGGACGAGCATGACCGGGCAGTGCTCGCCGATCTCGGCTGGGTCGTCCAGCCCACCGGATTGGTACATGCGCGGCGCTCTGTGGCACACTAGATCGCTGCCCGGCTTGCAGCTGCCCCTGCCACAGGGGGAGTGTGGCCGCAGCCGTCCGGGCGCACGTTCGAGGAAAGATTCATCGTTCCGCGGGTGACCTGTGGCACCAGCGAGGAAGCGAACACATCATGCATACGCTCGACGCCGTCGATGCCGCCAGCCTCCGTGACGATATTCCGGAGTTCCGCGCCGGCGACACGCTCAGGGTTCACGTCCGGGTCGTCGAGGGCAACCGCTCCCGTATTCAGGTCTTCCAGGGCGTCGTGATTCGCCGCCAGGGCAGCGGCGTTCGCGAGACGTTCACCGTTCGCAAGATCAGCTTCGGCGTTGGCGTCGAACGGACCTTCCCGGTCCACTCGCCGGTGATCGACAAGATCGAGGTGGCGACGCGCGGCGACGTACGTCGCGCCAAGCTGTACTACCTGCGCAACCTGCGCGGTAAGGCCGCCAAGATTCGCGAGAAGCGCGCGAACGCCTGACTCCCATGGCTCCGCCTTTCGGCGTGCCCGGGCGCGCGCCGGTGGCGGCCGCACGATACCGTCAAGGCCGTGAACGCGGGCCGGTTCCCCGGTGCGTGCGGCCAGTAGACGGGGACTTACATGGGAGAGTTTGTGGCTGAGGACACGCCGCCGCGCGAGGGACGACGGTCGAGGAAGCCGGCCAAACGCGGCGGCGTCGCGGCCATCGCCCGCGAGTTCGTGATTGTCATCGGCCTGTCATTGATCATCGCCACGCTCGTCCGGATCTTCCTCGTACAGGCGTTTCTCATCCCTTCCCAGTCGATGGAGGACACGCTCCAGGAGGGTGACCGGGTGCTGGTGTCCAAGCTGACTACCCGGTTCGGCGAAGTGGAACGCGGCGACATCGTCGTCTTCGAGGATCCGAACGGCTGGCTCGCGGACCGTCCCACCGAGAGCGACGGCGTCGGTGGCGCGATCAGGGACGCGCTCACCTTCGTCGGCGTGCTGCCGGAGGAGGCGCACGGCCACCTGATCAAGCGGGTCGTCGGCGTGGGCGGTGACACCGTCATGTGCTGCAACGACGCCGGGCAGATCGAGGTGAACGGGATCGCCGTCGACGAGACGGCGTACCTACGGCAAGGCGGCGATGCCTCGCTCACCGAGTTCGACATCGAGGTTCCCGAAGGCGAGTACTTCGTGCTCGGCGACTTCCGCTCCAATTCTGGCGACTCCCGGATCAACGGGACGGTGCCGGGCGATGCCATCGTCGGTCGCGCCTTCGCGATCGCGTGGCCGCTCTCGCGATGGGACGGGCTGGACGACGACGGCGTCTTCGACAACGTTCCCTCAGAATGATCACGCAAAGCTCCGAAGCCGCTGTCATTCCTTGGGTGGAACCTCGAGGTCGCTCTTGGACAGCTCCTCGACGTGCACGTCTTTGAATGTGACGACCTTGACGTTCTTGACGAACCGGGCCGGGCGATACATGTCCCACACCCAGGCATCGCTCATCGTCACCTCGAAGTAGACCTCGCCGGCGTCGCTGCGTACCTGCATGTCGACGTTGTTCGTGAGGTAGAAGCGCCGTTCGGTCTCGACGACGTAGTCGAACAGGCTGACCACGTCGCGGTACTCGCGATAGAGCGACAGTTCCATCTCGGCCTCGTACTTCTCGAGATCTTCAGCACTCATCGGCCTGTCCTCTCTCTCGCGCCTGGACGCGGTCGCCGGAATCCGGCCGTGCCGCAACCGCCATTCTGCCCGTCTGATGGATCCGGACCACCCGCTCGACGTTCGCATAGGACCGCCGGTGTACCGGGCTGGGACCGAGCACGTCGAGCGCAGACTGGTGTTCGGACGTGACATAGCCCTTGTGATTGGCGAAGTCGTACTCCGGCCACTGCTCGTGCAACTCGTTCATGATGCGGTCTCGAGTGACCTTGGCGAGCACCGACGCGGCCGCGATACACGCCGCGACCTGGTCGCCCTTCCACATCGCGAGTCCGGGTACGCCGAGACCGTTCACCGGAAAGCCGTCGGTCAGTACGTAGCCGGGTGTGACGTCGAGCTTGGCGAGGGCGCGCCGCATCGCCTCGACGTTCGTCACGTGAAGTCCACGGTGGTCGACTTCGGTATGTGGGACGACGACGACCGACCATGCCGCGGCGCGAGCTACCACGGCGTCGTACACCCGCTCCCGCGCGTTCGGTGTCAGCAGCTTCGAGTCGGCCAGCCCCGGAATCTGCCCGGACTTGCCGGGACGCAATACCGCCGCCGCGACGACGAGCGGTCCTGCGCAGGCGCCGCGGCCCGCTTCGTCGGTTCCGGCCACAGGTGCAAGCCCGAGCCGGGCGAGCGTCCTCTCGTATCCGTACATACCGGCGTCACGGCGCACAATGACGGGACGAGGCTTCATGCTCACCTTGCCGAGCTTACGAGAACCGGACACGAATGGGTTGCCACCCTCGGTGAGTGTCCTCACTTCTGACACGTCGACGCAACCGGGGGTAGTTATCCACAATCTCGCTCGGGACCGTCGCCTCGCGTCGCCGCATGCCGCCACGCTCGTGCGTGGAGGTGATGCCGATGCGAATCAAGGACGTGGTCGGCGCGTACGGAGAGCACGTGGCGGCGCAGTACTTGACCGAGGCCGGGTACATCATCTTGGCCCGCAACTGGCGCTGCCCGGACGGTGAGATCGACATCGTCGCGTTGGACGGCGAGACGGTCGTCATATGCGAGGTGAAGACGCGCACCGGTCAGGGGTTCGGATCGGGACTGGATGCGGTCACTCGGGAGAAGGCCGCCCGCTTGCGCACCCTCGGCCAAAGGTGGCTGGGCGAGTTCGGACGGGTCGATACGCCGCTGCGGTTCGACGTCATCGCCGTGCACCGCTCGCGCCGCGGGCTCGGCGAGGTCGAGCACGTCCGGGGTGCGTTCTGATGAAGCTGGCGACCACACGCAGCGTCACGCTGATCGGTGTCAAGGGCGCGGTCATCGACATCGAGGTGCACATCGGGGGTATGCCCGGCTTCTACATGGTCGGCCTGCCGGACGTGTCGCTCAACGAAGCGCGCGAACGAGTTCGCGCCGCGGTGCTCAGCAGCAACGAGGAGTGGCCGCTACAGCGGATCACCGTCAACCTCTCGCCGGCGTGGCTGCCGAAGCGAGGCAGCCAGTTCGACCTCGGTCTGGCAGTGGCGATCCTGGCCGCGGAGGGGGACGTCCCGCCGGTCGCGACCGACGACGTCGTTTACATCGGTGAGCTGGCCCTGGACGGCCGCGTTCGGCCGGTGCGCGGCGTCCTATCGGCCGTGCTGGCCGCGTCGGCGGCCGGACTGACGCGAGTGGTCGTGCCCGCCGCCAACGTGGCCGAGGCCCGTCTCGTGCCCGACATGTCGGTGCTCGGCGTGCGGTCGCTTGGGCACCTGCTCGCTCTCATGCGCGGCGAACCGGTGCCGGACGAGCCGGACGACGAAACGGACGACCCGCCGGCCCAGACCGCGGTCGGCGGCGAGACGGTGGACATGAACGAGATCGCCGGGCAGATCGAGGCCAAACGGGCCGTCGAGATCGCCGCGGCCGGCCGGCACCACGTCCTGTTCACCGGCGCGCCGGGCGCGGGTAAGACCATGCTGGCCACCCGGCTGCCCGGCTTGTTGCCCGACCTCGAGGCCGGCGAATCGCTCGAGGTGACGGCGATCCATTCGGTGGCCGGCGTACTCGCCGCGGATCAGCCGCTCGTGACGCGGCCCCCGCTGGCCGCGCCGCACCACTCGGCGTCCGTTGCCGCCGTGGTGGGCGGCGGCGGGCGGGTGATCCGGCCTGGCGCGGCGTCGGTCGCGCACCGTGGCGTGCTGTTCCTCGACGAGGCGCCGGAGTTCCGCGCCGGTGTGCTCGAGTCGCTGCGCCAGCCGTTGGAGAGCGGCGAGGTGGCGATCGCCCGCGTCGAGGCGGCGGCGACGCTACCGGCGCGGTTCCAGCTGGTCCTTGCCGCGAATCCGTGCAAGTGCGGGTTTCACGGCAGCACGGAGCGCGACTGCGTCTGCCCGCCGGACACGGTGCGCCGGTATCAGAACAAGATCTCCGAGCCGATGCGTGACCGCATCGACCTGCAGCTCAGCGTCCAGGCGCCGAACCTGGCCACGTTCGAGGATGATCTGGCCGCAGCCGAGCCCACCAAGATCATCGCGGACCGGGTCGCCGAGGCCCGCGAACGGGCCGGAAAGCGGCTGGCCGGCAGCGCCTGGCGGGTCAACGGGGACGTGCCCGGGCCGGTGATTCGACGTCGTTTCGCTCCGTCGGCGGCCGCGGTCGAGCAACTGCACCGGTACGTCCAGAAGGGCACGTTGTCCGCGCGCGGCGCCGACCGGGTGTTGCGCGTCGCCTGGACGATCGCGGACCTCGAAGGGCACGACGCGCCGACCAGCAACGATGTGAACGAGGCGGCCGGGCTGCGGATGGGGAGGCAGATGTGACAGCTGAGCAGGCCGAACTCAGGTTGCGGGACGCGGTCGGGTCGTGCTCGGACGACGAGCGTGCCGCGAGAGCGGCCCTGGCGGCGGCGGTCGAGCCCGGTTCGGTACGCATCGCCCGTGGCACGGAGAGCGTCGGACCGCAGGACATGGTCGCGGTCTTGCGGCGCGGCGCACCGGACAAGATCGACAAGGACCGGCGGGTACAGCGGCGGCTCGGCTACGTCGACGGCCGCCGCATCCTGGACGAGACCGATCGGATCGGTGCCCGATTCGTCTGCCCAGGTGATCAGGAGTGGCCGGAGTGCTTCACCACCATGGCCGCGACACTCGAGGCGAGCGACGCCGTGCCGCCGCCATTCGGTATCTGGGTGCGCGGGCCGGGCGAGTTGCCGAGGCTGACCGGGCGCTCGGTGGCCATCGTGGGCGCACGGGCGGCGACGTCGTACGGCCGGTCGGTGGCTTCCGAACTGGCCGCGGACCTGTCGGCAGCAGGCTGGACGGTCGTGTCGGGCGGTGCGTACGGCATCGACGGCGCCGCCCATCGGGGTGCACTCGCGACCGGCCGTCCGACGATCGCCGTGCTCGCCTGCGGCGTCGATGTGCCGTATCCGCGCGGCCACACCGATCTGCTGGAGCGGATCACCGCCGACGGGCTGGTCATGACCGAGCGGCCGCCCGGCGTGCCGCCGTCCCGCCCCGGCTTTCTCAAACGCAACCGGCTGATTGCAGCGCTGACCGCCGGCACGATCGTGGTGGAGGCCGCCCGCCGCTCCGGTGCGCTGAGCACGGCCGAATGGGCGGGCAAGCTGAACCGCCCGGTCGGCATCGTCCCAGGCCCGGTGACGTCGGCCCTGTCCGCCGGCTGCCACAAGCTCGCTCGTGAGTCGGGCGCGACGGTCGTCACCAATGCCGTGGAGATAGCCGATCTCGTCGGCGCCTACGGAACCGACGCCGCGCCGGACGACCGTGAGCCGGATACCGTGCTCGATCGCCTCTCCGAGGACGAGCGCGACATCTACGAGGCGGTTCCCGGCAGCGGAGCCACCACGGTGGATGAGCTGTGCCGGGCCACCGGCATGACGGCGCGACGGTGCCTGGCGTCGCTGGCGTCACTCGCCGAGGCCGAGCTCGTGACCCGAACTGCAACGGGTTGGCGTCTGGTGCGGCCGAGCGCCTGAATGTTCCGCGTAGCCATGGTGCGTGGCGGTGCTTGACCTTGGCACTGCAGCACCGCACCGTTGGCTCATGAGCGACTCGCTGCCTGCGTCGATGCGAGCCGTGATCGATGATTTCACCGAACATCTCGCGGCCGAGCGCGACCGCTCCGAGCACACGGTGCGCGCCTATGCAGGCGACATGGAGAGCCTGGCCGAGCACCTGGTGCGGATGGGCAAGACGCAGTTCGCCGACCTCGACCTTGCCTCGTTGCGTAGCTGGCTCGCCGCCCAGCGGTCCCGCGGGCGGTCCAGGGCGACGCTGGCCAGGCGCGCGTCCGCGGTGCGGGTGTTCACCGCGTGGGCGGCCCGCAGCGGTCACCTGCCGGCCGATGTCGGTGCGGCGCTGGCCGTCGCCAAGACGGGACGGACGCTTCCCGGCGTGCTGCGGGCCGGCCAGCTCGAGGCGGTGCTGGCCGCAGCGGCCCAGGCCGCCGAGACCGGTGACGCGGTCGCGATTCGCGACTGGGCCGTGCTGGAGGTGCTGTATGCGACCGGCATCCGGGTCAGCGAGCTGTGCGGGCTCGACGTTGACGACGTCGACGCGGAGCGGCGCGTGGTCCGAGTACTCGGAAAGGGCCGCAAAGAGCGCAGCGTCCCATTCGGGGCGCCGGCCGCCGCCGCCCTCGACCATTGGCTGGTTCGCGGCCGTCCCGAGCTGATCCGCACAGCAGGCCCGGCGCTGTTCGTCGGCGCCCGCGGCGGCCGGCTCGGTGTGCGGGCGGTGCGCGACATCGTGGCCGCCAAGGTGCGAGCTGTGGACGGGGCACCGGAGATCGGCCCACACGGTGTCCGGCACTCTACGGCCACTCATCTGCTCGACGGCGGCGCCGACCTGCGCAGCGTGCAGGAACTGCTGGGTCACGCGTCCCTCGCCACGACCCAGATCTACACGCACATCTCGGTCGACCGGCTTCGCAAGGCGTACCAGCAAGCCCACCCCCGCGCCTGACACCTGTCGATTGATCACGTTCGGCATGACTCACGTAGCTTCACCATGCATGCAACCCTGGTGAAGCTACGTAGCGCCTAGTTGCCTCGAGGCGTAGCGACATCACACCATGGAGCGCTTGGTGACGAGCAGTGCCCGAATTGTCAGCCCGGTGATGTCGTACAGGACGTCGTAGTCGCCGACGTGGAGCACGTAGAGATCGTCGTCGAGCTCCAGAACGGTTCGGGTTGCCGGACGTGGGTCGTGGACCAAACCCATGACGTTGTTTGCTACCGCCGTCGCTGCGTCGGTCGGCAGCGACTTGAGGTCGTCGATGAACGCCGGCACCCAGATGAGGGTATAGATCACGCCGCGGACTGCTCGTCGTTCATGCGCGTGGCCAGGTAGGCGAGGATGTCCTCGGTGGAGCGCCAGCCCTTCTCGTCCGCTTCGTCGCGGCGGCGTTGCAGCTCTGCCATCAACCCGGCATTGGCCAGGTAGCGCCGGCGCCGTTCCTCAAGATGGTGCTCGAAGTCGTCGAGGATCAGAGCCAGCACGTCGTTGAGGGTCTTGCCGGGGAAGTGCTCCTCGGCAAGCTGCCGCAGCCGTTGCCTGGTTTCGGTAGTGACGGCGATGGAGCTCTTCTGGGGCATGTCGCTAGCATACTCGTGCCATGTGTCCGTCATGGCCGAACGCTCCTGAGGCCGGCCAGCGCGCCGACCGCAGCCAGAGCCGTGACGTCCGTTTCCGCACGGCCGGATACAACACCTGTCGCCGGCGCGGGACGCGGTAGTGGTGGTCGCAGTGCGTCGTCGCCGAGCGGGAGCAGACGCGGCGGGCCGGCCCCGGTGACCAGGCGCAACGGATCCAGGTATGACGCACCCTGGATCAGTCCCCAGTGCAGGCATGCGTCCGGCGCACAGTGGCTGCCGGGTG
>DASUTB010000022.1:0-22134 GCA_036374835.1 Jiangellaceae bacterium | reverse complement strand
AGCCGTTCAGGTGCGGGTGTACCGCTCGCTGGGTGTACCGCGGAGCAATCCCGCCGGTAGCGTGCGGCCGCAGATCACCAGCAGGAGGTGCTGAGCCGCGCCGTACAGCGGCTCGCCCGACCCGTAGGTGAAGTCCATGTCGTCCGCCCGAAGTTCCACACCGTCCAGGTCGGTTCCGAAGAATCTGACGCTCTTGGGTGAGAGGCCGTCAAGGACCATGCGCAGCCGGTCCTTGGGAACCTCGCGGTCGACGCCGAGTGCCACGGTGATGTCGAGGCCGTGGATGACGTCGTGACTCAACGCACCCTCATACCCGCCACCTGGAGGCTTCCACGGATGCCGCAGGTTGTCCCTCATGGACGCGGTGAGTTCGTCTGCTGAGAGTTCAGCGGCGTCGCGACGAGCACATCGATCGGCCATCCGGTTGAAGTTGCCGCGCGCCCGGATCACCTCGGCGATCACGCGCGGCATCGAGTAGCGAAACGGCATCGTCAGGTGCGCCACGACCTCGCGCACCCGCCAGCCGGCGCACAGGCTCGGGGCGTCCCACGCATCTGCGGGCACACCGGCGAGCATGGTCGCCAAGTCGTGGCGCTCGGCCGCGACCGTATCCCTGATATCGGTATCGCCCACCGTGTTCTCCAATCATCGCTGTTGGTTTCGCCCTACCGACGAACGAGCGGACCGCAGATGGACACCCGATCGGGATCAGCCGCCGGTGACTTCGGCGAGCCGGCGTTCGAGGTATCGGCGCTCGGGCTCCGCCGTGACAAGATCGAGCGCCGCACGGTACGCCCCGGCGGCACTTCTGGTCTCGCCGAGCCGGCGCAGCAGGTCGGCCCGGGTCGCGGGTAGCAAGTGGTATCGGGCCAGCTCGCCTGACCGTTCGAGTCGGTCGACGATGCGTAGACCGGCGGCGGGCCCGTCGGCCATGGCGACGGCCACCGCCCGGTTCAGCTCGACGATCGGTGAGGGCACACGGCGCGCGAGCTCGCCGTAGAGCGCGGCAATCTGGCGCCAGTCGGTGTCGTCCGGGCCGGCTGCGGTGGCGTGGCAGGCGGCGATGGCAGCCTGGAGCTGGTACTTACCCGGCCGACCAAGCGCCAACGCGTCATCGAGGAGCCGTACGCCTTCGCTGATCGCGTCCTGGTCCCAGCGGCGGCGGTCCTGCTCCTCGAGGGTGACCAGCTCGCCTGCGCTGTTGAGTCGAGCCGCGCGCCGGGCGTCCTGAAGTAGCATCAAGGCGAGCAACCCAGGTATCTCCGGCTCCTCGGGCATCAGCCTCCCGAGCACCCGCGCCAGCCAAATCGCCTCGGACGTGAGACTCTGCCGCACCATGTCGGTGCCGGCCGTCGCCGAGTATCCCTCGTTGAACAGCAGGTAGAGCACGGCCAGCACTGCGGGCAACCGCTGGGGGAGCAGATGCGCAGGAGGCACAGAGTAGGGGATGCGGGCGTCCTTGATCTTTTGCTTGGCTCTGCTGAGCCGCTTGGTCATCGTCTGCTCGCTGACAAGAAGGGCGCGAGCGATCTCGGCAGTGGTCAGCCCGGCAACGGTACGGAGGGTGAGCGCGACGCGGGCCGCCAGCGGCAGTGCGGGGTGGCAGCACGTGAAGATCAGCCGCAGGAGATCGTCCGTAACCCCGCTGCCGTCCGGCCCCTGATCGGATGCCGGCCGGGTGGTCGCCGCTTCGCGGAGTTTGGCGGCGGCCAGTGCTTCGCGGCGTTGCCGGTCGATGGCTCGCCGGCGGGCGGCGGTCGTCAGCCACGCGCCAGGCCTACGTGGGACGCCGTCCCGCGGCCAGTGTTGGGCAGCCAGGGCGAAAGCCTCCTGCGCGCACTCCTCGGCCAGGTCCCAATCGCCGGTGGAGCCGATCAAGGTAGCGACGACCTGGCCCCATTCGGCGCGAAACGCCTGGTCCAGGGCGGCCTCGGTGTCGTTCGTCACGGTTCCAGGAGCGGCCGGATCTCGATCGTTCCGTAGCCGGCGGCCGGATGCTTGCCAGCGATCTCGACCGCCTCGTCCATGTCGGCACACTCGATGAGGCAGTAACCCCCGATCTGTTCCTTCGTCTCGGCGAACGGTCCGTCCGAGAGGAGGACCTCGTCGTCGCGCACTCGAACCGTGGCGGCCTCGTCCGGTGGACGTAGCCCGCCGCCGCCTTGAAGCACACCACGGCGGAGCATCTCCTCACCCCACTCGCCGCAGCCGTCGTTGGCGTGCTCCGCGGCGGTCTCGTCCCCGCAGATCAGCAACATGTACTTCATCAGGCTCCCTCCAGACGAGATGGACCACGGTGAGCCCGCCACACGGCCGAGCCTATGCGTGGCGGGACCACCACTCTGTCAGCCCTCTTGCGTCGAATACCGGTAAGGGTTATCGTCTAATATAAGTATTTACTTATGAAAGGATGTAACCATGAACATCGATGCGATCGCCACGGCCGAGCTGGTGACGCGCGAGATACGCAACGGCGAGCGGGACGGTGCCCCGACGAAGATCGCCGTTGCCCGGCGGACCTATCCGACCGACCAGGCAGACCTCTGGGATGCACTGACCAATCGCGAGCGGCTACCCCGGTGGTTCCTGCCGGTCAGCGGCGACCTCGAGGTAGGCGGCCGGTACCAGCTCGAAGGCAATGCCGGGGGAGTCGTCGAACGCTGCGAAGAGCCGAAGTCGTTCGCTGTGACGTGGGAGTTCGGGGACATGATGTCGTGGCTCGAGGTCTCGCTGTACCCGGCTGAGAAGGGCACGCTGCTCGAGCTTGCCCATGAGGCCCACGTCGATCCCGAGATGTGGGAGCAGTTCGGCCCCGGCGCCGTCGGCCTCGGCTGGGATCTCGCCTTGATGGGGCTGGGCCTGCACCTCGAATCCGGCGCGCCGGTCGACAAGGACGAGGCGCTGGCATTCCCAGTCTCCCCGGACGGCGTCACGTTCGTCCGGCGGGCGGCTGCGGTCTGGGCAGACGCGGCGGTTGCGGCTGGTGATGAGCGCGGGCAGGCCGACGCAGCCGCTGAGCGCGCCGTCGGCTTCTACACGACACCACCGGAGGACGCATCAGGGGAGTAGCCAATGGCTGAGCGCATCTTCGAGGCTCTGGGGGACTCCACGCGCCGTCAGATCCTCGAGGTGCTGGCCTCGGGCGAAAGCGCAGCAGGGAAGGTCGTGGAGACGATGCGGGCGCGGGCGCCGATCTCACAGCCCGCGGTTTCGCAGCATCTCAGGGTTCTGCGCGAGGCCAAGCTGGTCAACGTCCGGTCCGACGGCACGCGCAGACTCTACGCGATCAACGAGGCCGGGCTGGACGCGGCGCACGCGTGGCTCGACCGGCTCGCGGATCCGGCCGGCCCGTTCGCGCAGCCGCTCGACGCCCTCGCGACCGAGATCGCGCGCGGCAAACGGGAGGCACGCCGGAGCGTCGCGGGTGAGCGGGAGCAGCGTGCCCAGGGTCGCCGCTCCGCGTAAAGCCACCGAGGGGAGTCGGGCGTCGCGGTCACCCGTATCAGTCCGCGACGACGTCGAAGGCGGCGAAGTCGGCTACCTTCAACAGAACCAGCATGTGGGCGGTCAGGGCGGGCACGTCGTTGCGGCCGGTATCCCGATAGACGTGCGGCGGGCCCAGCTTCAGCCGGCGGCGCCGGGTCTCGAGTTCACACCCGCCGGTAGCTTGCGCGTTCTTGAGCCAGTCGACATCGGGCCCGTAGGTCAGCGCGACCACGTACCGCTGTCCGTGGCGGAAGACGTTCACCGGTGTGCGGTACGTGCGTCCCGACCGTCGTCCCACGTGCACGATCACTCCGAAGCCGGGCAGGAAGGGCGCAATGCGCACGACGACGCGGTTCAGGCCGACCCGGTTGAGCCGCGCGACCACTTTGGGAATCGGCATCTACGTATTCTCCTCAACGATCTCGGATCACCGGTATGCGGCAGTTCGGCCGCCGGCGGATGCGATCAGTCGTCGGCCGGTTGGCGGGGTTGCTTCCAGCCGTCCCAGTACGTCACCTCGGTGGCGGGACGGCGCGTGGCCGGCTTGAAGTCGGTGCCCTTGGTGTACGCGACCGGGATCAACCCCACCTGGGTGACGGTATCCGGAATGCCGAGCACATCGGCGGCCTCCGCCTCGCCGTGGACGTGCAGCGTCGTCAGCACCGAGCCGAGGCCGCGGCTGCGCAGCGCGAGCTGGAACGACCAGACCGCAGGAAAGATCGAGCCGAGGAACCCGGCCCACTGGCCGGCCGATGCGCCGTCGACTCTGCCCAGCAGGCACGGCACGACGAATACCGGGACGCGGTGCAGGTTGTCGGCCAGATAGCCGGCCGACTCGACGACGCGGCGCTGCTGGGCCGCACGATCACCGGCGGTGTCGGCCAGTGCTTCGCGGCGCTGGCTGCCGTAGTGCGCTTCCCAGGCGGTGCGGTAGATCTTGGCGAGCGCCTCCTTCTTGGCGGCGTCGGTCACGACGAGGAACCGCCAGTGCTGGGCGTTCGAGCCGGTCGGCGCCTGGATGGCGAGTTGGAGGCACTCCTCGATGATCTCCGGCGGCACCGGCCGGTCGAGATCGAGCCGCTTGCGGACTGCGCGGGTGGTGGTCAGCAGTTCGTCGACGGTTGCGAGTTCCATGTCGCCCATCGTACGTTCGCCAAGATCACCGAACGTCCAGGCGTAGTGGATTATGCGACATCGGTGTGAGCTTCTCGCACGCCGCGGCGGTCGGAGCGGTATCGCTCAGCCGTCGATGGCGAGGGCCAGCGGGAGCACGCCGGGTGCGCCGGCGAGGCGCAGCGCGCGGGCCGCGACGGTGAGCGTCCAGCGCGAGTCGGCGATGTCGTCCACCAGCAGAACCGGAGCGCCGTTCAGCCCGTCCAGGCCGGGTTTCATATCCGGGGGCACCGCGAAGGCGTCCCACACCGCCGCGAGCCGGAACGCGCTGTTGCCGCCGCGATCGCCGATCGGGCCGTCGTGTGCGTAGCCCAGCCCGCCGAGGTAGGGGAGCCGTCCCACCTGTGCGATCCGGGTGGCGACCGAGCCGATCAGCTGCGGCCGGGTCCGGGACGGCAGGCTCATGACCGCGCCCGGACGGTCGTCCCATCCCCAGGTGCGCAACACGTCGATGACCGGGTCGACAAGCCAGTCGGGGCACTCGCCATCCGGACCTTCCACGCCGAGCAGGTCGCGCAGCCGCTGACCCCAGCCGAGGTCGGAGAACCGCGCCACGGCCCGTCCGGGCAGCATGAGTTCTTCGGGCGGAATCTTGCCGCGCACGTCGACGCCCAGCGAAGGCATCGCCTGCGGCCAGATCTTGCGCGGCTCGAGGGCAACGCCGGGCCGGGCCAGCGTGGTTCTGGCCGCTGCCGACGCGGCGTCCGGCACGTCAACCGGGTAGAACGCCCCGGCGCACACGTCACATCGGCCGCACGGCACCGCGTCCGGGTCGTCCAGCTCACGCCGGAGGAACTCCATGCGGCACGAGTCGCCACGGATGTACCGGAGCATCGCGGCCTGTTCCTTGCGGCGCTCCTCGGCAACTCTCGTGAAGCGCTCGCCGTCGTACTCCCACGGCTCACCGGTGGACATCCAGCCGCCGCTGACCCGCCGTACCGCGCCGTCGACGTCGAGCACCTTGAGCATCAGCTCGAGCCGGTTGCGACGCAGCTCGACCCGGGCCTCGAGCGCAGCGGTCGACAGAGGTTTGTCCGACTCGGCGAGCACGTCCAGCACGCGGCGGACATGGGTCTCGGCGGGAAAGCCGAGGCTCGCGAAGTAGCGCCAGATGTCGACGTCCTCACGGCCCGGAAGTAGCAGTACGTCGGCCCGTTCCACGGACCGTCCGGCGCGACCCACCTGCTGGTAGTAGGCGATGGGCGACTGCGGCGCGCCGACGTGCACGATGAAGCCGAGATCGGGCTTGTCGAACCCCATGCCGAGCGCCGATGTCGCGACCAGCGCCTTCACGTCGTTGGAAAGCAGCGCCGACTCGGCCGCCAGGCGGTCCTCAGGGTTGCTCTGGCCGGTGTAGGGGAGCACGTTGTGCCCGTTGTCCCGTAGGTGCTCGGCGAGGTCCTCGGCCGCCGCGACGGTGAGCGCGTAGATGATTCCGCTGCCGGGCAGGTCGTCGAGATGGGCGGCAAGCCAGCCGAGCCGGTTCTCGTTGGAGGACAGGTTCAGCACGCCGAGCCGCAGGCTGGTGCGGTCGAGCGAGCCGCGCTGCACGAAGGTGTCGTCGCCGAGCTGCTCGGCCACGTCCGCGACGACCCGCGCGTTCGCCGTTGCCGTCGTGGCGAGCACCGGGATGCCGGGGCGCAGCGCGGCGACCGCGTCACGGATCCGGCGGTAGTCGGGCCGGAAGTCATGCCCCCAGTCGGAGATGCAGTGCGCCTCGTCCACCACCAGCAGGCCGAGCCGGGCGGCGAGCCCGGGCAGCACGTCCTCGCGGAACCCGGGGCTGTTCAGCCGCTCCGGGCTGATCAGCAGCACGTCGACCGCATCGGCACGGAGTTCGTCCTCGATCGCGCGCCACTGCTCGACATTCGACGAGTTGATGGTGCGGGCGCGGATGCCGGCGCGTTCGGCCGCGTCCACCTGGTTGCGCATGAGAGCGAGCAGCGGCGAGACGATCAGCGTCGGGCCGGCGCGTTCGGCGCCGGACGTCACATCTGCGGCTCCGCCGCGGGCCCGCAGCAACATCGTGGCGACGAAGTACACCGCGGACTTACCCCAACCGGTGCGCTGCACCACCAGGGCACGGCGGTGCTCGGCGACGAGCGCCTCGATCGCCTGCCACTGGTCCTCGCGCAGTGCCGCGTCGGCCCGGCCGACGAGCGCCTGCAACGCGCGTTCGGCCTCGGGCCGGAGCTCGCTTGCCGTGCCGGTCGTCTCCGCGGTTTGTTCAGCCATGTTCGGTGACGTTACCCGTCCCCACCGACATCGCGGCGCGGAGTCGATGCGAGCGCCGCCGGTGCCCGGTAGCGGGCGCGACCGATCTGTGCGGCCGCGTCTCGTGTGGCACGCTAGATGGTGTGATCACGGGAACGGACGATCGCCGGCCAGGCGTTGAACGAAGCATGGATCAGCAGCCCGGCAAGGTGATGTCATGACACTCGGTCCGAGACCGGAGGCGTCCGCTCCGCCCAAGCCAGCCGGTGCGCTCTGGACCGCCCCGCTGCTCGTCGTGGCGATCATGTGGGTGGCCGAGATCGTCGACGCGTTCACCCCGCAAGCGAATCTCGACGAGTACGGCATCCAACCGCGAAGCGACGAAGGACTGATCGGCATCCTCGCCGCGCCGTTCCTGCACGGCGGATTCGGCCACCTCATCGCGAACACGACGGCGTTCGTCATCCTGGGCCTGCTCGTTGTGTGGGCGTCGAAGAGCTACTGGGCCGTCACGTTCGGCGTCATCGTGCTCGGCGGGCTCGGAGTCTGGCTGATCGCCGCTCCGGGCACCGTACACATCGGCGCCAGCGGCCTGGTATACGGATACGCCGCGTTCCTCGTCGCTTGGGGATTCTTCACCCGCCACACGCGCGACATCGTGATCGGCATTCTGGTGGCCCTTGCCTACGGCGGGCTCGTCACCGGCCTGCTGCCGACCCAGCCCGGAGTGTCGTGGCAGGGTCACCTGTTCGGCGCGATCGCCGGAATCTTGATGGCGTCCTGGCTCAGCCGGCGAAGGCGACCAGCCAGGCCGCGCCGATAGCCGCGGCGGTCACGAACTCGGCCAGGGTTGCCGGGGAGAGAACCGCGGTCCGCGTCGCTTCGGACCGGTTTGCAGCGTTGCGCGCCGTTCCCGCCGCGTTCAGGCGCCGGCGCTCGGCGATGTACGTCCCTCCGACGAATCCGAAGATCAGGCCGGGCAACCGGGCGAGCAGCAGACCGGCGATCGCGGCGCCGGCGCCGATGATCCACGACCGGTCGGCGACCGCGAGCTCGGCCCAGTCACCGCCGGCCAGACGATGTTGGATCAGGTAGTTGGCAAGAGCCAGGACGGTCGCGGCGGCGACGACGATCCACGCGACCAGGGTTCCGTCAATGGACGCCCATACGATGGTCGCCGTCCAACTGAGCGGCACGCCGGGCACCCGCGCGCCGACGGTGCCGGCCAGGCCGACCAGTAATGCCGCACCGACGCCGATCGCCGCGACCGTCTCCATCTCCATGCCGCGACATCGTGCCAGGTCGGGTTCTAGCGGTCGTCATCCGGTACGGACGCTTGCTCCTTGTACAGCTTCTCGGTCTGGTCGTCCCACGCGATGGTGAGCGGACGCAGTTTCGCTTCGTGCCGGCGGCCATGGTGGGCGCAGAACAACAGTTCGCTCTCGCCGGGCATGACCGCGCGAACGTACGCCTGGGCGCCGCAGCTGTCGCAGCGGTCGACGGCCTTGAGTTCGGGCCGGGCTACTGCAGTGGTCAACGGTGCTCCTCTCACATTCTGGCTGTCCCGTCACCAGCCACGTGGTGCGAACAACATAGAAGCAGACCGGTTGTGTTCCGCACTAGTCCAATTACGCGTATTCGCTCTCAGCGAAGTGAGATGCGTCACGCGCCGTGTCGTTCGATCACGTTCACCACCCGCAGCAACATCACACCACGGCTGCATGCATGGTGTGATGTCGCTGCGCCTGGTAGTGCAGCCGAAGGAGTTCAGCGCTCGACGAGCTCGCCGAGGCGGTCGAGGGTTTCACGCATGCCGCCCTCCATACCGGCCCGGACCGCGGCGTCGCGCGACTCGACGGTGTCGTAGAGCGCTCGGGCGACGTAGCGGGTCTTGCCGTCGACGTCCTCCAGCGTCATGGTCTCCAGCGCGACGTGGCCGGGCGCTAGCTCGAACTCGGTGGTCTGGACGACCCGCTCGTTCGGCGTCACCTCGTGGTAGACGCCGTGGAAGCCGAACTCCTGGCCCTCGCTGCGGTGCACGAACCGCCACCGGCCGCCGGTGCGCGGCTCCATCGTGTCCACCTCGGTCGTGGTCGAACGTGGGCCCCACCACTTCGGGATCAGGTCCGGGTCGGACATGGTCTGGAACACCAGGTCGCGCGGGGCGTCGAACACTCGTGTGATCACAACGTCCTGCTTCCCGGGTTCGATGATGACCTCGGTTTTGCTCATGACTTCGTCCTTCCTGTGTCGTCCGGAGCGGTACGCCGGTACTGGATCTTCTGGATCTCCGCATCGAGCCGGTCGAGCTTGTCCCGCCAGATCTCCCGGTAACGGTCGATCCAGGCGGTCGCGTCGTCGAGTGGCGCGGTCTCGAGTCGGCAGGGACGCCACTGCGCCTCCTTGCTGCGCGAGATGAGTCCGGCCTGCTCGAGCACCTTCAGGTGCTTGGAGATCGCCTGTGTGCTCATGGCGAAAGGCTCGGCCAGCTCGTTGACGGTGGCCTGGCCGACCGCGAGCCGGGCCAGGATCGCCCGGCGCGTCGGGTCGGCCAGCGCACCGAACGTGCGACTGAGCTGATCGTCACTCACGAAGTAAACCAATCAGTTGAACAACTTATCAGTTGAATACTGCACCGCGATCCGGCCGCTGTCAAGGCCTGGGCTGAAGAACGGGCCGGACTTGTGGTTGCGGGCAGAACCGGCTCGTGAGGAGTCTGTTGAACGAGCGACGTCACGGCGCCACCCTCGGCGGGGCCGAAGGTCGATCATCCGTGCGGGGCAAAGTAATCCGTGCGGGCCAAAAGAACGTCAACGGGCAAGATCCGCAGCCTGAGCGTTATTTTGCCCCGCATGGATTATTTTGACCCGCACGGATGATCGTCATCGTCGGACGCGCGCCGCTTGGAGCAAGACTTGCCCCGCGACGGAATGCGCAAAGTAGCGCCCGGGCGTCCACCGCGCACCGCGGCGAAACGGTCAGGGGCAGCGGGGGATCGGCGCGCTGAATCCGCGATTGGAGCGGTTGGCGACGTAGTAGTCGCTGACCCAGCGTCCGTCGATGAGCTTGTTCCACACCCGCGAGGTCTCGACCTTGCTGCCGGTGTCCTGGCAGACGACGTACGCGAGCGCGCCACGGGGAAGCGGGCTGCCCTTCTTCGAGTACGACAGGCCGGGACCGGTGCGCGCGTTGAGCGCCGATGCGGTGACCTGGCCGGGGTACGTGCACCTGGGAATTGCCCTGCTGAATCCGGTGCTGTTCGGCGTGGCGACGTATCGGTCGGTCACCCAGCTGCCGTTGGTGAGGCGGTTCCAAACCCGCGTTCCGTCGATCTTCTGGCCCCTGGTCTGGCAGATGACCGATACCCGGGAACCGGACGAGTAGCCACCCACGATCGGGTAGGAGGTCGACGGGCCCGAGCGGGCATTGAGGCCGGTTCTCGAGGTGATGCGGTATCGCTGGGCAACCGTCGCAACCGGGGCGTTGATCGAGTTGCTGTCGATGTTGATCCGGACACCGCCGTGGCTTTCGAAGTGGTCGCCGTGATACTGCTTGATGCGCGCGCGGTACGCCCAGTGCCAGTTCGGCGCGGTGGGCCAGCCGGTCAGTGACGGGTCGTTGTCCCACCGAGCCATCCAGACCGCGTCCGGCCGTGCGTAGTGGGATGAGTAGTATGTGTCGGAGAGATCGCGAAGACCGGAGCTCTGGTGGACGTAGACACCTGCGAGGTACCCGGAGTCGTGCAGCGTCTTCGTCCAGGCGGAGACGTACCGGCGCACCGCCGTGCGGCACGCCGAGTTGCGGCGGTCGTAGTGTTCGATGTCCGCGTAGAGCGCGCTGCCCGGCCGCAGGCCCAGCGCCGATGCCGCGGACACGGCGTCCCGACCGTCCGAAACACCACGCAATGCCGCTGTCGTGGCGGTGAACTGAAGGCCTTTGCTGCCGAACACGCAACTGGGCTGATAGCCGACGTACGTGGGCAGCAGCTTCCAGCCCATCGCGGTGGCCTCGCGAACCCAGGACGTGCTGAGGTTGAACTGGCGGCATGCTCTGTTGATACCGCCGAAATAGACGTTGACCGTCCGGTACGGCGACGTGCCGTCCCACGCTCGTAGTGCCGACAGCGACGGTGCGGCGCAGGTGTCGAAGGCGCGACCGTTGGCGCGGTTGGCCGACGAGCCCGCGGGATAGCGCAGCGGATCTTCCGGCTCGGCCGAAGCCACGGACGGCAATCCGGCAAGAGTGAGTACGACCCCGGCCACAAGCGCAACGGTTCTCATGAGCGTCTCCTTACGCCTGTGAACAGTGTTACTAGTGATGCCATTGAGAGCAAGGTGGCGCGCCGAGGTCGGAGATGCAACATCGCGTAGCTGGGTTGGCCAACTCATGGCTACCCAAGGCATTGCCTCATGCGTTCATGACATGTTGGATCGTGGGTGACTGACCGCAAGGGGGGCCATGCCAGCGAGCCCGAAGGGCCGGCGCGAACCCGCGAACCACGATGTCGCGCGGCCGAGGCCGACGAGACATCCGCGCGTAACGGTGCATCCGAATGCGGGCAGGCGTGGTGCGGCGCTCGACTACGGTCCCGCCCGCCCCGGCGGCGCTGCGCGACCGAGCGGGCGGACGGTCGACGTCTCCACGATCGCGAAGCTCGTCTTCGGCATGCCGTGGCTCGCGTACAGCGCGGCCGTGGTCGGCGTGCTCGCCTATCCGATCGCCGGGCTGAGCTCGACGGTGCTGGTGCTCGCCTGCTGGGTGGCGTCCGGCGCACTCATTTTCCACAGCCGTTTCGAAGCGCTGATCGCGACCCGCCTGTTCGGCGCGCGCCCGCCTTCGGTCCGCGAGCAAGCGGTGCTCGAGCCGCTGTGGCGGCAGGTGGCCCGGCGCGCCGAGATCGAGCCGTCGTCATATCGGCTGTGGGTGGAGGATACCGACCAGATCAACGCGAGTGCGGCGGCCGGACACATCGTCACCGTCACGCGCTACGCGCTCACCCACCTGCCGCCGGAGCACCTCGCGGCGGTGCTGGCGCACGAACTGGGTCATCACCGCGGCGGGCACGCCTGGAGCAGCCTGCTGATGTACTGGTACTCGCTACCGGCCCGGCTGTTCACGCGGGCAATGATCGTGGCCAGCCGGGTGGCGCTGGGGGTGTTCGGCGCCGTGGTTTCGTTCATTGTGGAGCTGCCGTTCCTGCTCATGGTGGCCGGCCTGTTCCTCGTGGGCTCGTTCCTCGTCTCGCTGATCGGCGGAGTCGGAGTGCTCGTTGCGCGACTCGCGGACGCCGGCAACTACGTCCTGCCCGCGCTCATCGTGCTGGCGCTGCTCTCGCCGGTGCTGTCGCCCTGGTTCGGACGGCACGCCGAACTGGGAGCCGACCGGGCCGCGGCGGACCTCGGCTACGGGGCGGAGCTGATCGAGTACCTCGACGACGAACAGCGTGCCGGCATGCCGGTGCGTGCCGAGATGCCGCTGCGGGTCAGGCTGCTCGGCAGCCACCCCCCGGTGGACGTGCGCCGCCGCAGCCTGCTGAACTACCTGCGCAGGTCCGGTACTGCGTAGGAATATGCCCCGGGCGCTAGGGCTGCGCGGCCCGGAGGAACTCCTCAAGCAGCGGGCCCGCGGTTCCGGAGCCGGACTCGGCGTCCTCGACGAACACCGCGACGGCCAGATCGCCCTGAGTCGCGATCATCCAGCCGTGCGTGTCCGGCGGGTCGCCGTCGCCGAACTCCGCGGTACCCGTCTTCGCGGCCACCGGCTCGCCCGGTACGTCGGCCAGCAGGTCGGCGGTGCCGTCGGTGACCGCGGCCCGCATCAAATCGGACAGGGTCTGCGCCTCGTCCGCAGTGAGCGAGCCGGACGGCGTGCCCGCGTCGGCGCTCTCGACGAGCCGAGGGACGACCGTCTGACCCGCGGCGACCGAGGCCGCAGCAGTGGCCATGCCGAGCGGCGATGCGAGAACCCGGCCCTGGCCGATGAGCGCGGCGGCGTGTCCGGTGCCGGTCGCGTCGCTCGGTACCGATCCCAGGAATGCCGGGGCACCGAGCGAGGGCTCGGCAGTGAGCCCCAGCGCGGCCGCCGCATCGGCGATCGCCGCCGGTGCCGCGTTGTCCCGCAGTCCGATGAACGCGGTGTTGCACGACTTGGCGAACGCCGTCCGCAGGCTGATGTCGCCGAGCGCGCTGCTCGGAAAGTCGCTGTAGTTGCCGAACTCACGCCCGTCCACCGTGACGGTCGCCGGGCACGGCACGGTGTCGTCGGGGCTCATTCCGGAGCGCAACAGCGCCAGTGCGCTGACCACTTTGAACGTCGAACCCGGCGCATACTGTCCGAGCGTGGCCGTCGAGTACCCCTCACTGCCCGGGCCACTCGCAGCGGCGACAACCTCGCCGGAGGACGGCCGGACGGCCACGATCGCGCTGGCCGAGGAGATTTCGGCGAGCACATCCTCCGCGGCGAGCTGCAGATCGATGTCCAGCGTGGTCGTTACCGGCTCGCCGGCGACCGGCTCATGTTCGAATACCGTGCGCGGGTCACCTTCGGCCGGCACGATGTCGACGGTGAGGCCCGGTGTGCCGTCCAGCACGTCGTCGTAAGTCTGCTGCAGTCCGGACAGTCCGGTGACGTCGCCGGGTTGCAGCCGTCCGCCTGACTCCTCGACCAGCTCCGCGGTCACGTCGCCGACGGTGCCCAGGATGGGCCGGGCGAACGAGCGCGTCGGTGCGAGCGGGATCTCGTCCGGCAGCGCGCGGGCGCCGGGGATCTCCTCGATGTCGGGCAGGATCTCGGACGCGTCGGCCTCGCGCAGCGTGATGGCTTCTACGAACGCCTCATCGCCGGCAGACTCGACCCGATCGGCGAGCCGTTCGGCATTGACGCCGACCAGATCGGCGAGCGCGTGCGCCGAATCGACCGGGTCGGTGTCCCCGACCCGAACCTTGTCGATGCCGATGTGCAGGACCGGACGCTCGGTCACGATCACGGCGCCGCCCGCGCCGAGGATCTGTGCCCGCTCGGCCTGCTGGCGGCGCAGCGTCAGCACGTCACCGGCCCCGACGTCGGGATGGAGCAGCGTCGGCGACCAAACGACCTGCCACTCGTCCTCCTCGGTGAGTTCGAAGGTCGCGGCGGTCTGGTAGGTCCATTCCGCCTCATCGACGTAGTCCAGGTCCCATGTCACGTCGAGCGTGACGTTCCGGAGGCTCTCGTCCTCGGGATCCGGCTCGACCGAGCCGACGGCGACGGTCCGGGTCGAGTCGGCCATACCTTCACTGATCGTCGCGACATCGGCCGCCGCCTCCGCCGCGGTAGCTCCGGTCAGTGGCACGGCGCTGAACTCGCCCGTGGCCAGCGCCGTCGCGAGTTCGTCGACCGGGGGCTCCGGGGTGTCGGAGCTGCATGCCGTCGGGGCGGCGGCAAGAGCGAGTGCCGCGACAGTTGTCGCGGCGCGCAGATGTGTGGGACGAGGTGCGGGAGACGAGGATGCGGTCTCGGGCACGGTGAACCTTTCCAGCTGGACGGGCGGTCGTCGCACTCAATCACGGCGCAGTGCGACCGTCAATTCTGTTCTCGTGCGAACGAGCCACCCATGTCGGACTTCGCGTTGCAATCTAGACGCCGGCCCTCAGTGGCGGTACCGTCCTGCCAAGTTCCACTACGGGGGATGGCGAAGACGCCGATCGGACGGCCGGTCGTCATCGAGGGCCGGTCCTAAGGAACCAGGAGGGGCGAATGAGCACGACGCCTGTCGGTACACCATCCACCAAGCTTCACTACGGGCTCGACGACGTTCCGAAACCGCTGCCCAGCCTCGGGCTGGGTATCCAGCACGTTCTCACCATGTTCGGCGCCACGGTTGCGGTGCCGCTGCTGCTCGGCCCGGCGTTGGAGATGGATCCGGACCAGATCGCCATTCTGGTGAGTTCGGTGATGATCTGCTCGGGCATCGCGACGATCATCCAGGTGCGATTCGGCACCCGTCTGCCGATCATCCAGGGTGTCTCGTTCGCGTTCCTGGCGCCGTTCTTCGCCATCATCGCGGGCACCGTGTCGCAGGGCGGCGACATCAGCATGCAGTTCATCGCCGGTGCCATCATCGCCGGCGCCGTTCTTGAGATCGTGCTCGGGTACAGCGGGCTGTTCGGCAAGATCCGCCAATACATCAGCCCGGTCGTCATCGGGCCGGTGATCGCATTGATCGGTCTGGCGCTGTTCCAGACCGGTGTACCGAACGTCGCGCTGAACTGGTGGATCGGCGGCCTGACGATCGTGGCCACGCTCGCCTTCGCGTTGATCCTGGCGCCGCGGGTACGTTTCGTCTCGCTGTTCCCGATCCTGCTGGCCGTCGTGGTGGCGTATCTCGTCGCCTGGTTCTTCAGCGCGATCGGTGTGATCGGCGAGGGGAACCCCGCCTTCATCAGCTTCGACGCGGTCGGTGACGCGCCGTGGCTGCGCAGCCTGGACGTCGGCGGTGGCGGCATATTCCTGCCGTGGGGCTCGCCGCAGTTCGACCTCGGCTTCATCCTGGCCGTTCTCGCCGGCTACCTGGCGTCCATGATCGAGTCGTTCGGTGACTACCACGCGATCTCCCGCGCGGTCGGCAAGGACCACCCGACCGAGAAGCAGATCAACCGCGGTATCGGCGCCGAGGGCATCGGATGCGCGACCACCGGCTTCCTCGGCGGCTTCGCCTCGACCAGCTACACCGAGAACATCGGTCTGGTCGCTCTGACGAAGGTGGCGAGCCGCCGAGTCGTCTACGTGGCGGCGGGGTTGCTCATCGTTCTCGGGCTCGTCGCGAAGTTCGGGGCGGTTATCGCCACGATTCCGATGCCCATCGTCGGCGGGCTGTACTGCACGCTGTTCGGCCTGATCGCGTCCATCGGTCTTTCCAACCTGATGCGGGCGGACATGACCAGCCAGCGCAACCTGCTGATCGTCGGGTTCATCCTGTTCATGGGGTTGTCGACACCGGCGTACTTCGCCGACGTGGAGATCGAGATCTCCTGGGCGGAGTGGCTCGGCGACGCAATCGTCACGATCGGCAGCACCGGTATGGCGGTGGCCGCCATCCTCGGATTGATCCTGGACAACGTGATCCCGGGAACGGACGAGGAGCGGGGCATCGCCCGAACCGCCGAGACCAGAGGTCCGGTCGGTGAGACTCCCACCGGCACCTCCAGTGAAGCAGCCGAGGATCGCGCCGGGGAGACTACGAAGGAGACCTAGGAGTGTGGGGCGATGGCCGCGGCGGAGCGTCAGCAGATCTCGACGGCGCCCGCCGCGGCCAGTACCGCCGTCGCGGCACTGATCACCGGTCCGGCGCAGCCGGCCGAGATCATCGCGGACTTCCCGGTCGCCACGTATTTAAGGGTGGATACGGCGGTGATCGCATTGGTGACGCCGGCCGCCGTGCGGCTGCCCAATGCGCTGGTGTGCCGCGACCACGTCCGGCGTTTCTCCATGATCACCGGCACTTTTCACACCATGCGTGTGAAAAGTGCCGGTGATCATGGAGGCGACGGCCCGGTTGTGGTTGGGGACGGAGGTATCCAGCTTGGGCGTGCTCGCGTAACCGTGGGCCGGTGGTGGGATCCGGTCCCGCGGCTGCCGGCCGTGACCGATCCCTCCGCGCTCGGCCGAGCCGTCGATGCAATGCGGTCGCTGTTGCCCGCCTGGCCCGATCCGGATGAGCCGGCGGCCGGGCAACTGCAAGCCGGACGGGAGGCGCTGGCGTCGGCGCTGGCCGGCGGGTGGTCGGTGGACGAGGCCGCCGATCGGCTCGTAGGACTCGGGCCCGGGCTGACGCCGGCGGGCGACGACCTTCTCGCCGGCGCGGTGGCCGGGATGGTGATCTTCGGTCGCGCGCTGGGCCGCCGGTCGGCCCTGGTTCTGGCCGAGCAGGTGACCGTCGCTGCCGGAGATCGGGCGGCTCGGACGACCGTCCTCGCTGCGGATCTGTTGCGCCACGCCGGAACCGGTGCGGTCGCCGAACCCGTGGCGACGGTCTGCGGCGCGCTGACCGGCCAGCGTCCTCTCGAGTCCGCCCTGGAACGGGCCCTCACCGTCGGCCACACATCCGGACGCGACCTCGCCGAGGGCCTGCTGCTGGGCGTCACAGCGGCGCTCGCCGCCCGGTAACGGGCTGGGTGCCGAGCTACCAGCTGTCGGGAACGGGCGGACGCTCCTGATTCGGCCCGGTCCTTGCTGAACCGTCGGTGAGCGGTTTGTCGATCGCGTCGGCGGATATGACCCAGGTCTTGGCGACGATGTCGCCGACCCGCTGCCGGCTCCGGGTTGAGACGGTGACGATGAAGCCGACGAGCATGGGAACGAAATATGGGAATGCGTCGACGATCAGGAAGAGCCAGCGCACCGCGGCCCGGCCGACGCCGCACGGCCGGCCCTCGGCATTGACGGCACGGATTCCGACGAGGCCCTTGCCGATCGTGAGACCGGTCAGTCCCTGCAACACGACCAACGCGCCGATCCAATAGGCCATCGCGCCGAGGACGACCAGGGCCGCGGTGCCGCCGTCCAGGATGTAGGTGGTGCCCATTAGTTCGGCACGCATCTGCCCGTTCACGAAGTTGGTGCTCATCTGCACGTACACCCCAGGCGTTTCCACGTCCTGGCTGTCGGTTTTAAGCGCTACTACCAGAGACCAGTAGATGGCGAAGCCGACGACTGTGTCGATCAGGAACGCAACGATTCGCCGCCCGGTGACCTTGCGCTGTTCAAGCATGGGCACACATTATGTGCGGAGATCGTCTGCGTCACAATGGCCGCGTGCAAATGGACCCGTAGCGGCCTGATCCGCTGGCACCTCAGACAGTGCCGACTTCTGGTGCCGCCTCGGCCAGCGCCGTGATCGCTGAGGTGAAGCACTCGAGCGGCGGCTTGACCAGGCCCGCTCCGACCTGGCCGGTGCCGGCGACCTTGCCGGCCATGCCGGTGTTGATCTGCGGCAGGATCCCGGTGCGTAGGACGAGCGAGACGTCGATGCCGGTCGGCGCGCCACGGAAGTCCAGGATCGGGAATGCGTAGGCCGGGTTCTCCGCGAGTGTGATCTGATACATCAGTTGGCTGGTCCGCAACGCGTCGGGCACGCTGCCGCCGACGAATCGCACGATGGCCGGAGCCGAGGCCATCGCAAAGCCGCCGAGGCCGGCCGTCTCGGCGATCGTCGAGTCGCCGATGTCGGGATTCGCGTCGTCCGGGCCGTAGCTGCCGAGGTACAACCCGTCCGGCACCGCCGCCGGAGCGGTGAACCAGGTCGAGCCGGTGCCCGACACCTGGATGCCGAAGTCGGTTCCGTTGCGCGCCATCGTCGTCACTACCGTGGACCCAGGGATGCCGGCGCCTGCCACGGTCTGCAGCTTTGCCGCCGGCATGACCAGGTTGAGGAAGAAGTGGTCATTGCCGGACACGAACCGCACGACCTCGGCCACGGTCGAGCTCGGAGCGTCCGTGGAGATCAGGTCCGGGAGCAGCTCACGCAACAGCATGAGAGTGCCGGCGCGGTTGCGGTTGTGGCCCTCGTCGCCCATCTGCACCATCTGGGCGGTGATCGCTTTGATGTCGATCCGGCCGTGCCTGCGGACCGCCGCCTGCAGCAACGGCCCGAGCACGTCGGTCATCCAGCGCAGCCGGTCGATTACCTCGGGGGAGTAGGCGCCGTAGCGCAGCACCTTGCCAAGGCCTTCGTTGAGCGAGCACCAGGACGTGCCGTCGTTGGCCTCGTCGCGCAGCTCGAACATCCACATGGACGGCGAGACCACCCCGGCCATCGGCCCGACCGCGCCGTGGTGGTGGCACGGCTCGAGGGTGATCCCGTCACCTGCCTCGAGCCGGGCCGCAGCGTCGTTCGGCGTGTCGGCGAGTCCTTCGAACATCATCGCCGCCATCAGCGCGCCCTGCATCGGACCCGACGCTCGCTCCCAGCTCAGCGGCGGGCCGGCGTGCAGGAAATGGCCCGGCTCGAGGCCGAGGGCGGCCCGGGCCGGGCGGACGTCCACCAACTCGGCGGTCGAGCTGAGCATGCGCGTGATCGCGGCCGCGTTCGCCTCGGTGCGCCGGGGATCCGCAGCGACCCGGATCAGGTGGTCCTCGGTGCCGGCCGGCGGCGGGCGCCAGTCGACCGCGGCGGTGTCGACCGCCTGTGCGGCGAGCGCTTCGGCGAGCAGATCGACGCCGGCGGTGACGACAGACGGCTCACCGGCGAGTAGGTCGGACGTCATCTGATCCCTCCCTGAACACCACGAGGCTTGGCGACATCAGACCATGCATGCGTGCCTGTTGTGATGCCGCTGCGGGTGGTGAACGTGATCGAACGACTCATGTCGGATCCGCCACGAGCTCGACCGCCTTGCGGACCGCGGCGGAATGCGAAAGGTGAACCGAGGCGCCGGCGTCGCGCAGCACCGCCGCCTGCCGTTCGAGCCCCTGTGGGTCTCCGGCCGTTCCGATGAGCGCGACGACTACGGCCAGGTCGCGCCCGTCGCCGGCGGCGTGGGTATGAGCGGCGGTGATGGCCGGGGCCAGCTCGGCTGCGGGGTCAGGATGCGCGCCGTGGCCGAGGACGACGTCGAGCAGCAGCACTCCGCAGGTGGGATCGGCCGCCTCGGCCCGGATACGCTCGACCCGCAGCGAATTGTCGATCATCGGATGCGGCCGGCCGGCGGTCAGAGCGTCGTCGCCGAAGTCGATCATCGCGTGGCCGTCCGCTCGCAGACTTGGCCCGACGTCCCACTCGGGCCGCAGCGGGATGTTGGACCGGATCGGGCCGAGCGTCTCGGTCGCGATCAGCATGGCCTCGTCGCAGAGCGTGCCGCCCGAGTACAGGCCGCGGATGTGCGGGTAGTGACCGGTTCGCATCGTCGGGGCCGGCCACCATTGTGGCTCGGACCACTCCCGGCCCAGCGACGAGACCACCGACTCGGCGGTGGCGGTGAGGTCGGGCTGTCCCGGACCCTGGAGGGCTATCAGCACCGGTTTGCCGAGCTCGGCAGCCTTGTCCCGTACCGCATCGGCGACCTCGTCGGCCGGTGGTTTGCCGATGACGACGATCGTCTCGGTCGCCGCATCAGCGTCGAGCAGGTCGAGCGCGTCGAGGGTCGTCCGCCCGCCGACCGCCGCAGACATGTCGCGGCCGCCCACGCCGACGCAGTGGCTGATGCCGACCCCGGCGCCGTCCAGCAGGCTCATCAGCTGTTGTGCACCGGTGCCGGACGCGGCGACGATGCCGACCGGACCGGGCCGGACGACGTTGGCGAACCCGAGACCGACGCCGCCGATGACGGCCGTACCGCAGTCCGGCCCCATTACCAGAAGGTCGCGCCGGGCCGCCTCGTCCTTGAGCCGGATCTCCTGCTCGACGGGCACGTTGTCGGAGAAGACCACGACGGATCGGCCGGCGTCCAGCGCGTCCATCGCGTCCAGAAAGGCGTACCGGCCGGGGGTGGAGATCAGCGCCAGCGTGCCACCCGATTGGTCTAGTGCGGCACGGACGGTGTGCGGAGCGGGTGCTGCGCCGAAGCCGAGTTCAGGTCGCTGTGGCCCCGCCGTCCGTGTTGTGAGCGCCGACTCGACCGCGGCCAGCGTGCGGGCGAGCGCATCGTCGTCGACCGCATCGACGGCGACCAGGAGATCGGTGGGTGCTGCGGTATCCGGTGCGGTGAAACCCATTCCGGCGAGTAGCCCGAGATTCAGCTCCGTGGCCATCGCCACCATGGCCGCATTGACGCCATCGAGCGCCGCGGCGTCACTGCTGACCTGCATCAGGGTGACCGAGTCGAGATAGACGCCGGGACGGACGTCCAGCTGCCTGGGCATGAGGGGACTCTAGTGCCGCCACCGGCGCGCGCCAAAGCCACCGTGGAGGAACGTTTCGGCGACATTGACGGCCCGGATATTTGCCGTAGGTCTTCGGAGCGGCAGGATAGGTGCGCATGAAGCCGTCGCCGTTCGTCTACCACCGACCCGCCGATCTCGATGAGGCGCTCGATGTCCTTGCCGAGTTCGGCGAGGACGGCAAGGTGCTCGCAGGCGGGCAGAGCCTGATTCCGTTGATGTCGATGCGGCTGGCCGCGCCGGAACATGTCGTGGACATCAACGGGGTTGCCCAACTCGGCGGGGTCCGGGTGGGCAATGACGGCGTCCGGATCGGCGCGCGGGTCCGGCACGCCGAGCTGGAGCGGGACGAGGCGGCCTCCCGAACCGTTCCGTTGCTGCGGCAGGCGCTTACCCACGTGGCCCATCCGACGATCCGCAACCGGGGGACGACCGTCGGCAGCCTTGCCCACGCCGATCCGGCCGGCGAGATGACCGGTGTGCTGGCACTGCTCGGCGGCTCGGTCCGGGTGCGCAGCGCGACTGCCGAACGGCTGGTCCATGCGGACGAGTTCTTCGTGGGACCGCTGGAGTCCGCGATCAGGCCCGAGGAGTTGGCCGTCGAGGCGTTCTTCCCCGCACCGCCGCCGCGCACCGGCACGACGTTCCTGGAGGTGAGCCGCCGCAACGGCGACTACGCGGTGTGTGGGGTGGGTGCGCTGGTGACGCTGGGCGACGACCGGAACATCTCGTCTGCCCGGGTGGGCATGATCTCGGTCGGCCCCGTGCCGGTGGTCGTCGACGTCAGCGACGCGGTGGCCGGGCAGCAGTTCGACGGCGCGGACTTCGCCGGTGCGGGGCGGCTCGTCGAGGCGGCCGTCGACCCGCAGCCGGACATCCATGCCACCGCCGACTACCGCCGGCACCTGGCCGCCGTGCTAACCGAACGAGCGGTGCGGCAAGCTGCCACGCATGCGTCCGAGGAGGTAGCAACGTGACCGAGCCACAGACGACCCACGCTGCCCCGGCCGAGGTGTCCGGGGACGAGCTGCACACCGTCGCGCTGACGGTCAACGGCGTGCCCCGGTCGGCCGAAGTGCCGGCCCGGCGGCTGCTGTCGGACTTCCTCCGGCACGATCTCGAACTCACCGGTACGCATGTCGGTTGTGAGCACGGAGTGTGCGGCGCCTGCACGATCCTGCTGGATGGCGAGCCGGTGCGCTCGTGTCTGATCTTCGCGGTCAGCGTCGGCGGCTCGTCGATCACGACGATCGAAGGCTGCGGCGAGCCGGACGGCGAACTCGGCCCGGTACAGCAGGCGTTTCTCGAGTGCCACGGCCTTCAGTGCGGCTTCTGCACACCGGGGTTCGTCACGACTATCACCGCCTACCTGGACGAGCACCCGGACCCGACCGAGGACGAGGCCCG
>DASUTB010000021.1:0-10437 GCA_036374835.1 Jiangellaceae bacterium | reverse complement strand
AGAAGGGTGAAGTCGTACCGGCCCGGCTCCGGCTCCAGAATCGCCCAGGAGAAGATGCCGACGCTGACCAGATTGACGCCGGCTTCGCGCATGAGGCGGACGTCCTCGGCCCACACCTCTTCGGGCCACTGCTCCGGGTAGTAGTCCGCGCCGAAGCGCAGCGCGTCGTCCCGCCACAACCGCCCATGCCAGTCGCTCACGATGCCCAAGTCTAGGTAAGCGCTTACCGTCCGGTGCACCGGCCCGGGCTTGCGGCGGAACGAATTTAGGCGTATGTTTAAGGCAAATGACTAAAGAATCGAAAGATAAGGCCGCGTCGGCGGGCACGCGTGAACGCATCCTGCAGGCGGCGATCGAGCTGATCGCCGAGGTCGGGGGAGACCGGCTCCGCACCCGGGCGGTCGCCGAGCGGGCCGGCGTCAACCAGGCTCTTGTCCACTATCACTTCGGCTCCATGGCCGCGTTGTTGCAGGCGGCCGACGAAGCGGTCCTGGCACGGGAAGGCGAGCCGTTCTTCGCCGCACTCGAAGGCGAGGTGACCGTCGCCGACCTGGTCGAGGGTCTGTTCGCCCCCGTCGAGCGGATCGGGGAGCCTACACCGGAGCTGATGGTCGCCATCGACATGCTCGTCCGAGCGACCCGTGACGAGGCCAGCCGAAACCGATCCAAAGAGGCGCTGGCCGAACTCCGCAGCCTGATCCATGATCGTCTCGCGGCCGCCCGGCGCCGCGGCGAGATCAGCGAGCAGATCGACCCCGAGGCGGCGGCCGCCGTGCTCGGCGCGGTGCTGGACGGGCTGGGGATGCACCGGCTGATCGATCCGGAGCTCGACGTGCGCCCGGCGATCCACCTGATCACCACGATGCTGACCAAAAGGAGCGACGATGCCGACAGAACGTGAGCTCGCCGTCGAGGCGAAACAGCTACGGCGGTCGTTCGGATCAACACAGGCCGTGGACGGCGTCGATCTCAGGATCGAGCGCGGATCGGTCTGTGGCGTGCTCGGCCCCAACGGCGCCGGAAAGACCACACTGATCCGCATGCTTGCCACGCTGTTGCGTCCTGACGCCGGAACCGCGCGAGTCTGCGGCTACGACGTCGTCCGGGAAGCGGAGCAGGTGCGTAGCCGGGTGAGCCTGACCGGTCAGTTCGCCGCGGTCGACGGCGACCTGACCGGCGTCGAGAATCTCGTCCTGATCGGGCGGTTGCTCGGCCTGTCCCGGCCGGCGGCGAAGCGCCGTGCACACGAACTCCTTGACGGCTTCGAGCTGGCGAGCGCGGCCGGTCGGTTGCTGCGCACGTACTCCGGCGGGATGCGACGCCGCCTCGACGTCGCCGCCAGCCTGGTCACGCCACCGGAGGTGCTCTTCCTCGACGAGCCGACGACCGGGCTCGATCCGCGCAGCCGCCATGATGTGTGGGACATCGTCCGCGCCCTGACCGGCGCCGGGACGACCGTCCTGCTCACGACTCAGTACCTCACCGAGGCCGATGAGCTGGCCGACCGGATCGCAGTCCTGAACCAGGGAACGGTCATCGCCGAGGGCACCCCGGCTGAACTCAAGGCATCGGTGGGTGGGGGCAGGCTGCGAGTGCGCGTCCGCGATCCGCAGCAGCGGCCCGCCGCGCAACTGGAGCTGTCCCGGGCGCTGCGCACGGACGTCCAGCTCGACGGCGACACGGCAGGCCTCGTCGCCCGCACCGGTGACGCCGACCGGGCCGCCGCCGCGGTCGCCGAGCTGCCCGGTGCGGGGATCGCGGTCGCGGATTTCGCCCATGACCGGCCGACGCTCGACGAGGTCTTCTTTGCCCTGACGGGTACCGAACGGGAGGTGTCATCATGACGTCGTACGGGCTGGCCGTACGCGCGGCCATCGACACGGACGTGCAACCGCGCAAACGAAGCGCCATCGCGGTGTCCCTCACGTTCGCGTGGCGCGCGATGCTCAAGATCAAACATGTGCCGGAGCAACTGGGCGACGTGATCGGCATCCCGCTCGTCTTCACGGTGATCTTCACCTACCTCTTCGGCGGAGCGCTGGCCGGCTCTCCCGGTGAGTACCTCCAGTTCCTGCTGCCCGGCACACTCGTGATGACCGTGCTGCTGCTCACCATGTACACCGGGGTGGCGCTCAACACGGACGTCACGACCGGGGTGTCGGACCGGTTCCGATCGTTGCCGATATGGCGGCCCGCGCCCATCGTCGGCGCGCTGCTCGGCGACGTCGTCCGTTACCTCGTGGCCGCAGGCCTGGTCCTCGGTCTCGGCCTGATCCTCGGCTACCGTCCCGACGGCGGGCCGGTCGGCGTGCTCGCCGGTCTCGCGCTGATTCTCGTGTTCTCGTTCGGCCTGTCCTGGATCTGGACGCTCGTCGGCTTCCTGGCTCGCACACCCAACTCGGTGCTGATCGGAGGGGTGGTCGTCCTCTTCCCGCTCACCATGGTCAGTAACGTGTTCGTCGACCCGGCGACCGTTCCCGGCTGGCTCGAGGCGTTCATCGACGTCAATCCGGTGACCCATCTCGTGACCGGTGTACGGGATCTGACCGCTGGGGTTTCACCTGGGATCGAGGTGGTGTGGGTACTCGCCACCGCGGCGTTGCTCACGGCCGTGTTCGCTCCGCTGACCATGCGAGCCTACGCGGCCCGGAAATGAGCGCTGCGTCCACGATGCCGGCCAAGTGGTTTGCCGGTGGTGGCCGATGTCAGACAGATGCCCGGCTGGTCGATCACGCTCGTCGACCCCGGTCCGTCACATTGTGGAAACCACGACACCGACCGGGCACCGCTACCGATCAAGACCGCCGGCCGCGCCGGGAGTCAGCGGCGTGAGGGTGCGCACGGTGCGAAGGAGACCCGAGCCACCAATCGAGCGTCGCCGCGAGTGCGTCGTCGATTGGTGTTGGCCGCACGCCGAAACTCTGCTCGAACGCCGATGAGTCGATGACGAACGGCTGGTCGAACTGGTAGCGGACGTGTTTGATCTCGCGAAGCATCGGCGAGAACCGGCCGACGGCATCCAAGAGCCACTGAGGCACCGAGCCGACCTTCGGAGCCGGGCTGCCGCTGAGCCTGGCGACCCGGTTCGCCATCTCGCGGTACGTCCGGGGCGGCGCTGTGGGCACGTGCCAGGCCCGTCCCCACGAGCGGTCGTCAGTGGCCGCGGTGGCGAGCGCCCGCGCGACGTCAGGAATGTAGGTCCAGCTGTGCGGCTGGTCCGGGTCACCGGTGTGGCGGATCGGCTTGCCGGCCAGAATGCGCGGCATGAAACGCTCACCGAGATGGGACTGTTCGCGTGCGCCCGGGCCGAAGTAGTCGGACGCGCGCAGCTCGGTGACGCGGGCGCGTCCGGCGCGGTGGGCGGCCAGCGCGTCCTCCCACATCCGGACCCGAACCGCGGCCTTGGCGCTCGGTGGGTTCAGCGGTAGGTCCTCGGTCATCGGACCGGACGGCGGCGCGTATCCGTACAGGTTGCCGAGAATCACATACCCGGCGCCCGCAGCCTCGGCGGCCGCGAGCAACGCCGACGCGATCGGCGGCCAGTCGGTCGGCCAGCGGTGATACGGCGGGTTCACGCAGTTGTAGATGACATCGGCGCCGGCGGTGATCTCGATCAGCGCATTCTCGTCCGAGGCATCGGCCGCGACGAGCCGAACACCGGGCGCCGCCGGCCCCGAGCCGGATCGGCTGACCACAACGACCTCGTGCTCGTTCTTTGCCAAAAGCCCGGCGAGATGCGATCCCACCTGGCCGGCGCCTACAACGACATGCTTAGCCATCGCTCCTCCTGAGCAGCGTCCTCTGTTGTGAGCAATGCTCTCGCTTCAGAACACTGATGTCAAGAGCGGTGCTCTCCATTTAGAGTGCCGCTCTGCTAGGCTTCGGCCATGAATGCGAGCCGTACGGCGCGGGAGCGCGTCCGGGCCGAGATGATCAAGGAGATCACCGACGTCGCCCGAAAGCATCTTGCGACCGAAGGTGCGGCCGGACTGTCGTTGCGGGCGATCGCGCGTGAGCTCGGCATGGTGTCGTCGGCGATCTATCGCTACTTCGCCGGCCGGGACGAGCTGCTGACCGCGTTGATCATCGAGGGCTACAACGCCATCGGGGAAGTCGTGGAGGAAGCCGGCGCGAGGGCGCGGCAGGACGACTATGCCGGCCGATGGCTTGCCGTCTGCCGGGCGGTGCGCCAATGGGCGCTCGCGAATCCGCACGAGTACGCGCTTCTCTACGGGTCGCCGGTGCCGGGATACAAAGCGCCTCCGGACACCGTCACACCTGCGTTGCGCGACACCGTCGTCTACGGGCGGATCCTCACCGACGCATACGAGAACGACGCGCTGACGCCGCCGGACCTTGGCCTCTCCGCACCCACCGAACTCAGTGGCGACATGGAGCGCGTCCGTGAGCTCATGCCGAGGCTTCCGGACGATCTAGTAGCCCGAGCCGTGCTGGCCTGGGCCGCGCTGTTCGGCATCGTGAGCTTCGAGGTGTTCGGCCGGTTCGACAACACGATCTACGAGCGGGACGCGTTGTTCGACCACAACGTGCGGAGTCTCGCCCGCCTGCTCGGCCTGCCGTAGTTGTCAGCCGTGCCCGACTCGGGGTGGAGCGTCACTTCCGTCGCAGCAGCCGGTTCAGCGGGCCACGCTCACCTCTCGGATGCCCAGGGCAGCGCTGCGACGATGGCACTCCGGCGAGCACCTCGTTGGCATGCATACCGCATCCGGCCCACGTCGTCTTTCCGCAGGTCTTACAGGTGGCTGGTCGACACATATTTCTCTCCTTGGTTACTGCGTCGTAGCGTCGGCCCCGACAAGGGGTAGTCCGGCCTTCTCGGCGTTTTCGAAGTCGTCGTCGACCGTGACGAGGCGCCGGCCCGTGGCGGCGAGGAACGAGGCGGCGATTGAGGCGCGGTATCCGGCGGCGCAGTGCACCCACAGCTCGCCTGCGGGTACTTGGTCGAGCTTTCCGGGCAATTCGTGCACGGGCACGTTTACCGCGCCCTCGATTCGTTCGGACTTATACTCGTCCTCCCGCCGCACGTCCAGGACGGTCACCGGCCGGTGCCTGCGGACCTGTTCGAGGTCGGCGAACGTGGCGAGCGGGAACGAGCCGAGCTCGCGGTCGGTCCAATCCTCAGGTTTACCGGTCGCGTGTGCGGCGGGACGGTCGATACCGATCCGGACGAGTTCACGCTGGGCCTCGGCGACATCCTCGGCGGTGCTCCCGAGCAGCGTCACCGGCGTGCCCCAGACGATCAGCCAACCCAGATAGGTCGCGAACGAGCCGTCGAGCCCGAAGTTCAGCGTTCCGGGCGCGTGGCCGGCGGCGAAAGCGGTGCGACTCCGCAGGTCAACCACCCATTCGCCGGCGTCGATGCGGCGCCGGAGCTCACCGGCGTCGGCTCGCGCCGGACGGGAGAGATCGGGGGCTGACGGACCTGCTGCGTTGCGTCCAGCCATGTGCACGTAGTACGCGGGGTAGGCGCTCAGCCCGTCCAGCAACTCGTCCACGTAGGCCTGTTCGTCGTTGGTCAATACGGGGTTGGACCGCTTCTCGACGCCGATCGTCGATTCGGTCGCCTCGGACTGCGTGGATGAGCAGAACGAGCCGAACCCGTGGGTCGGAAAGACCTCGGCGTCGTCGGGCAGCAAACCGGCCAGCTTGTGCGCCGACGCGTACTGGTGCCGCACAAGTACATCGGTGTTCTCCGGCCCGAGCAGGTCGGGTCGGCCGGTCGATCCGTAAAGCAGCGAGCCGCCGGAGAACACGCCGATGTCGGCACCGTCCGCGGTGCCAAGGGCGTAGGAGAGGTGCGTGAAGGTGTGGCCTGGAGTGGCCACCGCGGTGACCCGCATCCGGCCCACCTCGACCGTCTGCCCGGCGTGGATCGGGGTGCGGTCGAACGAGACCTCGTCGTCCGCGTTGACGAGGTACACCGCTCCGGTGTGCTCGGCCAGGGCGAGGCCGCCGGTGACGTAGTCGTTGTGGATATGGGTCTCGAACACGTGCGTGAGCCGGACTCCGGCGTCGTCCAGGATCGCGAGCACGCGGTCGACATCGCGCTGCGGGTCGACGACGAAGGCGACCCGCCCGTCGTGTACCACGTAGCTGCGGTCGCCGAGGGTCGGTGTTTCGAGCGGCAAGACGGTGATGCCGTGGGCATGGCTGCTCATGTGGACGGTCCTCGAGAAATACCTAGGGGGGTATGCAATACTGGTCTACCGTAACACCCACCGGGGTATAGTCAAGTCGGATCTGACACGTGGGCGCCGGCACAGCGCACACCGAAGGAGCACATATGGAACTCGACCCGGCCGAGATGGCGCCCGTCATCAACCGGATCAAGCGCGCGCAGGGGCAGCTCGCCGGCGTGCTGCGTATGTTGGAGGAGGGCCGCGAGTGCGATGAGGTCGTCACTCAGCTGGCCGCAGTCTCCAAGGCCCTGGACCGCGCCGGATTCGCGGTCGTCGCGAGCGGCCTCGAGCAGTGCCTCATAGATCGGAACGGTGATCGCGGCGCAGACCTCGAGAAGATGGAGAAGCTCTTCCTGGCCCTGGCCTAGGCCCTGGCCGCGACTCCCGCGAGGCGCTCGACCGCTTTGATGAGCGCGTGATTGCCCTCCGCGCCGAGCCCGTCGCGCTGCAGCGTCCGGTAGAGCTGGAATACCGTGCTCGTGGCCAGCATCGGCACGCCGAGCTCGTCCGCCTCGGTCAGGACGAGGCGCAGGTCCTTCTGCTGCAGGTCGATGGTGAAGCCGGGACGCCAGTCGTCCGCGATGACCTGAGGGCCCCGGTTGGACAGCATCCATGAGCCGGCGGCCCCGCCCCCGACCGCGGCGATCGTCTTGTTCAGGTCCAGTCCGCCGGCGGCGGCGAACGTCAGGGCTTCGGACACGCCGAGCATGGTGACGACGACGAGGATCTGGTTCACCAGCTTGCACGTCTGGCCGCTGCCGCTGTCGCCGACATGTGTGATCGCCGACCCGATGGAGTCGAGCAGTGGCTCCGCACGGGCGACGTCCGGTACCGTCCCGCCGGCCATGATCGACAGGGTGCCCTTGGCCGCGCCCTCGCTGCCGCCGGACACCGGCGCGTCGACGAAGCCGACCCCGTTCGCTGCGAGCCTGGCCGCCCACCCGCGCGTCGCTTCCGGGCTGACCGTGCTGGTGTCGACCACGAGCGAACCGGGTTCGGCGCCTGCCGCAATGCCGTCGTCTCCGAACAGCACCGCCTCGACATCCGGTGTATCGCTGACGCAGATGAACGTGATGTCGCTCGCTTCGGCCACCGCACGCGGCGACGCCGCGACAGCGGCTCCCTGACCCCGCAGCGGCTCGGCCTTGGCCGGCGTGCGGTTCCAGACCGTCAACCCGTAGCCGGCCTTGAACAGGTTGGCGGCCATGCCCGAGCCCATGATGCCCAGGCCGACGAAGCCGACGCGTTCTGTCATGTCGCTCCCTAGCTCGGTCCGATCCAATTGCCGTCCTCGTCCCAGTGTTCGGCCACCTTGCGCGATGGTTGGACGCGCGGCGGCTCGCCCGGCATCTTCGGATGATCCGGCGGGTACGGCATCTCGCCGAGGCCGGACTCCTCGTACAGGTCGAGCAGCGGCTCGATGGAGAAGTGCTCGTCGTCGATGGCCCGCCACGGATCGCCGTCCCGCTGTAGCCGCTCTGGAACGGTGAACAGGTTGAACTCGGCCGGATCGTCGAGTTCGGCAAGCTCCTCCCATGTCACCGGCGTCGACACCGGCGCGCCGGGGATGGCCCGCAGCGAATAGGCCGAGGCGATCGTGCGGTCCCGGCAGTTCTGGTTGAAGTCGACGAAGATGCGCTCCCCGCGCTCCTCCTTCCACCAGGCGGTGGTGACGCCGTCGTCCCGCTTCTCCAGCTCGCGCCCGAATCCGATCGCAGCGTGCCGGACGTCGACGAAATCCCAGCGCGGCTCGATGCGGATATAGATGTGCACGCCCCGGCTGCCGGACGTCTTCGGATAGCCGACGATGCCGAGGTCGTCGAGCAGTTCGCGGGCGCTGTCGGCGACTCGCACCGCGTCGGCGAACGTGGTGCCGGGCTGCGGGTCGAGGTCGATGCGCAGCTCGTCGGGACGATCGGGATCGGCTCGGCGCACCGGCCACGGGTGGAACGTGATCGTGCCCATGTGCGCGGCCCACACCGGAACCGCGAGCGAGGTGGGGCACACCTCGTCGGCGGTCCGTCCGGACGGGAACGTGATGGTCGCGGTCTCGACGAAGTCCGGCGCACCTTTCGGAACCCGTTTCTGGTAGAACGCGTCGCTGTTCTCGCCGGTGCGGGTAGCGAGCGTGATACCCGGCAGCACGCCGCGACGCCACCGCTCCAGCGCCGTCGGCCGGTCACGCAGCGCGCGCATGATGCCGTCGCCGACGTCCGCGTAGTACTGCGCCACCATGAGCTTGGTGATCTCCGGCGTCCGGTCCGTCGCGGGATAGATGACGCGGTCGGGGCTGGAGACCCGGACCGGCGTGCCGTCCGCATCGACCTCGGCAGCTGTTGGCATGGGCCCTAATCTACGCGGCGGTTGGTCAGCTCGGTCGCGTCTGCGGCGCAAACCCGAGCATCGGCTTTGACCGCGTGTCGGTTCGCGCAACGTCACATGTGGTGTTATGGTTGCGCACCGTGAATCAGACCTATTTGACCCGTATCGGCGCCCTCATCCGCGATGCCCGCCAGCGTCACGGCTGGAGTCAGGCTCAGCTTGCCGAAGCGCTCGGGACGAGCCAGAGTGCGGTCAACCGAATCGAACATGGCCAGCAGAATCTGAGCTTGGAGATGATCGCTCGGATCAGCGACGCGCTCGACAGCGAGCTCGTCTCCCTCGGCACCTCGGGGCCGCTGCACCTGCGGGTCATAGGCGGCGGCCCGCTGTCCGGCGCGATCGACGTCAAGTCGAGCAAGAACGCCGGCGTCGTGCTGCTGTGCGCCAGCCTGCTCAACAGGGGAAGGACGACGCTGCGCAAGGTGGCGCGGATCGAAGAGGTCAACCGGATCCTCGAAGTGCTGCGCAGCATCGGCATGCGGACGCGCTGGCTCAACGAGCAGAACGACCTCGAGATCGTGCCACCGGAGTCATTCGACCTGGCGAACATGGATGCCGAGGCGGCCCGCCGCACGCGCACGATCGTCAACTTCCTCGGCCCGCTGCTGCACGTGGCGGACACATTCGAGTTGCCGTACGCCGGCGGGTGCGACCTGGGGACGCGCACCGTCGAGCCGCACCTCGCCGCGCTGCGCCACTTCGGGCTGGACGTCAAGGCGGTCGGCGGTTACTACCGCGCCGGCGTGAACCGCGACGTCGGCCCGACCCGCCCGATCGTGCTCGTTGAACGTAGCGACATGGCGACCGAGAACGCGATCATGGCCGCCGCCCGGTACGACGGCGTCACTGTGATCCGCAACGCGAGCCCGAACTACATGGTGCAGGACCTGTGCTTCTTCCTTGCCGAGCTGGGCGTGTCGATCGACGGAGTGGGGACGACCACACTCACCGTCCGCGGTGCCCCGGAGATCAATGTCGACGTCGACTACGCACCTTCCGAGGACCCGGTCGAAGCGATGAGTCTGATCGCGGCCGGCATCGTCACCGAGTCCGAGATCACGATCCGGCGCGCGCCGGTCGAGTTCCTGGAGATCGAGCTGGCCATCCTCGAAGGCATGGGCTTGGACTACGACCGCTCGGACGAATACATGGCGGCGAACGGGCGGACCCGGCTGGTCGACCTGACGATCCGGCCGTCGAACTTGAGGGCGCCGATCGACAAGATCCACCCGATGCCGTTCCCGGGACTGAACATCGACAACCTGCCGTTCTTCGCGGTGATCGCGGCATCGGCGCATGGGACGACGTTCATTCACGACTGGGTGTACGAGAACCGGGCGATCTATCTGACCGAGCTCACCAAGCTCGGCGCCACGGTGAAGCTCATGGACCCGCACCGAGTGCTCGTCGAAGGCCCGACGCACTGGTCGGGAACCGAGCTGATGTGCCCGCCTGCGCTCCGGCCTGCTGTAGTGATCCTGCTGGCAATGCTCGCGGCCAAGGGGACGTCCGTCCTGCGCAACATCTACGTGATCAACCGAGGGTATGAGGACCTGGCCGAGCGGCTGAACCAACTCGGCGCCAAGATCGAAATATTCCGCGACGTCTAAAGAATGACCATGTTTGGCACTGAATTCCATGCCACACCATCTCTATAAGCTCTGTATGGCACGGAATTCAGTGCCAAACATGGTCATTCTTGGGCGTCGGCGGCGCAGCGGTGCCGACCGCGTGGCGTGAACTCGTCCCCCCAGGGATAGGTGGCTTGAGTCAATCCACCGCGGGCGGCCTACTCCCACTCCGCCTCGGTCGGCAGCCGCTTACCCGCCCATTCGGCGTAGCGGGCCGCATCGTG
>DASUTB010000020.1:0-12534 GCA_036374835.1 Jiangellaceae bacterium | reverse complement strand
GGTTCACTGGCCAGCGCACGAATCCGAGCAGCCGGATCAGCGACCAGACGCCGTTCCGCCAAGTCCATGAATCCGGTCACGGACGTCAGCTCGGCGACCCGGACGCCGTCGGTGCGGATGTACTCCTGCACGATGTCGAAGGCCTTCCCCGTCCCCCAGTGGAACTCGCAGGTCACGTCCAGCGAGTCGCCACCGCGGAGTTCGGCCAGGTACCGGATCGTATGCTGCAGCACGACCGGGCCGATCCCGCTGTCGTGCAGGGCGTCGTGCGTGATGCCCGCCCGCTCCAGAAGCTTCCACCGGGCGTGCTCGGCATACTGAAGGTAGACGGCCTGGTTGACGTGCCCCCGCGGATCGAGCTCATACCCGCGGACGGCGATGCGCACAGCGAACGGCTCCACCGGGCAGACGTTACCTGCAACCGGTCAGCTCAAGCCCAAGGCGTGATGTTCTGGTTCAACCGGAACAGGTTGGCGGGATCGTACTGCTGCTTGACCTGCGCCAACGCGCGGTAGTTCTCCCGGTAGTTGGCCTGGACCTGAACGTGATCGTCATCGGAGGAGAAGTTCACGTAGCCGCCACCCATGCCGAATCGCCGGACGGCGTCGTCGTACGCCCGGCTCCAGGCGATGTTGGCGTCGTCGTCGGCGGGGTCCGACCAGGTGGCGCCGAAGGCGACGGAGTAGCTCGCGTCCCGGTAGGAGAACGCGGTCTCGTGCCGGCCGACCCGGTGGCTCGCGCCGTCGATCGGGAATACGAGTGTGGCGGTCTGGATCGTGGGCAGCGTCGCCGCGTACGAGACGTGGGCGTCGATCGCCTCCTTTGTGAGCGTGTCGTGGAAACAGCCCTTCCAGTAGTGCCGCAACCCGGCCGGCAGAAGCTCGTCGAACAGTGTGTTGACCACCGGGTACGGCATCCGCTCGAGAAACTGGCCGGCCACCGGGCCGACCGCGGCGAGGCGTTTGCGAATCTGCTCGTCCTCGCCTTCCGGCCCGCTCCAGCAGGTGATGAGAGCGCACATCGGCCGGCCGTGCCACTCCTCCGGGAGGAACGGAACGGGCGGGCCGAGCACCAAGCCGAGGATCACGTTGAGTTCGTCGGGAGCGTCGGCCATGAGGTCCAGATAGCCACGGACCACATCTGCGTCGAGCGGGTAGAACGTGGGCCCGCCGAGGATGTCCGCCACGGCATGCAGCCGGTACTTGAAGGACGTAACAACGCCGAAGTTGCCGCCGCCACCGCGCAGTGCCCAGAACAGGTCCGGATTCTCGGTGTCACTGCACGTGACGAGGCTGCCGTCGGCGAGGACGACGTCGGCGGAGATCAGGTTGTCGCAGGTCAGGCCGCAGCGCCTGGCCAGGTGCCCCATACCTCCGCCGAGCGTCAGCCCGGCGATGCCGGTGGTGGAGACGATCCCACCGGTGGTGGCGAGGCCGAACGCATGCGTCGTTTGGTTGAAATCTCCCCACGTCACACCCGGCTCGGCCCGCGCTTCGCGACGCTCCGGATCGACCTGTATTCCGGTCATCGCGCCCAGATCCAGCACCACACCGTCGTCACAGGTCGAGAAACCGGCGATACTGTGCGCCCCGCCGCGAACGGCGAGGGGCAGTTCCCGGTCTCTCGCGTACCCAACCGTGGCCATGACATCGGCCGCCGTGGCCGCTTGCACGATGAGTGACGGCCGGCGGTCGTGGAGCGCGTTGTAAACCCGGCGCGCGTCGTCGTACTGCGGCTGCCCGGGCTCGACGACCCGGCCGCGGATCTGTTCGCGTAGTTCTTCAATCGTCATGACTCCGTTCTACGCCGGACCCGCCCGAAGGCGCGTCGCGGAAACGGCTCATATTGCCGGCGGCGGCCGATGGGCCAAATGGCCTACTTCTGCTCGGCGATACCGTGAATGAAGGCGAACGCAGTGGCCGCGGACCGGGACGTGACGCCGAGCTTGGCGAAGATATTGTTCAAATGCCGGCCGACCGTGTGCCGGCTGATCACCAGCTCGGCGGCGATCTCCCGATTGGTCTTGCCGGCGGCGATGAGCCGCAGCACTTCGATCTCCCGCCTGGTCAGGTTTCCCGGTGGTGCATCGCGGCCGGCCATCTCGTCGATCCGCTGGATTTCCGCCGCGGCACCCAGCCGAACGAAACCGTCCCGTGCGGCATCGAGCTCGAGCTGTGCGGAGTCATCGTCGCTCAGTCCGCGGCTCGCCTCCGCGATCCGCACCCGCGTCTGGGCGACCTCGTACGGCAGACCGAGTTCCAGCCAGAGGCTACGAGCACGACGCAACCGATCAACCGCGGTCGCGAAGTCGCGGTCGGCCAGCCGCACCACACCGGACGCCGTTGCTGCGGCAGCCTGCAGCAGCAGTGGCGCATCGTGATCCTCATACGCCGCCAACTCAGCTGCGGCCGACCGGGCGGACTGGACGTCCCCGGAAGCCACGGCGACGTCCACGACCGCTGCCAGCAACCGAGCCCGGCCGACAACGGACCAACCGCTCATGGCCAGGCTCGATTGCAGACCGGACAGCGCCTCGCCGGCCCGGTCTTGGGCCAGCCGGACGAGCGCAAGCCCCGGTTGCGGCTCGCGACCCAGCTGGTGCGCGCGCCGGTACGCCTCCTCCGCCGCAGCGAGCTCGCCGCGCTTGCGGCGGATCTCACCGGCTACGTAGTACGCCTCGGCAGCCATGTTCGGGTGGTATGCCATCAACTCACGGCATGCGGTTTCGGCCTCCACGTCCGCGTGGGCGAGCTCGCCGCCGAGGCCCAGCAGGTCGGCTCGATGGACCCGGCAGATGCCCTGGTAAGGCGTGCCGGCCGGGAGTGTCGCGCACCAGGTCATCGCGGCTGCGTTCCATTCGCCGGCGCGCACCAGGTCGGCGGCCTCGAAACAAACGGCGACGGCGACGCAGTACACCCAGCCTGCGACGAGGTCGCTGAGGTCGCCGGCCAGCACATCGCACATTGCCTCGTCCAGCCGTGCTATACCGGTTTCGGCCTGCCCGTCGGCGACAAGCATCCGTCCCTGCAACTGCAGGCCCATCGCCACCACGTCCCGGCTGTCGCACCGCCGGCCGACCTCGATCACACGCTCGCTCAGCTCGAGCGCGGTCCTGATATCGCCACGGCGCTCCAGCGCCTCGGCCTCGCCGTAGAGCACGAAGCCGCGTTCCGCACAATCCGGAATCGCCTGCGCATGCCGCTTGGCTCGCTCGAGCCATCCTGCCGACGCGGTCGCCCTGCCGGTGAAGCCGTATTCGGTCGACAGCATCCAGGCGTTGTAGCCGGCTCGCCGCTCGTCGGCGGCGGCGACATACTTGTCGTACGCCTTCTGCCGCGCGGCCAACGACTCCTCGACGCGGCACAACCACCACGCCGCATCGGCCAGCGCTTCAGCCTCGGCCGCGGTCAAGTCATCGTGCGCGCGGCCGTGAAGCTGCGCATAGATGGCCGTCCACCCCGGCGAGACGGCATCGACGCTCATGCCCAGAACATATCGAAACCTGTGATCCCTGCCGCCGTTCGAAGCTCGTTCAGGGGGTGACAAGCGTACGAGCGCCCTCGCCGCGCTGCATCCGCTCGAACGCCGCCGGCGCCTCGTCCAGCGACACGCGGTGCGTCACCAGCACGTCCGGGTCGAGTGCGCCGTCCAGCACGGCTCGTGCCAGCGCGGGCAGGTCGGCGTCCGGATCGGACGAACCGTAGATGGACGAACGCAACGTCCGTCCCGAATGGAACAGCTCAGCGGCGCTGAAGCTCACCTGATCGTCGCGGCGGCCGATACCGATGACCGTCGCGGCCCCACCGCGCCGCGTGAGCCGCCATGCGGTCCAGATCGTCTCGCCCCGGCCCACGCACTCGAACGCGTGGTCGGCGCCGCGTCCGCCGGTAAGCGCACGGACCTGCTTGATCAACGTATCGCCGGGGACGACGAACTCCGTCGCGCCGGCCCGCAACGCCAGCTCACGCTTCGCCTCGACGGGGTCCACCGCGACGATCGGACTCGCCCCGGCGGCGTGCGCCGCGGCCACGACGGACAGGCCGACGCCACCGAGGCCGATGACCGCAACGGCGTCTCCGGGCGAGACTGCGGCGGTCGTTCGCACCGCTCCGAATCCGGTCAGCACCGCACAGCCGAGCAGCGCGGCTGATGCGAACGGCAGCACCGCGGGGACGGGCACAACAGCGTTCGCGGGGACGACCACCTGGTCGGCAAGCGCGCCGAGCCCGAGGGTCACATGGAGCGGCGTACCGTCCCGCAGCGAACCACGCGGAACGGACGGGACGCCGCCCCGCTCGCACAGCCAGGGTTCGCCGCGCTCGCAGAACCAGCACGACCGGCACGCCGGCGACCAGTTCAGCACCACATGGTCACCGACGGCGACGCGGCTCACGCCGGAGCCGATCTCGGCAACGACACCGGCCGCCTCGTGACCCAGCACCAGCGGGAACTCGGGCGCGAGCGTGCCGTTCAGCATGGACAGATCCGAGTGGCAGACTCCGGCGGCCCGCACCTCGACTCGTACGTCGCCGGCGCCGACCGGCGGCAGCACGACGTCCTCGACCGCGAGGCGCTCTCCGGCCCCGCGCGTGACCAGTGCCCTCATCGCTGGATGGCCTTGGTGTGCAGGAACTCCTCGATGCCGTACCGACCGAGCTCGCGGCCGATGCCGGACTGCTTGTACCCGCCGAACGGCGCGGCCGGGTTGAACGCCGCGCCGTTGATATCGACCGCGCCGGTCTCGAGCCGGGCGGCGACGGACAGCGCCCGTTCCTCGTCGGCCGACCACACGGCACCGGCCAGCCCGTAATCCGAGTCGTTGGCCAGCGCGACCGCCTCGTCGTCGCCGGAGAACGGCAGCATCGCCAGCACGGGGCCGAAGACCTCCTCGCGGGCGAGCCGGCTCGACGGCGACACGTCGGCGAACACGGTCGGCGCGACGTAGTAGCCCGGCGACGGCACGTCCACGTCCTTACCGCCGATGATCAGCCGCGCGCCATCCCGCACCGCGCCGTGCACATATCCCTCGACGCGGGCGCGTTGCGCGGCGGAGACCATCGGGCCGAGCCGCGTTGACTCGTCCCGCGGATCGCCGGGCACCTGTTTCTCCGCGGCGGCGGCTGCGAGCTCGACGGCCTCGTCGTAGCGGCTCCGGTGCACGAGCATGCGGGTCCACGCAGTACACGTCTGTCCGGCGTTCAGGAACGCGTTGGCGACGCCGACCTTGACCGCCGCAGCGAGATCGGCGTCCTCCAGGATCACGTTCGCGGACTTGCCGCCGAGCTCGAGCGACACCTTGGCCACGCGTCCGCCGGCGATCGCACCGACCAGCCGGCCAACGCGGGTCGAACCGGTGAACGAGAGCATGTCCACGCCGGTGTGATGGGCGAGCGCCTCGCCCGCCTCCGGGCCGGTGCCCGGTACGAGATTGACCACACCCGGCGGAATGCCCGCCGCGTCACACGCGTCGATCAGCAGGTACGCGGTCAGCGGCGTCAGCTCGCTCGGCTTGAGCACCACCGTGCAGCCCGCGGCCAGGGCCGGGCCGAGCTTGGCGACGACCTGCTGCAGCGGATAGTTCCACGGCGTGATGGCGCCGACGACGCCGACGGGCTCTTTGACGACGAGGGAGTTGCCGATCGCCTCGCGGCGCTCGATGCTCCCGGCCAGCGCGGCGCTATCAGCCAGGATCTGCAGCGGGACGCCGGTCTGCACCCGAGTCGCGATGCGCATCGGCGCGCCCATCTCGGTGGAGATGGTGACGGCGAACTCGTCGCTGCGCGACTTGACCTCGTCGTGCAGCCGGTGCAGCAGCGCGGCGCGCTCGTCGCGGGACGTCGCCGCCCACCGCGGGAACGCCCGGCGAGCCGCTTGGACGGCCTGGTCGATGTCATCCCTGCCGCCGGCGGGAACCGTCCCGATGCTCTGTTCGGTCGCCGGGTTCTCGACCTCGATCGTCTGGTCCGTCGTGGCCGGCACCCACTTCCCGTCGATGTAGAGCGAGTCACGGGTCGTCACGATTTCCGGCATGCCCTAATCCGTTCGTACTCGTGCTGCAATCCTTCCAGCAATGCCGACAGTCCCATCTCGAAGGCGCCCTCATCAACCTCGCGCCAGTGTGCGGTCAGCAGGTGCGCTTGATCGAGGTGCGGGTAACGATCGGCGTACACCTCCGGATCGGCCGGAAAGCTTCCGGCGAACGAGGCCAGCGCGGATCCGGTGACGAAATAGCGCATCAGCGCACCGATGTGCGTCGCCCGGTTGCGCGGCCACCCGGCGTCCACGAGCGCGCCGAACACCGCGTCGGCCATGGCCAGCGCGGACGGCCGCCGGGCCGGCCCGACTGCCAGCAGCGGCACCAGGTTGGGGTGCTCGGCCATCGACGCCCGGTAGGAGCGGGCCCAGCTGCGCAGCGCATCCGCCCAGGGCTCGATGCCGAGCATGGAGATGTCCACCTTCGCGATGATCTCGTTGGCCACCGCGTCGAGGATCTGCTCTTTGGTGGCGAAGTAGTTGTAGAGCGATGGACCCCGTACTCCCAGCGCGGCGGCGAGCTTGCGCGTGGAGAACTCCGCGAGGCCGTCCGAATCGATGAGCCGAATCGCCGTCGCGACGATCTGCCCATGACTCAACAAACGTCGCGGCGGACGGGCCATCGTCCACTCCCTTCCCAAACATCGCCAAGCAGGTTACAGTCCATAAAACTTCCACTGTTAGTTATTCTGGTCAAGAGGGAGTGCCGATGGACTTCGCACTCAGCGAGGAAGATATCGCCATCCGCGACACGGTCCGGTCGTTCATCACCCGCGAGGTGATGCCGCTGGAGGAAGAGGTTCTCCGCCGGGAGCGCCAGGGCCTGCCCGGTATCGAGCCGGAAACCCTGAAGGAGCTGCAGAACAAAGCCCGCTCGTTCGGCTTCTGGGGGTTGTCGACGCCTGAGGAGTACGGCGGTATGGACCTGCCGGCGATCACGCAGTCGTTGATCTGGACCGAAGCGGGGCGGTGCAACGTACCGTTCCGGTTCGGCGGCGAGGCCGACAACATCCTGTACTACGCGAACGAGGAGCAGCGCAAGGAGTTCCTCGTGCCGACGATCGAGGGAGAGCGCCTCTCGTGCTTCGCGCTGACCGAGCCCGGCGCCGGATCCGACGCGGCCAATATCAGGATGACCGCCACCAAGGACGGCGACGACTGGATCCTTCGCGGTGAGAAGACGTTCATCACCGGTGGCAACGACGCCGACTTCGCGATCGTCATCGCGGTCACCGATTCGGAGCGCGGTGCTCGGGGCGGCGCGACGGCGTTCCTCGTCGACCGCGAGATGGGCTGGACGTCGTCCCCCATCGAGACCATGGGGCCGGCCACGCCCGCGTCGCTGTACTTCGACGACGTACGCGTACCGTCGAGCAACATCCTCGGCGAGCTGGGCCAGGGCTTCGACCTCGGGATGGAATGGATCGTCGCCGGCAGGTGGCGGATTCCGGCGTGGGCGGTCGGCATCGCCGAGCGGGCCTTGAGCATGGCCATCGAGTACGCGAACACCCGCGAGACGTTCGGCGTGCCGATCGGGCAGAACCAGGCGATCCAATGGATGATCGCCGACTCGCACGTCGAGCTCGAGGCGGCGCGTTCGCTGGTGCTGCGTGCGGCGTGGACGGCCGACCGGCTCGGCTTCGGACGCCGTGCCGATGGCGGACCGAAAGGCAACCCGAAGGCGGCGGCCAACGAGATCCGGCACGCCGCGGCGATGGCCAAGCTCTACGGGGCCGGCATGGTGAATCGCGTCGTCGACCGGGCGCTGCAGATCCACGGCGGTATGGGCTACACCCGTGAACTGCCACTCGAGCGGATGTACCGGCAGGTACGGCTGATCCGCATCTACGAAGGCACCGACGAGATGCAGCGGCTGATCCTCGCGCGCGACCTGCTCCGCGGCTACACCAAGATCGGCACCTAGCAGAATGACCATGTTAGGCCGGCATTTTCCAGCCATACGACGTCTAGGGGCCTGCCAAGGCAGGGAGAGCACGAGCATCGGTTGAGGTGCGCGCGCGACCCACCCTCGCTGGGCGTATCCCCCGGTGCGCGGCCCGATTGCCACGTTTGGCCGGGAAAGCAGCACCTTTACGTGATCATTCCGTTAGGGTCGGCGGAGGCGTTTGAGTGCGCGCAGGCTGCTCGTCATGATCTTGGCGAACGTGTCGTGGGTCATGTTCCCCACCGGCCGGATGCCGACCACCCGCTGGACGGCGATCGCCTGCGGCTCGGTATAGCGCAAGATGCCGTCGGCACCGTGCCGCCGACCCACCCCGGACGCTCCCATGCCGCCGGACGGAAGGTCGTGGCTGCCCCACGCCGCCACATAACCTTCGTTGACGTTGATCGCTCCGGCCTTGAGGCGCTTGGCGACCGCCACGCCGCGACGGATATTGCGCGTCCAGACGCTGCCGTTGAGCCCGTACGGCGTCGCGTTCGCCCGCGCGACCGCCTCCTCGTCGTCGGCGACCGGGTAGACCGACACGACCGGGCCGAACGTCTCGTCCTCGCAAGCCAGCATGCCGGGCCGGACGCCTTCGAGCACCGTGGGCTCGAAGAAGTACGGACCGAGGTCCGGACGCGGCTTTCCGCCCACGACGATCGATGCGCCCTTGCCGGCGGCGTCCTCGACGTGCTCGGTCACCTTGTCGAGCTGTGCCTTGGAGATGAGCGTCCCGACGTCCGTCGTGTAGTCCAGAGAGGCACCGAGCCGCAGGGTCTTAATGCGCTCGACGAAACGCGCCACGAACTCGGCCTTGATCGTCTCGGCGACGTAGATGCGCTCCTTCGAGATACACAACTGGCCGGTGTTCGAGAAGCTGGCCCGGACGGCCCCCTCGACCGCGCGGTCGAGGTCTGCGTCGTCCAGCACGATCATCGCGTTCTTGCCGCCAAGCTCCAGCGACGCACCGACCAGCCGCTCCCCTGTCTGTCTGCCCACGAGCCGTCCGACGGCGGTCGATCCAGTGAACGACACGTAGTCGGCATGCTGGACGACAGCGCCGCCGATGGTCGGGCCGTCCCCGACCACGATCTGCCACAGGCCTTCCGGAAGCCCCGCCTCGAGGGCGATCGCTCGAGCGTGCAGCGCGGTGAGCACGACCTGGATATCCGGCTTGTGAACGACGGCATTGCCCGCCACGAAGGCCGGCAGGTTATCGGAGATGGCAAGCGTCAGCGGGTAGTTCCAGGGCGAGATCACCCCTACCACGCCCTTGGGGTGACGCACCTCCAACGCGCTGGTCAGAAACGGGATCGCGCCGAGCCGGCGCTGATCACGCAACAGCTTCGGACCGCGTGCCGCGACGTAGCGAGCGGCCAGCGCAACGTCCATCACCTCTTCGAACGCGTCTTTGCGTGCCTTGCCGGTCTCAGCCTGGGCCAGGTCGGCCAGTTCGGATTGCCGGTCGAGCACGAGGTCGTGGATGCGTCCGATGATGCGTGCCCGCTCGCGAACCGGACGCGCGGCCCACGCGGCCTGGGCGGTTCGCGCGGCATCGTAGGCGGCGGCGACATCGTCCGTTGTCGACAGCGGCAGGTCGACGAGCTTGCCTCCGGTGAAGGGCGCGTGGACGGTCACCTGCTCCGAGCGCGGGCTCGCCACGATCATGTCCAGCAGGCGGCGCACTTGGGCACGCTCAAGGACGTCGGCGAGGGCGGAGTCGTCAACGGTCGTCATGCGCGCCACGATACGGCGCGAACCGCCGCGCATCGACTGTTCAGTAACCTCGAATCGTCCAGAATGACCAGATGGGCAGCCGGTTCCTGGGTTCGCCTGCGCAGTCGCGACGGGAAGCGAACGCAGACTCATCGCCGGACACCGAGCCGCCGAACCCGGACCCGAGAGGATGTCCATGAGGATCGAAGGAACATCGGCGCTCGTCACCGGCGCCGCGTCGGGCCTTGGCGCGGCAACGGTCGCCGCACTGGTCGACAACGGCGCCCATGTGGTCGGGATCGACCTTCCGGACGCCGTAGAACGGACCGCGGCGCACGACGGCGCACGTTATGTCGCCGCGGACGTGACGAGTGCCGGCGACGTCGAGGAGGCACTCGCCGGCATCGACTCCGAGCAGCCACCGCTACGCGTCGTCGTGAACTGTGCCGGCATCGCGGCAGCCCAGCGCACACTGACCTCGAAGGGCCCGCACGACCTGGACGTATTTCGCCGCACGATCGAGGTCAACCTGATCGGCACGTTCAATGTGCTCCGGCTCGCCGCCGCCGTCATCGCCGAGACCTCGGCCGACGATCACGGCCAACGCGGCGTGATCGTCAATACGGCATCCGTGGCGGCGTTCGAAGGGCAGATCGGCCAGGTGGCGTATGCCGCGTCCAAAGGCGGTGTCACCGCAATGACCCTCCCCGCCGCCAGGGATCTGGCCCGATCGGGGATCCGGGTCAACACGATCGCGCCGGGCATCGTCGAAACTCCCATGCTCGGCGCGCTCGGGCCGGAGGTCGCAGCGTCGCTCGCCGCGAGCGTCCCGTTCCCGCAGCGGCTCGCCCGCCCGGATGAGTTCGCCCGGCTGGCACTCATGATCGTCGAACACGACTATCTCAACGGCGAGACCATCCGGATGGACGGTGCACTCCGTATGGCGCCCAAGTGACCTCGCGCGGCGACGACCGGCCCACGTACGATCCGCTGCGGCGCGACTCAAGCGTCGGCCGCCTGCGAGCCGATGCTCGGTGTTTGCCAGCATTGCTTCGCCCGAAGGCGTGGTTTGGCCGGTGTTCCGGCGCCTAACGTGGTCATTCTCAGCGGAGGACGGTGACCTCCACCCGCTGGAACTCCTTCACCTCGGTGTAGCCGGTCGTGGCCATCGCGCGACGCAGCGCGCCCACGAGGTTCATCGAGCCGTCCGACACGTGCGACGGGCCGGCGATGATCTCTTCCAGCGACCCGACCTGCTCGAATCGCAGCCGCTCGCCACGGGGCAGCTCCGCATGGTGCGCCTCCGAACCCCAGTGCCAGCCACGACCCGGCGCCTCGTGCGAGCGGGCCAGCGGCGAACCGACCATCACCGCGTCGGACCCGCACGCGATCGCCTTGGCGATATCGCCAGATCGCCCGATCGAGCCGTCCGCGATCACATGCACATACCGGCCGCCCGACTCGTCCAGGTAGTCCCGCCGGGCGGCCGCGACATCTGCGACCGCCGTCGCCATCGGCACCATCAACCCGAGAACCTTGCCGGTCGTGTGGGACGATCCCCCGCCGAAGCCGACCAGCACACCGGCAGCACCGGTCCGCATCAGATGCAATGCCGCCTGGTACGTCGCACACCCGCCGACGATCACCGGCACGTCGAGCTCGTAGATGAACTGCTTCAAGTTCAGCGGCTCGGCCCGGCCGGAGACGTGCTCGGCCGAGACGGTCGTCCCCCGGATCACGAACAGGTCCACCCCGGCGTCGAGCACCGCGTGGTAATGCTTCTTCACTCGCTGCGGCGAGAGGGCGCCGGCCACCGTCACCCCGCCGGCCCGCACCTCGTCCAGCCGGGTAGCGATCAGTTCGTCGCGAACCGGCGCCTCGTAGATCTCCTGCATCCGGCGGGTGACGTCGCCGTCCGGCAGCTCCGCGATCTCGTCCAGCAGCGGCTGCGGGTCGTCGTACCGCGTCCACAGACCCTCGAGATCGAGGACGCCCAGCCCGCCCAGCTTGCCGAGCGAAATGGCTGCCGCAGGTGACATGATCGAATCCATCGGCGCGGCCATCAGCGGAATCTCGAAGCGGTACGCGTCGATCTGCCAGTGCGTCGACACTTCCTCGGGGTCGCGCGTCCGCCGGCTCGGCACGATCGCAACGTCACCGAACCCGTACGCCGTGCGGCCGCGTTTACCCCGGCCAATCTCGATCTCAGTCACCCGGTAAGGCTAGTAGATCCGGCTCGAGCACACAGGCCGCCACCCACCTCGATTGAATTCGTCGTCCTCGATTGGATTCTTCCGCCTCGACCGCGCCGATTCGCCACGCATGTCCGGATAGTCGCGGTCGCCATCCATCGAGGACGACGAATTCAATCGAAGTGCCGTCCGTCGGAGCAGGACGTCATCCGAATGCGGACCCCGCGCGTCCGCATTTGCCGTTAGACAGGGTCCTATGAGTTTGCGCTGGTACACCACAGTGATCGATTGTCATGACGTCAAGAGCCAGGCCGGCTGGTGGGCCGAAGCCCTGGGCTGGAAACCGATCTACGAGGCGAACAACGAGGTGGTCCTTGTCCCTGCCCACGCGAGCGAGGAGAAGCTTCGCTCCATGCGATGGGAGGAGGTCCCGCCGGGACTCGTCTTCGTGCCCGTCCCGGAAAACAAGACGGTGAAGAACCGCCTCCACATCGACCTCGCACCGCATACGAGCGACGACCGCGACGCCGAGATCGCCCGGCTGCTCGACATGGGAGCGACCCGGGTGGACGTCGGCCAGTCCGGCGACGTGCCGTGGGACGTGCTGGCCGACCCGGAAGGCAACGAGTTCTGCGTGCTGTCCTCCCG
>DASUTB010000019.1:0-7373 GCA_036374835.1 Jiangellaceae bacterium | reverse complement strand
CGCGATTGCCGACCACGGTAGTTTGAACAAGGCGGCGTCGGCGGTGGGCCTAGCGCCGTCGGCACTGACCACGCAACTTCAGCGCATCGAGCGCAGCCTTGGCGGGAGCCTGTTCGAGCGCGACCGGCGCGGTGCCCGGCCGACTCCCCTGGGAGATCTGGTTCTCCGCCGCGCAAGGTGCTTGATCCCCGCTCTGGACGATCTCAACGATGCGGCGATGAGTTTCGCCTCCGAGTCGGTGGCGGCGGCCGTCCGGCGGATCGGTGCAGCACGGGGAAGTCCGTTGCTCGCCGGGCTGCTGCGCAGGCTGGCCGACGCGGCGCCGGAGCTCCAGGTCACGATCCAGCAATCGAGTTCGGCGGCGGCGTTGGCCGACATGGTCTCGACCGGTCGCATTGATGAAGCGGTGATCGGGTTGTGCGGCGACGCGTCACCACCAGGTGGTCACGATGTGGTGTGGTGCGATGTCGCCATGGACGCCGTCTTCGTGTTGATGGCCGCCGATCACAGACTGGCGTCCCGCTCGGAGGTTGAGCTGTCCGAGCTCGCCGATGAGTCGTGGGCCGCCGCCGGGCCGTATGAGAGTTGCTTCGAAGAGTGTTTCGCCGCGGCCTGCGCACGTGCCGGTTTCGCCGTTCGCAACATGTACGAGCTGGACGGTCGGACCGCGATCGATCTGACCGCAGCCGGCCAGGTCGTGACGCTGTGCCAGTCGAGTTTCGTTCCGCCCCCCGGGCTGTGCTCGGTCCCGATTGCCGGGACGCCGCTGACGTGGCGACACGCGGTAGGCTGGCGTGCCGACCGTCCTGCCGATCAGGTCGACCAGTTGTTGTGCTACACGGTCGAGGCCTATCTGGAACGGATCGACCGCATTCCGAACCGGGGGGAGTGGCTGGCACGGCAGCCACATCTCGGTGCCCGTATTCCAGGTCGAATTGTGCGGCCCGAGCGGGGGGCCGAACGGGCCCGGGCATGACGATTCATGCATCCTTCACGTCGCGCTAAGACCAAAGTGTGAATTACCAGATGATTCCGGCCCTTCTATGGTGACAGAGTCCCCATCGCGTTTCTCTTCCCTTAGGAGGGCCGATGAAACATTTCCCCCGTTCACTCGTGGCCTGTGCCGCGGTAGCTCTCGTCGTGGCGGCCGGTCCACCGGCCGCGGCCTCCGGTGACGAGCCGCAGCGGCACACCGAACCCATCCCGGAAACCGCATCGCCGGAAATGACCGCGGCGATGGAACGTGATCTCGGGCTGACGCCGGCGGAGATCGATGAGCTCCTCGAGGAGGAGTTCGTGGCCAGCAGCGTCGCCGAGAAACTGGAGAAAGGCCTCGGCTCGGCGTACGCGGGCAGTTGGATCGACGACGACCGCAACCTGGTCGTCGCGATCACCGACCGATCCCACGCACGTGAGATCCGGATGCTCGGCGCCCGCCCGAAGCTCGTCGCGCACAGTGAAGACCAGCTCACCGGTGCGGTTCGGGCGCTGGATCGGGCGAAGCGTCCGTCCGCGAACGACGTCGCAGGTTGGTATGTGGATTCCGAGACCAACAGCGTCGTCGTCGAGGCTCTCCCCGGAGCGCGGGGCGCGGCCGAGCGGTTCATCCGCAGCAGTGGTGTCGACGCCTCGGCGGTGCGGGTCGTCACCACGACCGAGAAGCCGCGACTCTACTACGACGTTCGCGGCGGCGATGCGTACTACCCGGGGAATAGTCGCTGCTCGATCGGGTTCTCGGTAAACGGTGGGTTCGTTACCGCTGGTCACTGTGGTGGCGTCGGAACCACGACCAGCGGCTACAACCAGGTGAGCCAGGGCGTGGTGCAAGGCTCGAGCTTCCCCGGCAACGACTACGGCTGGGTCGATGTCAACTCGAACTGGACGCCCACCGCACTCGTCAACCGCTACAGCGGAAGCCAGACCGTGACGGTCGCCGGCTCGCAAGAGGCAGCCATCGGCTCGTCGGTCTGCCGATCCGGCTCGACCACCGGCTGGCACTGCGGTGAGATCACCGCGAAGAACCAGACCGTGAACTATGCGCAGGGCGCGGTCTACGGCCTGACCCGAACCACCGCCTGCGCAGAGCCGGGCGACTCCGGCGGATCGTGGCTGACCGGTCAGCAGGCGCAGGGCGTGACGTCAGGCGGTTCGGGCAACTGCACGACCGGTGGTGTCACGTACTTCCAGCCGGTCCAGGAGATCCTGTCCGCGTACGGGCTGACCCTGGTGACCGGCGATGGCGGAGGTGGCGACCCGCCACCGCCACCGGATGGTTGCGACGACTATGAGTACACGTTCGACGGTTACCTGTCCGGCACCGGCGACTACGAGATCGAGCCGAACGGTTCCTACTTCTACTGGGGTACGTCCGGCACGCATCAAGGATGCCTGGAGGGGCCGAGCGGCACCGACTTCGATCTGTATCTCCAGCGCTGGGGCGGATCGGGCTGGCAGACGGTCGCTACATCGCTGAGCCCGGACAGCTCGGAGGAGTTGTCGTACAACGGCAGCGCCGGCTACTACCGCTACATCGCGTACTCGTACAGCGGATCCGGTAGCTACGACCTCGGGATCAACGTCCCGTAACGGGACACGTCCCGAAATCAATGGAGGCTTGCTGTAGCCGTCCCCCTGCCTACAGCAAGCCTCCATTCCTGCGCGGCGGTCGGCGCGGATGTGCTTGCCGCAGGCGCGGTCGCCTAAGATTGGACGCTGTCGCCGGCGTGGCGCAATTGGCAGCGCACTCGACTTGTAATCGAGCGGTTAGGGGTTCGAGTCCCCTCGCCGGCTCCCTGTGATTGTATTACGTCGGCTGATGGGTGACGTTCGGGCTCCGGTTGATGCGCGACAGTGTTTCGGTTGATGGTTGACAGCTGTTTCGGCTGATCCTTGACACTCTCTTCATGAGGGAGATGAGTGTGGCTGAGCAGCGGTATCAGGCGGTGCTGTCGGTGATTGCCGATGGTTTGACAGTGATCCAGGTGGCGTCGAAGGTCGGGGTGTCTCGGCAGACGTTGCATGCCTGGCTGGCCCGTTATGAGGCCGAGGGTTTGGAGGGGTTGGCTGACAGGTCGCATCGGCCGGTGTCGTGTCCGCATCAGATGCCGGCCGAGGTGGAGGCCACGGTGCTGGAGTTGCGGCGGACCCGGCCGTATTGGGGTCCGCGGCGGCTGGTGCACGAGCTGGGCAAGCGTGGCATCTCACCGGTCCCGTCGGAGTCGGGGGTGTATCGGGCGCTGGTGCGGGCCGGGATGATCGACGCGGATCGGCGCCAGGGCCGGGACCGGAAGTGGAAGCGGTGGGAACGGGCCAGGCCGATGGAGCTGTGGCAGATGGACATTGTGGGAGGGTTCGCGCTGTCGGACGGGACCAGCGCGATGGCGTTGACCGGCGTCGATGATCATTCCCGGTTCTGTATCTCTGCCCGGCTGATGGTCAGGGAACGCACCCGCGCTGTCTGTGATGGGCTGGCCGCGGCACTGCGTAGGTGGGGTGTGCCCGAGCAGATCCTCACCGATAACGGCAAAGTCTTCACCGGCCGGTTCGGCCATCCCCTGGTGGAGGTGCTGTTCGACCGGATCTGCCGGGAGAACGGTATCGAGCATCTACTCACCCAGCCCCGGTCGCCGACCACGACCGGCAAGATCGAGCGCTTCCATCGCAGTTTGCGCACTGAGTTCCTGACCGGGCAGGTGTTCACCTCGCTGCCGACTGCCCAGGCCGCGCTCGATGAGTGGGTCGAGCACTACAACACCGTCCGGCCGCACCAATCCCTTGACATGGCCACCCCAGCTGAGAGGTTCCATGTCGAGTCCACAGCAGCACCGCAGGCGACACAAGCGGCGATAGAACCGCGCCCGGATCGGACCGGCGATGAATGGGTCAGCCGGCGGGTCGGCGCCAACGGCGTGGTCAGCGTCGCCTGGCAGCAAGTCAGTGTTGGTAAACACCGCGCCGGAGCCAACTGCGACGTGCACGTCGACGGCGACGTCCTACGTTTCTGGATCGGTCCCGAACTCGTCAAGACCGCCGCCCGCACCAGCACAAGGGAGGTGAGAAAGAAACACGCCTCGATCCCAGGCGGACGAGGCTAACCTAAAAACAGAGTGTCAAGGATCAACCGAAGTAGATCCGTCAAGCATCACCCGAAGGCCCACACCGGCTCCCCGTTTGACCTGCAGAGACGCGGTCTGGAGCCGATTCCACAGTTCGAGTGATCTGGACTATGGTCACTCTGTTCACTTTGGCTTCCTGTACTTCGCACCACGCCCGGTGTCACGGTGGAGTCGAGTGCGCGACCGATTGCCTCCCCAGTCGTGCATCGCGGCGCTCGTGGGAGGCACGCAAGCTGACATCCCCTTCGCGTTCGTCGTAGAGCGAGTTCTCTTTCATCGCAATGATCTTGCCGAACAGCACTCGCGTCATCGGCGCCAGAGACTGCCACTGTGCTATGACGCTCGTGTAGCGCCATTCCGGCCGTTCCCATACCGCCTCAGGGAGGCGTCGCCTATCGAGTGCCGCGAGCGCTTCCTCGGGGATGAGCTCGCACAGCTCGACCATTGCCCTCGCGTACGTGTCAAACGGCCAGTTCCGTAGTCCGATGCGGTCTTTCAGCGCGTGGCAGTCGCCACATGCGGGGACTGTCCTGGTGCCACCAGCACGCCGAGGTAGCGGGAAATGGTCATGTTCGTGCCATCCGATCTGTCGCTCGCAGTAGTGGCAGGATGTGTGTTGACATTTCGCGCTGTAGTACTCCTGGCACGCCTCCACAGACTCCATCAGACCTATCCCGTTGGACGAAGCTTGGCTACCTGCGCTAGCCCATCACAGGCCACACTTGAACGTAGCGGAGCGGTGTCGGATGTATTCGAGTGTAATACACTTGAACGTGTGGTGGGCGAGGAGCGTTTCGATCCGGACCTGTTGGACGAGGAGGATCCGTTCGAGATCGACTCGCAGGCCGCGCACTTGTTCAAGCATCCGCATCTAGGGATCGAGGACATTGACGACGTGTGGGCTAGTGATCCGCTGTTCTACCCGGCCAAGCCGCCGGCGCATTGGCTGATGTGCGCGGAGGTTGTTGGGCGGGTGCTGGTGGTTCCGCTCGCTCCTTCCCGGAACGGCGATCCCCGCCGTTGCCGGCCGATCGGCTGCTATGAGGCTGCTCCGGGCCTCGCTGCCCAGTACCGGAGGGATCGATGAGTACACAGATGACACCTGATGAGGAGTTCGAGTTCTACGCTCGGCCTGAGAACCAAGAGCCCCAGGGCCCGCCGCGCCGGCGCCGGTCCCGGCTGAGTGCACCGGTTCCGGTGCGTTTTCCACCTGAACTTCTCGAGGATGTGCGCCGGGCCGCCGATGCCGACGACCGGTCGGTGTCGGCATGGATTCGCCGGGCGGTCGAGCATGAGTTGCGCAGACCGGCTGCTTAAGGAGTCCGACGCGGATCGGCGCCAGGGCCGGGACCGGAACACATCGGGTTTCGAATGCCCGGTCACCAAGCCACCCACACCGGCGTTCGTTCCGCCGGAGCCATATCCGGCCAATCCGAGCGGAGCGGGGATGGCTTGGTATGGCACTGAGGGCCTTTGGACGGCGCTGCCAACTCATGGCAGCTACGGCCCCGCGGAAGAGCGTGTGGTGGAGTAGCTCATTCCCGGGCGGCCACCTGGAGCCCGAACTCGAGATCGAGGTGATCTGGGAACGCCTCGACGCCGACCGTCCCCCGACCACGAACAAGGGTCGCGGAACGAACGCCCACACCCCCGAAGACGGCTGGTTCATGATTGCCGGAATTGATCCCGACGAGCCGGGCTGCTGGCGGGTAAAGGCCACCTACTCGGGCGTTGAACTGAGCTACGTATACAACAGACCGCCACGCGACTGACCGGCTGCGGACAGCAAAGAATTGTCCTGTCGCGCAGAAGATCGCGGGGACACAGCTCGCGCGTGGCGGCGTGTTCGCGGCTCACCTCCCGGTTGTGGCACTCCCTGCAGGTGCCGCTGGGGAGTCGAATGTGCAAGGTAAGTCTGAACGACTCGCGGCTCGAATGTCCGGACCAACTCTTCCCATCGCAGATCAGCTCATTGCCGTGTGCAAACTTCACGCGGACGCGACATCCGTGTCCTGTCCGGGATGACCTTGCATCGTCCGGACCTACCTTGCACATGATCTTGCAGCGTCCGGATCTACTTTGCGCTGCCGGCTGTTGGCCGCTTGATCATGAAAGGGACACGGGATGTCGCACACGACCCGTAAGCTCCGAATATGACGGAACCGAGGATGCCGACAGAGGCCGCGCTAGCCTGGGCGGCTGGTCGCGTGGGTACTGGCGGGGCGGTCGTGGCGGCGAGGGGACTGCGGGAGGGTAACAACCCATGGTTGCTATTGATCGAGCACCCCGGTGGGACGATCGAGGCGGTGCTCAAGACGGCGCACCCTGATGATCCCGACGGCTTCGCCACCGAGATTGCCGCATTGCAGTTGGCCGAGGAGCGGGGCATACCAGCGCCGCGGATCCTCGGAATCGATGTCGAGGGCGACTCAGCCGGGACGCGAGCGGTGCTGGAGACCGTCGTGCCTGGGCACAGCACGATCCCAGCCGAGCCCTCGCTGGAACGACTGCGTGCCCTGGGCGCGGCAGCCGCCGCCCTGTACGCAATTTCTGCTGAGCCGTCGCCAGCGCTGCCGCTTCGCACCCGCCCGATCTCCGCTAGCGACTACGCGCGAGCGCGGCGGCTGGGAACCGACCACGCCACGCCGCTGTTGGAAGCCGCAGACCAAGAGATCAGGCGTCTGCCGGTGCCAGCGGGCAGGAGGGTGTTCGTGCACGGCGACCTCTGGCAGGGCAACACGATGTGGGACGACGAAGCGCTCTCGGGCATGCTCGACTGGGACATGGCAGGCGTCGGCCACTACGGCGTCGACCTGTGCTCACTGCGCCTGGACGCGGCGCTGATGTACGGCCAGGATGCGGCCGAGCCGGTGCTGGCAGGATGGGAGCAGGCGACCGGAGAGCGAGCTGAGGACCTTGCCTACTGGGACGTGGTGGCGGCGCTGAACCAGCCCGGCGATATGGCCGAGTTCACGCCGAGCATCCACGGCCAAGGCAGGGATGACCTGACCGCTGCGACACTAAACGAACGCCGCGACACGTTCCTCCGCGCCGCGCTCGACCGGCTCTAAATGCTTGCCCGAGCGACCCGTCCCGAACCGGCCGCTGACCCTGCCGTGGCCGAAAATTGATCGTGACACGAGTTTGTGACACGAATCCGAGTGATCAATGAGGTTGTCGGCGGGTTGTGGGGTCGGCGCTGTGGCTGTTTGTGCTGGTAGTGGCCAGGTGAGGTGGGTGGCACTCGTCTTGTAATCG
>DASUTB010000018.1:0-56839 GCA_036374835.1 Jiangellaceae bacterium | reverse complement strand
GGCCGGGCACCGCGCCGGTCGCGCTCGAACAGGCTCCCGCCAAGGCTGCGCTCGATGCGCTGAAGTTGCGTGGTCAGTGCCGACGGCGCTAGGCCCACCGCCGACGCCGCCTTGTTCAAACTACCGTGGTCGGCAATCGCGCAGACCAGTTCGAGGTGACGGATCTCGACACGCATCCTATGACACTACGATCAATCCGAGGATTGGGAAAGGTGCTCAGCATCAATTCCGCTGTGACAAAGCCGAAGACTTCTCGAATAGTGTCACTATCCAACGCTTCGATTATGGCTGCCGAGTTATGCCCGCTCACTCGTGATGTACTTCGACAGCGCTTCCCGCTCCTCCTCCAGTTCCCCAACGCGGTACTTGACGATGTCGCCGATGCTCACCAGACCACCGAGGCGGCCGTCGACCAGGATCGGCAGGTGTCGGAATCGGCCCTTGGTCATCATGGTCATGAGCTCATCGATGTGCGTGTCCATCTCGCACGTTCGGACATCCGGCGTCATGATGCTCTGAACCGGCTCGGAGACGATCGCGGCACCGCGCGCGGCGAGCGCCCGGACGATGTCGCGCTCGGAGACGATACCGTCGATCGAGACACCGTCAACGGAGACGACGACGGCTCCGATCTTGTGTTCGGCAAGGGTGTTGATGAGCGTACGGACATCTGTGTCCGGAGTGACCGTGATGACCTTCGATCCTTTGCCACGGATCACATCGGCTACTCGCATGGGAACCTCCCGCCCGGACCCGGAGTATTGTTGAAGACGTTACAGGTGAGATCGCCTCAGAGGGAAGCCATCGGTCGACAAAAGCCACCCCGGTGGTGACTTACCCTTCCAGATGAGGCAGAATCACCCGAACTCCACAACGGATCGTCCGGCACGTACCTGCCGGTGGATGAAGGGAATCACCATGGCCACAGTCACCTACGACGACGCCACACGAATCTATCCGGGCACCGACAGCCCTGCGGTCGACAGCCTCAATCTCGAGATCGAGGACGGCGAGTTCCTCGTGCTCGTCGGCCCGTCCGGATGCGGCAAGTCGACCAGCCTGCGGATGCTTGCCGGGCTCGAAGACGTCGACAAGGGTTCGATCAAGATCGGCGACCGGGACGTCACGCACATCCCGCCGAAGGACCGGGACATCGCCATGGTGTTCCAGAACTACGCGCTCTACCCGCACATGTCCGTCGCGGACAACATGGGCTTCGCACTCAAGATCGCCGGAGTGAAGAAGGACGAGATCCGCCGCCGCGTCGGCGACGCCGCCAAGCTGCTCGATCTCGAGGAGTACCTCGACCGCAAGCCGAAGGCGCTCTCCGGTGGCCAGCGCCAGCGGGTCGCCATGGGTCGGGCCATCGTGCGCGAGCCGCAGGTGTTCTTGATGGACGAGCCGCTGTCCAACCTCGACGCCAAACTGCGGGTGTCCACTCGTACCCAGATCGCGTCCCTGCAGCGCCGCCTCGGCATCACCACGGTCTACGTCACCCACGACCAGATCGAGGCCATGACGATGGGCGACCGGGTCGCCGTCCTCAACGCCGGCATACTCCAGCAGGTCGACACGCCGCTGAAACTGTACGATCACCCCGATAACGTGTTCGTTGCCGGCTTCATCGGCTCACCGGCGATGAACATCGGCACCTTCACGGTCAGCGACGGGCACGCCAGCCTCGGCGACGCGCGCATCCCACTGACCCGCGAGACCGTGGCAGCCGTGACTGAGGAGGATTCGACCGAGGTCACGCTGGGCTTCCGCCCCGAATCCCTCGAGCCGACCACTGAAGGCACCGAAGGCGCCATCCCGGTCATCGTCGACGTCGTCGAGGAACTCGGCGCGGACGCCTTCGTGTACGGCGAGGCCGCCGGCGGAGCCGCACTGGAAGCGTCGAAGAAATTCCAGAGTGAGACGATCATCGCTCGCGTCAAGCCGCAGAAGGTGCCGCGCAAGGGCGAGACCGTCTACCTCAAGATCAAGGCCGGCGAGGAGCACGCGTTCTCGGTCAAGACCGGCGAGCGGCTCCCGTCGTAATTTCACACCTGATCGCTAAGGGCGCGAAACGGAGGCTCGATCGTTTCGCGCCCGTGACGATCAGGTGAGGAATCGGCGACCACGCGGCCGGGTTCATCATCTGATCAGCCGCGTACGGCACTATTGCAGATGTGGAATTACGCATCCGGGCCACGCTGGCCGAACAGCAGGCATTGCTCGACCTGCCGTGGGACGTGCCGCTTTCCGAGTGGCCGGACATCCATCTCGTCGCGCTGCCACGCGGTATCTCCCGCCACGTCGTGCGGTTCGCCCGGATCGACGGTCACGTCTACGCGCTCAAGGAAGTGGTCGAGCGGCTGGCCAACCACGAGTACCAGTTGTTGCGCGCTCTCGAGCGGCTGCAAGCCCCGGCGGTCGAAGCGGTAGGCGTCGTCACCGGACGGCAGACCGTCACCGGTGAACCGCTCGACCCGATCCTCGTCACCCGGCACCTCCAGTTCTCACTGCCGTACCGGGCGCTGTTCTCGCGGATGATGCGCCGCGACACCGTCGACCGGCTGCTCGATGCGCTTGCCGTCCTCCTGGCACGGATGCACCTACTCGGCCTCTACTGGGGCGACTGCTCGCTGTCCAACACGCTGTTCCGCCGGGACGCGGGCGCGTTCGCCGCCTACCTGGTCGACGCCGAGACCGGCGAGTTCCACAACACCCTCACCGACGGGCAGCGGAACCACGACCTCGACAACGCCCGAATCAACATCGCCGGTGAGCTCATGGACCTCTACGCGGGCGGGTTCCTCGACGACACGGTCGACCCCGTCGCAACGAGCGAGCAGGTCGTTGCGCGCTACCACGAGCTGTGGCAGGAGCTGACGGATTGGGAAGAGTTCGACGTCACCGAGCGCTGGCGGATCGCGAAACGGGTCGAGCGGCTCAACAGCCTCGGCTTCGACGTCGCCGAACTCGAGACGATCACCGACATCGGCGGACGGAAAGTGCATCTGCAGCCCAAGGTGGTCGACTCCGGCCACCACACGAGGCGCCTGCTGCGGCTGACCGGCATCGACGCGCAAGAGAACCAGGCACGGCGGCTGCTCAACGATCTCGACTCGTACCGGATGGCCAAGGACATGGGCGGCGAGGACGAGGAGGTCGTCGCCTACCACTGGGTGCGCGAAAGCTACGAGCCTGTGATGGCCGCCATCCCAGCGGAGCTGCGCGGCAAACTCGAGGGTCCGGAGATCTTCCACGAGGTCCTCGAACACCGGTGGTACATCTCGGAGCAGAACGATGCTGAGCTGCCGATCCTCGATGCGGCGAAGTCGTATGCCGACAACGTGCTGCGGCACCGGCCGGACGAACGCGCCGTCCTGGGAATCGAACCGGAGGAGCTTCATCCGGCTTGATCACATTGCTAGGCTGCCGGCCATGACAGACGAGAACATGCGGCCGGCACCGCCGCCACAACCGGAACAGAGCCCACAGAGATTCTTCTCCGCGCTGTTCGATGTGCGTTTCACCAGCTACATCACGCCGAAGATCATCACAGTCCTGTACGTGCTAGGGATGATCGCGATCGTTGTCGCCTACCTCAGCTATGTCGTACTCGCGTTCAATGCCAACGCCGCCCTCGGTTTCGTGACGCTACTCATCATTGGCCCGTTGTTCGCGCTCCTGGCGCTGATCTGGCTGCGGGTCACGCTCGAGTTCTACCTCGCACTGGTGCGCCTGTCGGGCGACTTCAGGACATGGCGTGAGGAGTGGCGCCAGCGGTCCGGCGCCTGACGCGTCGGGTGGTCGCGAGTCAGCTCTTCCTTAGCTGGCGGGCGATCACCACCCGCTGGATCTGGTTCGTCCCTTCGAAGATCTGCATGACTTTGGCCTCCCGGAAGTAGCGCTCCACCGGGAAGTCGCGGGTGTAGCCGGAGCCGCCGAGCACCTGGACGGCGTCCGTCGTCACCCGCATCGCATTGTCGGTCGCAACGAGCTTGGCGATGCTCGCCTCGCGGGTGAATGGACGTCCATGGTCGCGGCGCCGCGCCGCGCTCAGATACGCCGCCCGCGCCGTTTCGACCGCGGCCGCCATGTCGGCGAGCAGGAACCCGACACCCTGGTGCTCGATGATCGGCTTTCCGAACTGCTCGCGCTGCTTGGCGTACTCGGTAGCGGCGTCAAGGGCGGCCTGCGCCAGACCGGTCGCGCATGCCGCGATGCCGAGCCGACCCGAATCCAGCGCCGCCAGCGCCAGCGGGAATCCGGCGCCTTCGTCGCCGATGCGATGATCGACGGGTATGCGTACCCCGTCCAGGTTGACGACCGTCGTCGGCGACCCTGACAGGCCCATCTTCCGCTCCGGCGCGCCGAAGCCGATGCCGTCGAGGTCGGCCGGAACGTAGAAGCACGAGATGCCGCGGTGGCCGTCGTCGGACGTGCGAGCCAGCACGGTCAGGTGGTTCGCAAACGGTGCGTGGGAGATCCACGACTTCGCGCCGGTGAGGACGTACTCGTCACCGGTGCGGACGGCTCGCGTCGACAGCGCGGCGGCATCCGACCCGGAGTGCGCCTCGGACAAGCAGTACGCACCGAGCGTCTCGCCGCCGGTGATGTCCGGCATCCACCGCTTGCGCTGCTGGTCCGTCCCGTGGTTGGCCAGCGCCCACGCCGACATCGTGTGCACACTGACCGTCAAGGCGACAGTGGCCCATCGGGCCGCGAGCTCCTCGAGGACCTGCAGGTACACCTCGTGCGGCTGGCCACCGCCACCGTACTCCTCGGGGTACGGCAGACCGAGCAGTCCGGATCGGCCGAGTGTGCGAAGTACGTCGCGCGGGAACTCACCGGCGGCTTCGGCGGCGTCGGCTCGTGGCGCCAGCTCGGCGTCCGCGATCTCACGCACAAGGTCGATCAGCTCGGCCGCCTCTGCGGTCGGCAGCATCCGGTCTACGGGCACGGCAAGTCCTCCAGCAAGCTCGCCAGGGATCGCCTGGCAGAACGTCATCACGGTACGTGACTCGGCCGCGGGGTTCACCGCATGCCGAACCGTCACGGCCCCTGTCCAAGCCTACCGGCCGGTATCCGGCAAGCGCTTCGGCATCAGCGGCGAGCGCGGGCTATCTCATACAGCGCGATCGCGGCGGCGACGCCGGCGTTGAGCGACTCGACGTCGCGTGCGATGGGTATGCCGGCGATGACGTCGCACGCCTCGGTCACCACTCGCGACATTCCGGTACCCTCCGAACCGACCACCAGGCACATCGGGGCATCGGCGACCTCCAGCGATCTCACGTCCGCCACGCCGTCGCCGGCCAGGCCGACGATGAACACGCCCGCTGCGGCGTACGACTCGAGCGTGCGGGTCAGGTTCGCGGCGCGCGCCACCTTCAGCCGCGCGGCCGCCCCGGCAGATGCCTTCCATGCACCGGCCGTCATGCCCGCGCTGCGGCGGGACGGGACGACGACCCCGTGCGCGCCGAACGCCGCCGCCGACCGGACGATGGCACCGAGGTTCCGCGGATCGGTGACACCGTCGAGTGCCACGATCAGCGGCCGCTCACCGGCGAGGTCCGCCTCGCCGATCAGGTCGTCCGGATGGGCGTACTCGTACGGCGGCATCGTCAGAGCAACGCCCTGGTGGACGGCATCGCCGGTCAGCCGGTCCAGCTCCTGGCGCGGCGCCTCGAGTGCACCGATGCCGCGTTGGGCCGCGAGCGTGAGCACCTCGCGGACCCGGTCGTCCGCATCGATCCGTTCCGCGACGTAGAGGGCCTTGACCGGGACGCCCGCCCGTAGCGCCTCGACGACCGCGTTCCGGCCGACGACCGTCTCCGGCCCGTCACCGCGGGGTCGCCGGCCGCCACCGGACGCCTTGCCTGCGCGCGACCCTCCGGACGCCTTTCCGGACTTGGCGCCGCGTGCCTTGGGATGACCCGGTCGCAGGTGTGCCGGAGGCGTCGGTCCCTTGCCCTTCAGGCCACGCCGTCGCTGCCCACCCGAGCCGACGACCTGGCCCTTCTTGGTGCCGCCCTTGCGGACAGCGCCGCGCCGCCCCGTGTTGCCCGCCACTCAGGCGCCCCCCGTTCGATCACGTTCACCAGACACGGCGACATCGCACCATGCATGCATGGGTGGTGTGACGCCGCTGCGCATGGTGAGCATCATCGGGGCTCACCCAGCTCCCAGCGAGTGCCGCTCGGCGTGTCCTCCAGCACGATGCCGGCGGCCTTGAGCCGGTCCCGGATCGCGTCGGCCGTCGCGAAATCCTTACGCGATCTCGCCTCGTCGCGGTGTGCCAACAGCGTCGCCACCAGGGCGTCCACCGTCTCGCGGAGCTGCTGACCACCCATGACGCTATCGCCCATGGTGCCCCACGGATCGTCGAGCGGGTCCAGCCCGAGGATGCCCAGCATGTGTCGCACGGTGGCCAGGTTCTCCCGCAGTTCCGGCGAGTCTCCCGCCGCCAGCAGCGTATTGCCCTCCCGGACATGATCGAAGATCACCGCCAGCGCCTGGGGCACGCCGAGGTCGTCGTCCATCGCATCGACGAACTCGTCCGGCAGCGCTGCCGACGGCGGATCGACCGTACCGGCGACCTCGCTGGCGCGCTGGACGTAACCCTCCAGCCGCCGGTACGCAGCACCGGCGTCCTTCAGGTTGTCCTCGGTGTATTCCAGGATGCTGCGGTAGTGCGCGGAAACGAGGTAGTAGCGCAGCTCGATCGGACGGACGCGCTGCACGATTTCGGACACGAGCAGGTAATGGCCGACCGACTTGCTCATCTTCGAGCCGTCGAGGTTGACCATCGCGTTGTGCATCCAGTACCGCGCGAACCGATGCCCGGCCGCGCGGGACTGCGCCAGTTCGTTCTCGTGGTGCGGGAACCGCAGGTCAAGCCCGCCGCCGTGAATGTCGAACTCGGTGCCCAGGTACTTGGCCGCCATCGCCGAGCATTCCAGATGCCAGCCCGGCCGCCCCCGCCCGTACGGCGAAGGCCACGATGCGGTGCGCGGTTCGTCTGGTTTGTGACCCTTCCACAATGCGAAGTCGCGGGGATCGCGCTTTCCCCGCGGGTCCGCGTCCTCGGCGGCCTGCATGTCGTCGACCTTCTGGCCGGACAGCTCGCCGTACGGTTCCCACGACCGGACATCGAAGTACACGTCGCCGGAGTCGTCCTTCGCCGGATACGCGTGGCCCCGCTCGACCAGCTCGTCCATCAGCTCGATCATCTCGGTGATGTGCTGCGTCGCGCGCGGCTGGTAGCTCGCAGGTAGGCAGCCCAGCACGGCATACGCGTCATCGAGCGCACGCTCGTTCCGGTACGCGACGGACCACCAGGGCACCCCGCCCTCGGCCGCCTTGGTCAGCACCTTGTCGTCGATGTCGGTGACGTTGGCGATGAGCGTTACGGTGTAACCGGAGCTTTCGAACCACCGCCGCAGTACATCGAAGACGACTTCCTTGCGGATATGTCCGATATGTGGTGGGCCCTGTACCGTAAGCCCGCAGTGGTAGATCCCGACCTGCCCCGGGTGCACCGGGGTGAAGCGCTGGACCTTGCGGGAGGCGGTGTCGTACAGGTGAAAGCTCACCGCCCTAGCGTATCGGCCATCATGGTAGAAGACCGACACGAGGAGACGCCCCGTCCATGACGAAGCCAGAGTCCACGTTCCGGCGCGTGGACAGTGCGCCGAACGAACGTCATCGCGGCGGGGGGCGGCTCTGGTGGCTTCCATACGTGATCGGGGCGATCCTGGCCACGGCCGCACTGGTGGTGATGATCTGGCAGGTCGTCGTCCGCGGCCCGCTCGTGGCCGTCGACTGGCAGATCCACGAGTACTTCTCTCCGCGGGTGGGCGACGGCGCCGGAAAGGTCGCCCTCGACTGGCTGTCCCGACCCGGGCAGCGCTGGCTTACATTGCCGGTCATCCTTGCTGTCGGCGCCTACGTGAGCTGGCGGCAGCAGCGGCTACGTCCGCTCATCGCCGTCGTCGTCGGGCTCGGCACTGCCTACCTGCTCGGGAAGTGGACCAAGGAGGGCCTCGGCCGGACGCCGCCGTTCAAGGACGTCGACATCCTGCACGGCGTCGGTGAGGCATTCCCCTCCGGTCATGTCGCGAACGCGACCTACACCTGGGCACTGATCACACTGCTGCTGTACGGCACGCGCGGCCTGTGGCCGAACCGGCACCGCGTCTATATCGGCTTCGCGATCTCGGCGGGTCTCGTCGTCCTCGTCAGCGGCATCATGGTGATCAACGACTACCACTGGCTCTCCGACGTGCCCGGCGGCATCGCCATCGGGCTCATCGCACTGATGGCGGCGCTGATCACATGGGGCCCGGCCGAGACCGTGAACGAGCCGCCGGCGGACTCACGATCATCCGATACGTTGTCCGCGCCTGATCCGGATCAGAGCGACGATGATCTCGCACCAGCGGCATCGGAGACACCATCCCGAGAATCGGCACGCGCGGTGCGCCCCGCGTCAGCGGACGAGTAGCGCAGTGGCGATCGCAGCGACGCCCTCACCGCGTCCGGTCAGTCCCAAGCCGTCGGTCGTGGTCGCCGCCACCGACACCGGCGCCGCGATCGCCTCGCTCAGAACCTTCTGCGCCTCCTCACGCCGGGACCCGATCTTGGGCCGGTTTCCGATCACTTGGATCGCGACGTTGCCGATCCGCCACTGCTCAGCCCGGACCAGCCGCGCGGTCTCGGACAAGAAGGCCACGCCCGAGGCTCCGGACCACTCCGGGCGATCGGTTCCGAACACCGAACCGACGTCACCGAGCCGCGCCGCGGACAGCAGCGCGTCACAGGCCGCATGGGCGGCCACGTCGCCGTCGGAGTGACCGGCGCAACCGGCCGGCTCGTCCGGCCAGTACAGCCCGGCGAGCCAGCACGGCCGTCCCGGAACGAGCGGATGGACGTCGACGCCCATGCCGACACGGGGCGTCATCGAACCCGGCTCGCACGCCCGGCGAGCACGGCTTCGGCGAGCATGAGGTCGATCGGATCGGTGATTTTGAACGCCTCCGGGTGACCGGGGACGACGTGCACCTTCAGGCCGAGCTGCTCGACCATGCCGGCATCGTCGCTGACGTCGCCCGCGACTTCTGCATGGGCGCGAACCAGCACGTCCTTGCCGAAGCCCTGCGGGGTCTGCACCGCGCGGAGCGAAACCCGGTCCAGGGTTCGCGTGACGACGTCGCCGGACACTTCTTTGATCGTGTCCGCGACCGGCAGCGCGGGAACCACCGCGTCCGCGCCGGCGGCCAGCGCCGCCGCGACGGCGGAGAATACGTCCGGCGGCGTCAGGCAACGGGCGGCGTCGTGCACGAGTACCGCATCGACCTCGCCGGGCAGCGTGGCGAGGACGGCTGACACGGACTCTCGTCGCGTGGTCCCGCCGATGGTCAGCACGAGTTCAGCGGGCTTGCGCCGGCGGCCGCTCACCTGACCAGCCGAAATCCGCGACATGAGGTCGACGTAGAGGTCGCGCTGGTCGATCGACGGCGGATGGGCGATACCGACCACGTCGATCACACCCGAAGCCAGCGCGTTGCCCAACGCGTGGCCCAGCAGCGAGTCGCCGGCGAACTCCACGAACGCCTTCGGGCGCCCGGCACCCAGACGCTCACCCCGGCCGGCGGCAGGGATTATCAGTGCGATACGCACCACAACCGCCTTGCCCGTGCGACTGCGGGCTCAGCCTGCCAGGATCTCGTCGAGCAGCTTCTCGGCCTTGTCCTCGTTGGTGTGCTCGGCAAGTGCCAGCTCGGAGACCAGGATCTGCCTGGCCTTGGCCAGCATGCGCTTCTCACCGGCGGACAGACCGCGATCGCGCTCGCGGCGCCAGAGGTCACGTACGACTTCGGCCACCTTGATCACGTCGCCGGATGCGAGCTTCTCGAGGTTCGCCTTGTACCGTCGAGACCAGTTGGTCGGTTCCTCGGTGTGCTCGGCGCGCAACACTTCGAAGACCCGGTCGAGGCCTTCGGCGTTGACGACGTCGCGAACGCCGACGAGGTCGACGTTGTCTGCGGGAACACGAACCGTGAGATCACCTTGGGTGACCTTCAGGACGAGGTACTGACGCTCCTCTCCTTTGATCATACGGCTCTCGATCGCTTCAATGAGCGCTGCACCGTGATGGGGATAGACAACCGTCTCGCCGACGCTGAAAGTCATATGTTCCTGCCCCTTTCCCAGGAATAGGATAGCACGCCCCTCTCGCTTAGTCAGGGACATTTACCCTGGTCAGCACGCGGTCCAGGGCTTGACAAACGACGGTCGCTCATGCACACGCGCGCGCAACAAGTGCGTTTCCATATTGTCGCTCCGGCAGAAGTGAGCTTCCACATGTTCGTGTCGCCGCCCGATGCCCGTGGCGTGGATACTGGCCGAATGCCGGCTGCAGTGATCGACCTCGTCAGGGCGACACACCCACTCCCGACCGCAGCTGTGACGGCACTGACCACAACGCTGGCCATCGCCACCGGAACGGGACCGGGACGGACGGCGCTGCTCGCGGCCGCCGTACTCACCGGCCAGTTCTCCGTCGGGCTGCACAACGATCTCGTCGACCGGCGACGGGACGCGGCTGCCGGCCGCACGGACAAGCCACTTGCCAGCGGCGCCGTGCCGGTGGCAACGGCCCGGGTTGCAATGTGGGCCGCGCTGTTCGCCTGTGTGGTTCTTTCGCTCGCACTCGGGCCGGCGCCGGCAGCCGCGCACCTCACCGCGGTGGCCGCAGCGGGTGCGTACAACGCCGGGCTGAAGGGCACCTGGTTGTCGTGGGCGCCGTACGCGCTGGCGTTCGCGTTGCTGCCGGTCACCGTGTGGCTTGTCGCTCCTATCGGCACACTGCCGCCGTGGTGGCTGGTTCTCGCGACCGCGTTGCTCGGCATCGGGGCACACGCCGCCAACGTGTTGCCCGATCTCGCCGACGACCGGGCGACCGGCGTTCGAGGGCTGCCGCATCGGCTCCCGTTGCCGGCGCTGCGTGCGGTTACCGGGGCGTCGCTACTCGCAGGGCTCGCGCTGGTCACCGTCGCACCACGCGGCACGGCAACGTGGGAGCCGGTCGCGATCGCCGCCGGCGCGGCGCTCGCGGTCAGCGCGAGCCGCCTCGGCGCCGGACGACGCTGGCCATTGCTGGCTGCGATCGGCATCGGGACGCTCGCCGCGGTAATCCTGGTCGCCCGTGGCGCGGCGGCATGACCGGGTCGCTACGCTATGAACCGCGTCTTGAGCCGTCCGCCCGTTGCGGACGTCGTCATCCGAAGGAGTCCTGCTCGATATGTCCGTGATTCGCCGCCGGATCGCCGCACTGCTCTCGCTGACCGCGCTGGCCCTGTTGACCGTCAGCTGCGGTGACGTCCGCGAGCAGACCCAGGCCTGGCGGGAGCCGCCGCACGGCTCGAGTACCTCGGCCGGAGATCTGTTGATCCGCAATGTGGTGGTCGTCACCGACTCCGAGGGCAACGGCACCCTGTACGCGTCGTTCGCGAACGAAGGCGATGAACCCGATGCACTGACCGGCGTCGTGATCGGGGAGAACGAGGCGAACCTGGACGGCGACATCGAGCTGCCGGTCGGCAGAGTCACGTCCGTGTCGCCGGACCACGAGCGCATCGATGTGTCAGGACTCGACGTCGAGCCGGGGTTCATTGTTGACGTTCGGCTCATCTTCGCCAACGCCCCCCGCGCTACCACGGAGACGATCGTCCAGCAGAACGAGGGTAGGTACGCCCACGTGGAGTTCGGCTGATCAAGGTAGTTCGAATTTGTAGCCGAGCCCGCGCACCGTCTGCAGGTAGCTCGGCCGGGTCGGGTCGGGCTCGATCTTCGCGCGAAGCCGTTTGACGTGAACGTCGAGCGTCTTGGTGTCGCCGACGTAGTCCGCGCCCCAGATCCGGTCAATGAGCTGGCCGCGCGTCAGCACCCGTCCCGCGTTGCGCAGCAGCAGTTCGAGCAGCTCGAACTCCTTGAGCGGAAGGCGCACATCGGCGCCGTCGACCGTGACGACATGCCGCTCGACGTCCATCCGCACCGACCCGGCCTCGAGCACACCCGGGCTGGCGACGTCGGTCTCGACGCCACGCCGCAGCACGGCGCGGATCCGTGCCAGCAGCTCGCGGGACGAGAACGGCTTGGTGACGTAGTCGTCCGCTCCGAGCTCGAGCCCGACGACCTTGTCGACCTCCGAGTCCTTGGCCGTCAGCATGATCACCGGGACGTTCGACTGTTTCCGCAACTCACGGCACACTTCGGTGCCGGGCAAACCCGGCAGCATCAGGTCGAGCAGCACGATGTCCGCACCCGTACGGCCGAACTCGGCCAGCGCGGCGTCCCCGTTCTCGGCGACGCTCACCTCGAAGCCTTCCTTGCGCAGCATGTACGACAGCGCGTCGCTGAACGACTCCTCGTCCTCGACGACCAGCACTCGGGTCACGTTGTGGCCTCCGGTTTTGCAGGGGTGGATACTTCCGGCTGTGGCTCGTCCGTCTGGTGCAAAGGTAGCCGTAGCGTGAACGTCGAGCCGGCGCCTTCGACGCTCCATACGCTTACCGAACCGCTGTGTACCGCCGCGATGTGCTTGACGATGGCAAGCCCCAGCCCGGTGCCGCCCGTTGCGCGGGAGCGGGCCGGATCGCCGCGGTAGAAGCGCTCGAAGATCCGCTCGACGTCCGTCTCGGGAATGCCGGGACCCTGATCGGTGACGCTGAGCTCCACCTGGTCACCGCGGCGGCGCACTCCGACCGCCACTCTTGTATTGGCAGGCCCGTACGCGACGGCGTTCTCAACGAGGTTGCCGAGCGCGATCACGAGCTGCTCCTCGTTACCGAGAACCTCAAGGCCTTTGTCGCCGCCCGACGCCAGCGACACGCCACGGGACTCGGCGTCCACCCGGCAGCGGTCCAGAGCGCCCGCGACGATGTCGTCGACGGCGACCACCGCCGGCGACTCGACCGGATCGTCGTACTGCAGCCGGGACAGGTCGATGATCTCCTCGACCAGGCGGGACAGCCGGGCGCTCTCGTGCTGCATCCGGTCGGCGAACCGCGCGACGGCGTCCGGGTCGTCGTTGGCGTCCTGCACCGCCTCGGCCAGCAGCGTCAGTGCTCCGACCGGTGTCTTGAGCTCGTGCGACACGTTGGCGACGAAGTCACGCCGGATCTGGTCACTGCGAATCGCATGCGTCCGGTCCTCCACCAGCACCAGCACGAGACCGGGACCCAACGGCGCGGCCCGCGTGGCGACGTACAACGTGTGCGCCGGATCTTCGGACCTGGAAATCTCGAGCTGTGCCTCGCGGATCTGCCCGTCGTGCAGGACGGCGCCGGCCATGTCGAGCAATTCCGGCACCGCGACCCGTCCCCCGCGGACCAAGCCGTAGACGACCGACGATGGGCTGGACCTGACGAGGCGCAACGAGTCGTCGAGCACGAGCGCGCTGGCCCGCAGCACCGCGAGTACCTTGTCGACCCCTTCGGGCACAACCGACGCGGGTTGCTCGGGTGCCTCGCGCTGCGAGCGTTCACTGACCCGGAACGCCAGGCCTGCCGCCAGACCGACGATTGCGCCGACCAGGGCGGTTAACGCGGCAGTACCTAACGCCTCCACATCTTACGATGGTAGGCGCAGTGCCGGACCGCAACGCTCCAGCGTACTGCGGTCCGCCTGATGTTCACCGACTCTTACCCGACGATTCACCGCGATTCGCTTTGTCGACAGGGCGGGCACGTACGCTACAAAACACATCGGGGCATAGCGGCCGACGGCGCTTCGGTCGGGCGTGCCCGACCGGCGTAGTGTCTGAGCCAGGCGACAAGAGGCGGTAATTGAGCATGCGTGAGGCATTCCACGATCAGCTTGAGCACATCACCGACAAGCTCGTCGGGATGACGTTCAAGTGTGGCGAGCAGATGAAGTCCGCCACGGCGGCGCTGCTCGAGGCCGATATCCACCGTGCCGACATGACGATCGCCGGTGATGCGTCCATCAACCGCGACCAGCTCGAGATCGACGAGCAGGTTCTCGAGCTGATCGCCACCCAGGCGCCGGTGGCCGGCGACCTGCGCGAGGTCATGTCCGCGCTGCGCAGCACGACGACCCTGGAGCGCATGGGCGATCTTGCGGTGCACGTGGCCAAGGTCGCGCGGATGCGCTATCCCGACAGCGCCGTCCCTGAAGAGTTCCGGGAGACGTTCGCTGAGATGGGCCGGGTCGCCGAGGCGATGGCCAACAAGGCCGGCCAGGTGCTGCGCACCCGCGATCTCGCCGTGGCCGACGAACTCGAAAGCGACGACGACCAGATGGATCGGCTGCACCGGTCGCTGTTCCTCGTGCTGCTCGATACCGACTGGAAGTCGAGCGTAGAGGTCCCGATCGACATCGCACTGCTCGGCCGGTACTACGAACGCTTTGCCGACCACGCCGTCCATGTTGCGGTCAACGTGCGCTACCTCATCACCGGCGAAGTGGAGTGGGCCGGCAAAGCCCCCAACCACTGATCCGAATGACCACGTAAACGTCGCTCTGACCTGCTTAACGACCCGTCAAAGAGCCGCTAACCGTTACCTACCGTCAAAGCCGGGCCGCCCGGACGCCCCATCGGGTGTATCAGGCCGCCGCGGCAGGGCCAATGCCACGGTGCATCGGCCGTTCCGATCAGCGGCCCTGGCTGGCGACCGCCTTGATCGCGTCCGCCGCGGCGTCCGGGTCGAGATACTCGCCCCCGACCTTGAGCGGCCGCATCGCGTCGTCGAGTTCGTACCGCAGCGGGATGCCGGTCGGTATGTTCAGCCCGACCACCACATCGTCGGACATACCGTCGAGGTGCTTGACGAGCGCCCGCAGCGAGTTGCCGTGCGCGGCCACGAGCACGGTCTGGCCGCGGCGCAGATCCGGCACGATGGCGTCGTACCAGTACGGCAATGCCCGGTGGACCACGTCGGCCAGGCACTCGGTCGCCGGCATCAGCTCCGGCGGCAGGTCGGCGTAACGCGGATCACCGTGCTGGGAGAACTCGTCATCCGGGTCGATCGGCGGCGGTGGCGTGTCGTACGAACGCCGCCACGTCATGAACTGCTCTTCGCCGAATTCCTCGAGCGTCTGCTTCTTGTTCTTGCCCTGCAAGCCACCGTAATGACGCTCGTTGAGCCGCCACGACCGCCGCACCGGCAGCCAGTGCCGGTCGATCGTGTCGAGCGTGATGTTCGCGGTGTCGATCGCCCGGCGCAGCAGGCTGGTGTGCACGATGTCCGGCAGCAGCCCCCGCTCGGCCAACAGCTCGCCGCCGCGGCGCGCCTCGGTCCGGCCCACCTCGGTGAGGCCGACGTCGACCCAGCCGGTGAACAGGTTCTTCGCGTTCCATTCGCTCTCGCCGTGGCGGAGCAGAATCAGCTCGTAGGACATGGTTCCGAGCCTACTGGGCGAGCCGAGTTCTCCTGGCGCCCACGTCTGGCATGTAGCGGAGACCTTGCTTCGCCGCAGTTCGACCGATCCTCACCGCCACGGATCACGCGAGGATCGCGCCGGCCGGCCAGGACGCTCACAAAGAGCGCTAACCGTCGGGGCGCAGATGCTCGAACGCCGCGAGATTGCGGGTGGACTCACCGCGGGACAGGCGCCATTCCCACTCGCGCCGGATCGACGTGGCGAAACCGAGCTCCAGGATCGTGTTGAACGACGAGTCGGCGGTGTCGAGCACGACGCCGAGCAGCCGGTCGATCTCGTCGGACGTCACGGCAGCGAGCGGCAGCCGCCCCACCAGATAGATGTCGCCGGCGCCGTCAACCGCGAACGCGATCCCGGAGAGCTTGGCGTTGCGTTCGAGCAGCCAGCGGTACACGCCCTCGGTGTTCTCATCCGGGTGCCGGGCGACGAACGCGTTGACGGTCAGGCTGTGGTCGCCGACGGCGAGGCTGCAGGAGGTCTTGAGCTTGCGCTCGCCGGGCAACTCGACGGAGAACCTTCCCGTGCCGGACTCCTCCCACGGGGCGTCGGTCGCGGCCAGGTGCTCGCGGATCACGTCCGCGGCCCGCTCGCCCTCGCGCGTCATACGATCACTGTCCGCCCCAGCAGTTCGGCCCGGCTCCGCGCGTGCGCCGCGCCGTAGACCTCGAGCATCCGGGCGGCCGTCGCGTCCCAGCTGAATTCTCTCGCATGGTCGACCGCGCCGCGAGCCAGGTCCGCGCGCCACGCCGGCCGATCGAGCAGGTCTCGGAGCACGCGCGCCCACTCCCGCGGGTCGTGGCCGTCGATCAGGACACCGGAACGCCCGTCGGCGACGGCGGTACGCAGGCCGCCGACCGACGCGGCCACGACCGGTGTGCCACAGGCCTGTGACTCCACCGCAACGAGTCCGAACGATTCGTTGTAGGACGGCACGACGGTCAGGTCTGCCGCCCGGTACCAGTCGGCGAGCACAGCCTGACCGACCGGCGGCTCGAACCGCACGATGTCGTCGATGCCGCGTGCTTTGGCCAGCCCGGCCAGCAGATCGGGGTGGGCGAGCCCGCTGCCGGAAAGACCACCGACGACGACCGGCACGAGCCTGCCTCGCCGGGCCGGGTCGGCGTCCACCAGCTCGGCCGCCGCCCGGACCAGCAGGTCGGGCGCCTTCAGCGGTTGCACCCGGCCCGCGAACAGGATGACCTGATCATCCGGCTGCAGACCGAGCCGGGCCCGGACGGCGTCCCGGTCGGCCGCCGGGCGGAATAGATCGAGGTCCACGCCCGGGTGCACAGTCTCGACCTTGACCGGATCCGCGTCGTAGAGGTCGATCAGCTGGTGGGCTTCCTCGTCGGTGTTCGCTACCAGCCGGTCCGCGGCGCGGACCACCTGCTCCTCACCGATCACCCGGCCGATCGGCTCCGGATCGTCGCCGTCCGCGAGCGCGCGGTTCTTGACCTTGGCCATGGTGTGCATGGTGTGCACGAGCGGGACGTGCCACCGCTCGGTCGCCAGCCATCCGACCTGGCCGGAGAGCCAGTAGTGCGAATGCACCAGGTCGAACCGGCCGGGCGGGTAACACGCCTCGACACGAAGGACGCCCGAGGTGAACGCGCACAGCTGCGACGCCAGATCCACCTTGTCGAGCAGCTCGTACGGGCCGGCCAGCACGTGCCGCACAAGTACGCCGGGCAGGGCCTCGACGGCCGGCTCTGCCCGGCTTGACGTCGCCCGAGTGAAGATCTCAACCTCGATGTTGCGCTCGGCGAGCCGTTTGGCCACTTCGACCATGTAGACGTTCAGCCCGCCGGCGTCACCGGTACCGGGCTGATCGAGTGGTGATGTGTGAACGCTCAGCATGGCGATCCGCTGGAGGGCGGATACGGATTCGGTCACGGGGGCACACCTCCGACGGCAACAACGGCTCAAAAGCGGACAACATTCCCCCACGGGACGGGTTGCGCCACGACACGGGGGTCGCAGCCACTCGTCGCCGAGCCGTAGGGTAGCTCGCATGCAACTGCCAATCGTCCGGCTCCAAATCCAGGAGTCGCCGCTCAAGCAGGGCGACAAACCGTACCGCTGGTACGATCCGGCGCGGATTCGCCGCGTCGATCGGCTGGTCGTGTCGGACGACGGCGCCATCGGCCGGCGCAACGGCGATCCGGACCTGGTAGATGTCCACAACGTCAGGCATCCGGCGAGCCGCAACCACGGGCGGGCCAGCGGACTGTCGGTCGGCTTCACCGCGCACTACCGAGCGATGCGAGAACAGTTCGGAGAACACGTCACCGACGGAGTCGCCGGCGAGAACGTGCTGCTGGACGCGGACCGGCGGCTCACGGCCGACGACCTTGCCGGGGCGGCGCTACGGACCGCTGACGGGCGCGACGTCCCGTTCGACGAAGTGGTCGTCGCCGAGCCGTGCGTCGAGTTCAGCCGCTTCGTGCTGCAGGTCCCGCATGGCGAGGCGGGCGCAGCCATGCGTGAGCCGCTCCAGGCCCTGCGCGGTGGATTGCGCGGTTTCTACGTCGCGCTCGCCGAGCCGGTCGAACTCACCGTCGGCGATCACGTGATCTTGACCGACCGCCCGTAAAAAGTACTCATCAATTGAGATCTTGCCCGCTGCGTCCTGCGCAAACGCGGGCAAGATCTCAATTGATGAGTACTTTCTGCGAATGATCCTCGGCTCGATGGGCGGCGAACCCTTGCTTTGCCGTCCAAGCAGTTCTACGGTCCAGTGATCGGGCCAATTGTCCGGCTGCAAGGGAGCGCCAATGACAATCCGTCGCACCACCGCTACCCGCTTCAGCCTCGCAGTAGTTCTCGCCACCGGCCTACTCGCCGCGACCCCTTCCGGGTCGGCGGCGCCGGCAGCCGGTGACCCGCCGACGCAGTACCCGTTCGCGTGTACCGCGCAGGATCACGGTCTCGAGCTCATCGTCGATAACCAGGACGGCGAGGGCGTCGAGGTCCGTGACGCATCCGGCGACCTGCTCGGCTGGAGCAGGGACTGCAACGCCGAGACCAGGACGTGGTACTACGCCGTCGACACCGAGGGTGAGCGACATCTCGTCCGGGACCACGATGAAGAGCCGATCGGTGATCTAGGGGACCGCCTCGGCGGCGCCGAGCTGGCCACGACGACGTTGACCGACGGCCGGGAGGTCCCGTACCTGATCCGCCATGAGCGTGGCGTGATCAACAGGTTCATCTACTCGATCTCCATGCTGGCCACGATGGACGAGCTGACCACCGGATCGCCGGACGACCCGGACCGCAGCAACTGGAACGGCCGGCTGCTTTACCAGTTCCAAGGTGGTGTTGGCATCGGGCACAGCCAGGGCCGGATGGATGAGGACGACGCGATCCACGGCGCACCGGACCGGCTCGGCCGCGGGTATTCCGTGATCTACTCGACGGGGAACCGGACCGGCGAGCACTACAACCTGCTGTTGGCCGGACGGACCGCCGCCATGGTCAAAGACCGGTTCGTCGAAGCGCACGGCGAGCCGGACTACACCGTCGGACTCGGCGGCTCCGGCGGCGCGATACAGCAGTACGTGTTCGCGCAGAACCACCCCGAGCTGCTGGACGCGCTCGTACCGCAACGCAGCTACCCCGACATGACGACCCAGACGATCCACGTCGGCGACTGTGCCCTGCTCGACCGCTGGATGGAGGATGAATCGAGCGACCCCGAGTTCTGGGCCGATTGGGACAACCGCGAGATCTTGCAGGGGATGAACTCGATCGAAGGCTTCCTCGACGGCAACGCCGAGGACCTCAACGAGGCGAAGACTCAGCTCAACGCCCAGCTCGGTCTCGACCTTCGGCTGCAGACCGGCTCCAGCGAGTGCGTGGAGGGCTGGCTGGGTCTGCTGCCGCTGGCGATGAACCCGACGTTCGGTTCCGAGACGAACTGGCACTTGCTCGGCGACCAGGTGGATCAGATCGAACGGACCCATTGGGCGGACACCCAGGAGGTCTACGGCCTCGATCCGGAGACTGGCTTCGCGCGGGTGCCGTGGGACAACATCGGGGTCCAGTACGGACTCCTCGCCGTAGCGTCCGGCGAGCTCACGCCTGGGCAGTTCCTCGAGGTCAACGCCGAGGTGGGGTCATGGAAGGAGACCGCCGACATGATTCCCGAAGGCGTTCCGTTCGAGGACCTCAACGTCGTCGTCGGCCGGATCGCCGCCGAACGCGGGATCACGCCGGACGAGGTCTTCGCCGGGCTCGCCACCGGCGCCATCCCGGTCACCGAGTTGTTCGACCCGTGGTCGTCCCGCAATGCCAACACTTCGCCCGACGGCGGGACGACTCCAGCCGAACGCAAGGCCGGTGATCTCGAGGCCATCGAGGCCGCCTACGACACCGGGCTGATCTTCAGCGGCGACCTGCCCCGCGAGATCCCGATCATCGACGTGCGGGACTACCTCGAGCCGGTGCTCGACATGCACAACTCGCACCAGTCGTTCGCCGCCCGGCAGCGGCTGATCGATGGCCAGGGCCATGCCGACAACCAGCTCATCTGGTTCGCCGAGGCCGACGAGAACGGCGACGCGCCGGCGGGCATCGAGATGACCCATGTGGCACTGGACACCATCGCCGAGTGGATGGCCAACCTGGAGGCCGACCCGTCGCTGAGCGTTTCCGACGCGGCACCGGCACAGGCGACCGACCTCTGCGTCGATCTGGCCGGCGAGATCATCGCCGGCGGCGACGGCGTCTGGGACGGGATTCTGGACGACGGTCCGGACGGCGCCTGCGCGGAGCGGTTCTCGCCCTTCTCGACATCACGCATCGAGGCCGGCGGCCCGATCACCGGCGACGTCTACAAGTGCCAGCTCATGTCGGTGGAGACAGCCGTCGCCGAAGATCTCTACGGAACATGGGAGCCGAGTGACGACGACGTCGCACGGCTGCACGAGATCTTCCCAGATGGTGTGTGCGACTACGACCTGCCCGGCATCGGCGACCCGGCCGCCGACGATCTGCCTGCCGCGCCTCATGCGGTGGCGATCGGCCACGTCGTGATCGTCTTCGCCGAACGGGGAACGACCGTCGAGCTACGGTCCGATGGGGAGGTCGTCCAGACCACGGACGCCCGCGGCATCGGAGTCGCGGTCTTCCCACGGGTGGACGAAGGGACGTACGTCGTCCGCGCCGTGGACGACGGCCAGCCCGGACACCGTTCGGAACCATTCGACGTCCACCACTTCTAGAATGATCATGTAAAGCTGGCACTCCCCGGCTTAACGTGGGCTACAGGCCGAGCAAAGCGCGCAACCGCCGAGCAAAGTTCTCACCACGGACCTTGCTCGGCGTTCCGCTGCTTTGGCATGCCTGCAGCATGGGTTTGGCTGGTGCTTCGGCGCTTTGCGTGATCATTCTGAGGCGAGGAGGCGGTCGCGCAGAGTTGCTGTGTCCTTGTCCGTCCAGCCCTGCTCGGCCAGCCACGTCAACGGGCCACCGAGCTCCTTGTCGACGTAGTTCAGGAACGTCTCCATCACCTCGGCCCGCGGGTAGTGCGAGTCGATCACATCCTCGTCCACCGTGTAGCCGTACGTTTCAGTCGCGGCGAGCCGCCGGAGAATGTCGCGGAGCCGCTCGCCAGTCGCCTCGTAGTCGGCCACGATCGCGTCCCGTTCGACGTCGGCCACCGACAACGCGAGCGCGCAGATCACACCCGTACGGTCTTTGCCCGCAGCACAGTGGACGATCGACGCCCCAGCGCTCATGCTGAGCTTGCGTAGCGCCGTCACGACCGAGTCCGGGCGCCGGAACAGATACTTCGTGTAATACAGCCCGGTGGAGTTCCAGATCTGCACGTCGTCATCACCCGGTCGCAGCCAGGGCAACACGTCGTCCGGCAGCACCGCTCCGTCTCCATTGGTGTCGGACGGCGGTTTCTCGCGATACAGCGACAGGTGGTGCGTCACGACGCCGTCGAACCCGGACAGCGGTCCCGGGCCCTCCGAGCGGACCTCGACACCGGAGCGCAAATCGAGCACATCGGACACGCCGATCGTGCCTACCAGCCGATCGATATCCCGCTCGGTCAGGTCCTGGAGATTGTCCGCACGCAGAACGCGGCCGAATCGTGTCGTCCTTCCGTCCCGCGTCGGAAGACCGCCGAGGTCACGAACATTGACTGCGCCCTCGAGCTTTATCCACCGTTCAGTCACTTCTCTACAGTAGGCGATCCTCGCGGTCACTCCGGAACGCTGGTTATGCTCGCGGGTGTGAATGCGAGCGAGACGAGCCCATCGGATCAGCCTCAGCAGATGTCCGAGGAGCAAGTGCGGGAGTATTTGGCACAGTTGCGCAGCGCACCTGCCGACCAGGTCATCTCCGAGGTGGTCTCGGTACTACTGAACGCCGCCTCGGCCAAACTCGGCCGTCGGGACGCCCGGTTGCTCATCGATCTGTCCGCAGCGATGCTCGAACGCAGCCGCGAATACATCTCCGGTGACGTCGCCCAGCAGGTCGACAATGTGCTCGGCCAGTTGCGGCTCGGGCAGGTGCAGGCCGAGGCACAGGTCGGGGACGACGAGACCAACGACCTGTCGACCATGCCGCCCGCACCCGAGCAGCCGGCACAGGGGGAACAGCCGCCTCCGCAGGGGCAGGCCACCCCCAAGTTGTGGATCCCCGGCCGCGACTGACCCTACGGGCATCTAGCGCGGCGACGGCGCGGCGAGATAGCCCCGGCGAGATTGTTACGTTACACTCCGGCGCCTACCGGGAAATTCAGTCGAATGGCATGACGATCGGCTGGCAGTTGTGGCGCGGCGAAGCCGTGATGGGAGGTCTCGGGTTTTGCGGTCGAACGCCGGTTCGGCCGACCGGCAGCTTGTCGCCGGCGGCGTCACTCTGGGCATCGTGCTGCTGGCGGCCTTCATCGCCGCGCTGTTCGTCAGCGGCGTGCTCTCGGGCGGCGGCGCCGGAGCGGACAACATCGCGATCGCAGGCGGTGCCCAGACACTCGACCCCACGGATCCGAATGCGGATACGGCGGCGGATAACGCAGTGACCGAGGAGACGACCACAGAGCCGGGCGAGTCCGAAGCATCGTCGGTGTTGCTCTCGCTCGGGGACACCGGCGAAAAGGTTCGCGAACTGCAGGCCAGGTTGCGGCAGCTCCAGTGGTACCAGGCCGACGTCACCGGCGAGTTCGACGAGGCGACGTTGCAAGCCGTCGAGGGATTCCAGGCCAAGCGCGGCTTGGAACCCACCGGCGAGGTGGACCAGAAGACGTGGGACCAGCTGGTGGAGATGACCACCACCCCGACCGAAGACGAAATGCACAACCGGCTCGAGGCGGGCCCAACAATCCTGGGCCCGGGCGACGAGGGCGATGAGGTGCGCGAGCTCCAGGCCCGGCTCAAGCAGATCGGCTGGTTCGATTACGAGGTCACCGGCGTCTACGGCACGATCACCACCGCCGCGGTGGAGGGATTCCAGACCAGACGCGGCGTCGCCGCCACTGGAGAGGTCGACCAGAACACCTGGGACCTTCTCGTGGAGATGACCCGCGACCCTACGGACGCGGAACTCAACAACGACCCGTCCGCGCCACCACCGACAGCTTCCGGTCTTCCGGAGCAGTGTGTGGCCGGGCGGGTTCTGTGTATCGATCGGGCGGACGGCGTGCTGCGTTGGGTCGTTGATGGTGCGGTCGAGATGACCCTCGCGGCCCGGTTCGGTACCGAACCCGCTCCGGTGCGGGAGGGCGAATTCGACGTTTTCCAGAAGCGGCGGAACTACGAGTCGTCGGGCGACACGGACATGCCCTATTCGCTGCTGTTCGACACCGGCCAGGCGGTGCATTACTCCGCCGACTTCGACGAAAACGGCTACAACGGATCCACGAGCGGCAGCGTCAACATAGGGGACGAGGACGCGATGCAGGAGCTGTTCGATCAGGTCAGCCCAGGCGACGGCGTCTTCGTCTACCGCTCGTAGCGTCCGTTCGGCTCCCCTTCGATACGATGCGCGGATTGTTCCGGCCTTGCCGTGACTACAGGCCACGTAAAGGTGGGAATTGCCGGCTTTACGTGATCATTCGGAAAGGCGGATGCGGACCCGGCGGAATCCTCTGCCTTTGTTCTCCACCTTGGTGACTTCGACCCGGCCGATCTGTTTGGTTGACGCCACGTGAGTGCCACCGTCGGCCTGCAGGTCGAGACCGTTGATGTCGACCAGCCGGACGATCTCGAGCTCCGATGGAAGCAGGTCGGTGGCGGTCTTGATGATGTCGCCGAGCGCGTACGCCTCCTCGCGCGGGACGTACTTGACCTCGATCGCTCGGTCGGCGGCCACTTCGACGTTCAGCGCCTCGGTGAGATTGTCCTTGAAGCCGGGTGGCACTTCCGGGAAGTCGAAGTCCAGGCGGGCCTCGCCGGGCTCCATGTTGCCGCCGGTCACCGGCACGCCGTGGTCTCGGAACATAACGCCGCACAGTACGTGCAGTGCGGAGTGCGTACGCATCAGCATGGAGCGCCGCAAGTCGTCGATCGCGCCGCGTACGGATGTACCGACCGTCGGGATCGGATCAAATTCGGCGGGAATCAGCCAGAGGTCGTCCTTTTTCCGGACGCCGACGATGTGCGTCTGGACGCCGCCCCACACCAGCACACCGCGGTCCGGCGGCTGACCGCCACCGCCGGGGTAGAACGCGGAGCGGTCGAGAACGATACCGTCGTCGCGATCGCTGGCGAGCACGGTCGCCGTCCAGTCGCGGATCGACTGGTCGACGAGCTCGAGCCGGTGGGTGCGTCCGTGGTGATCGTGCTGCACCCCTTAGACACTACGAGGCGCGGCCGTCATTCACCAGGGGCCGTAGGGACCTTCGTTGCTTCCACGGCCACCGCCGGTCTGCTTCACCGCAGGGCGCACGTCCACCACGTAGATACCGCCGGCGATAGCTGCCAAGATCGTAAAGATCCCCAAGCCGCCCAAGCTCACGAACGCCAGCGCCGACGCAATGCCCAGGATGATCAGCCAAATCTGCTTGGTCTGCTTGCCCGCGACCCGGAACGCCGACTCCTGCGTGCGGATCGCGTCGATGAAGCCGTACAGCACCAGCCCGAACGCACCGAACGACAACACAAGGGCGACCAGGCCCTGGACACCGGAAAACAGGTCTGGCATGTCTCGGAGTCTACGGGACGACACCCTGAAAACGGTCTGCGGGTCGCGCCAGGATCTGCTGAACCTGGCACGACCCGCAGGGGGAAGGAGCGCTCCTAGGCCTTGGGCGACTGTGCCTTCGTGGCCTTGGGCTTGGTGGTCTTGGCCTTCGGTGCAGGCTTGGCCGCGGGCTCCGCATCCTTGAGCTCGTCCGCCATCTGGTCGGCGGCATCGGCAGCCCGGTCGGCGGCGTCGGCGACCTTGGCGGTCATGGTCTCGAGCTCACCGGCGCGCTCGTTGCGGAACCGCTTGACCGCGCTCTCGCCGCGCTCGCTGAGCCCGTCGTACGCGTCGGCGACTTCGCCGGAGAACTTGACCAACCTGGTCTGTGCGTTGTGCAGCATCGTCGGGACGTCGTCCCGCAGTTTCTGCACGTCGGCCGGAAGCTCGGAGAGCTTGCCGCGGACGTTCGTCGCCGCGGACTCGGCCCGATCGGTGAACGCCGGAACCCGAGCCGGCAGTGCGCGCAGCTTCTCGACCGCGAGGTCGGCGAGCCCGGCAACCGCGTACAGCGGCTTGGTGTCGGTTGTGGTCTGTGCCATCGTAGTCATCACCCTTCGCCCTTGTGGGGCATCGATTCAGTCCGGAATGTTTGATACAGGTCGAGTAACACGCGTTTCTGCCGGTCGCTCAGAACGGTGTCCGCCAGCACGGCGTCTTCGACAGTGCCGGCTCCCTCGAATGTTTCGAGCAACCCGGCCCGGACGTACAGCGCCTCGGAGGAGATGCGCAATGCCTTCGCGATTTGCGAGAGCACCTCGGCGGACGGCTTACGCAGCCCCCGTTCGATCTGGCTGAGATACGGGTTGCTCACACCGGCACGGTCGGCGAGCTGCCGCAACGAGAGCTGCGCGTGCTTGCGCTGCTCCTGCAGAAACTCGCCCAACGAACTGGCCATACCTCTATTATGCTAGCGATTGCTAACTTTTGCAAGCGCCCTCCGAATGACCACGTAAACGACCCTCCGGCATGCTCAACGACCCGTCGACGAGACGCTAACCGTTACCTCCGAAGGCGGACCTTCGACGATTGAGCGGATGCGAAGATGGGCACCGTGAGCGAACCCGCGTCCCGCTTGTCCCGCCGCCTCGGGACGGTGGACGTCGTACTCGTCGGACTCGGGGCGATGATCGGTACCGGTGTCTTCGTCGTCTGGCGACCGGCTGCCGAACGGGCCGCCACATGGCTGCTGGCAAGCCTCTGCATCGCGGCGTTCGTCGCGCTCTGCAATGCCACGTCATCGGCGCAACTGGCAGCGGTCCATCCGCAGTCCGGCGGCACCTACGTGTACGGGCGCGAACGGCTCAGCGCGGGGTGGGGAGCGCTTGCGGGGTACGCGTTTCTGCTCGGCAAGCTGGCTTCGTGCGCGGCCGCTGCGCTCGCCGTCGGTGTCTACCTGTGGCCCGAGCACCAGCGGTCGGTCGCGGTTGCGGCCGTCGTGGCCGTGACCGCCGTCAACCTCGCCGGTATTCACCAGACAGCGCGCCTGACCCGCTGGCTGATCAGCACGGTGATCGCCGTGCTGGCGATGGTCGTCGCCATCGCGGTCGGCTCCGGCGAGCGTGCTGCCGCGGCCCCGGCACTGGACGACGTCGGGCCGTTCGACGTGCTCGGCGCCGCGGCCGTGGTGTTCTTCGCGTTCGCCGGTTACGCACGGATCGCCACGCTCGGCGAAGAGGTCAAGGATCCTGCCCGGACGATTCCACGCGCCGTACCACTCGCACTCGGCATCGTGTTCGTCGTCTACCTCGCGATCGGCGCGGCGGTACTGCTCACCCTCGGGCCGGACGGTGCCGCCGCAACCGACCGACCGCTCGCGACCATGGCCGAGGTGACCGGCGGCACGTGGCTCGAAGCGATCGTCGCGGCGACCGGCGGAGTCGCCGCGCTGGCCGTGCTGCTTGCCTTGATCGCCGGCCTCGCGCGTACGACGTTCGCGATGGCCTCGGACGGTGAGCTCCCGCGATTCCTGGCGGCTGTGCACGAGAAGCGCCGCGTGCCGCATGTCGCCGAAACCGCGATCGGTCTGATCGTGCTCGTGGCGGTCCTGACCGGCGGTCTGGTCGGCGCGGTGTCGTTCAGCGCCTTCGCCGTCCTGCTGTATTACGCGGTCACGAACGCATCCGCGCTACGGCTGCGGCCGGACGAGCGACGCTGGCCGAGAGCACTGGCATGGTCCGGCCTTGTCGCATGCCTGGCGCTCGCCGCCTCCCTGCCATGGCAGACGGCCGTTGCGGGGACGGCGGGCCTCGCGGCGGCCATGCTCGTCCGCGCCGTTGTGCGCCGCCGGCGGCAGTGACCTCGCAGCCAAGCGCACACCTCGCCCGATTCGTGCACCCTTAATCCGAACAAAACGGGACGATCTCTACTCGCTAAGTGCACGATCTCAGCGACGTTCGTACAAGCGTGCGAGGTTCCCGTCACGTCGCGAGGTCCGTATGCCAACCTGCCGGAAGGATGATCCGGGCAGGGTAGGGGGACGGCCAGTCCTCCCGGCTAGGCTCGACGGCGCCAACGCCGGGTACATTCTTCCACCACTTGACGGGCTCATCGCGCCTTGGATGATCGCTGAACATGGCGCGCACCTTGGTGATGAACGGTTCTCTGCTCGGATAGACGTCGGACCAGTCGTACCGGACGAAATCGAGGCCGAGTCGTCGCAACCGAAACTCTCGATCGTTCTGCTTGCGAATCACCCGAGGGGAGTCCGGCCCGGAGTACTTCCGCGCGCCGTCACCCTCATAGACGAACCAGTGCCAGGGCAGGAGGCCGTCTACGCGGTACTCGGGCCCGCCGTGTCCGACCCAAGCGTTGACAACCGGAAGTGGGAAGTCGAACTCGAGAAAGCCGAAACGGCCGAGCGTTTCGAGGGGGGTTTCAATGGCCGGGTCCATGTGCCCAATGACCCAACGGGCGCGTGCGGCGCCGGCCCAGCGCGCCATGTGCGCGACTGAACCGGCAACGTCGGTGCCTTGTGGTGCGACCGCGTCCGCGACAACGAGGGCATGAGGCAGCCGAGTCGTCCGAGCGATGTCGGCGACACTCCACGCGACGCTCGTGATCGGCAGCGATCCTCGGCGGCGTAAGTGCTCAGGCGGCACCCTCGCGACGAGGAGTCTGCCGTAATCGAAGCTCGACGACCCTGCCCGGCCGCCACGTCGGGGGCGAACGGCGGTCGGTCGGGCCGGCGGCCTCCCGAGTGTCGGCAGATCACGAATTGCGGTGGCCGCCCAACCCGTAAGATACGCTCGGTGCTGTTGGGCGAACGCTCGGCCATTCAGCGCGAACCGTTCCCAGTCACTGAGGGCTACGAGATTTTGCGTTGGCGCGTAGCAGCCGGGAAAGATCGTCGTCAACACTCCACTGTGGACAAGGCGGTAAACGCGGCGCATCGAAACGCCAGCTGCCTCGAGCGCGGATCGAACAAGTACACCGCCATGCCGGTCGAGCAACTCATGGATGTCCGCGGGAATCGCTGGAGCCGTCATGCGTACAGCCTCGCGAGCTGCGCGGACTTGGGACGTCATTCTGCGCTGAGCTGTGGATAACGTGGCCGTTTGCGCAAAGGTGTCAGAAGTACCTCGCGGGTTACCGAGCACCTCGCGCGAATCGTGCACCCACTATCCGGACGAAACGGGACGAAGCGTTCTCATTGCGTGCACGATCTCAGCGAGGTCCGCGAAACGCCGCGAATTGCGCGTCATCATGCGAAGTCAGGGACGGCGACGGCTGCGAGCCTTCCAGCACGCCTGGTGCCAGTGCCGCCGTTCGTCCGGCCCACCGCCGGAGAGCGTCGTTCCCTCCACCGGCCACGCTACGATGTGCGGCGTCGCGGGTCGGATCTGCTGATCGCACCCGGGGCACCGGTACGGCTTGGTCGACGAGCTGCCGGTGATCCGGCGGACGACCCAGTCGCCGTCCGGCCATTGCTCGACCTGCTCGCGCGCGTTCATGCGGTCATTGTCCCAGCGCGGCACTCGCTCGCCGGACTGGACTGGCTCACCTCGCCCGGGACAAGATCTCGGATACCGAAGCCGTTCGGGCCGGCTAGTCCCCGACAGGAAGCGTCGTCCGGATCTCACCGACGGGTCGGCCGTGGCCGAGTACCGGAACGTATCCGATCTCACTAAGCACGGGAGCGTCCAGCCCTAGACGACGCAGCGCCGCGGCCATGACGACGGGCCGGGCCCGCGCCTGCCCGTCCCCGATCTTGATCGCGACCGCCCGGCCGTCGTCGAGCGCCACGGCGTATACGCCTTCGGCGCCGCCCTTGCCGAACAGGCCGGGGACACCCGTGATGAGCCGTGCTTCGTCGCGGCGGGTCCCGCTCGTCCACTCGGGATGGCGCTGGATCGCATCGACGACGCGACGGCGTGCCGCTCCCCGCTCCTCCAACGCCAGCGCACGGAAGGCCCGCGCCAGTCCGGTGAGCGACACGGCGAACAACGGCGCGCCGCACCCGTCCACGCCGGTGTGCGCAACGGGCTCGCCGGCAAGGTCGGCCAATTCGGCCGCGATCGCCTGCTGCAACGGATGACCCGGATCGAGGTAGGTCTCGAGCGGCCAGCCGTTGACCGCGCTCGTCACCAGCATTCCGGCGTGCTTTCCCGAGCAGTCCGCGGCCAGCGAGGCCTTCGCTCCACCCGCGCGCACATAGGCCACGGCCTCCTGCTGGTCGATCGGCCAGCCCGGGGTGTTCTGCAACATCGACTCCCCGAGATCCGCCGAGCCGAGGATGCGCAGCGTGCCGTCGCGGTGGAACGGCTCACCCGAGTGACTCGACGCCACCAATGCGATCAGCTCGTCCGGAAGATCGAGCCCATGCCGGAGCATGGCGGCGGCCTGGACCGGCTTGTTGGCCGAGCGCGGAAAGATCGGGCTCGTCACATCACCGATGGCGAACTCCACGGTCCCGTCGCTACCGAGCGCGGCGACCGATCCGTGGTGGACGCTTTCGACCATGCCGGAACGGACCACCTCGGCGACGACTTCGTGGTTCACAGCGCGCATCCTGCCACGCCGGTCCGACGCATGGCACGATGTGGCCCGTGCGTGCCGTGGTACAGCGAGTTTCGTCCGCGTCGGTCAGCGTCGATGGTGAGGTCGTCGGCCGCGCCGACCCCGGAGCCGACGGTCAAGGTCTGCTGGTCCTGCTAGGAGTCACTCACACCGACACGACCGCCGAAGCCGTGAAGCTGGCTCGCAAGGTGTGGGAGCTGCGCATCCTGGACGGCGAGCGGTCGGCGTCGGACGTGCGGGCGCCGTTACTGGTCATCAGCCAGTTCACGCTCTATGCCGACACCCGCAAGGGGCGTCGTCCCTCATGGTCGGCCGCCGCACCCCGTCCGGTCGCCGAACCGCTCGTCGAGGCGTTCTGCAATGCGCTGCGCGAGAGCGGAGCATCGGTCGCGACGGGAGTGTTCGGTGCACACATGGATGTGTCGTTGACCAACGACGGGCCCATCACGCTCATTCTCGAGGCGTAGCGCGGGCCGCCCGCGGTCGCCGACGGCGGAGCCGAAAAGATTCATCCCGGCCGCGTGACGGACGCGTCAGCGGCCGCCGGTCGGACATGCAACCCGATTTCCGGGTCGACGATGACCTCCTGCGCTGCGGCGACACCGTCCGCGACCAACTCCGCATCGACCGCGACGTTGCGCTTGATCACGGCCAGCGCAATCGGCCCGAGCTCGTAGTGCCGCGCCGACGAGCCGACGTAGCCGACCTTGCGACCCTCCGCGCTCACCTCTGCACCGTGCGGCGGGAGGTGCTCGGCCGAGCCGTCCAGATGCAGCATCACGAGCCGGCGCGGTGGGCGGCCGAGCGTATGGACCCGGGCGACGGTCTCCTGGCCGCGATAGCAGCCCTTGTCGAGGTGCACGGCGGTGCCGATCCAGCCCACCTCATGGGGAATCGTCCGCTCGTCGGTGTCGAATCCGAACCGTGGCTCGCGCGCGGCGATGCGCAGCGCCTCGTGGGCCAGCAGGCCGGCCGGCGCCGCACCGATGAAGTCGCTGAGTTCTCCGCGAGGGACGAAGACTTCCCGGCCGCGCGCGCCGATTCGGGTCAGCCGTTCCGGGTCGGCGGCCCGCCCCGCGTCCCAGACGATCGCGTAGTCGGCGCTGACATCGGTGACCTCGACGCGCATCATGAAGCGCATGGAGTCGAGGAACTCGACCAGTTCGGCCGCGGTGCAGGGCTCCACGTGCGCCCAGAACGACTCCCCATCGTCGACTGCATAGAGCGCGTGCTCGACCCGGCCCTGTGGCGAGAGGAACAAGCTGACCGTCGCCTCGTGCGGCGGCAGCGACTCCAAGTGCTGCGTGGCCAGCGAGTGCAACCATCCGAGCCGGTCCGGACCGGAGATCCGGATGACGTCGCGATGCGACAGGTCGACGGCGGCCTCACCGGCGATGAGCCTGCGCTGTTCACGGAACGGGTCGCCGTAGTGGCCCGGCACGGCGGCGTCGACACCGGTTCCGGGCACGGCGCCTGGACGGTCGAGAAGTGGGCTGCGATAGGTCGTCACATCAGGTCTAACGTTCGGCACCGCCATCATCTATCCCGGCATCGGGCCGGCAATCACGGCAGTAGCCGAACAACGTGAGATGCCGTACGTCGGTTGTGAAACCCTCCTTGTCGGCGACCGCGTCGACAAGTCCCGTGGCGACGTCCGTCCCGACCTCGGTCACACGCTGGCAGGACCGGCAGACGAGATGCACGTGGTCCGGCTCGCTCATCGCGTGATACGCAGGGGCGCCGTGGCCCAGGTGGGTGTGGCTGACCAGGCCGAGCTTCTCCAGCAGGTCCAGCGTCCGGTACACCGTGGACAGGTTGACGCTTGTCGACGTCCGGCGCACTTCGTCGAGGACGCGTTCCGGCGTAGCGTGCTCGAGGTTCTGGACCGCCTGCAGCACAAGCTCACGCTGCGGCGTCAGCCGGTGGCCCCTCGCGCGGAGGTCGGCGCGCCAATCGGTGGACGATGCGGTCGCCATGACCACCTAGTCTACGGGCGGTTGACCGCGGTCCCCATCGGCGGCAGTGGGCCCGGGGACGTCCATGCGCGCCTCAGAACCACCGGCGACGCGCTGGAGCTCGGCGGACAAGTGAGGCTGCAGCTCGTGGCCCATCGCGGCCATCTCGTAGACGTACATCAGCCGTCCGTTGACCAGGCCGTAGAGCCGGTGGCCTGATCGGTAGTCTTTCGCAGTCTCGGTCTTGAGCACCCCCCGGGTCGCCAGCTCGATCTTCGCCGGCTCGACCTCGCCGATGTAGATCTCGACGAATCCGGTGGGGTGCGTCAGAAGAACCTCGAGCTCGCCGGTCGGCTGCGGCCGCCAGTAGCCGGTCTCCGAAGCGGCGGGACGGACGAGATTGCCGTCCTTGTCGAGGATCCAGCTGCGTGAAGTGTAGGAAAGGAACGGCTTGTCCGGCACGTAGCCGAAGCTGAGGTCCTGGCCGAACTGGAATGCCTCGATGGTCGGGTAGTCGCCTACCCCGGCGCCTTGCCACCGGCCGAGCAGCCAGGCGATGGGCACACAGTCGGCATGCAGGTCGCTCGGGATCTCGATCACAACGGTCCTTTACGACTGGCGGGAGAAGAGCTTGTAGAGCGTGCCGAGGGCGACGCCACCTACCAGAAGCAGGACGGTGACGAGCAACGCGGTGAAGACAACCTCAGGCACGGGATACAAGTCTAGTTGCCGATCGCCCGCCGTCCGCCGGTGACATGCGCCCCGTTGCCGGAGGTATCCGTACGATCGAGCACATGACCAGAAACCTCGTCGTCAAGGTCACCGCCGGAACGGACGCGCCGGAGCGGTGTTCGCAGGCCTTCACGGTGGCCGGCACGGCGCTCGCCGCCGGTGCGCAGGTCTCGCTATGGCTGACCGGTGAGTCGGCCTGGTTCGCGCTTCCCGGACGCGCGAGCGAGTTCGACCTGCCGCACGCAGCGCCGCTGGCCGATCTTCTGGAGACGCTGCTCGCGGCCGGCCACGTCACACTGTGCACGCAGTGTGCCGCCCGGCGCGGGATCGAGGCTGGTGACGTTCTGCCCGGTATCCGCATCGCCGGCGCGGCGACATTCGCCGAAGAGGTCTTGGCGGACGACGTTCAGGCGCTGGTGTACTGACCTACTGCTGGGCGCCTTCGCCGAACAGGTCCTCGAGCTGCGCGAGGTCTTCCTCGGTGAGCTCCTGCCCGGTCATCTCTTCCATGAGGGTGACGAAGTCGGTCACTTGATCTTCGGCTGGTGCCTCGACCGTGACATCGGTGCCGTAGTCGAAGAACCGCATGGTCATGGCTCCGATCCCGGCGAGGTCCGTCCGCAATTCCCGCATCAGCAGATCGTCGTCGACGAACAGTGATTGGGTGACTTCGTCGCTGGGCAGTTGCTCCAACAGCGCCTCGTCCATGCCCAGCATCTCCGCCGAAGCCGCGATGTCGGTCGTGAGCTCATACTCGGTCACGTCGACCCCGTCGAGTGTGGTGGTGCCCACCTCTTCGACCTCGATCACGTCGGAGTTCTCGCTGAGCTGCGCCTGCATGTCGGTACCGGTGAGGGCGTCGCCCATCAGGTCGGCGAATATGTCCGAGAACGCGTCGCCGCCCTCGAGGTCGATGAGCAGCCACTGATCCGAGCCGGGCATGCCGAGCATCGCCGCGGACAGATAGATCTTGGCGTCAACCATCCGCATCTCGGCTTCGCCCATGCCGGGCATCGACATGGTCGCGGACATCGCCGAGTCTGCGGGCGTCGCACCGGCAACGGCTTCACCCGACATCGTGACCTCGGCACCGTCGACGTCGGTCGTCATCTCGAACCGGTAGCCGCCGGCCTCCTGCTGCGCCTCGGCCATCGCGGTGAACAACTCGGCACCGCCGCCTTTGCCGGCCGAGATCGTCACCGCCTCGGCGGCCCCTTCCGTGCCGCACCCGGCCGCCAGCAATCCGGCGGTGGCAACTCCTGCAATGACTTTGGCAACCCTCATGGGTGAACAATCCTCTCGGCGCTGATCTGGAGCGGGCCCGGCTCGGCAGTCCCACGTGCGGCACACCAGGCGACGTCGCCGCATATTGTGCGCCGCTACTCCCCCGGGTGGTCAAGCCAGCGTCGAGAGTCCCTCCGAACTTCGCTGGGGGATTACCCCCGTTGCTGGGTCTGCGGACCTCGTATGGCTGGGGCTTCCCCGCTTAACGTGATCATTCTGAGAGTTCGGCGGCGACCAGTTCGGCGATCTGCGCGGTGTTGAGTGCCGCGCCCTTCCGGAGATTGTCGCCGCACAGGAACAGGTCGATCGCGCGCGGCTCGTCCAGCGACTGGCGCACCCGCCCGACCCAAGTCGGGTCCGTGCCCACGACGTCGGCCGGTGTCGGGAACTCGCCCAGCGACGGATCGTCGTACAGAACGATCCCCGGCGCGTCGCGGAGAGCCCCGCGGGCCGCGTTCGCCGTCACGTCGCGCTCGAACACCGCATGCACCGCCACCGAGTGCGTCGTCACCACCGGCACCCGGACGCACGTCGCGGACACCCGCAGGTCCGGCATGTCGAGGATCTTGCGGGACTCGTTGCGAATCTTCAACTCCTCCGAACTCCAGCCGTGGTCCTTGAGCGACCCCGCCCACGGGACGACGTTGAGCGCCAGCGGCGCCGGGAACGGCCCGAGGTCGTCGCCGATGACCCGGCGGATGTCGCCCGGGCTCGTGCCGAGCTCCCGGTTGCCGGCGACCTTGCCCAACTGGTCGTGCAGCGTGTCGATGCCGGCCTGCCCGGAGCCGGACGCGGCCTGGTACGACGCCGCAACGACCTCGGTGAGGCCGAACTCGGCGTGTAGCGCGCCGAGCGCCACGATCATGGACATGGTCGTGCAGTTCGGGTTGGCGATGATTCCCTTCGGGCGCTGCCGCGCGGCACGGGCGTTCACCTCGGGGACGACCAACGGCACGTCGGGGTCCATGCGGAACGCGGCGGAGTTGTCGACCGCGACCGCGCCACGCTCGGCGGCGACCGGCGCCCACACCGCAGAGACCTCGTCGGGGACGTCGAACATCGCGACGTCCACACCGTCGAATACTTCCGGACGCAACACCTCGACCTCGACCGACTCGCCACGCACCGTCAGCCTTCGGCCGGCTGATCGTGGCGACGCCACGAGCTTGATCTCGCCCCAGACGTCCTCGCGTGTCGACAGCAGGTCGAGCATCACGGTCCCGACCGCTCCCGTCGCACCCACAACCGCCAGCGTCGGCTTACGTTCCACGCTCATCGCCCCGTTCCTCCGTATACAACGGCCTCGATCTCGTCAGCGTTCAGGTCGAACACACCATGGACAGCGCTGACCGCAGCGTCAACATCATCTTCGCGCACAATTACCGAAATGCGGATTTCCGATGTCGAGATCATTTCGATGTTCACGTTCGCGGCGGCGAGTGCGCCGAAGAACTGCGCACTGACGCCCGGATGGCTCCGCATACCGGCGCCGATCAGCGACACCTTGCCGATCTCGTCGTCGTACCGCAGCGTCTCGAAACCGACCTTACTCTTGATCGCCTGCAGCGCGTCCATCGCGGCACGGCCGTCCGACTTCGGCAACGTGAACGATATGTCGGTCCGGTTGGTCGAGACGGCGGACACGTTCTGCACGATCATGTCGATGTTCGTCTCCGCGTCGGCAACCGCCCCGAAGATCGCCGCCGCCTCACCGACCTGGTCCGGTACACCGACCACGGTGATCTTCGCCTCACTGCGGTCGTGCGCGACGCCGGAGATGATCGGTTGTTCCATCGTGAGCGGTTCCTTTCGTGGGGTGACGGACGACGGCGGCTGGTCGCTGACCCACGTACCTTCCAGCGTGGAGAAGCTCGACCTGACGTGGATCGGGATTCCGTATCGCCGCGCGTACTCGACGCACCGCAGATGCAGGATCTTCGCCCCGCAGGCGGCCATCTCCAGCATCTCCTCGTACGTGATGTACGGGATCCGTCGCGCGGTCGGCACGATCCGCGGATCCGCGGTGAACACCCCGTCAACATCGGTGTAGATCTCGCACGCATCCGCATGGAGCGCCGCCGCGAGCGCCACCGCCGTGGTGTCAGTGCCGCCGCGTCCGAGCGTTGTGATGTCCTTGCTGTCCTGACTGACACCCTGGAACCCGGCCACGATCGCGACCGAACCGTCGTTCAGCGCGTTCTGGATGCGCCCGGGCGTGACGTCGATGATCCGGGCCTTGCCGTGGACGGCGTCCGTGATCACGCCGGCCTGGCTTCCGGTGAACGAACGCGCCTCGACGCCAAGGTCGCCGATCGCCATGGCAAGCAGCGCCATCGCGATCCGCTCGCCCGAAGTCAGCAGCATGTCGAGTTCCCGGCCGGCGGGCGACGGCGAGACTTGTCCGGCCAGATCGAGCAGGTCGTCCGTGGTGTCGCCCATGGCCGATACGGCGACGCAGACGTCGTGACCGTCCTTCCGGGTAGCCACGATCCGCTGCGCAACCCTCTTGATCGCCGCGGCATCGGAAACAGACGAACCGCCGTATTTCTGGACGATCAGTCCCACCCCGGCAGCCCTCCCTTGGCACGCGTACCCAACGAATGTGTCCCGGTGAGTCTAGGCGACCGCACCGGACGCCGACTTGTAGTCCATCATGCGAAACGTCTTGGACCGCCTTCCGGTTGAACCCTCGGGTGTGGGCGGCATCACTCGGACGATGGCAAACTCGGCCGTTCGGTTGTCGCCACTATTCCGGTTCGGTGGCACAATCTGAAGGTTATGAGGGGACTGGCGGGCTCATCGCATACCAGGGATTCCGACGACGTTCCAAAACCCGAGCCTCAGCCACGAGCGGCTGGGGCCACGGCAACGGGCATACGGCGAACCTTCGGTGACGTCGTCGCAGTCGCGAATGTCGACTTGAATGTTCCGGCGGGCAAGGTTACCGCGCTGATCGGCCCGAACGGTGCCGGCAAGACCACGCTCCTGCTCGTGTTGGCCACGCTCCTGAAGCCCGACGAGGGAACGATTCGGGTGGCCGGCTTCGACCCGGTGGCCGAGCCGTACGCCGTTCGTGCCCACACCGGCTGGATGCCCGACTCGTTCGGCACCTACGACACGCTCAGCGCCCGCGAGGTGCTCGAGTTCGCCGCCGCCGCCTACCACATTCCACGCCGCTATCGGGCGTCCCGCGCCTGGGACCTGCTAGCCCTTGTCAACCTCGACGAATACGCCGACCGTCCGGTGCACACCCTGTCCCGCGGGCAGAAGCAGCGGCTGGGAATGGCGCGGGCGCTCGTCCACGACCCGTCGGTCCTGCTGCTGGACGAACCGTCGGCCGGACTCGATCCACGCAGCCGCATCGAACTGCGCAGACTCCTGCGCGGCCTCGCCGCCGCCGGCTGCGCCGTGCTCGTGTCGAGCCATGTCCTGTCCGAACTCGAGACGACCGCCGACCGGGCAATCTTCGTCGACAGGGGGCACAGCGTCGCCGAGCAGACGCTGGCCGAACTACCGAACGAGGAGAAGCGTCCGTGGCGGGTACGGTCCATGGACCCGGACACGCTACTGGGGTTCCTCGACCGCAACGGCCTCGAACACAGCACCCCGGACGCGTACGGCATCGAGATCCTGTTGTCCGGCGACGAGGCCGCCGCGGACGTGCTGGCCAAGATGGTGCACGACGGGGTGCCGGTCGTGCAGTTCGCGCCGGCCGGAAGCGGCCTCGAGGCCGCATACCTCGCCATGACGGAGGACCGCTGATGCGCGAGCCACTTGCGGCCGAGCCGCGCGTTGGTTTTTCGGTGCGCGGCGTCGGCGCTGTCGCAGCTCATGAGTTCCGCCTCCGTATCCGCGCCGGACGATGGCGTTGGCTGCTCGGCGGCTGGTTCGCCGCGCTCTTCGTTTTCACTTCAGCGTTGCGTGCCGGAATGGGCCGTGCCGGTCAGGACAGCCCCGGCTCGGACATGTTCGGCGGGCTCGTGCTGGTCATGCTCGCGCTCGCGCTGCTCGTCGTACCTGCGCTCACGGCACAGTCCATCAACGGCGACCGCGAACGCGGTGTGCTGGCGATCTTGCAGACGACGCTGCTGACCCCGGCTGAGATCGCACTAGGTAAGCTCGCAGCGGCATGGGGCACGGCCCTGATGTTCATCATCACGGCGTTGCCGATCGTGCTGTGGTGCGTCATCGAGGGCGCGTCGCTATGGCGGGCGTTCATCGCGCTGGCGGTCATGGCGTTGCTGTTCGGCGTCATGTGCGCGATCGCCCAGTGCATGTCGTCGCTGCTGGCGCGCAGCACGACGTCCGCCGTGCTGTCGTATCTCGCCGTCTTCGCGCTGACCGTCGGCACCGTCATCGTTTTCGCCATGGTGGTGACGCTGTCCCGTGCGGCGGATTCGCCGCCCACCGAAGACGTGGTGAGCGCCAACTCGTACCCGGCCGGCGCGTGGATGCTCGTCGCGCCGAATCCATTCGTGATCGTGGCGGACGCCGCGCCGCGCGCTCCGGCAGGCGGCGCGACGGAATCCGACGCCGACTCGGTCCGGCTCGACACCCTCAGCACCATCGCGGACGCGGTGCGCTCGCTGCGCTCCACCGAGGTCGTGATGGAGGACGGCAGCGTCCGGCGAACCGGTGAAGACCCGGTATGGCCGTTCGGACTCATCACCAACGTGGTCATCGGCGCCGGCGCCGTCGCGCTCACGACATACCGGCTCAGGACGCCGTCCGCGCGGCTCCCACGCCTGGTCCGCGTCGCCTAGTTCTGAGTGATCACGTTCGGTAGGTTCCACGTAGCTTCACCCGGTCTGCATGCATGGTGAAGCTACGTGGAACCTACCGAACGTGATCACTCAGAACTACATGGGTCAGGAGGCCGGGTCCGCGGGCATGAAGCGAGCGTGGGCGATGAGCGAGTGCAGCGCGCGCAGCACGGTGGCCGACGTCGTCCCCCACGACGACAGATACGAGAACTGCCACCACCACAACGCCTCGACGGTTCGCCCCGCCCGGTAGTGCACGAGCCCATGCAGCAGGTCCGACGCGATACTGGCCAGATCATCGGAGAGCCGGAACTCGCCCGCGCCATGGGCGGGATCGACCGGATCAATGATCTCCATGTATTCGTCGACTGGTTCGAGCAACGTCGCCAGCCGTTCGCGAAGCTCGTCGACATCGGGATCAGGGCCGGGGTCCGGCTCGAAACGAGAGTACGGGACCACGTCGGCGATGGCGCCGAGCCGACCACCTGCGAGGGCGAGCTGGCTGACCTGCAACAGCAACAGCGGCAGCGCCGTCTCCGGTTCGTTCCCGCGCGCGATCTCCTTGACCGCGATGAGGAAGCCCTCGATCTGGCCAGCGATATCGCTCGTGAACTCGCGATACTTGTGCGCCGGCGACGCCGACAGGACGGACAGCACGTCAGACATCGAGCAACCTCCGTCCCTCGAACGCGCGACCGAGAGTCACCTCGTCGGCGTACTCCAGATCGCCTCCTACGGGAAGTCCACTTGCCAACCGCGTCACGCGCAAGCCCATTGGCTTGATCAATCTCGCGAGATAGGTGGCCGTCGCCTCCCCCTCGAGGTTCGGATCGGTCGCCAGAATGACCTCGTTGACGCCGCTGTCGGCCAGCCGGGCCATCAGTTCGCGGATGCGGAGGTCGTCCGGCCCGACGCCATCGATCGGGCTGATGACTCCACCGAGTACGTGATAACGGCCGCGGTACTCACGGGTGCGCTCGATGGCGACGACGTCTTTCGGCTCGCAGACCACGCAGATCACGGACGCGTCCCGGCGCGGGTCGGCGCACACCCTGCACAGCTCCTGCTCGGCGACATTGCCACAGGTTGCGCAGAACCTGATCTTCTCCTTGATCTCCACGAGCGCATCGGCGAGGCGACGGACGTCCGCCGGGTCGGCGGCGAGCACATGGAACGCAATGCGCTGGGCGCCCTTGGGACCGATCCCGGGAAGGCGGCCCAGCTCATCGATCAGGTCCTGGACCACACCTTCGTACACGGCTCTCCCGCTACCTGGTGTCGGAGTCGGGAGCGTCCGCCCCCGATTCCGCCGCGGCGTCGTCGGCCGCGGCCGAGTCCAGTGCCGGACCGCCCAGCGCGCCAAGTGCGCTGCTGAGATCAGGCGTCAGCCCGCTCATCTGGTCGGCGGCGAGCTTCTGGACCTGGGCGTTACCGTCACGCACGGCCGCCACAATGAGATCGGCAAGGGTCTCGACATCTTCGGGATCGACGACGGACGGGTCGATCTCAAGCGAGACGAGCTCTCCGGTGCCGGCGACAGTCGCGCTTACGAGCCCGCCACCGGCAGTGCCGGTGACCTCCGCGTCGGCCAGATTCTGCTGCGCCGAGGCGAACTGCTCCTGCATGCGCTGCGCTTGCTGCAGCAGCGCGCTGACGTCGAACCCCTCCGAGGCGGACGGAAACACTGCTGGCCCTCCTTATGGCGAGCACGGTGCGTACGTATAGAGCGAGCCTAGCCCCCGCACGTCCAGGCCGGACACTCGGAGGGCACCCGCGGATCCCCGGCTTCAAAGGCTGCCCTGCCCCACCGCGCGCACTTACGCGCACCTCGCTGAGATCGTGCCTACCTTCGCCGATGTTTTGCCCTGTTTTGAGCGATCCGTGGGGGCACGATATGCGCGAGCTGCGCACGACGCGCTCAGTTGTGGTGAATCTCCTCGATGACAGTCGCCCCGAGCGTCCGCTGCAGCAACTCCTGCTCGGACAGCCCGGAGTCGTCGTGGTCGCGGTCGCCAGGATCGACGTGCGCGTCCGGATCCGCCCTCTCAGGTGCCGGCTCCGCTTCGGACGACGCTTCGGCACGCAGCCTCGGGCTCACCGACGACGGCTGCTCCGGCGCAGGACTCACCGGATCTTGTTCACCGCCCCGGTCCTGCTCTGACCGCTGGCTGGGCGGGTCCGGCGCACCTTGTGCGGGCTCGGCCGACCCGGTGTTGCCACGACTGCCGGGCTGCTCGCCGGACGGCGCGACGATCGCCTCGATCCGGACCTCAATGGCCAGGACATCTCTGATCGCCTGGCGCAGGTGATTCTGGAAGTCCTCTCGCCGGGTGAACGTGTCACGCAGGTTCGGCTTCTGGAAACCGAGCGTGAGCACCCCGCCGGACATGTCCTGGACCGTGCATTCTTGCGAAATGAGGCTCCACGGCGTGCGCTTGATCTCGCGCAACCGGTCGAGGATCTGCGGCCAGCTCCGGCGCATGTCGGCCACGCTGTAGCTGCCCGCCGTGGACGCCGGAACCTGTCCACCGGCTTGGCTTGGCGCCGCTGCCGACGTCGGCGCAGCCGATCCGGCTTGCCCACCCGCCGGCGAGCCACGGGTTGGACCGGACGCCGGCGTGGACTGCGCAGCTCCGGCTGGCGCACCGGACTGTGCGCTCGGCCGAGCGGGCGCCCGGGTTCCTCGCGAATCCGACGGATCGGTTGGGGGGACCTGGCCGGACGCCGCACTGGACGGCGGCCCAGGCTCGGCCCGCGACGCCTCGGCTCGCTGGGCCGGCGTTCGCGGCGCGGCCTGGCCCGACGGTGCGGCGGGCGGCGCCTGCGCAGGCGCGGAGGTATACCCGGTCGGCAGCGGCCGACGTTCCAGGCGATCCAGCCGCGCAAGCACGTCTTCGAGCTGATCACCCGCACCAGGCAGCAGAAGGCGGGCGCAGACGAGCTCAAGCGCGAGCCGCGTCGGTGTCGCGCCCTTCATCGCGGTGATGCCCTCGTCGACGACGTCGGCGAGCCGGACGAGGTCGGACCTGCCGAACCGCTGTGCCTGCCGGACGATCTGCTCCATCTCCTCCGGTGGTGCGTCGATCAGCCCGGCCGTCGCCGCGTCCGGCGCCGCTTGCACGACGATCAGATCGCGGAGCCGCTCGAGCAGGTCGGTGAGGAACCGGCGCGGGTCATGCCCGGAGTCCACCACCTGATCGACCGCGTTGAAAACGGCACTGCCGTCACCTTCGGCGATCGCGTCGACCACTTGGTCGAGCAGCGCGGCATCGGTGAACCCGAGCAGCGCCACGGCAAGGTCGTACGTGACGCCGCCCTCGCCCGCGCCGGCGATGAGCTGGCCGAGGATCGACTGCGCGTCCCGCGCCGAACCGCCGGCCGCCCGCGCCATCAGACCCAGCGCCGCCGGCTCGATCGTGACGCCCTCCTGCTCACCGATCCAGCGCAGGTTCTCCTGCAGCGTGCGCGCCGGGATCAGCCGGAACGGATAGTGATGTGTGCGTGACCGAATCGTGCCGATGATCTTGTCTGGCGCGGTGGTGGCGAAGATGAACTTGAGGTGCTCCGGCGGCTCCTCGATCAGCTTGAGCAGGGCGTTCGCCGCACCGGGCCCGAGCTGGTGTGCCTCGTCGATGATGTAGATCTTGAACCGGGACGACACCGGCGCGAAGTGGGCCTTCTCACGCAGCTCGCGGGCGTCGTCCACCAGGCCGTGGGTGGCGGCGTCCAACTCGATGACGTCGATGCTGCCCGGCCCGTTCGGCGCGAGAGCGGTGCACGACCGGCACTCGCCGCACGGATCGGCGGTCGGCCCCTCGGCACAGTTCAGCGAGCGGGCAAGGATCCGCGCCGACGACGTCTTGCCGCATCCTCGCGGCCCGCTGAACAGGTAGGCATGATGCACCCGATCGTTGACAAGCGCGCGAGTCAACGGACCGGTGACATGGTCCTGCCCCACCACGTCGGCGAAGCGGCCGGGGCGGTACGTGCGGTAGAGCGCTAGGGAGGACACGCCATGCACGATAGCCGTTCCCACCGACAAACGAGACCCCCCGCGCACCCGGAAGAGCTCACTTACCCTTGCTGCCTTCCGGCCCTGGGGGAGTTGGGTGAGATACCGCCGCACGGGGGGCTCGGACCAGTGTACGGGTTCGGTGCCGAATCCGGAGAACGAGGCGGCTACCGCGCGGTCGTGAGGCTATTCACCTGCATAGGTGCCGAAGCTCCAGAGGTTGCCTTCGGGGTCGCGAACGGTGAACCCGCGGGATCCGTAGTCCTCGTCCGTGAGCCCGCGGACGACTTCGGCTCCGGCATCGACCGCTTGTGCGAACAACCCGTCCGGGTCCGTGCACACGACGTAGACACAGTCGTTGCCGGGCGCGCGTCGACCGAACGGGGAATCGTCCTTACCGGCCGTTCCCAGCATGACTCCTCCGCCGAGCGGCCACCGTAGCTCGGCGTGCTCCACGATCGAAGGATCGCTCTCGCGGGTGTAGACCGCGCGCTGCTCGAAGCCGAGCGCCTTGGTGAGGAAATCCATGCCGGCGCGGGCATCACGGTACGTGAGGATCGGCCAGACGGCCGTGCGTGTATCAGTCATACCGCCATCGTCACGCGTGCGTCTCGGCATCGTCTTGGACGAATGGAACCTGCTCGGCAGCCAGCCATGCGGTCGGGCTGCAGCCGGCGAACTCTGCGAAGTCCCGATCCAGATGCGCCTGGTCGTAGTACCCGCATGCCGCAGCCACCTGGGCGAGTGTGACGAACGGTGGCGTGGACTCCAGCATCAGGCGAACTCTGGCGAACCGGATCACCCGCGCGGCCAGCTTCGGCGCCAGCCCGAATTCGCCGTCGAACCGGCGCGCGAAGTACTGGCGACTCCAGCCGAGTCGATCGGCGATCTCCCTGATCGGTGCGGATCCGCCGGACTCCAGGAGTACCTGCCAGGCGTGCACGAGGTCCGGCGGCGTTGTCGCGTCCGGCTCGGCCAACCGTCCCAGCACCTCGTCACACGCGGCGAAACGCTCCTGCCAGCTCGTCGTCCCTTGCAGCCGGTGCCAAAGTTCGCGGCCCGCCGGCCCGGCGACGTCGGCCAGCTCCGCCGAGACGCTCACGAGCGCCTTGGGCGGCATCCCGAGCACGGCGCGGCAGCCGAGCGGCGTCAGTGAGATCGCGACCCCTTCCTGGTAGCCGCCGTGCGAGATAAATGCCGGACGCGCATGCAGACCACCGACAACGCAGCCGTAACTCGCCGCCGACTGGGTTGGATCCACTTGCCGGACGATGTCGATGCTGGGGCCGATGCTTGCGATCAACGTCATGTTCGGGGACGGCAGCCCGCGGTGCAGCCCCGGCTCGAACCCGGCGAGCCGGTAGCCGATGTAGTGGTCCACATGCCTGGCTAACGCGGGGGCGGGCCGGTGCTTGATCCAACTCGCACTAGGCTCCACGTCCGCCATGGTAGGCGGACAGACTGACGATTTAGCCCGGCCGTCGGTCCTGAGCTACCCTCTTGCGCGGAGGATTCGCCTAGTGGCCTATGGCGCTCGCTTGGAAAGCGAGTTGGGTGTTACAGCCCTCGCGGGTTCGAATCCCGCATCCTCCGCTCCTCTGACCAGCGGGAATGCCTCATCACCGCCAGAACCCGGCGGGAGGCCCGGCTTCGGTTCGGTCTCAGTTTCAGTCTCCAGTTGTGCACTAGCAGTCGGCCAAACAGGCGTTCGCCAACGTTCATCCGCGTCCACGAAAGCCCGAACGGCCTGAGCGGCCACCCGAAGGCGTGCGACCTTGTGCATTTCCGAGTCACAGAACGACGGTCCGCGGATGTGAGCCCTCACAATCTGTCACATCGCTTACTCGGAACACTCGCTGCACGAGCTATGCGCCTTTTTGCCCGGTTCTGACTACTGATTTCCAGGCGATTCGACCTACGAAGGTAGCAATCTGTTGCCGGAATGTTATCGCTAACATACTGCGCGACACGTGATGTGAAGGTTAACATCCATGCCCACGTGCCGAACCCGGGAGCGGCTCGTGGGTACGCCCAAACGTGCGGCCTCGTGAGGGCCGGACCACAACGAGGAGGTTCCGACAATGAGGAAAAGGAAGACCCTTCGCGCCGGAGTTGCGCTGCTGGGGGCAATGGCCCTCATGGCCACCGGCTGCGGGGGATCGGAAGACGGCAATGCGGACGAGGGATCCAGCGAGTCGAGCGAGAGCGGCGGGGGCGATGTCATCACCGTCGGCTTCGCGCAGACCGGATCCGAAAGTGGCTGGCGCAGCGCCAACACCGAGTCGATGAAGGCGGCGTTCTCCGAGGAGAACGGCTTCGAGCTGATCTTCAATGCTGCCGACAACGACCCGGCCGCACAGATATCCGCAGTGCGCAGCTTCATCAACCAGGGCGTGGATGCAATCGTGATCGCACCCATCGTCGAAGACGGCTGGGACGACGTCCTCCAGGAAGCGACGAATGCCGACATCCCGGTCATCCTCGAGGATCGGACCGTGTCGGCGTCGGAGGACCTGTACGCCGCCTGGGTCGGCCTCGACTTCGAACGAGAGGGTCGATGGGCCGGCGAGTGGGCTGCCGAGGAATTCGGCGACGAGCCGACCAATCTGGTCATCCTCGAGGGAACGACCGGCTCCGCGCCGGCCAACGACCGCGCCGCGGGCTTCGCGGAGGCGATTGAAGGGACCGCGATCAACGTCCTCGACTCCCAGACCGGCAACTTCACCCGAGCCGACGGCAAGACCGTCATGGAGGGCTTCCTGCAGAAGCACGGGTCGGACATCGACCTCCTCTACGCCCACAACGACGATATGGCCCTCGGCGCCATCGATGCGATCGAGGCGGCCGGCCTGGTTCCGGGTGAAGACATCAAGATCGTTTCGATTGATGCGGTCCGCGACGGCATGCAGGCGCTCATCGACGGAAAGATCAACTACATCGTCGAGTGCAATCCGCTGCTGGGCGACTTGGCCGCAGGCATCGTGAAAGGCGTGCTGGCCGGCGAGGAGGTCGAGAAGTTCCAGTACGTCGACGATGAGCAGTTCACGCCGGAGAGGGCGGCTGAGGTTATCGACGACCGGCTGTACTGATTCGGCAACCCGCTACCAGAGGATTCGCCGGGGGGCCGGCTCACGCCGGTCCCCCGACCGAGCACCACTTGGAGTGAAGTGACCAAGCAGATGCCCGCAGACGCCGAAGTCCCGCCCATCGTCGAGATGCACGGCATCACGATCCGGTTCCCCGGCGTCCTGGCTCTCGACCACGTCGACTTCGTGCTGCGCCCGGGCGAGGTCCATTCGGTCATGGGCGAGAACGGCGCCGGGAAGTCCACCCTGATCAAGGCTCTGACCGGCGTTTATGCGATCGACAGCGGTTCAATCACGGTTGCCGGTGAATCCTGCGTCTTCACCGGCACGGCCGACGCGCAGAAGGCAGGTATCTCGACGGTGTACCAGGAGGTGAACCTCTGCGCGAACCTGTCGGTCGGCGAGAACGTGATGCTCGGGCACGAGCCACGCAACAGGCGTCGAATCGACTGGAAGGCGGTGCACCTCGAGGCAGAACGCCACCTCGGCCATCTCGGCCTGCACCTCGACACCCGCTCCACCCTCGCCAGCCACTCGATCGCCATCCAGCAGCTGGTCGCGATCAGTCGGGCGATGGTCCTCGACGCGAAGGTCCTGATTCTGGACGAGCCGACGTCGAGTCTGGACCGAGGTGAGGTTGAGCAACTGTTCGCGGTAATCCGGGAAGTGCGGGACCGAGGCGTGGCAGTACTGTTCGTCAGCCACTTCCTCGACCAGGTCTACGAGATCTCGGATCGGGTCACTGTGCTGCGCAATGGGCAGCTGGTCGGTGAGTTCCTCCTCAAGGATCTGCCGCAGGGAGAACTCGTCAGCAAGATGATCGGGCGCGAGCTCGACGAGTTGGAAGCGATCTCCACGAGGGCCGATCGAGCGATCGATCGCTCGGGCGTCCCGGTGCTGCGCGCGACGAAGATCGGGCGGCGCGGGTTCGTCGAGCCCGTCGACATCGACGTATTCGGCGGTGAGGTGGTCGGAATTGCCGGGCTCCTCGGGTCCGGTCGTACTGAGCTCGTCCGTCTGCTCTGCGGCGCCGACAAAACCGACTCCGGACACATCGAGGTCAACGGTCGGCCGGCGAAAGTCAGCTCACCACGTCATGCCATCGCGAACCACATCGCGTTCTCGTCGGAGAACCGCCGCGCCGAGGGAGTCGTGTCGGATCTGACGGTGACCGAGAACATCGTGCTCGGGATTCAGGCACGCCGCGGCTGGAGGCGACCGATCCGGCGCAGCGAGCAGCAGGCCATCGTCGATGAGTACATCAGAGCCCTCGACGTACGACCGGCCGATCCGCATCACGTAGTCGGGAATCTGTCCGGGGGCAACCAGCAGAAGGTACTGCTCGCGCGCTGGTTGGCGACCGCTCCCGAGCTGATCATCCTGGACGAGCCGACCCGGGGCATCGACGTCGGCGCCAAGGCCGACATCCAGCGCAAGGTCACCGAGTTGTCCGAACAGGGGCTTTCGGTGATCTTCATCTCATCCGAGCTCGAAGAGGTACTTCGACTTGCCCAGCGCGTCACCGTGATGCGAGACCGCCGTAAGATCGGCGAGCTCGATTCGCACGACATCGATCTCGATGGACTCATCAAGTACATAGCCAGCGGGGACGAGGAGAGTGCGGCGTGAAAGAGATCCTGAGGCACCGGTTGCTCTGGCCGGTCGTCGCCCTGATCGCGATCATCGCGATCAACGCGGCCACCCGACCGACCTTCTTGAGCATCACCGTTCGGGACGGCCAGCTGTACGGGGCGCTCATCGACATTCTCCGCAACAGCGCGCCGCTCATGCTCATCGCACTCGGCATGACGCTCGTCATCGCCACCCGCGGGATCGACCTGTCGGTGGGTGCGGTCATGGCGGTGTCCGGCGCGGTGGCGCTGACCATCATCGACCGCTCGGACACCCCGCACAGCCTGTCGACCGTGATGTTCGCAATCTTCATCGCGGTCCTCGTCTCACTCGCCTTAGGCGCCTGGAACGGCTTTCTGGTGTCGGTGCTGGGCATCCAGCCGATCGTGGCCACACTCGTGCTCATGCTCGCCGGGCGTGGCATCGCATTGCTCATCACCGGCGGGTTCATCACGACGGTGAACAGCGACCCGTACCGGTTCATGGCCCAGGGCTACATATTCGGTTTGCCGTTCGCGTTCTACGTGTCGGTCGTGGCCATCGCCATCGTCGCCCTGGTGGAGCGCCGTACGGCGCTAGGCATGCTGACCGAGGCGGTCGGCATCAACCCGAAGGCGAGCCGACTCGCGGGTGTACGCTCGCTCGGCATCGTATTGGGCGCCTACATCGCATGCGGGACGCTGTCCGGGATAGCCGGCATTCTGTACAGCTCCAACATCATGGCCGCCGACGCCAACGCCGCCGGCCTGTTCATCGAGCTGTACGCGATCCTCGCGGTCGTCATGGGCGGCACGTCGCTCACGGGCGGCAAGTTCAGCATCGCGGGAACCGTGATCGGCGTGTTCACGATCCAGACCCTGATCTCGACAGTTACGTTCCTCGGCGTGCCGCCGGCGGCCAGCCCCGTCTTCTTCGCGGCTGCAGTGATCATCGTCGTGCTCCTGCAGTCGTCGCGCGTCCACCGGGCCGGGCGCAGGCTCGCCCGGACGCTGGGCGCACATCGCGGGCCGGCCGTTCGTGACGCGGCGCACGTGGGCACAGTGACTCGATCCGACCCGGAACCCGACAACACGTCGGCCCAGGACGACACGAAGGTGGCGCCATGACCGTTACGGAGACCCCGACCAGGCTGCGGGCGGCCGTCGCCGGGCCCTATCGCACGTTCATGAGCCGCCACTCGTCGCTCATGCCGACGTTCGCGGCGCTCGCGATCCTGTTTCTGCTGCTCACCGGAGCACAGTTCTACTTCGGCAACTTCGTCACACCGTCGAACCTGTCGGCGCTGCTGCTGGACAACGCGTATCTGGTGATCCTCGCGGTGGGCATGACGCTGGTCATCCTCACCGGCGGCATCGATCTGTCGGTCGGCTCGGTGATGGCTTTCACCGGCATCCTTTGCGCGAGCCTGCTCGCCGAAGGCCTGCCCGCTGCGGTCGTCATTCCGGTGACGATCAGCGGTGGCGCCCTCATCGGGTTGCTGCTCGGGGTCCTTGTGCAGTACTTCGATGTGCAGCCGTTCATCGCCACACTCGCCGGGTTGTTCCTGGCACGCGGGCTGGCGTTCGTGGTCAGCCTCTCGTCGATACGAGTGGAAGACCCGGCGGTCCTGTGGCTCCAATCCTCTCGGTTCCAGCTCGGTGACTGGTATATCACCCCGACCGGGATAACGGCGCTGCTCGTCGTCGCCATCGGTATCTTCCTCACCCAGTGGACGCGGTTCGGCCGCACGATCTACGCGATCGGCGGCAGCGAGCAGTCCGCTCACCTGATGGGACTCAACGTCGCACGCACCAAGGTGCTGGTATACGTCATCAGCGGTGCGTGCGGCGGCCTGGCCGGGCTGACATTGACCGCATACTCCGGCGCGGGCTACCCGCTTAACGGGGTGGGGACCGAGCTGGACACGGTCGCCGCGGTGGTCATCGGTGGCACAATCCTCACAGGAGGCAGCGGATACGTCATCGGTTCGATGATCGGTGTGCTGGTGTTCGGGACGATCACGACGATCATCTCGTTCATGGGCGCCGAGCAGTCGTGGACCCGCATCATCATCGGTACGCTGCTGCTGCTGTTCATCGTCGTGCAACGGTTGATCGTAACCCGGGCCGACCACGGGCGCTAGCTCCGTACGTTGAACGTTCCGACTCATACGGGATGATGACCAGATGGATGGGGCAACGCCGCTCCTCGAGGCATCCGGGGTGACCGTGCGCTACGCTGCCGAGGCAGCGCTCGACGGGGTCGACTTCCGGTTGTTCCCGGGCGAGGTGCACTCCGTCATGGGTGAGAACGGAGCCGGCAAGTCGACGCTGATCAAAGCGATCACCGGCGCGCTGCCGATGGACGCCGGCGTTCTGCGCCTCGATGGCGAGCAGGTGCGGTTCACGTCCCCGCACGATGCGCAGCGGGCCGGCGTACGGACGGTCTATCAGGAGATCGACCTGGCACCCAACATCTCGGTGGCCGAGAACATCGTGCTCGGACGTGAGCCCCGGCGCTTCGGCCTGATCGATTGGCGCCGGACGCGGGAAGTCGCCAGTTCGGCCCTCGCTGAGCTCGGGCTGGACATCGACCCTGCTTCCCGGCTCGGGACGCACTCGCTCGCCGTGCAGCAACTCGTCGCGATCGGCCGCGCGATCTCGTCCGACGTCAAAGTGCTCGTGCTCGACGAGCCGACGTCCAGCCTGGACCTCGACGAAGTGGCGGAGCTGTTCCGCGTCATCCGGGAGCTCAAGCTTAGGGGTGTCGCCGTCCTGTTCGTGTCACACTTCCTCGACCAGGTCTACGAGATCTGCGACAGAGTGACAGTGCTGCGCGACGGCGCTCTCGTTGGCGAGTACCTCACTCGCGAGGTGCTGCGTATCGACCTGGTGCAGGCGATGCTCGGACGCAGCGCCGCGTCGCTCACCTCGGTGCCCCGCCCGGATCAGCCCAGCGCCGAGACCGAGCCGTACCTCAGTGCACGCGGTGTAACGTCACCCCCGGGTATCGAAGATGCCGACGTCGATCTTCGAGAAGGCGAGGTGCTCGGCATAGCAGGACTGTTGGGCTCGGGCCGCACCGAGCTCGCTCGGGCCATCACCGGGATCGACCGGCCCGACGCGGGCATCATCCGCATCGCCGGCACCCAGCAGCGTCCGCGGCGTCCACATGAGGCGATCTCGCTGGGCGTCGTGTATTCCTCGGAGAACCGCCGCGCGGAGGGGATCATCGGTGGACTCAGTGTCCGGGAGAACATCGTGCTAGCCCTGCAGGCCGAACGAGGGCTGATGCGTCGCATCTCCTCGTCGCGACAAAGAGAGCTCGCGGCCAGCTGGATCGAGGCACTCGACATCCGTCCCTCGGACATGGAACGACCGGCGGGAACACTGTCTGGCGGCAACCAGCAGAAGGTACTGCTTGCCCGGATGCTCGCGCTGTCGCCACGGGTGCTCGTACTCGACGAGCCGACGCGGGGCATCGACGTAGGCGCGAAGGTCGAGATCCAGAACCTCGTCGGTGATCTGGCCGGCAACGGCATATCGGTGATGTTCATCTCCGCTGAGCTGGAGGAAGTACTGCGGGTGGGAAGTCGGGTAGCCATCCTCCGCGACGGACGCATCGTGGACACCGTGCGTTCCGATGAGCTCACGGTCGATTCACTACTGGCTCTTGTGGCACGTCCGGACGGCGCCGATGAGTGAGGCACGGCGGTGAGCCAGGAAGACGAACGCACACAGGCTGCGAACATCTTCGACGTCGCTCGGCTCGCGGGGGTGTCGCACCAAACCGTGTCGCGAGTGATCAACAACCAGCCGAACGTCAGACCGGCGACGCGAGCACGTGTCGAGAAGGCGATCGCTCAGCTGCGGTACAGCCCTTCGCCGGCCGCACGCGCCCTCGTCACCCGTCGTACCAGGACGATCGGTCTCATCGTCCCCGCGGTCTCGGACTATGGTCCGACCTCGACCGCCATCCAGTTCAATGTCGCGGCACGTGCTGCGCGGTACAACGTGGACACCGTGACCGCGGTCGAGATCGACCCTACCGGGATCCGCTCGCTCGTCGAAGGGCTGCTGCGGCAACGCGTCGACGCAATCGTGGTGGTCGTCAACGACATCGAAGTCCTCGACGTCGTGCAAGCTCTCGACCTCAACATTCCCCTGGTCGCGGCTGCGGCGACCGCACGACGCAGCCCACGTCTCGTCTCGATCGATCAGTATCGCGGCGCCCGCTCCGCGGTGCGCCACCTCGCTGAGCTCGGGCACACCCGCATCCTCCACCTCGCCGGGCCAACCCGCGCCCCGGATACGATCGAGCGAGCTCGCGGCTGGCGTGACGAGCTCGGTGCTCGCCAGCTCGAGGTCGTCGAACCGCTGCACGGGGAGGGAACCGCGGCGAGCGGGTTCACACTTGGTCTCGAGCTCGACATAAGACCGGGCAGTGCCGTTTTCGTGGCGAACGATCACATGGCGATCGGTCTGCTTTCCGCGCTGCGCGAACGTGACATCCGCGTCCCGGAGGACGTAAGCGTCGTCGGCTTCGACGACGTTCCTGAATCGGGATACCTCGTGCCTCCGCTCACGACGATACGGCAGGACTTCGCCGCCCTGGGCGAGCTCATTATGCAAAAAGTGCTCGTCTCGGTCGAGGAGCCGGACAGGGTCACCGAAGACACCCCGCTCGCGACTCGCCTGATCGTCCGCCAGTCGACACGTGCGGCCGACCGGCCGGAGGCGCCGATGGACGTGATACCGCGCGCGCGTGCTCCGCGGAGTTGACGGACGTGAGCCGTCCGGACACCCCTCCCCCGGGCGATTCTCATTCGGACGCGTCCACGCGCTACGGCACAATGATGGTCGTGACCGAGGCACCGGGCCATTCGAACACCGGCTACGACATCGACTGGGCCGAGCACACCGAGCACCTCACCCGGGCGGCACGGGACGATGCCGGCTGGTACGCGGCAATGGCCGCCGAGCTGGTCCGCCCGACCGACCGTCTGCTGGCCGACGTCGGGTGCGGTGGCGCGGGTATGGCCGCAGCACTGGCAAGGGCCGGGTCGCCGGAAACGGCGGTCGTCGCCGTCGACGGCGATGATGAGGTTCTGGCGGCGGCCAAACAGAACCTGGCCGCGGCCGACCACGGCACACGGGTTCGGTTGGCCAAGGTGGACATTGCCGCCGGGGATGAAGCGCTCGCCGTGGCCCTCGGCGACGAGCCGGATGTCATCTGGGCGTCGGCCGTCGTCCACCATGCCGGCGACCAACAGGCAACAGTAAACGCATTGGCCGGGCTGCTCGCACCCGGTGGGCGGTTGGCGCTGGCCGAAGGCGGATTACAGGGGCGGCACCTGCCGTGGGATGTCGGTGTCGGGCGGCCCGGCCTTGAAGTGCGGCTCGAAGCCGCACACGATCGCTGGTTCGCGACCATGCGCGCCGAACTGCCGGACAGCGTGCCGATGCCCTACGGCTGGACCGTCGCGCTGAGCCGTGCCGGACTGGGCGATGTCACCAGCCGTAGCACCTTGATCGAGCGGCCGTCTCCACTCGGCGCGGACGACACCGCTACCGTCGTCGACCGGTTCACCCACTGGGTCGAACGGCTGCGCTCGGTGGACCTGCTCGAGCCGGAGGACGTCGCGGCGTGGGATCGGCTGCTGAACCCGGATGACCCCGCCTGGCTGGGCAACCGCGATGATCTGTACGTTCTCGAGGCGCGCAGCGTCCACATCGGAAGCCGAGCTCGTTAGCAGCGGGCGCCTTGGTTCGCGCCGCCACGGCGGTGGTCGTCATTGTTCCTCACCATGCGCGGCGCACACGGACCTGCCGGAGGACGGGCGTCCCTGGCGAATTGCGCGTACGGATACCGCTGACCTGCATAGAAATACCCACGTGCGAGCGCCCGAAGTTGGTCGATTAGCCCGATGAGGCGGTGGCTGCCGAACAACGAGCCTTACTTCGAGACGAAGTGGGGTGGCAGTCATGACAACACAGGCACCGGGCACGGACGGGCTTCCCGTCGGCGTACTCGCGTCCCCGATCAACCTGGACGTGGTCGCGGTGCAGCGGCGAACGTTGCGGACGCTCATCGCGATCCAGATTCTCGCCGGATTCGGCATCGCGACCGGCGTCGCGGTCGGCGCGTTGCTCGCCGCACGCATGCTCGGTTCGGCCGACCTGGCCGGTCTGGTGCAAAGTTCGCAGGTGCTCGGCTCGGCGCTGCTGGCGGTTCCGGCCGCCGGCCTGTCCGCCAGACTCGGCCGGCGCGCCGGGCTCACCGCCGCGCTGGGAGTCGCGGCAGGCGGTGGCGTTCTTGCGCTGACCGCGGCGCAGTTGCAGCAGTTCTGGCTGCTCGCCGTCGGCATGGGCCTGTTCGGTGGTGGTACCACCGCGACACTACAGGCCCGATTCAGCGCGATCGACCTTGCCAGGCCCGAGCGCAGCGCCAGTACGCTGTCGCTCGTCGTGTGGGCGACCGCGATCGGTTCGGTTGCCGGCCCCAACCTCTTCGGTCCCGGTGGCCGCCTGGGCGAACTCGTCGGGATCGAGCCGCTCGCGGGTCCGCTCGTGATCGGGACTGCGGCCATGGCGCTCGCCGCGTTGATCGCCTGGCTGGGCCTGCGGCCGGATCCGCTCCTGCTGGCCAGGACGCTTCCCGGCCGGGCACCGGCCGCTGAGAGTAGACGTGCGCCACGATCCGGGTTGGCGGTGATCCGGTCTTCGCCGAGTGCGCGGATCGGGTTGGCGGCCGTTCTGGTGGGCAACACCGCGATGGTGACCGTCATGGTGATGACGCCGATCCACATGGACCACGGCCACGCCTCGCTTACCATCATCGGAGCCGTCATCAGCATCCATGTCGCCGGCATGTTCGCCTTCGCACCGGTGATGGGCTGGCTTTCGGACCGCTTCGGCAGACTGGCGGTGACCTGTGGCGGAGCCGTCACACTGCTAGCCGCGACGGTGCTGTGCGGAACGAGCTCGCACGGCCACTCAGCGGCGCTGACGGTCGGGCTGTTCCTCCTCGGCCTCGGCTGGTCCGCGACCATGGTCGCCGGTTCGACGTTGCTCTCCGAGTCGGTGCCGGCGGACGAGCGTCTTGCAGCGCAAGGTGCGGCAGACCTGCTGATGGGCCTGGCAGCTGCCGGCAGCGGCGCATTGGCCGGGTTCATTATGGGGGCTTTCGGGTATGGCGCACTCAACCTGGCCGCAGCGCTCCTCGTGCTGCCACTCCTCGCCGTCACGTGGTCACTGCGACGCGACCTACCCAAAATCGTCCACTAGGCGATGTCCGTGGGGCGACATCACACAGCTCGAAGGACGCGATCATTACGCCTATCTCGGCCGCCACCTCACGTGCGGTACAGCGCCAAGTCGCTACGCTCATGGTGACAGCACGCCCGAGAACGGAGCGGTATGTCCACGGCCGACGACACCCTTGCTCAGGGCAGAACCGCGTTCGCCCGGCAGGTCTGGGGTGACGCCTACGCCAAGCTCGCCGCCGCCGATACGGACGCACCATTGCAGTCGGGCGACCTCGAGCGACTGGCCACAGCGGCCTATCTCACCGGTAGCGAGGACGAGGCCATTCAGACGTGGAAGCGCGCCCATCGCGCCCTGGTGGACGCCGGCGACGCAGAACGCGCCGCACGCTGCGCGTTCTGGCTGTCGCACAACCTACTCCTGGCCGGCGAGGCGGCGCAGAGCCAGGGCTGGCTCGCTCGTGCCGAGAAGCTGCTCGACGAGCGCCACTGCGTCGAGCAGGGATACGTGCTGGTCATCCGTGCGCTCCTGGACTTTGGCCGGGGTGATGCCGCCGGCTCGTACGACACCGGCCGCCGACTCACCGACATCGCCGTCCGTTTCGGCGACGTCGACCTGACCACGTTCGGCCTGCTGTGCCAGGGCAAAGCCCTTATCGAGCTGGGCAACGTCACCGAGGCGATGGAACGGCTCGACGAAGCTATCGTCGCCATCGCGACGCGTGAGACGTCCCCGATCGTCACCGGCATCGTCTACTGCGCCGCGCTGCTCGCGTGCCGCCGCGCGTTCGACCTGCGTCGAGCCCAGGAATGGACCGCGGCGCTGAGCGACTGGTGCGATTCGCAGCCGGACCTCGTGCCGTTCCGCGGGCAGTGTCTCGTGCACCGCTCGGAGATCCTGCAACTGCGCGGCGACTGGGCCGATGCCGTGCGCGTGGCTCACGACGCGTGTGAGCAACTCGCCGACCCGTTGCAGCCCTCGATCGGCATGGCCTTCTACCAGCTGGGTGAACTCCAGCGACTGCGCGGCGACCTCGGTGCCGCCGAGCAGGCGTACCGCGAGGCGAACAACCACGGATACGAGCCGCAGCCGGGCCTCGCGCTGCTGCGGCTGGACCAGGGGCGGACCGACGCCGCTACCGCAACGATCCGCCGTCTGCTGGAGCACCCGCCCGGTGCGTCCGCCCGGGATCACGTACTCGCCGCGGGCGTCGAGATCATGCTCGCCGCAGGTGACGTTCGCACCGCCCGGACCGCCGCGGACGAACTGGCCAAGCTCGCCGAGGAACGCGACACCTTACTGCTTCGGGCCGAGGCCGCGTCCGCCATCGGCAAAGTGCAGTTGGCCGACGACGACCCCCGTACAGCACTCGTCACCCTGCGCACAGCACTGGCCGCCTGGCACGAACTCGACGCGCCGCACCAGGCGGCGCGGACGCGCCTCCTGGTCGGGCTCGCGTGCCGGCGGCTCGGCGACCAGGACTCCGCTGCCCTGGAGTGGGAGGCCGCGCGCCGGACGTTCGAGTCGATCGGCGCCGCACACGACCTCGCCCGGCTGGCAGACGTCGCCGAAACGAAGGAGCACAACAAGCGTGCGGACGGGCTGAGCCGGCGGGAACGACAGATCCTCACCTGTGCAGCGGCCGGCAAGACCAACCGGGAGATCGCCGACGAGCTCGTCATCAGCGACAAAACCGTGGAGCGACACCTGAGCAACATCTACCGCAAGCTCGGGTTGCACAACCGCGCCGCCGCCACTGCATACGCCTTCCGGCACGGCCTCGTCTAGCGGCTCTGCGGGAATTCCCGTAGCCGCACATCTTCGCTGCGTTGCAGGATCCGCCGGAAGCGCTGGCCTTCTCACGCGCAATACGGTCGTGATCGACAACCGCACACGAAGGAGAGTCGTCATGAACCAAAACGTCAAGCTCGTCCAGGACGTCTACGAGGCGATCGGAGCCGGCGACGTCCCGACGGTACTCGGGATGCTTGCCGACGACGTGGAGATCCAGTTCCCGGGCCCGCCGGAGATCCCGTTCGTCGGCACGTATCGCGGCCACGAGGGCTTCACCAGGTTCGCAACGAACCTGGTGACCAGCATCGACTGGGACAATCGGAAGTTCGAGCTGGCGGAGATCGTCGCGCAGGACAACCAGGTCGTCGTGCTCGGCAGCGAACAGCTGACCGCACAGCCGACGGGGAAGTCCTGGGCCACCGACTGGGCGATGGTGTGGACCATTCGCGACGGCAAGGTCTCCCGGCTTCGCGAGTTCCATGAAACGGACGCGATCGCCGCAGCCTATCGGTGAGTCCAGTTCGTCTGGCTGCCTCCGTGGAATCACCCATTGGCCACCACGTGATCTGTGGTGGTTTCGCCGATGTGGTCAATCCAACCGATCCATAACGTCGGACTCAGCCACCGATCCCTTGGGCTGAGGAGACCGACATGCAGCACAACA
>DASUTB010000017.1:0-8372 GCA_036374835.1 Jiangellaceae bacterium | reverse complement strand
GCACCCGGTGAAGACCCGGCTCTCGCTGACCGGACCGCTCGTCGTGGCGCGCGACATCGCGCACGCCAAGATCAAGGAGCGCCTCGACGCCGGCGAGGAGATGCCGTCCTACCTGCGCGACCACCCCGTCTACTACGCCGGACCGGCGAAGACCCCCGCGGGCATGCCGTCGGGCTCCTTCGGGCCCACGACCGCCGGCCGGATGGACTCCTACGTCGAGCAGTTCCAGGCCGCCGGCGGCTCCAAGGTGATGCTGGCCAAGGGCAACCGTTCCAAGGTCGTGACCGAGGCCTGCGACGCCCACGGCGGCTTCTACCTCGGCTCCATCGGCGGCCCCGCCGCACGCCTCGCCCAGGACTGCATCAAGTCGGTGTCGGTCCTGGAGTACGAGGAGCTCGGCATGGAGGCGGTCTGGAAGATCGAGGTCGAGGACTTCCCCGCCTTCATCGTCGTCGACGACAAGGGCAACGACTTCTTCGCCGAGACGGCCAAGCCGGTCGCACTGACCATCGGCCGCCGCTAGCCCGCATCGATCGATCACGTTCGGCAGCCTTGGCGACATCGCACCATGCATGCGGGCCTGGTGTGATGTGGCTGTGCCTGGTGGAGTAGTCTCCGGAAAATTCCGTGCGCGTGCTGCCTGCCGCGGGTGATTCTTGAGCCATGACACATGGCCCGGAGCTCGCCGGCGACATCTTGTCCTACTACGAGCAGGGTAGGGAGGACGATCGGCTGCGTACGGGTGGCGGCCGCCTCGAACTGTGGCGCACGCAGCACATCCTGCGCCGGTACCTGCCGCCCGCGCCGGCCACTGTTCTCGACATCGGTGGCGGCTCGGGGGTGCATGCCGAATGGTTGGCCGAGGACGGCCATGACGTCCACCTGATCGACCCGGTGCCGCTCCACGTCGAGCAGGCCTCGACTCTGCCCGGCGTCAGAGTGTCCGTCGGCGACGCCCGCGAACTCGACCTGCCTGACCAGTCAGCTGACGTGGCGCTGCTCCTCGGCCCGCTGTACCACCTCACCGACCCCGCCGATCGCCTACGGGCCGTGCGCGAGGCCGCACGTGTAGCCAGGCCGGGCGGAATCGTCGCCGTGGCCGGGATCAGCCGGTTCGCGAGCATGCGCGACAGCCTGCGAAAGGGCTGGCTCGATGATCAACGCTGGGTCGGGACCGTCGAGCGCACGGTCGCCACCGGCCGGCACCGCAACGAAAGCGGGCACGAGCAGCGCTTCACCACCGCGTACTTTCACCGCGCGGACGACCTCGGCAGCGAACTCATGGCCGCCGGCCTGCACGACGTCGAGGTCATTGCCGTCGAGGGAATCGGTTCGTTTCTCGACGGCCTAGACGAGATACTCGACGTGCCGAATACGCACGACGTCCTGATGCGATGGATCCAGATGACCGAGCGTGAACCGTCCTTGCTCGGCGCCAGCGGCCACCTTCTGGCGATCGGTCGACGCTGACTACGCCTTCAACGATGCGGGACGCGGTCGATCGATCACGTTCGGCAGGTGTAGCGACACCACAACAGGCCCGCAGGCATGGTGTGATGTCGCCATGCCTGCCGAACGTGATCGACCGGAAGTGATCGCACGGGGGGACGGTGTCCTGGGCGAGGTCGCGCTACGACGTCGCGGTGACGTGTACGAGCTGATCGTCAACGGCGTGTTCCTCATGGACACCGTCGAGACGTCCACCGAGGAGCGGCTGGCCCAGGCCGTGCTGGACCGTCACGCGAAGCCCCGGCGGATACTGGTCGGCGGGCTCGGCCTGGGGTTCACGACGGCGGCGCTGTTGCGCGACCCTCGCGTCGAGCGGATCGACGTGGTTGAGATCGAACCGCTCCTCGTCGAATGGCTGCGGGCCGGGCTCGTGCCGGACGTCGCGGACATGCTGCGCGATCCGCGGATCCACGTGCACGTCAGCGACATCCGCGACGTACTGGGCAACGGCGCGACGTACGACGCGATCCTGCTGGACGTCGACAACGGCCCCGGCTTTCTCGCGCACGACCGGAACGCCGAGGTGTATGAACGGCCGGTGCTGGAGTCGGCCGCCGGAATGCTCGTACGTGACGGCCTGCTCGCTGTGTGGTCGTCCCACCGGTCGGACGGCCTGCGCGACCGGCTGACGGCGGTGTGCGGGCGGTGCGACGGGATTTCCCTCGAGGTCGTGCGGGACGGCCGTCCGCTGTCCTATTACCTGTACCTGGCCCCCGCCGCGCGCGACGATCTGGTCTGACCGCCGCGCGCGGGGAACGCCGTTCAGTTGTACGCGCCCATGAGCGGGTTGGTGCCGTGGTAGAGCCCGTCCGGGTTGTGCTTCCACGCCCACACGTGGAAGGTCACCAGGTCGGGATGCCAGAAGGTGAACCCTGCTCCGGACTCGGGATGGGTGTCTTCGCAGGACTCCTCGTCCGGCTCGGGGATGAACAATCCGTCGTCGTAGTGGCAGGCGGCGGGGAAGTCGCCATAGGTGGCGCCGTCCATCGGCGGCTCGTCCGGCTCCTCCGGGAACACCCACTCCACTGCGACCAACCGCCAGTCGTCGCCGTCCCGGGCGTAGACGAGGATCGGCGGCTCAGCCGGATCGAACCCCTCCACTTCGGGATTCAGAAAGTGGTACCCCATGTCATCGATGTGCTGGGTGATGATGAAGTAGCCGTCGTCCCGTGCGGCGTCGAGGTCGATGACGTACTTCGCCGTGCCGGCACGCATCGACGCGACCTGGTCCGCGAGCTCCGGCGTCACGACGAGCTCCGCCATGCCGGGATCGTCGGCACCAGCCGGCTCGCCGTTCTCGGTGTCCGCGCCTTCGGCGACCTGTGCCGCCGGCTCGATATCGGCTTGCTCGCCGTCCGAACCACAGGCAGCGGCAACCAGCGCCAGCACGGTGACAGCGCAGGCCACGCGCATCCGCGACCGCATAGTCATCCCTCCTCGACTTCGAAGATCTCGTCGGCCACCAGACCGTGCGCCTCCAGGTGCACGTCGGTGGCGGCTTGCGAGCTCGGCGCCTCGACCAGGCAGAACACCTTCCCTGCCTTGGCGTCGACCCAGTAGCTGCGGTAGTTCACCCCGTGTTTGTCCTGGACCGCGAGGTCCGCCTCGTGCGCTTTGGCCACGTCGGCGGCCGTCGCGTCGTCGGGCAGGCTGTGATGAACGTCCATGTAGAGCGGCATCGGGTTTCCCTTCTTTCGGATTGGTTGCTGTGGAACCCTTGTGAAGTCCAGATCACCAGCTGCGCGGGATTCGAAGGTCGCCCTGAAGGCGACAGTGGGGGTACAAGATGACGGGCACGGCCTCGTTCGGGTATTGGGTCCGTCGCAGACGGTTGGCCCTGGACCTGACGCAGGCCGCCTTGGCCAGGGGTGTCGGCTGCTCCGCTGCCATGATCAAGAAGATCGAGCACGACCAGCGGCGACCGTCGCGCACGATGGCGACCCGCCTGGCCGAGACACTCGGTATCGCGCCCGACCTGCGCAGCACGTTCATCGCGGCCGGGCTCGGTGAGCTCACTCCGGAACGGCTGGGTCCTACCGCCGGGGCCGGCGGTGCGCCACCATGGATGTCCGCACCCAGCGCACCGGCCACGGTGGTGGGTCGGGACGCCGAGCTCGCCAGGCTCGAGCGGAGGTTCGAAGCCGCCAAGGGTGGGCACGGAGGCGTCGTATTCGTCTCAGGTGAGGCGGGCTACGGGAAGACCGCGCTGCTCAAGGGCCTCGCGTCCCGGTTGCTGCGAAGCGATCCGGATGTCGTCATCGCACAGGGAGCGGCTACCGCCGCCGGGGGCTCGAGCGACCCTTACCTGGCCGTCCGTGACGTGTTCCGGATGCTCGTCGCCGACCCTCATCTGCCGTGGCCGAGCGATCAGTTCACCCGTGAGCAGGCCAGTCGGCTCTGGTCGTTGGCGCCCGAGGCGGCGCGCACGTTAAGCGAAGTCGGGCCCCATTTGCTGGACGTGCTCGTCCCCGCCGCCACCGTCGCCGAGCGGCTCGGCACCGTACCCTCGACCGGCGCCCTCGGATCGACGTCCCGCGACCACGTCGTCACCGAGGTGACCGACGTACTCCAGGCGCTCAGCAAGCGCCGGCCACTCGTCGTGTTGCTCGACGACATGCAATGGGCCGACACCGCGTCGGCTGAGCTGGTGTTCCACCTCGCTCGCCGGGCGGTCGGCATGCGCATCCTCATCGTGTGTGCGTACCGCACCAGCGAGGTGGCCGACGACCCGGGCGCGGCGGCCTCGGCAATCAGCCGGGCTCTGGCCGAAACGCGCCGCGGGGCCGACGACCCGCAGGTGGACCTGCATCGGCTCAGCTCCGAGGCAGCGCGAACGCTGTGCGACGCACTGCTCGACCTGGAGCTTCCCCGGCTGGACGCGGCCGCCCGTGATGCGATCTACCGGCGCACTCACGGTCACCCCTTGTTCGTCCAGGAACTGGTGCGCGAGCTCAAAGCCCGCGGCGATCTTGTTCGCAACGCCGATCAGTCGTGGTCGGCACGGCCGGGTATGGACTGGAATCAGCTGCCGGCGCGAGTGGCCGCCATCATCGACCAGCGGCTGGACCGGCTTGCGCCCGACGAACGCACCGTGCTGGACGCGGCGGCCGTCGAGGGTGAGTACTTCCACGCCGAGTTGGCGGCCATCGCAGCCGGTGTCGACGAGCGAGCCGTGTACCGGGTGCTGTCGAGGCAGCTTGAGCGCACCCGTGGGCTCGTGCGCGAGACGGGTCCCCGCGATCTCGGCGGCCGAACCTTCACCAGATACCGCTTCGACCACGTCCTGTTCCAGCAGGTGGCATACGAACAGCTCGGCGAGGGTCAGCGCCGCGATTCGCATGGCCGCATCGCCGCTGCGCTCGAGTCGATCCACCGGGACGACACGCGCGGCGCCGCCGTACAGCTGGCCCACCAATGGATCGAGGCGGGACGCGCCGACCGTGCCGTGCCGTATCTCATCCAGGCCGGTGACCGGGCTCGCGTCCTGCACGCGCACGCCGAGGCGGCCGCGGCGTACGAGCATGCGGCGGAGCTGCTACGCCACACCCCGGACATCGAGTTGCTTGCCCGGACTCTGATGAAGGCCGGGCTCACCTACCAGACCGGGTTCGACCATGAGCGTGCGCAGCGAGCGTTCGACGAAGCCTTCGGCCTGTGGTCTACAGTGAATCGCTCGTCCGCCGCCGGACGGGCGGCGTCCTTGCGGATGCTGTGGCGAGAGCCGGAGACGCTGGATCCGACCACCGGCGGCTACGTGCTGGCCGCACCCATGGTGTCAAACCTGTTCAGCGGCCTGGTGCGCTACGACGAGGACACGAACGTCGTGCCGGACGTGGCCCACCGGTGGGAGATTTCCGACGACGGCTGCCGGTACACATTCCATCTGCGTGAAGATGCACGGTGGTCCGATGGCCGGCCGGTCACCGCACATGATTTCGTCTATACGTATCGGCGTGCGGTCGACCCGACGACAGAGGGAGCGCTCGTTGCTCCGGCGCTACTCGACATGGTCGCCGGAGCCCGCAGCGTACATGCCGGCTCAAGTCCCCCTGATCAACTCGGCGTCCACGCGCCCGACGACCACACGTTGGTGATCGAGCTGTCCGAGCCGACCAGCTACTTCATCTACAACCTCGCGTACTACGTGCTGTTGCCCGTTCCGCAGCCGGCCGCCGAAGCGCATGGCAAGGACTGGTGGCGCACAGTGGACACGTTCATCTCGAACGGGCCGTTCCGTCTTGCCGAGTGGGAGCACGGCCGGAAGATGGTCCTGGAGCGCAACCCGGACTATCACGGCGCGGCCCGCGGAAACGTCTCGCGCGTCACCCTTCAGCTGGACGTCCCGGAGGACGAGCACGAAGCGCTGTACCACAACGACGACGTCGACCTGCTCTCGACCGAACAGGGCATGACCAGCGAGAGTGTGATTCACCGGCTCCGACAGGCGTTCCCGCCCGAGTACGCCTGTCGTGACGCGTTCGTCACGATGCTCTACGCGATTCGCTCGGGCAGCGCCCTGCTCGAAGATCGGCGGATCCGCCGCGCCATGGTGATGGCGATAGACCGGAGTACGTACGCCAGAAGCGTGGGTCACGGACTGTCGGCGCCTGCCACCGGCGGCCTTGTCCCGCCCGGCATGCCCGGCCACGTCCCGGGCGTGGCGCTGTCCTACGATCCCGCCGAGGCCGCCCGGCTGGTCGCCGAGGTCTCCGCAGGTGCGCAGCTCCCAGAGATCACGTTGATCGCTCGACGCGGCCGGGAGCGGCTCGTCCGGCCGCTGGTCGACGCGTGGCGATCGATCGGCCTGGCTACCGCGATGGTCCTCTCGCATGACGTCGCCGAGCTCGAGCGTACGATCTCCGGGCCGATGGTGGAGATGGGCGGGTGGATCGCGGACTACCCGGATCCGGACTCGTTCCTCCGCGTCCTGGTCGGCGATCGCGTCTCGTCGATGCAGGGCGACGCGTACCAGGCGCTGCTCGAGAAGGCAGCGCGAACGACGGAGCCGGCCATCCGCCTGAGTGCGTATCGCGACGCCGAGAAGGTGATGGCCGAGGAGGCCGTCGTCGTGCCGCTCATCTACGAGTCTTCACATCTCATGCTCAAGCCGTGGATAGCGTCGTACCCTTCGGTTCCGGTCAAGTACCCGGGATTCTGGAAGGACATCGTCATCGGGCCGCACTGACAGCACGTGCGACGGGTAGGCCGGCTACCCGTCGCACGGCGCTCTCGGCGTCCCGGCGATCTTACCCGTCACGCACCGCCGGATTCGGCGGTCACCAGCCAGACCGAGGCGTCGGTCACGACCCCGTGTGGGCCCGCGTACTGCGCGAATGCGTCCTCGAGCGCTTCGGTGGCCTTGGTGGTGACCTCGTCCGGCACCCCGTCGAACAACTGCTGCGACTCGGGCAGTGACATGACGAACCGCACCGCATCCTCCGGGTTGTCGGCGATGCGCTGTGGCCGGGTGATCGGCTCGACGGATACGTTCTCGAACCCGCCCGCCTCGACCAGGCGACGGGTGCGGTCGCCATCGGCAAAGGCGAACGGACCAGGCGCACCGGGCTCGCCAAGATCGGGTGGGCGTCCCACAAGCGGAACAGCGGCACCCATCGCCACCGCGATCCACTCCGTCTTGAGCGCGTCCTGCCAGCACACGAACGCCAGCCTGCCGCCCGGCTTCAGCGAGCGGTGCAGGTTGGCGAAGGCGGCTGGCGGGTCGTCGAACAGCATGGCGGCGAATCGGCTGATCACCGCGTCGTAGGACGCCGGCTCGAACGGATGTGTCTGAGCGTCAGCCGCCAGCAGGCTCACGTTGGGCAGGTCGGCCGTCCGCTCGCGCGCCCGGGTGAGCATCTCCGCCGAGATGTCGACCCCGACGACGGTGCCGTCCGGTGCCACTCGCTCGGCCGCCTCGACCGTCGTGGCGCCGTATCCGCAGCCCACATCCAGCACCCGTTCGCCGGGCTCGAGCGCTACGGCGTCGAACATGGCGGCCCCGAACGGCAGCGCCATCGAGGTGTCCCACCGGTCGCCGTGCTCGGCATACCATCGCGGGCCTTCGCTCGACCAGTATTCGCGCTCGGCCCGGTTGGCCTCTGTCGTGTGTGCCATTGCTACTCCCTCACTTGGTGGGCTTGTGCTTCGAGAATCTTCTTGAGCTCGACCAGATCGGCCTTGAAACCGCGGCGGACGCCGCGGGCGATGAACGGCTCGACCAGCGGGGCGAAGACCCCGCCGATCGGTCGGTCGAACTCGCCCACCACCGTCGCCCGGCAACCACCGGGCGTCGGGTCGCAGCGGCAGGCCGTGTTGAGTGGGAACGGACCTTCCACGGTCTTGTGCGCAACGACTCGACCGGCTTGGTAGTCGGTCACTTCGTCGATGAACTCGACTCGGCGTCCCGGCACCTTCATGACCATGCGGCCCCGGCGGCCCACGCTGGCCGGTTCGGTCGATCCGGGTTCTCCCGGGTCCAGCCACTGCGACTCCAGCACCGAGACCATCCACTCCGGATCGTGTGCGCGGTTGGCCAGATAGTTGAACACCTCGTCGCACGGCCGGTTGATGACGATGCTCTCCTCTATTCGTCTCATGACCCCTCCCGACGGGTTCGTCCTGGACGTATACGAACCTACGAACCCGCAGGTCGGCGCCGCTTCGGGTGAACACCCCAACTCCGGGCACGGAGCCGTGTGGGTAGTTCGACCCAGACACGACTCCGGCTGCGTGGATCAGCGCTGATCGCGCGCCACTATTACGAGCCGGTGCTCGTATGCGTACGCCGTCGCTGCGGCGCGCGACGAGACGCCGAGCTTGGTGAAGATGTTGCTCACGTGCCGGTCGACGGTCTTGGCCGCGAT
>DASUTB010000016.1:0-59614 GCA_036374835.1 Jiangellaceae bacterium | reverse complement strand
GGCTTCGTTGCCACCGCGGCTGAGTCTAGGCCAGCGCGGCGGCCGTGGAACCTATCCGCACCGTGTCCAACCCAGCCCGGCGCGCCGGCCGCCGCGCGTACGACATGCCGGGTGGCATGGGTTTTCGCCACGGCCACGGAGATGGCGGCCCGCCGCGCGTCGCACCCTCGACATCGAGTACAGCACGTTCAGTTTGCGTACGGACACTTTGCAGGGCTTTCTCGGGCTTTGCGCGGCTTACAGGCTACGTAAAGCCGGGAATTCCGAGCTTTACGTGATCATTCGATGGGGCTGCCGACGCCGCCCTGGCAGGCCGCGCCCGGCTCGAGCGTCTGCGGGCCGCGCACGTACTGGTGCAGGAACTGGTCGAGACGCTCGTCGCTCGGATCGTCCACGGACACCTGCAGCCCCCAAGCGCTGGCCACGACCGGCGAGGTAAGACCCTCGAAGGGGCTCACGATGACGTAATCGCTCTCCGACGAGTCGAGGTCGCGAACGACGTCGCGAAGCGCCTCGACCTGATCCTCGGGCAAGTCGGGCTGATAGGTGATCCACACCGCACCGTGCTCCAGCGAGTGCACCGCGTTCTCGCTGCCGATGGGCGTGTCGTAGATGCCGCAGTTCTGCCATTGCGGCGACTCCGCGTGATTGCCGCCCGCCGGCGGGTTCGTACCGTACTCCGCCTCGTAGTCCACGGCGCCCGCGACATGCTCCCGATCGGCGATCTCGAACTCCTGCAGCCCTTCGATGTCAGCGGCGAGCCGATCTTCCTCTTCACCCTGCTGGACCATCTGGTAGGCGACCAGCGCGGCGATCAGCACCACTACCAAGCCGGCGACACCGTAGATCAGCAGTTTCTGGCGACGCTCCCGGCGCGCCTCCTCCGCGCGCATCGCAGCGACGCGCTCTTTGGCGGCACTCTTCTCGGCGCGGCTCGACTTGCTCTGTTGCGGGGACACGGATCCTCCTGGTCATCAGCGACACGCGAGACGAATGGTACCTACTCCGAACGCATAATTTCGAACTCCGGTACCCGGTCATGCCGCGAACAGCAGGCTCAGCCCGCCGACGGTGTAGACAATCATGAGCACGAGCAGCGGCAACTGCCCGATCGTCGCCGCCCGCGGTGGGAACAGCCGCACCGCGCGATCGTGCGCGGCGACGACGCCGAGCACGTGCCCGGTGACCACGGCGACGACCTGGATCGTCGCGATGACGGTCGCGTTCACCAGCGCGTAGTTGACCGACAGATCGGACGTGCCGAACAGGTTCGCGCCGGAGTCGAGTGGATCCGACGCCAGGATCAGGGTTCGCTGGCCCTCGAACACCAGCAACGAGAAATAGTGTGCGATCAGGTACCCGACCGCGATCGGGACGAGGGAGTGAGCGAAGGCCCGCGGCAGGTCGGCGGGACCGATTGAGCTTGCCGCGCCGGCAATAAGGACGGCCGCGGTGTACAGGGCCGCCACGACCCCGATCGTTGCGAGCAGTCCGATCGTGCCGAGCAGCGTGGCGTCCAACGGCGAGGACTGGACGATCCGCACCCAGAACGGCGACTCCGAGAAGCTGTCGTACGCCGTCGATCCGAGCAGGATGGTGACCACCGCGACGACGCCCGGCAGGGCGGGCAGCCCGTCCAGGCCGTCCAGCGGGTTCCGCACGACGAGCCGGCCGTCGGACCGGCGGCCCAGCGGCGCGAGCCGGCCGATGAACGTCGAGTACACCTCGAACGGGTCGGCGCGCGAGAACCACACAGATCCGAAGACGAGCCCGCCGATGAGCTGTACCGCGAAGTAGATGCCGAACCAGACGCTGATGGTCAGGGTGGACGTACTTCCCGGCGCGACCAGCTCCAGCCATACGAACCCGAAGAGCCCGGCAGCCGCCGGCCAGTAGCCGAGCCACTTCGGATAGCGACGCAACCCGTGCGCAGGGTCGGTCCCGGCAAGGGCGCTGAGCCCGGCATGTATCGCCCGCAGCGGGCTGATCAGCCGCCACACCGGGCCGAACAGCAGCGACGCGAAGACCAACCCGACCCACAAGAACACATACACGAAGCCGGGCGCCGGGTTCTGCGCGGTGTCCGGACCGAAGATGGCGGCCGCGGCGACGAACACCGTGACGATCAGCCCGCCGGCGCGCAGCACGTCCCGGGTCGCCGAATTGTCGAGCAGCGCCTGGAGACGAGCCGGGATGGGACGTCCGGCGGCGTCGCCGCGCAGTTTCGGCGTCCGCCAGAGCGCGGCCATCGCGAGGAACGACACCGCCACCGCGATTCCCGCCCCGACGATCGCGAACTCGAACGGGATCGGCAGATCAGAACGTCCACCGATCCCGTGCGCGGAAATGTTCTGGTTCATCCGACTTCGAGCTGCAGCACCGGCAACCCCAGTTCGTGCGTCTCCAGCTCGAACCGCCCCTCGATGTCCGCGGTGAACTCCAGCACCGCGGGCTCACCGGGTTCCACCTCGAGCCCCAGGTCGTATCCGTGCAGGTGCAACTCGTCCGCGGTGTCGCTGGTCACCTCGATGCGGACGTCCGCGCCGCGGGCAACCTCGTAGGTGTCGAACGGCGGGCTCACCTCGCCGTCGGCGATCGTGATCTCGAGCGTTTCGACGTCCTCGTCGGCGGCAGCGTCCGACGAGTCGTCCATGCCGTCGTCCTCGGTGGTTTCCTCATTGTCGGAGCCCTCGTCCGGCTCGCCGGTATTGCCGGACGAATCGTCCTCGGAAGTCTCGGTGCCGGCGTCATTCCCGTTCGCGCCGCCGTCGGTGGACGCCTCGTCGTCCCCGCACCCGGCGAGCAGCACTGCCGCGAGCACCGCTACCGCACCGGCGCGCCGGAGCGACAGGCACGTCTTACCCATGCGATTCAGCCTTTCCCTGCGTACTAGATAGAGGCGGCGAGGCGTTGCATGCGTTCGGCGAGGACCTCGATGCCGGTGTGGTCCGAGCTCGTCAGCACCACGCCGGCGCCCTCCCACAGCGCCTGATGCACGTCGTCCCGTGTCTGCCTGGCGATGTCCGACTGGTCGTTGCCCAGCCGCCCGGAGATCGTCGTCGCAGCGGCCACCAGGGCGAACCAATGATCCGGTGCGAAGCGGCCGGTGACGATGCGCACTCTCGACGAATCGGATAAGGCCTTCTTACGAGCGCGCCGATCCTGGGCATGGACGATCGCAGTCCCGATCACCAGACCGATTCCGAGGCCCGCGAGCGCGACCAGTAGCACAACGACGCTGTCCAGCCGCGCAATAGCGGCCGCCGCTGCCGCGACAACGCCACCGGCCACCGCGCCGAGGGCGGCGCCGCGGATGTGATACTCGCGGAACCCAAAGCCGAGAATCCGCCGTGCCGGCGGTCGCTCACGCAACGCCTCCAGCACATCGTTCTGCACGGTCTTGTCGGCGAGGCCGGGCCGGAGCACGGCGAACGTCTCGGCCACCGCCTGACCGCTGCTCGACGCATGCCCGGGGCGACCGGTCGTCCAGCGCAACGCACCCCAGTGCCGCACCTCTACCACGTTCGGCAACCAGCTGCCCCGACGCGATTTCAAGAGGTCTAGCGATTCCTGCTCCTTGTCCCAGGCCGCGACCCACTCGCGCTCGGACAGGGTGGAAAGCTGTTCGGACCGGTTCATCCTGGCTTGGTCTCCATGGTAGGTCGGACGATCCACTTCCCCAGAGGCAGAGATTACCTCGGAGCCGAGGTCGTGCCACACTATGGCCCGACTCATTTGTAGCCTCATGTGGTGCGCACGTTCCTCCTCTCACCGCGGTGGCTCGCTCTGCATGCCGTCGCAGTCGGTCTGGTGGTCGCCTTCGTCGTCCTCGGCTGGTGGCAACTGGACGCGTACCGGACGAGCGAACAGCGCCATGACGTGCGCGACTCCGATCCCATTCCGCTCACCGAATTGATCGGTCCCGACGCCGCAATCGACCGACCGGTTGACCAACCGGTCACCGCCAACGGCAGCTATCTCGACGAGCTCGTGGTCCCGGCGCGGGTCGATGACGGCGTGCTCGGCGCCTACGCTGTCGGGACGCTCGACACCGGGGACGGTGTGCTGATCGTGCTGCGTGGCTGGGTACCGACCGCAGACGAAATACCTGCCCCGCCGTCCGGTCAGGTTGCGGTTACCGGCTACGTCATGCCCGCCGAGACGCCCGCGCAGGCGACCGGGCGGAACCTTGCCGCCGGCGAGGTCGGCCACCTTGCTCCGGACACCGTCGCAGCGGCCACCGGGCGCAACGACCTGTACGACGGCTTTCTCGTCATGACGGACGAGCAACCGACGCCGTCGGCGGCACCCGAGCCGGTCGACGTCGATGAATACTCACCGATCCGCAACGTCGGACCGTGGCAGAACTTGTCCTACTGGGCGCAGTGGTGGGTCTTCGCCGGTGCCGTCATCGTCTTCTGGATCTCGTTCGTCCGCACCGGAATCAAGCGGTCGCGTCGGACGCCGGAGCCGGCACCTGACGATCAGCACGGACCTTTGCCACGACCTTCCGCTCCGCGACGAACGACATGAGCGGAATCGTGCCCGCGACGAGAACCGGAATCGACCACTGCAGCGGCCATGAATACTTGTGGGCCAGCGCGACCGTGACGAGGAAGTAGGCCAAATACACCCAACCATGTACGAAGGCCACCCACTCGTAGCCTTCAACGCCGAAGCCATATTTCGCGATGATCTCGACGGTGAAGCCGAGCAAGATCACGCCAGTCGTGTAAGCGAGAACTCGATACAGGGTTAGCGTGCGGTCGGTCACGTAACTCACACTAGTGTGCATGCTCATGGCAGGTGACACCGCGGTTGGCGCTCGCGAGCCGCGATGGGCCGCTGCCACGTTCGGCTTCGTGCTGTTCCTGGCCGGGTCAGTGGGTACCTGGCTGTGCTGGCGCTACTTCGTCGACACCTACGAGGGTCAACTCGTCGACGACGCGGCGCTGCGCGGGTCGGTGATCGGCCAGAACCTGCTGTGGCGCGCGGCCGAGCCGGTGCTCGACGTTGTCTCGGTGTCATTCGTCGTGCTCGTCCTGTCAGCCGCCGCGCTGATCGCCGTCATGCGCCGTCGCCTGCTCCTGGCGATCCAGGTGACGGTGCTGGTCGGCGGCGCGAACCTGACGACGCAGACGCTGAAACACACCCTGCTCGAACGACCACAGCTCGCCGAGACCGGCGGCGCTCTGGCGAACTCTCTGCCGAGCGGCCATACGACCGTCGCGGCGAGCGTGGCCGCCGCACTCCTGCTGGTGGTGCCGCGCGGCATCCGCCCACTCGTCGCGGTTCTGGCCGCCGGCTATACCGCCACGACCGGCATCGCCACCGTCATCGGTGGCTGGCATCGCCCGTCCGACGCCGTGGCAGCGGTGACCGTGGTGCTCGCGTGGGCGGGCTTGACGGCGATGTTGACCGCGCTGGTGAGCCCGGAGTGGCACCGCCCCGGCCCACCTGCGGGGAGGAGTACGGCCGTGGCCGCCGGCCTGCTCGGCGCCGGCGGCCTGGCCGGCGGAGTGCTTGCGGCCGCGGCACTGCTGCGGATACGCAACCTGGTGGCCATGGGCGATGTCACGCCGGCGCTCATGCCACGCCAGGATCTCGCGACTGCCTATGTCGGAGGGGCGCTAGGTATCGCCGCGGTCACGGCCGTCGTCTACGCCGCGATCCTGCTCGCCCACCAGTTCGCCAGCCACGACCCCGAACGAAGCCGGCCGCGCGCCGGGGCATCGATGGCGTAGGAGCGGCTCAGTCTTCGAGGTCGGCGAGGAACCTCTCGACCTGCTCGCCGAGTTCGTCGGCACTGGGCATGCTGCCGCTACCGCCGAGCAGGTCCATCTGACCGTTGCTGCCGGTGTAGGCGTCGTACTGGGTCTCGAGCGCCTCGACGACCCGGCCGACCTCGTCCGAGCCGGCGACCTGCTCCTCCACCGCGCGCCGCGTCGTCTCCGCGGCAGCCACGAGCGGCTCGTCCGGGATTGACAGGCCGGAGGCGAGTTCGATCGAGCGCAGCAGCACCAGCGACGCGTCGGGGTACTCGGTCTCGGACAGGTAGTGCGGCACATGGGCCACCACACCCATCGCGTCGTGCCCGGCCTGGCCGAGCCGCAGCTGTAGCAGAGCGTTGATGCTCGACGGCAGCGTGATCTCACCGCGCCACGGATTCACGACGGTGACAAGGTCCTTACGCGTGGCATGCATCGTGATGCCGAGCGGGCGGGTGTGCGGCACGGCCATCGGAATGCCGTGCGCATTGATCGTCAGACGTACGCCGAGCCGCTCGACGATGCCGATCACGGCGGTCGCGAAACGTTCCCACATGACATCCGGCTCGGGACCGCTCAGAACGAGGAACGGGATATCCCGGGAATCCCAGGCGAGCCGGAGCGTGAGTTCCGGTGCGGCGTACCGCTCGAAGTGATCCTCGACGAACTGGATCTCCGGACGGCGCGCCCGGTAGTCGAGCAGTAGGTCGACGTCGAACCGGGCGATCACGTCGTGCGGCACGTTCTCCAGCATGTGGTCGACAACGCCCTTGCCCGCCGAACCAGCGTCCATGAAGCCGGCAAGCGACGTGATCAGCACCGGGCTATCCAGGTCGGGCACCTCCCCGACCCAGTCGTAAAGCCCATTCGGGTCGATCATGCGGGCCATCCTTGCATAGCTCGTGAGACTTCCTGCGTCACTGGGGAGAACGTCCAGCGGTACCCGTGCAATTCCCCTTGCCAGGTCTCACACCGCCAGGGCGAGCGCTCCGTCACCGATCACGGACGGCACCGGCAGGCCCAGCATCACGCACACCAGCCGGCAGAACGCGTCGGCATCACGCAGCAGATCATCGGCTTCCCGTGGACTCACCACGCCCGCGACACCGGCCTGCGCTGCCGGCCGTTTGCGCGCCGTCGCCGCAAAGAACTCGGCCCACTCCGCAAGCTCCGGTGCGAGCCTGGCCAGGTCCACCCACACGTTGCGCGGGCCGCGCCGCGCCCTGCGCCCCTGGGCATCGCGCCCACGTGCCGCGAGCACCGCAGCGCCGGCCCGCAACGCGGCCAGATGGGCCGACGCATACCGCGCACTCGCCGCATCCGCGACCGCCGCCTCGGCGAGGCACTCCCGTGCCTGCGTCAAAAGATCGACCACCGGGTGCCCTGTCCTGACCATTGTCGCCACGGCCATCCTCCCCAACTTCCGTGCTATCCGAACATCTGTTCGACAGACTACACCCCGCCACTGACAAGTCAACGCCGCGTTCCGGCCGACTACCCGGTCGGCCCGAGCGTGGGCATGCCGCACGACGGCGGTCGGGCTAAGCTCTGTCGGCGTGGCTCGAGTGGTCGTCGTCGGCGGGGGGTTCACCGGACTCGCTGCCGCCGCCTGGCTCGCCGACTTCGGACACGAGGTCGTTCTCTGCGAACAGCACGACATGGTCGGCGGGGCGCTGCGCGAAGCCGAACACGACGGGGCCCGAATCGATCTCGCACCCGGCCCGATCACGTTACCCGCGGTGCTGCGAGACCTGTTCCGCAAGACCGGGCGCCCCCTCGAGCGAGTACTCGACCTGATCCCGGCCGAGCCCTCGTTCAGCTACCGCTTCGGAGACGGCAGCGCGCTCGAGCTGCCGAATACGAGCCGTGCCGGCATAACCCGCAGCCTCGACGGTGCGTTCGGCACCGGCAGCGGCGCCGCGTGGTTGACCGTGGTGGATTACGGCGGTGCCGTCTGGTCGGCCGTCCGTTCGCCGTACCTGACCGCGGCACCGCGGCGGCTATCGCGGCTCGCCGCGACTTCACTGCCAGGCCGGCGCCGGCAGCTCGGGCTCGAACGGACGCTCCGCTCACTGACCGAAGGCGTGCTTCCCTCCCCACTCGGCTCGATGCTGGAACACCGCGCCTCGGGCGTGGATCCCCGCCGGATGCCGGCAGGATTGGCCGCGATCGCGTACGTACAGCAAACGTTCGGCCGGTGGTACGTACGCGGTGGGGCGGCCCACCTAGTCGCCGCAATTCACGACCGCGCCGCCGAACGCGGCGTCACCGTTCGCACGAGCACGGCGGTGACGGGGATCGAGCACTCTGGCCGCCGGGTGACCGGCGTACGGCTATCGGACGGCGGACGTCTCGCCGCCGATGTCGTGGTCGCCGCCGTCGACGCCGCACTCCTCTACCGCGACCTCATGCCGGGCACTAGGCGAGCGCGCCGGACGTGGCCGCGCTCCCCCGGGCGCTTCACCCTCACTCTCGCGCTGGATCCGCGTACCGCGCACCCGGACGGCGATGCCGGCGTGCCCGGCCCCGCGGATTCGCCGCCCGGCGATCCGCCCAGGCACACCGTGCTGCTTTCGCCTGACACCGATGCCGCGCTGGACGCCCTCCATTCCGACCCGGCGCGACTCCCCCAGTCCCCCACCGTCGACGTCTACACCGCCGCCGATCGGTCGCGGATCACGGTCAGCGTGCTCGTACCCGCGCACGGCGATGACGTCGACTGGACGGCACCCGGCGCCGCCGACGACTACGCCGACCGGATCATCACGGTGCTGGCCGACCGCGGCACCGACGTCCGGGATCGTATCCGCTGGCGGCACGTCCACACACCCGCCGACACGGCGACCGACACCGGCGCGAACGGCGGCGGTGAGTTCGGGCCGGCCATCTCGCGTGCCCGTGATATCGCCGGACGGTCGAACCAAACGCCCGTTCGCGGCCTCTTCCACGTGGGACGGTCGGCCTACCCGGGCCCAGGCATCCCGCTCGGCGGCCTATCCGCGGCCATCGTGGCCGATCTCATCGGCCGGGCGTGACGCCGGCCAGCGACTCGGCAAGCACGTTCAGTGTCTCGGAGCAGCCGGCATCGATCTTCACGTCAGCCAGGTCGTCGCCGCGGGTAGCGCCGCGGTTGACGATGGCGACCGGGATGCCGCGAGCGTGCGCCTGCCGGACGAAGCGATATCCGGACAGCACGGCCAGCGATGAACCCGCAACGAGCAGCGCCTCCGCTTCGTCCGTCATCCGGGTTGACGTCGCCACCCGATCGCGCGGCACGTTCTCGCCGAAGAACACCACGTCCGGCTTGAGCACGCCGCCGCACTCCTCGCATCCGGCGACGACGAAGCCGTCCAGTTTCTCCAGGTCGACATCGCCGTCCGGCCGCAGTTCGGCGCTGACGTCGTTGAATTCCGGGTTCAGTGCGGCGAGCCGCTGATGGACGGCCGTTCTCGTGCACCGGTCGCCGCAATCGAGGCACACCACGTCGGCCAGGCGGCCGTGCAACTCGACGACGGTCCGGCTGCCCGCGGCGATGTGCAGCCCGTCGACGTTCTGCGTGATGACGCCGGTCGCGGATCCGGACCGCTCCAGCTCGGCCACCGCCCGATGGCCCACGTTGGGTTCGGCGGTGCTCATCCGGCGCCAGCCCACGTGGCTGCGTGCCCAGTACCGGCGCCGGTTCTCGCTACTCCCCCGGAACTCGGAGTACATCATCGGGGTGCGACGCGGGGTGCCGTTTCCTCGGTAGTCCGGTATCCCGGAGTCGGTGCTGATCCCCGCACCGGTGAGCACGAGCAACCGTCGTCGCGCCAGCAATTCCACCGCCTGTGCGAGCCGCGCCTCCATCCTTCCAGGGTAAGCCGACACAACAAACCCATACGGAATGATCATGTTAGGCAGGGATTTCCCAGCTTTGGCCTGGTTGCAGTCCGGCCAAAGTTGGGGAATCCCCGCTTAACGTGATCATTCGGCTCGATCGCGGGCGATGTGCGGTAGGAGCAGTTCGTCCCACAGCGGCTCGAACGAGTTCCGGAAGAATCCCACGTGGCCGACCCGCTCGACGCCGAGTTGCTCCGGCGTGAAGCGCATGTTGACGACATTGCTGCCGGTGAACCACTTGTGCAGCTCGTCGATGGCGCCCGGCGGGATCAGCTCGTCGTCGGTGAACGAAACGCACGCGATCGGCGTACTCACCTTGGCGAACGCATCGACGGCGTTGCGGGCGCCGACGACGTAGTCCCGGTCGAGGCACCACTTCGCCCACTGGCGCATGACGCCGGCGGGCAGGTCGCCGACGAGTCGTAGCGCATTGCCCGGGTAATAGCCGAACGCCCGCGTCGTGACGGGCACCAATACCTTCCACAGTGCCGCTCGGAGCCATGGCTGGGGATGGAAGCGCCAATGTCCCGTGCCGACCGCAATGTTGATGATCTGTGCGAGTTCACGGTGATCGACGAACGGAACCGCCTGACCTCCGAAGCTGTGCCCAACCCACGTCAACGGAACGTCCCGGTGCCGGTCGGCGACGAACCGCAGCGCGTCGCGTGCGTCGGCCATCCATCGCGCCGCGTCACAGTCGACGTCCTTGATCGAGCCGGACAGCGAATCGCCGAAGCCTCGATAGTCGAAGACCAACGCCGCAACACCGCGGCTGCCGAGCCAGCGCGCGAACGAGCCGTAGTACCGGGCACGGATGCCCATGCCGGAGGCGATCACCGCGGCGCCGACCGCCAAACCGTCCGGCTCGAACCACCGGCCGCGCAGAACGGTGCCGTCATCGGTCGGAACCTCGACCGGGCTGCCACCCTCATCAGTCGTGTCAATGGACACCGCCGCTCCCATCACCTGACTATGACGATCGTTATAACGCCCACGCTAGCTATGACAGTCGTCATAGTCAACGAGTTAGACTGGAGAACATGGCGAAGAGTCCTCGCGAGCGCATGGTCAGCGGTGCTGCCAAGATGATCAGCACCCGAGGCGTCGGGCCGACAAGCGTCCGGGACGTCGCAAAACTCAGCGGCGCCCCACTGGGCTCGACGTACCACTACTTCCCCAACGGCAAAGAGCAACTCGTCGACGAGGCCGTGCATCTCGTCGGCCGAAAAGTGGAACGCCTCATCCGCGAAGCGGCACCCGGCGGCACGCTGGCGGTGTTCGATGCGTTCGTCGCCAACTGGCGGCAGGTGCTCATCGACGGTGACTTCCGTTCGGGGTGCCCGGTGCTCGCCGTTGCGACCGCCGAGGCCAGAGCCGACAGCACAGCCGCTCAATCGGCATCGGACATGTTCGGCCTCTGGGAAACCGCCCTCGTCGAGCGGCTCGCCGACGACGGCGTGGACCAGGACAGGGCGAGGCGACTGGCCTGGCTCGTCATCACCAGTCTCGAAGGTGCCGTTGCGGTCGCCCGCAGCCGCGGCAGCACAGCTCCGCTCGACGCCGTGTCGACCGAAGTCCGGGCCATCCTCGCGGCCGCCGTACGACCCTGAGCGCGCCCGAGCATGCCGCATGTCGGGCCAGGACATAGGCTCGCGCCGTGAGCTCGCACCGCCCCGCCGACCCGGTCGAACCGCTGCTTCCGCGCATCCAGGCGGTCCTGGACGGTTTCCTCTCCGGGCAGACCGAGTCGCTCGCCGAGATCGGACCCGAGCTCAGCGTATTGACCGACGCCGCCGGTGATCTGCTCTCGGGCGGCAAGCGGCTCCGGCCCGCGTTCTGCTACTGGGGCTGGCGCGGCGCGGGCGGTGCCGACGGCGATTCGATCGTCACGGCCGCGGCCGCGCTCGAACTGTTTCAGGCCGCGGCGCTCGTCCACGACGATGTGATCGACGCCTCGGCGACCAGGCGCGGGCGACCGTCCGTCCACGCCAGGCTGGCGGCACTCCACCGCACGAACGGGTGGGCCGGCGATCCCGACTCGTTCGGAGAGGCGGGCGCGATCCTGCTCGGCGATCTCCTGCTGTGCTGGAGCGACGAACTGCTCGGTGCCTCGGGCCTGGACAGGGAGCAGCTGGCCCGCGCGCGGCCGGTCTACGAGCGGATGCGCACCGAGGTAGGCGCCGGCCAGTACCTCGACGTGCTGGCACAGGCCCGCCGAGCGGACCCGCCGGAGGACCGGGCCGACCGGGCGCACCGGGTGATCTACGCCAAAGCCGCCCGGTACTCCGTCGAGCGGCCGCTGCTGCTCGGCGGCCGGGCGGCCGGGGCTCCCCCGGATCTGTTACGCGGATACACCGCATACGGGCTGGCGATCGGCGAGGCGTTCCAGCTCCGCGACGACGTACTCGGAGTCTTCGGCGATCCGAACGCGACCGGCAAGCCGGCCGGCGACGATCTCCGTGAAGGTAAACAGACCCTGCTTGTGACCTACGCGGCGATGGCGGCCGGTCCGACTCAGGCCCGGACCCTCGAACGGCTCGTCGGCGAGCCGGGTCTGACGCCGGCCAACGTGTCCGAGCTGCGCACCATCATCACCGGGACCGGCGCGCTCGACCGCGTCGAAGCCTTGATTGCAGACCGCGCCGAACAGGCCCATGCCGCGCTCGACACAACCGCCGTCACGCCGGAGGCTCGCGATGCACTTCAATCGCTCATCGGCGCCGCAACCGCTCGTACGTCCTGAGTCGCGGGCTCCAGAATCACCACGCAACGGACGATCCCCGCCGTCCCGAATCAACGGTCTGAGGGCGGCGAGGGCTCCGCTATCGCGGCGTGATCGACCCGGCGTGAGCGCCCTCCGCACGCGGTGTCGTCTGTGCGTTTGCGCTGACAGTACGTACACTGCTGCTTCGTGGACCTGTCTGCCGTTGACGCAAGCGCCGGGCGCCTGCTCGATGGCCGGTACCGAATCGAGGCCACGGTCGCCTCCGGTGGCATGGCAACGGTATACCGCGCGCTGGACACCCGGCTCGATCGCATTGTCGCACTCAAGGTGATGCATCCGGAGCTCGCCGTGGACGGCGAGTTCGTCAGCCGGTTCATCAGTGAGGCACGCGCAGCGGCCAAGCTGTCCCACCCTGCCGTCGTCGGCGTCTTCGATCAGGGTGAGGACGGCGGCTCGGTCTACCTGTCGATGGAGTACGTCGACGGACGCACGCTGCGGCAGATCCTCCGCGAAAGAGGGCGGCTGACCCCGGTCGAGGCGCTCGACATGATCGAGCCGGTGCTCGCGGCGCTGGCCGAGGCGCACGAGGCGGGCATCGTGCACTGCGACGTCAAACCGGAGAACGTCCTCGTCAGTGAGAACGGAAAGGTCAAGGTCGCCGACTTCGGACTGGCCAGGGCCTTGGCCGACCCGGCCGGCACCGACGGACCGCTGCTCGGCACGGTCAACTACATCTCGCCGGAACAGGCGCTCGGCGGGGCCGCGACGCCCCGTTCCGACGTGTACGCGGTAGGCATCATGCTCTACGAGCTGCTCACCGGCTCCCCGCCGCACTCGGCGGCCACCGACGAAGCGGTCGTGCGCAACCACATCGACCGCGACGTTCCGCCACCGTCGGCGGTCGACGGCACGGTTTCACCGGCGATAGACGATCTTGTGCGACGGCTCACTGCTCGCGACCCGCACCACCGCTACCCGTCCGCGGAAACGGCTGAGCTGGCCATCGAGCAGGCGCGCCGGTCGGCGGGCTCCCATGCAGAGGGCATCGAGTCGCTCGATTCCGCTGGTGTCTCGGTCGGCGAGGCGCTGCACCGCGCCGGCGACGGGCCGCCGGCCGGCCAGCAGACATCGCTGCTTCCGGTCACGCCACCCGCCGAACAAGGGACGCGCGGCCGGCGGGCGAGCGCGCTGCCCGCCACGACGCGCCGTCCCGCCACGGCTCGGCGCGCGGCCCCGGCACGGCGTGCGAGTTCGAGCAGGCGCCCGTCCGGGCGCCGCGGCGGGCCGCAGTGGCGGCAGTTCGCCGTGCTAGGCGTACTGATCGCGCTGATCGGCGGCGTCATCGCCGGCGCGTGGTGGCTCGGCGAGGGCCGCTACATCGAGACACCGTCGCTGCTCGACATGACGTTCGAGGAGGCGCAGCAGCGTGCCGCGCAGGACGGGCTGCGCATCGTCAACGGCGGCACCGAACCGTCCGACGTCTACGCCGAGGGACGGGTCATGCGCACCGACCCTGGTCCCGGCGCGAAGGCGCTGCGCGGCGTGAACGTGGTTGTCATCCTGTCGTCCGGCCCGGACCTCGTCGGGGTTCCGGATGTACGGAACCTGCCGCGGGCCGATGCCGAGCAGAAACTTGCCGACGCCGGCCTTACCGCGGACGTCACCGAGGAGTACAGCACGGACGTGGACGAGGGTCGCGTGATCTCGCAGAGCGAGGAGCCCGGCTCTGAAGTCAAGCGGGATTCCACGATCGCCCTCGTCGTCAGCCAGGGGCCCGAGCCGCTCGAGATCACCGACTACACCGGCCGAGATGCCGAGCAGGCGCAGCAGGAACTCACCGAGCTGGGCTTCAAGGTCGAGATCAGCGAGGGTGAGAACAGGAACGTGCCGCCCGGTATCGTCATCTCGCAGGAGCCCCGGTTCGGCACCGGTTACGCCGGCGACACCATCGAGTTGGAAGTGGCCGGCGGACCCAGCGAGATCCGGATGCCCAGCGTCCTGGGGATGCCCGTCGAGCAGGCGGAGCAGCATCTGCGCAACCTCGGATTCGAGAAGATCAAGATTGAGGAGCGCGGCGACTTCCTCGGGCTCGTCGTGCGGCAGAAGCCGAACGCCGGCGAGGAAGTCAAGCTGGACAAAGAAGTCGTCCTGTTCGTGCGGTAGCGGCGGCCAACGACCATGACACCGTCGACGCCGATCGGCGCACACATGTCTGTGCGTGGCAAACTCGCCGGCGTCCCCGAGCGAGCAACCGAACTCGGCGCCGAGGCGGTGCAGATCTTCCTCGGCAACCCCCGCGGCTGGGCAACGACGCCGGGCGAGCCGGCGGCGGAGTCCGCGTTCGCCGAGGCGGCGGCCGCTCGTGGGCTGACCGTCCTGATCCACTCCGCATATCTGATCAATCTCGGCTCACCGACCGATCTGACGTATACCCGGTCGATCGACAGCATCGCCAACGCGTTCGCGCGCGGCGCCGGCGTCCGTGCGGCCGGTGTCGTCGTACATACCGGTTCGAGCGTCGCGCCGGCCTCCAAGGACGCTGCGCTGCGCCAGGTGCGCGAGGCGTTGTTGCCGATGCTGGACGCGCTGCCGGACAGCGCACCGGACCTTCTGCTCGAGCCGACGGCCGGCCAGGGTGCGTCCCTGTGCGCGACGATCGACGATCTCCAGCAGTACCTGGCGGCCCTGGACGATCACCCGCGCGCGAAGGTCTGCCTCGATACATGCCACGCCTTCGCCGCCGGGCACGACCTTTCCACCCCGGGCGGGATGACCGCGGCACTCGACCGCCTCGTTCACGTGGCCGGACCCGGGCGGCTCGCCGCCGTTCACGCCAATGACTCCATGGATGGGTGCGGGTCGTTCCGCGATCGGCACGCCAACATCGGCGAAGGTCGGATCGGCGCCGAACCGTTCGCGACCCTGTTCACCCACCCGGCGCTCGACCGTGTTCCCGTGGTCGTCGAGACGCCCGGAGGCTCGGCGGCGCACGCGATCGACATCGCTCGGCTCAAAGCACTACGCCCGTCTCGTTGATCATGTTCAATCGACACCGGATTTTGCTGGACGATTGAACATGATCAGCGGGCTGAGTCCCACGGAGCGGACGTCCGGCTACCGACAGGCGTCGGATCGGTAACGATCCATCGTCACCGGCGCGATTTCGGCAACGGCGGCACCCGGTGCCGCAGTAGCCTTACGGCTCGATTCACTTTTCATTGGGGGTGAACCTCATGGTCGTGGTCATGCAACCGGGCGTGGCGGACGAGCACGTCAACGCTGTCGTGGTCCGCGTCCACCATGCCGGCGGCGAGGCGTTCGTCAGCCGGGGCGTGAGCCGTACCGTCATCGGCCTGGTCGGCGACCTCGATCAGTTTCGCATGCTCAACCTGCGGGCGATGCCCGGTGTTGCCGATGTGATCGCCGTATCGTCCGCATACAAACTCGTAGGCATCGAGAATCAGGTCTCGCGCAGCACCGTCATGGTCGGCGGTCCCGGTGGCGTGCCGATCGGGCCCGACACGTTCACCCTCATCGCCGGGCCGTGCGCGGTCGAGTCACGCGGCCAGATGCTCGAGGCGGCCGAGATGGCCAAGGCGGCCGGTGCCACCGTGCTTCGCGGCGGTGCATTCAAGCCGCGCACGTCGCCGTCGTCGTTCCAGGGGCTCGGTGAGCAAGGCCTGCGCCTGCTTGCCGAGGCGCGCGAGACCACCGGCCTCCCCGTCGTCACCGAGGTGCTCGACGCGTACGACGTCGACATGGTCGCGTCCTACGCCGACATGCTCCAGATCGGCGCGCGCAACATGCAGAACTTCGCGCTGCTCCAGGCGGTGGGTCGCGCCGAGCGTCCGGTGCTGCTCAAGCGCGGAATCCAGGCCACCATCGACGAATGGCTCACGGCCGCGGAGTACATCGCGCAGCGGGGCAATCTCGACATCGTGCTGTGCGAGCGCGGCATCCGCACGTTCGAGACCGCGACTCGCAACACCCTTGATATCGCGGCCGTTCCGGTCGTCCAGGCCCAGTCGCATCTGCCGATCGTGGTCGACCCGTCGCACTCGGGTGGCAGCCGCGAACTCGTGCTGCCGCTGTCGCGGGCGGCGATCGGCGTCGGCGCGGACGGGCTCCTGGTGGACGTGCATCCCGATCCGGAAGAAGCGCTGGTGGACGGCGCGCAGGCGCTGTCCGGCAACGACCTGCGCGAACTCGCCTCTGCGGTCCGGCGCATTCCGCCGTTGCTGGGGCGCAAGCCCGCCGAACCGCTCGTGCCCGCCGCCTAGTCGGGTGATCAGGTGAGAAACACCCGCTCGAATCGGGCAGTTGCTCACCTGATCGCTTGAATCGCGGCGCACGTCGTGGCGATCAGGTGAAAAACCTGGTCAGTTAGCAGCCGATTCCTCACCTGATCGCAAGGTGTGGCAACGATCAGGTGAGGATCCGTGCCAAAATCTCACCCGCTTTGCGGCAATCGTCCGCGCTGACGTCCAGATGAGTGATCATCCTGGCCATGGCCGGACCCAATGCACCGAGCAAGACGCCTTCGTCGCGGGCCGCGACAGCCAGTTCCGGGGCGCTGAGCCGATGCTCGGACAGGTCGAGCACGATGATGTTCGTCTCGACGTCGGCGGCGCTGACCGTTCCGGACTCTTCCAGTGCCGCGGCGAGCGCCCTGGCGTTGGCATGATCCTCGGCCATCCGTTCGAGGTGATGATCGAGCGCGTAGAGTCCGGCGGCCGCGAGTACGCCGGCCTGCCGCCAGCCCGCGCCCAGACGCTTGCGCCGCTCCCGCGCCTCGGCCACAGCGCCCGCACTCCCGGCCAGTACGGACCCGATCGGCGCACCGAGGCCCTTGGACAGGCAGACCGATACGGTGTCGAACAATCGCCCGCACTGCTCGAGGCCCGTTCCGGTGGCGACATGTGCGTTCCAGAGCCGGGCCCCGTCCAGGTGCAGCTTGACGCCGTGCGGCTGGACGAGTTCGCGAAGCGCCTGCAGCGACTCCCACGGCTGGATCGTGCCGCCGCCGAAGTTGTGCGTGTTCTCCACCGATACGGCGGCCGTCGAGACCAGATACGGCCCCGCGTCCGGTGCCAGCAACTCGCGGATCGCGGCGAGATCGACATGACCACGACGGTGCGACCAGGTTCGAGTCGTGAGGCCGTGCATCGCCGCGTGCGCACCGCTCTCGGCGCGGACGATGTGCGCGCGAGCCTCGCAGATGACCTCCTGCCCGGGCTGGACGTGCGTGCGTACCCCCAGCATGTTCGCCAGCGACCCGGAGACGGTGAACAACGCCGCCTCGTGGCCCAGCAGCCCGGCGACCCGCTCCTCGAGCTCATGGACGGTCGGATCCTCGTCGTAGACATCGTCGCCGGTATCGGCCGATGCCATCGCGGCCAGCATCGCCGCGGTCGGACGCGTCACCGTGTCGCTGCGCAGATCGATCGCCATACCGCCGACCCTACCGAGCCGGTCACCGTCCCCGGACCGGGCCGGTGTATACGGTTAGCGACCCGTCAACGGGTCGTTATGCATCGCGGGGTGACGTTAACGTGGTCATTCTGGGGCTAGCGGGCTTCGAGCAACTCTGCCACCAGGAAGGCCAACTCCAGCGACTGGGTGCGGTTCAACCGCGGGTCGCACAGCGTCTCGTAACGGGTCGAGAGCGTGTCCTCGCCGATCGGGTCACCGCCGCCGACGCATTCGGTGACGTCCTCCCCCGTCAGCTCGACATGTACGCCGCCGGGATGCGTACCGAGCGCGCGGTGCACGTCGAAGAAGCCACGCACCTCGTCCACGACGTCATCGAACTTGCGGGTCTTGTGCCCGCTGGGCGCCTCGTACGTGTTCCCGTGCATCGGATCGCAGATCCACGCGCTGGACAAACCCGACGATTCGGCCTTTTCGATCAGCGGCGGAAGCACGTCGCGGATCTTGCCCGCGCCCATGCGCGTCACGAACGTCAGCCGCCCCGGCTCGCGCTCCGGATCCAGCTTGTCGGCCAGATTCAGGATGTCGTCCGGCGTCGTCGTCGGACCGACCTTGACGCCGACCGGGTTGCGCACGCGGGACGCGAAGTCTAGGTGCGCGCCGTCGAGCTGGCGGGTGCGCTCCCCGATCCAGAGGAAGTGGCCGGACACGTCGTAGGCCAGCCCGGTTCGGGAATCCACCCTGGTCAGCGCCTGCTCGTAGTCGAGCAGCAGCGCTTCGTGGCTGGAGTACAGCTCGACGGTGTGCAGCTGCTCCGGGTCGGCGCCGATGGCGTCCATGAACGCCAGCGCCTTCGCGATCTGACCGGCGAGCCGTTCGTAGCGCAATCCCGCCGGCGAGGTGCGGACGAAGTCGGTGTTCCAGGCGTGGACCTGACGCAGGTCCGCGTATCCGCCGCCGACGAACGCGCGCGTCAGGTTCAGCGTCGCCGCCGACGCGTGGTACATCCGCAGCAGCCGGTCCGGGTCGGGACGGCGCGCCTCCGCGGTGAACTCGAACCCGTTCACCGCATCGCCACGGTAGGCCGGCAGCGTGACGTCGCCACGGGTTTCGTCCGGGCGCGAGCGCGGTTTTGCGTACTGGCCGGCCAGCCGCCCGATCTTGACCACCGGCACGCTCGCGGCGTAGGTCAGCACTACAGCCATCTGCAGCAGCGTCTTGAGCTTGTCGCGCACATTGGCCGCGGTGAGCCCGGCGAAGGTCTCGGCACAGTCACCGCCCTGCAGGACGAACGCCTCGCCGCGGGCCACACCGGCGAGATGATCGCGGAGTTGGTCGCACTCACCGGCGAACACGAGCGGTGGCATCGAACGAAGCTGGGCGACCGCGTGGTCCAGCGCAGCCGCGTCCGGCCAATCCGGCTGCTGCGCGGCCGGGCGGGCGCCGATCGCTGCGGTCAGCTCGGAGTACAGTTCGGCTTCTGGGCTCGTCGTCACCCGCATTAGCGTAACGGCCCGGCAACAGTGCGCTCCGACTGAGACCATCTTCTGGACACCTGGCAGGCTGAGCGTTGCCCGCGTGGCACACCACGACGGCTCACAAGTATTGCGCCACCACGCCGAACGTTCGTTTCCGGCAAGAATTAGGGTTGGAACGCGGCCATACACGGCGCGGTGTGCCGCTCCCAACACTTCGGCAGATCTCTTCGGGAAGGTCGTCACGATGACTGTTCGCAAAGTCGCCATGCTCACCGCCGGCGGACTCGCCCCTTGTCTGTCCTCTGCAGTGGGCGGGCTTATCGAGCGCTACAGCGAGATCGCCCCCGAGGTCGAGCTCATCGGCTACCTCGACGGCTACGCCGGCCTGCTCACCGGGAAATCCGTGACGTTCGGCCCCGAAGCCCGGGCCAGCGCCCACCTGCTCCACGACGTCGGTGGCAGCCCGATCGGCAACAGCAGGGTCAAGCTGACCAACGTCGAGGACTGCGTCAAGCGCGGCCTCATCGCCGAAGGGGACGACCCGCTCCGCGTCGCGGCCGAGCAGCTCACCAGCTCCGGCGTGGACGTCCTGCACACCATCGGAGGTGACGACACCAGCACGATGGCCGCCACCCTGGCCGAGTACCTCCACAACAACGGCTACGACCTCACCGTCGTCGGGTTGCCCAAGACGGTCGACAACGACATCGTGCCGGTCCGGCAGAGCCTCGGCGCGCAGACCGCCGCCGAGCAGGGTGCGCTGTTCGCCCGCAACGTGGTCGCCGAGCACACGTCGAACCCGCGCATGCTCGTCGTTCACGAGATCATGGGCCGGCACAGCGGCTGGCTCGCCGCGGCCACCGCCCGCGAGTACCGCTCGTGGATCACCGGCCAGGTATGGGCGCCCGAGGCCGGGCTGGACGCACGTGCGTGGGACGTGCACGCGCTCTACATTCCCGAGGCGGATCTCGATCTGGGCGCTGAGGCCAAGCGGCTTCGCGCGATCATGGACGAGCTGGGCTGCGTTAACATCTTCCTGTCCGAGGGCGCCGGGGTCAGCGAGATCGTCGCAGAGCTCGAAGCCGCCGGCGAGGACATCCCGCGCGACCCGTTCGGCCACGTCAAGATCGACGACATCAACCCGGGCGCCTGGTTCGCCAAGCAGTTCGCCAACCAGCTCGGCGCGGAGAAGGTCAACGTCCAGAAGAGCGGCTACTTCAGCCGGTCTGCAGCAGCAGGCGACTACGATCTGCGGCTCATCAAGGGCTGCACCGACCTGGCCGTCGAGTGTGCCCTCGCCGGCACCAGCGGCCTGATCGGTCATGACGAGGAGCGGGAGGGCCGGCTCCGCGCGATCGAGTTCGACCGCATCGCCGGCGGCAAGGCCTTCGACCCGGCGACCCCCTGGTTCACCGAGATCCTCGACGCCATCGGCCAGCCCCGCTGAAGGGTCGGTAAACGATCTTGGCGATTTGACCGCGGCTGCTCGGCTCGGCAACGAAGCGGGTAGGGTTGAATTACATGTGCGGTCTGTCCGGTGAATACATGTTCGACGGCTCACCCGCCGATCTCGGCGCGGTGTCCAGGATGTGCGACGCGATGGTGTCGCGGGGACCCGATGATTTCGGCGCGTATGCGCACGGTTCGGTCGCCTTCGGACACCGGCGTCTGTCCATCATCGACCTGTCCCCGCACGGCCACCAGCCCATGGTCGACAACGCGCTCGGTTTGACGGTCGCGTTCAACGGCTGCATCTACAACTACAAGGATCTGCGGGCCGAACTCCAGCAGCACGGTTACCAGTTCTTCTCGACGTCGGACACCGAGGTCATCGGCAAGGCGTACCACCACTGGGGCGAGGATTTCGTCGACCGGCTCTACGGCATGTTCGCGTTCGGGATCCACGAGCGCGACACGGGACGCCTCGTGCTCGCCCGCGACCGGCTCGGCATCAAGCCGCTGTACCTCGCCGAGACGAACGACCGGCTGCGCTTCGCCAGCAGCCTGCCCGCGCTGGTGCGTAGCGGCGGCGTCGACACTCGAATCGATCCCGTTGCACTGCACCACTATCTGAGCTGGCATGCCGTCGTCCCGGCGCCCCGGACGATCCTGTCCGGCGTGCGCAAACTTCCGCCGGCCACCATCCGGGTGATCGAGCCGGACGGCGCCAGCCGCGAGCGTGTCTACTGGGACGCCCGGTACGAGCGCGACCCGGACAAGGCCGGTTGGACCGAGCGCGACTGGGAGGACGCCGTCCTCGAGTCGGTCCGGACGGCCGTCCGCCGCCGCCTCGTCGCCGACGTGCCGGTCGGAGTGCTGTTGTCCGGCGGCCTCGATTCGAGCCTTGTGGTGGGGTTGCTCGCCGAGGAGGGTCAGCACGGGCTCAACACGTTCAGCATCGGCTTCGAGTCGATCGGCGGCGAGGAGGGCGACGAGTTCAAGTACTCGGACGTGATCGCCCGCCATTTCGAGACCGATCATCACCAGATCCGCATCGACACCGCCCGCACCCTGCCCGCGTTGGACGATGCCATAGCAGCCATGTCCGAGCCCATGGTCAGCCACGACGTCGTCGCGTTCTTCCTGCTCAGCCAAGAGGTCAGCAAGCATGTCAAGGTCGTCCAGTCCGGTCAGGGCGCGGACGAGGTGTTCGGCGGCTACCACTGGTACCCACCCCTGGCCAACAGCCCGCGCGACGAGGCCGTCGACACCTACGTCCGAGCCTTCTTCGACCGCGACCACGCCGAGATGGCCGAGGTTCTCAACGCGGCGCATCTCACCCAGAACCCGGTCAGCCGCGAGTTCGTGGCCGCTCATATGGGACGGGACGGCGCCGAGACCGCGGTCGACGCCGCCCTTCGCCTCGACACGCACATCATGCTCGTGGACGATCCGGTCAAACGCGTCGACAACATGACAATGGCCTGGGGCCTTGAGGCCCGCGTCCCGTTCCTCGATCATGAAGTGGTGGAACTGGCCGCCCAGTGCCCACCTGAGCTGAAACTTGCTCAGGAAGGCAAGGGCGTGCTCAAGGAGGCCGGGCGCCGTGTCATCCCGCCCGAGGTGATCGACCGTCCCAAGGGCTACTTCCCCGTCCCCGCGCTCAAGTATCTGCAGGGCCGGTACCTGGAGAAGGTCACCGACGCGCTCCACTCGCCCGCCGCACGCGAACGCAATCTGTTCCGGCCCGAATACGTCGACCGGCTCCTGGCCGACCCCAACGGCGAGCTCACCCCACTGCGCGGCAACCGCCTGTGGCAGCTCGGCCTGCTCGAACTATGGCTACAGAAGCACGAGATACCCGCCGCATGAGCCAACGCCGCAAGACTGCTCACACCTCCCCGGGGGCACCGGAGTGAACGACGAACGCCAGCACCGCCGCCGGACCGCCGGCGAGCGGGGCCGCCCGCTGTGGACCCAACCGTGGACCGACGCCCCGGAGCACCTCGTCCGGAACATGGAGCGCAACGTCACGGTCGACTTCGGCTGGGGACGGCTCGTCTTCGCCCAGACGTTCGACAACCTCGACGACATCCTTCAGGTACTCCGCTCCGAAGCCGAGGGCCGGCGCGACATCGCGATGTACGTCAAGGACCCGCACGTCCTCGTTGCGACCGCCCCGGACGAGCTGTTCATCGACCCGAGCTACACGTACCGTCTGGAGCTGCATCGCTACCGCCCGCGACGCGAGCTCATACCGGGCGTCATCGTGCGCACGATCAGCGGTGCCGGTGACGCCGAGGAGATCAACCGCATCTACGCGGCCCGCGGTATGGTCACCGCGGACCCCGATCTCATGTGGGCCAACCAGCGCACGCGTACGTTCACGTATCTCGTCGCCGAGGACGAGCGCACCGGCGACGTGATCGGGACGGTAACCGGCGTCGACCACGTCCTGGCCTTCGGTGACCCGGAGGGCGGCGCCGGCCTGTGGTGCCTCGCCGTCGATCCGCAGACATCGGTGCCTGGCGTCGGCGAAGCGCTGGTGCGGGTACTGTCCGAGCGCTACATCGGACGTGGACGCAGCCATCTCGACCTGTCGGTCATCCACGACAACGACCCGGCGATCCGGCTGTACCGCAAGCTCGGATTCCGCCGTGTACCGGTGTTCGCCGTCAAGCGCAAGAATGTCATCAACGAACCGCTGTTCGTACCCGAGCCCGAGGCGGACATCACGGGCCTGAACCCATACGCCCGGATCATCGCGGACGAGGCCCGGCGCCGCGGCATCACGGTCGAGGTGCTCGATGCGGAGTGGGGCGAGCTGCAACTGGTCCATGCGGGACGCCGCATCATCACTCGCGAATCGCTGTCCGAGCTGACCACCGCGGTGGCGATGAGCCGGTGCGACGACAAGCGCGTGACGCGGCGCATCATGACCGAGGCGGGCATCAACGTCGCTCGCGGGCGGCTCGCCACCGGCGATCAGGAGGACAAGACGTTCCTCGACGAGGTCGGCGGCTGTGTCGTCAAACCGGTGCGCGGCGAGCAGGGCCGCGGCATCACCGTCGGTGTGCGCGAGCCCGGTGAGCTGGAGCAGGCCATCGAGCACGCTCGCACGGTATGCCCTGACGTGCTGCTCGAGGAGTACGTCACCGGAGAGGATCTTCGTATCGTCGTCATCGACCACGAGGTCGTCGCCGCCGCCATCCGCCGGCCCGCAACGGTCACCGGCACCGGCCGCCATACCATCGTCCAGCTCATCGAGGCGCACAGCCGGCGCCGGTCCGCCGCGACCGGCGGGGAGTCGACCATTCCGCTCGATCGCACCACGACAGAGGTCGTCGAGGCAGCCGGCTACACGCTTGACGACGTGCTGCCCGAAGGGACGAGGCTGGTGGTGCGCCGCACGGCGAACCTGCACACCGGCGGCACGATTCACGACGTCACCGCCGATCTGCACCCGGCACTCGCCGAAGCCGCGGTGCAGGCCAGCCGGGCGCTCGGAATCCCGGTGACCGGCATCGACCTGATCGTTCCGGCGGTTGACCAGCCCGATTACGTGTTTATCGAGGCAAACGAACGTCCGGGCCTGGCCAACCATGAGCCGCAGCCCACCGCCGAGCGCTTCATCGACCTGCTGTTCCCCGCGACCAGCGCGACACCCCGGTCGTGGCATCCCGCACCGCCGAGTTCGTCTGCCCGGGAGTCGTGACGAGTCGCGACCGGCGTATGCCACCCTGAACGGGTGAAGCCACTCGATATCGACAACGACTATCTCGTCCACACACTCCTCGAACTACTGCGCACGCCCAGCCCGTCCGGACGGACGGACGCGGTGATGCAGATCATCGGTGAGCGGATCGACGCTCTGGGATTTCCCATCGAGATGACCCGCCGCGGTGTGCTCCGCGCGACGATCGCCGGGCACCGCTCCTCGGTCAGCCGGGCGATCGTCGTACATGCCGACACCATCGGCGCAATGGTCAAGCGCATCAAAGGGGACGGCCGTCTCGAGGTGGTCCCAGTCGGAATGCACAGCGCCAGGTTCGCCGAAGGGGCGCACGTGACGGTGTTTCCGGACGACATCTCGACCTTATTCACCGGCACGGTGCTGCCGCTGTGGTCGAGCGGGCACAACTACGGCGAGGCCGTCGACACGCAGGGTATCGGCTGGCATCAGATCGAGATCCGCCTCGACGAGCTGGTCGAAACCGCGGCCGATGTCGCCGCGCTCGGAATCAACGTCGGCGACTTCGTGGCGTTCGACGCGGCTCCGCAGATCACGCCGCACGGGTTCATCAAGTCCCGCCACCTCGACGACAAGGCCGGCGTGGCGGTCTGCCTGGCCGCGTTCAAGGCGCTCTCCGAGGCCCACACCTCGCTCCCGGTGACCACCCATCTGGTCGTCACGATCGGTGAAGAGGTCGGTATGGGTCTGACCCACGGCCTCGACGACACGGTCGCCGAGCTTGTCGCGGTGGACAATGCCGTGGTCAGCGACGGCCAGACCTCACGCGAGAACACGGTCAACATCGGCATGCTCGATTCGACCGGGCCGTTCGACTTCCACCTCACTCGCCGCATCATCGGCCTGTGCAAGCAGTTCGACATCCCCCACGAACGGGACGTGTACCGCTTCTACCGGTCCGACGCCGCGCCGGCGATCGAGTCCGGAATGGAATGCCGTGCCGCACTGCTCGGGTTCGGCGTCGAGTCGAGCCACGGACACGAACGCACCCATCTGGACGGACTACGGCGGCTGGCCGAACTGCTGACGGTCTACGTCCAGAGCCCGCTCACGTTCGAGGAATGGGACCGGACGCCGACCGGTGCGCTCGAGGACTTCCCGAGCCGCAGCGTGCAGCCTGCCGAGCCGGAACCGGAGCACTACGCCGACGGCCGCTTCGCCTGATCGTCCCTTCCAGAATGATCACGTAAAGCTGCCGTTTCCCAGCCATACGTGCCTTGTAGGCACAGCAAAGGCGGGGAGATCCGCGTAAAGCCGCTATTCTCGGGTGCCCTCGTCGTCCTGAGCGTCCCTCTTCTGGCGCTTCTCGGCATCGATCTCACTCTTGCGGACCGTGGCGTACATATCCATGTACTCCTGGCCGGACAGCTCCATCAGCGCGTACAGGATCTCGTCCGTCACCGCCCGCAGCACGTAGCGATCGGTCTGCATGCCGTAGTAGCGGCTGAAGTCCAGCGGCTTGCCGAACCGGACGCCGGGCCGTTTCAGCTTCGGAATGACCCGCCCGGGCGGCTGCATCTCGAAGGTGCCGATCATGGCGACGGGAATGACCGGCACGTGTGCCTCGAGCGCCATTCGTGCCACTCCCGTGCGGCCGCGGTAGAGCTTGCCGTCCGGCGACCGGGTGCCTTCGGGGTAGATGCCCAGTAGCCTGCCTTCGCCGAGGATCCGCAGCGCGGTCTGCAGCGCGGCTTCGCTCGCCTTGCCTCCGGAACGGTCGACCGGGACGTTGCCCGTCCCGCCGAAGAACCACTTCTTGATCCGCCCTTTCACGCCCTTCTCGGTGAAGTAGTCGCTCTTGGCCAGGAACGTCACCTTGCGCTCCAGGGCGAGCGGCATGAACAGCGAGTCGACGACGGTCAGGTGGTTGCCCGCGAGAATCGCCGGTCCGGTGTCCGGCACATGCTCGGCGCCCTCGACCCACGGCCGGTATACGAACCGGAGAAGTGGACCCAGGAAGATCCGCTTGAGCAACCAATAGAGCACGCAGGAACACTATCGCCCCGGTAGGCGGTTAACTCCCAACAGGGCCGAACATGCCACTATGGAACTGCGTCGGAGAAGCCTTCGAGGCAACGAGGAGGGATGATGGAACGAGACGACGAGCGCACCTGGACCGAGCTCGTGGAGTCGTTCCACGCCTCTACCGGCGATTCGGAGCCCACGTGGCCCGATGCCGAGAACGTCGACTCCTCGTCCAGGCCGGACGCCTCGTCGGACTCGTCGGCGACCACGACGCGGCCCGGCTCGAGCAACCGGGACGATGCGGACGACGGCAAAGCCGAGACGCCCGACCACGGCGCGAACACCGCCCAGCCCTCGCCTGGGCCGAGGCCGAACGACGACGAGCACTTCGTGCCGCCAGCGCCCCCGCCGATACCTCGAACCGACATGATCACCATGGTGGCGTGGGCAGGTGTTTTCGGCACGCCTGTCCTCTTCGCCGGCGCGTATCTGCTCGGCCAGTCCCTTTCAGGCTTGGTCAGCATGATCGCCGTGATCGCGTTCATCGGTGGTTTCGGCGTGCTCATATCGCGGCTGCGCGGCCACGATCCGCACGACCCCGACAACGGCGCCGTCGTGTAGGAAGCGCTGGACCGTTGCGCGCCATGGTCTGCGATGCTCGGAAAGTCGTGCTTTGCTCGGCCTGCCGTCGTCGTTTGGCCCGGGCTTCGGAGCTTAACGTGATCATTCTTGGTCGGGGTTGACGTCGATGTCGGCCACGACCGGCAGATGGTCGCTCGCCATGCGGGTATCGCCGTCGTCGACGACCCGATAGTTCAAAACACGAGCCGGGCCGCGGACGAAGACCCCGTCGATCCGATCGACCGGCTGCCACGCGGGATACGTCGCGTAGTTGCCGCCCACCGTGGTCGCCGGGTCGGCGAAATCCTTGGTGATCTGAGTCCACACCGGCCCGCCAGGTCGTTCGTTGACGTCGCCGCCGATGATCGCCACGCTGTCGCCATAGCGGTCGACCAGACCGGTCAGCTCCCGCCGATGCCTGGCCCGTTCGGGCGCGTCGAGCCCGAGGTGGAAACTCGCGACGACGCAGGACTCGCGACCGACCGACACCCGGGCGGCCACGCACCCGCGCTGGAACAGGCCCGGGGTGTGGCTGAGCCTGTACTCGGTCGCAGCCGATACATCGACCCGAAGCGCCGACAAGATCGCGACCGCACCGGTCGTCGCGCCGCCGGCGACATAGAGCAGCCCGGACTCACGAGCCAGCGCAGCGCACTTGGAGCGCCACCGCAGGACCCGGGGAGTCTCCTGAATGCACGCGACGTCCGGATCGAGGGCCCGCAGTGTCCGCACGACCGCGGCGCGATCATCGCGCAACGAGCGCACGTTGTAGCTGACAACGCGCAAGCGCACCGAGTCTCTCCCTTAGATTCGGGCCAGGTCCGCCGCGCCCACGAGCCCGGCGTCGTTACCCAGCGTCGCCAATCGGACCACCGGCTCGGGCCGATGACCCTTGCCGGTGATCTTCTCCGACAAGCGTCGCTCGGCAGGGCCGAGCAGCAGGCCGCCGGCCTCCGAGGCGCCGCCGCCGATGACGAACACCTCCGGGTCGAGCAACGCCGTCAAGGTTCCCAAGCCCTCGCCCAGCCATCGGCCCACCAGGTCGAACGCCGCGATGGCCGCCCGGTCACCGGTACGCGCCGCCGCTGTCACCATCGGTCCGGTGATACCGGACCGAACGCCACCGGCCAAGGCGAGCAACTGTTTCGCATCGTCGGGTCGTCGCTCGGTCAGATCAATGGCTTCGCGCACGAGAGCGGTGCCACTGGCATATTGCTCGAGGCAGCCGTGCAATCCACATCCACACAAGTGGCCACCAGGGACGAGCTGCATGTGACCGATCTCCGCCCCGATTCCGTGCGCGCCGCGGTAGAGCTGCCCACCGAGCACAATGCCTCCGCCCACGCCGGTGCCGATCGTCACACACACCATGTGGTCGAGGTCGGCGGCCGCCCCGAAGCGGAACTCGCCCCAGGCCGCGGCGTTCGCGTCGTTCTCCACGACGGTCGGCAGCCCGGTCGCGGCCATCACGCGCTCCCGTACCGGCATGTCGCGCCACGCCAGGTTCGGCGCGAACAGCACGTTGGCGCGCTGCGCGTCGACGAATCCCGCCGAGCCCACGCCAACGGCCACCACCGGCTGCGTCTCGGCCAGCTCGCGTATGACGTCGATGATGCTCGACATGATCGCGTCGGCATCTTCTGAATCGGTCTCGCGGCGCGTCCGGCGCAGGATCACGCCGTGTTCGTCAACCACACCTCCGGCGATCTTGGTTCCCCCGACATCGACCCCCAAGGTCAGTTCGGTCACAAGGTCTCCACGCGTTTCTTCAGCTCCTTGAGGGCCGTGTCGATGATGACCTTCTCGGCCTTGCGCTTCATCATGCCGAGCATCGGTATGGACAGCTCGACCGTCAACTGGTACGTCACGTCGGTCGTGCCGTCGCCGTTGTCCGTGAGTGTGTACGACCCGTCCAATGCACGCAGCAGACTAGCCTCAACGAGCGACCAGCGCACTTCGGCAACGCCGTCCCACTCGTAGCTCAGCGTGTAGGTGTCCTTGATCGCGCCGGCGTCGAGCACGAAGGTGGCCTCGCCCGGACGGCCGTCGTCCTCGTACACCGTCAGTACCTCGACCGACTTCACCGAGGCGGTCCACTCGGGATACGCCTCGACATCGGCGATGACGGCCATGACGTCGGCCGGTCGTGCGTTGATCGTGATGCTCGACGTGGTTTGCTCCGACATATCCATCCTCATCAGCGGGCCCCACCGGTGAGGCGAGAACGCGCACCTGCTCCCCAGTCGCAACTTGTCCGCTCGCAGATTACCCGCTGGCTCGGCTGCGCGGCATACCTGGTGCGCGAGTTCGCTCCAACTCATCCTTGAGCCCATGCATCCGGCGCTTGTAAGCGCGGATCATGGTGTCCCGAAGTCGTCCCGCATCACCGGACACCAGCCGCGCGCGGACGAACCAGTGCACGATCACACCGTCGCGCCACGGCTCCAGCCAGATCTCCGCGGTGCCGGTCAGCCGGCCGTGCACGTACCACCGCATTCCGGCGGCGCCACGGTTCTCGTCGACGCGCAGCTCGAGTTCCGGCCACCACGATCGCCAGAGCCCGGGGTTCGCGAAGCGGGTCGCCAGGTCGGCCCGGTCGGCGACGAGAAACGTCTCGTCGGCAATGTCCACATCAGCTCCCACCCGGCAAATCTACCGCCTGGTCATCCATCGCCCACGCGCGCGAGTTAGGGCAGACTGGCCCTCAACATTCAGTCCGGGAGCGCGGGGACGACGGATGAATAGGTGGGCGGATCCGTTCGGGGAACGACATTGGCGATTCGTCGCGGTCGCACGCCTGGGAATGCTGGCGCTCGTCGTCGCCCTCACCGGCGTCGGTCACCGCGCGGCGACGACGTGGTGGTGGCTGGTCGCACTGGCTCTCGTCGCCATCGCGGCCGGCATCACCGAGCGCCTGCTCGAACACCACTGGCCGCAGTACGCCACCGAGACGGCCGCCGCGGCGCTCGTCATCGGGCTCGGCTACGAGGACTCCGGAGTCGCCCTGCCGTATCTGTTGCTACCAAGTGTTGCCGCCGGCATGGCCGGCAGCCTGCTCGCGGTGGGCTGGTGTACCGCCGCCGGAACGTTCGGTCTCATGCTCGGGCTGGTTCTCAACTCCGATGCGTCGTTGGTGGGCGATGGTGTCGTGGGGCTGCTGCCGTGGGTCGCGATGATGTTCGCCTCCGGCGCGATCGGCACGTGGGTGCGGCGGCAGGAGACGAGTCTTTCACCCGACGCCAGCCGGTACGGTGCCGCATATCGGCTGCTCTCCGAACTGCGCGTCGTCACCCGCCGCCTCTCCGGAGGTCTCGATCCGGTCACCCTGGCTACGGGTGTGCTCAACGAGGTGAACTCACGCGTCCCGGCGCGGCAGGCCACGCTGTTCGTCCGCCGCGAAGGCGGAATTCTGCTGCAGCTCGCCCGGATCGGTGGGGACGGCAACACGCTCGCTCACTCCGACCAGGACCCGATCCTGGCCGAGGCGCTGGCGAACGAGACACCGGTGATCACGTCGATCTCGCGTCGCTGGCACCGCCTGGTCTTGCCGCTACGCACCGGTTCGCGCGCATTCGGAGTGGTCGTCGCCGATATCAACGAGACGCTCACCACCGAAGAACTAGGAATGCTCGCCCGATCGACGGACGACGGTGCCCTCCGGCTCGAGACCGCTCTGCTGTTCGACGAGATCCGCGAGATCGCTACCCGCGAAGAGCGCAACCGGCTCGCCCGCGAGATTCACGACGGAATCGCGCAAGAGCTCGCCTCGCTCGGCTACCTGGTTGACGACCTGCAGGCGCGGGCGAAAGGCCCGGATCTGCATTCCCTGGCGATCACGCTACGCAAAGAAGTCACCCGCATCCTGTCCGACCTGCGGCACTCGATCTTCGACCTGCGCACCGACATGCCGGCCGACACGGGGTTCGGCACCGCGTTGGCCGACTACGCTCGGCAGGTGGGTGCGCAAAGCGGGTTGACCGTGCACCTGGTTCACGAGGAATCGCGAGAACGGCTCCGCCCCGAGATCGAAGCCGAACTGCTCCGGATCGGGCAGGAGGCGATCACCAATGTCCGCAAACACGCCAAAGCGCGTAACCTGTGGGTGACAGTGACCGTAGATCCGCCCCAGGCGCGGGTGAATGTCGCAGATGACGGGGTCGGCCTCGGCGTTCGCGGGCGCGACCGGTATGGATTGGACATCATGTCCGAACGGGCCAGGCGAGTAGGGGCCAGCTTGATGATCGACGAGCGCCCGGAGGGCGGGACTGTCGTCGACGTTTCCATCGGCACCGCGGAAAGGAAGGGATAGGCAGTGCCAGCATCCGTGCTGCTCGTGGACGATCACGAGTTGATTCGGCAGGGTCTGCGCCGCGCGTTCGAGCGAGACGAGGATTTCACCGTCGCAGGCGAAGCGGGCACGTTGGAAGAGGCGACCCGGCTGGCCGGCGCTCTCCAGCCGGACGTCTGTGTGATCGACGTGCGCCTTCCCGACGGCAACGGCCTCGATCTCGCCCAGCGGCTGCGCAAGGCAAGGCCCGATGTCGGCCTGGTCGTCCTGACAATGTACGCCGGCGACGATCAGCTATTCGCCGCCCTCGACGCCGGTGCGTCCGCGTTCGTCCCCAAGAGCGCGGCCAGCGACGACGTCGTCGCCGCCGCCCGGCATGCGGCGGCCAAGCCGGCGTCTTTCGTCGCCGACGGCATGGCAGAGGCGATGCGGCGGCGGCTCCACCCGACCGGGCCGCAGCTGACCCGCCGTGAGCGCGAAGTACTGGATCTGCTCGCCGAGGGCCTTGGTGTCTCCACCATCTCCCGCAAGCTGTATATCAGCGAGTCGACGACCAAGACCCACATCTCCAAGCTGTACGACAAGCTGGGCGCGGCGAACCGGGCACAGGCGATCATGGCTGCGGTCCGAGCCGGCCTGCTCGACAGTGCCGACGACGCCTGAACGGCTCCCCCGGAGTTAGACCGAACGGTTGATGCCGTTCCACCCGGACGAGTGATCGACATGGCTGCCGGCCCACGCCATCCTTACCACGTACGCCGCGTCTCGATGCCGAGCCGGCCGGGTTGCGGCTGCGTGTTGTCAGTGCGAGGGGGGAAGCAAGGTGCGTCTACGCGATACGGCACCCACGCGCGGACGCCGGGCCAGGGTCGTGGAATACACCATCGTCGGGTTGACCATCCTTGCGATCATCGCCACGGCCGCTTGGCTGGTCGGCACCTACATCATGTCACCGTGAGCCGCCCGACCGCACCCGTCAGTTCAGCTGTTCCCACGTCCGGGCCAACGCGATACGCTCCGGCGTTGTCGGATGGCTGGCGAACCACACGTGCAGCAACGGCGGCGGATCCAGGTCACGGTAGGAGCTCAGCGCCAGCGCACGCTGTAGCTCGATGAAAGTCTCGGCGTCCTGCGTCAGCTCCAGCGCATGGACGTCCGCCCGCGCCTCGATCTGCCGGCTGACCAGACTCTCCACCGGGCTTGCCACGAGACCGGCGATCGTGGCCAGTGCCAGTAGCAGTGGCACCACACGAGGGTCACCCGGACCGGACGCACCCGACCGGCGCAGCAATGGCTTCCAACGCAACAGCGCCGCCAACGCGCACACCGCACCGGCGGCCGCGAGCGCGCCCAGCAGCGTCCCGTTCCGCACGTCATTCTCCGCGGTGTGGCCGAGCTCATGGGCCACGACGGACCGGATCTCGTCGTCGCCTGCCTCGGCGAGCAGCGTGTCGTACACGACGATCCGGTGCGTCGCGCCGAATCCGGACACGTATGCGTTCAGCGTGGTCGTTCGGCGGGACGCGTCCGCCTCGAGTACCTCGTCAACGGCGACACCGTCCCGCTCGGCCATCTCCACGAGCGAAGTGCGCAGCTCGCCGTCCTTCAGCGGCGTGAACTGATTGAAGACCGGCTCCACAACCAGCGGATAGACGAACGACACCAACACGACCAGACCGGCCGCGGCGCCGGCCGCCATCACCCACCACAACCGGCGAACCCATCGGGCGAGTCCGACGAGCATGAGTAACGCGACAAGCGCGCCGACGGCCGAAACACCGAATCCTCGGACGACATCGAGCGCAAACTCTCCCCAGTCGCGCGTCGACAGGCCTTGCGACCGCCGCACCGATTCGGCCCACGCCGCGGTCGGCAGCGTCAGCAGCCGAACGGCGAGCAGCACGGCCACCCCACCGAACACCACCTGCGCGGGCCACCGGCCACCGCCGAGCCGACCGGCTGCGGTCACGATGCGAGCGCCCAGTGGAGTGAATCCGAGTACGGCCGAACCGGCCACTGCGAGCCCGATGCCGAGCAGCGCCGGTGGCCGGATCCGAGCGGCATACTCATTCGCCGCAGCCTGCTCGGCGCTGCTGAAATCACGGTCGACGTCGGGTGCAACCGGATCGATCGGAATCTCGCCGAAGGGTTGCCATGGCGTCGTGAACCAGATCACCGCGGCGACTGCCCCGAACAGGACTGCGGCGGCTGCCACCGGCACCAGTGCAGGCTTCGACGTCACCAACCGATAGTAGGCGCCGGCCTACACCCCCTGCGAGCCTCGCCTAGCCTGGACGACGCGCCCCGGCGAAGTTCGAAGCGTAGTGCCCCTCGAGCGACACGATCTCGACGGTCTTGCCTGGACGGGGCGCATGAATCATCTCGCCGTTGCCCAGATAGATGCCGACGTGGCTGACCGGGCTATAGAAGAACGCCAAGTCACCCGGAGCCATATTGTCCCAGCTCACCGGAGTACCGACGCCGTACTGCGCCCCGGATGACCGCGGTAGCGAGACGCCGGCGGCCTCCCACGCCTTGAGGGTCAAGCCTGAGCAGTCCCACGAATCCGGGCCGGCGGCCGACCAGACATAGGGTTCGCCGAGCTGGGCGAGCGCGAACTCGACGGCGATCTGCCCCTTCTCCGAGGCGGCGGTGTCGGTCGGCACCTCCCTTTCGGTCGCGCGGCTGGCCTGCTCGGCCGCGGCCTCACGCTCTGCCTCGAGCAGGCGCTGGCGCTCTTCCTCTTCGAGGTTCGCCAGCACGTTCTCCGCATCGGCGAGCAGCTCCTCGATCTCTTCGGCCTCTTCGGCCATCTTCTCTTCGATGGCCTCGAGCCGGGCGAGTTCCTCCTCGGCCAAGATGGTGTCCTGCGCCAGCTTGTTGCGGGCGGCGGCCACGGCTTCGAGCTGGCTGGCTTGCTGGGCAGAGTACGCGTCCAGGACAGAGGCACGCGCGAGATACGCGTCGGGTTCCTCGGACAGCAGCGCCTGCAGACTCGGGTCGAAACTGCCGTTGCGGTACGCCGCGGCCGCGAACCCGCCAAGCTCCTCAATGAGTGCGGCGACCGCCTTCTCCTGGCGCTGCACCTTCTTCTCGATCTTGGATACGCGCCGCTCGACCTCGGTCAACTCGTCACCGGCGACGTGGTAACGCTCGGTGGCCTTGGCGGCCTTCTCGTACAACTCGTCGACGCGCTCCTGCGCCTCCTCGATCGTGAGATCGGGGTCGGCGCTCGCCGTAGTCAGCACACCCATCGATGTGGTGGCTGCGATACAGAGAAAGACAATGGCACGGCGTGGACGGTCAAGAACGCTGCGTGGGCGAGGGCTCGGTTTCCGATGCTCGGGCACGCTTATATCCATCCTCAAGGCACCTGCCTGCGACCCGGGTGGTCAGCAGGGGAAGCAAACACCTCGGCTGACACTAGCGAGCTACCACCACCTATGGCAACCACCCATGCCGGGGCAAATCTCTCCGATCACAAGTGTCAGAACCTTTGTGCGCGAAGTGCCGGCTCAGGCGGCGTCCGTCTCGGTCGCCGGCGGCGCAACCAGCCGCAACGGTGGTACCAGCCCGGCGTCCGAGAGAACACCGATCGCCGTGCGTTCGGCTTGGTCCAGTTCAGCCATGTGATCCGGATGGCCGAGCAGCACTGTCACCACACAGTCGTCGCACGCGAGCCCGCGTGCTTGGCAGCTGTCACAGTCGATCTGCATCGTCGTCTCGCCCTTCCTATACCGGGACGGCCGCCCGTGTGCCGTCTCGAACTGCGACGTTAGTGGCCACCACTGACAGTTTCGGGCCGATCATCGTGCGCGGGCGGCATCGGTCAATCCAGCAGCCCGGCCAACGCACCTGCACCGACCGCGTGCGCACCTCGCTCACGGACGCTTTCGGCGAGTTCGCGGTCGGACGACACCACGATCACGACACGCCCGGCGGGTTCGACGGCTACCAGCCTGCGAATCAGTTCGTCGGCGGTCTCCCCCGCCGGACTGAACCGGACGCGGACACCGGTCGTCGGCGGAACTGGCGGCGGCGCCGACACATCCGCACCATCGAACACGCACGTCGTCTCCGCGCCGGTACGGGCGGCCAGCGCACGTAGGCCGGCCACAAGGCGGCTGCGCTGAGCGTCCAGGGCCAGGCCGGCCCACATCGACTTGGTCACGTTGTAGCCGTCCACCACCAGGTGCGCTTTGGGCAGACCCAGCAGTTCGTTCAGATGGCCGGGGTCGTCCGAGTCGCGAGCGCGGCGGTGCGGTGCCGCGGTTCCGGGAGCACGGGCGTCGACGTCGTCCGCCGGCCGCAACTGTGTCGCCGGCAGCGCCAACTCGCGCCGCAGTCCGGCCGCCGCCTCGGTCATGGCGTCGAGCAGCAGGCTCAGCTTCGCCGCGTGGAGGTCGCGGCCGTGTTTGTCTGCCCGGCGGGCGGCGTCGGTCACCTCCTGCGCGGTTTCGAGCGCGGTCCGAAGCCGCCGAAGTTCTCGTTCGGCCTCGGCGCGGGCCGCCGCGGCCTGCTCGGCGCGCTCCTCCTGAGCGGACGCCGCATCCTCCGCCGCGTCGAGCTGCTTACGCGTCGCGTTCAGGCGTTGCCGGAGCATGCGGTTCTCGTCCTTGACCCGCTCGATCTCTCGCTTGTACTTCTCCCGGCGCTGCCGCGCCTCGGCGCGCAGCGTGTCGAGCTGTTCGCGAAGCCGTACGATCGCGGCATCTCGCATCGGCTCGGCCGGCTCGGTCGCGCGCGCGGCGGCGATGAGGTCCGGCCACCCGTCCGGCCGAAGCAAATAGGCCACGACGGCCACCTCCACCGGATCGGCCGCCGGCGGCGCCGCACCGCCACGCAGCGCGTCCGCCAGGCCGGGATGGGCCCGTTCGGCCGCAGCCAGCACGCGCGCCCGGAACGTGGGATGCGCCTCCAGTGCCGCCGCGATCGCGCTGGCGCCTCGCTTGGCCCGCTGGCCCGCGGCGAATCGTGCAACAGGGCGCAATGCCGGCGGCAACTCGTCCGCTCGCATCGTGCCCAGCTCCTCGGCCGCCAGCGAGATCACCCGCATCCGGACCGGATCTGGCAAGGCGGTCCGCTGGTGTGTCACCCCACTATTGTCAGTGCTAATCCCTACGGTCGACACATGAGCGTCATCGCACCGGTACAGGAGATGTTGGACGTCGGGGGCACACCACTGGCGGCTACGACGTTCGTCATAGTCGACCTGGAGACCACCGGCGGCTCGGCGGATGAGTGCGAGATCACCGAGGTCGGTGCGGTGAAGGTACGCGGCGGCGAGGTGCTCGGCGAGTTTCAGACGCTGGTGCGCCCGGCCGGCTCCATACCTCCGTTCGTCGCCGTCCTCACCGGTATCAGCGACGCGATGGTGGCCACCGCGCCGCGGCTCGGCGCGGTGCTTCCATCGTTCCTCGAGTTCGCCCACGGCGCGACGCTCGTCGCACACAACGCACCGTTCGACGTCGGTTTCCTCAAAGCCGCAGCGGCCCGGCTCGACTATCACTGGCCGGACTTCCGAGTCATCGATACCGCCCGCTTGGCGCGCCGCGTCGTCACGCCGGACGAGGCGCCGAACTGCAAACTCGCCACCCTGGCGCGGGTGTTCCGAGCGAGGACGACACCGACCCACCGCGCGCTCGAGGACGCCAGAGCCACCGTCGACGTGCTCCACGGCCTGTTCGAGCGGCTCGGCAATCGCGATGTGCACACCATCGAGGAACTGCTGCGATGGCAAAGCGCCGTCACTCCCGCGCAGCGGGCCAAGCGTCATCTCAGCGACGACCTGCCCGAGCGGCCGGGTGTCTACGTCTTCCGGGACGCAGCCGGCGAGCCGCTCTACGTCGGCAAGAGCACCAACATCAGACGGCGCGCCCGGACGTACTTCACGGCGTCCGAGACCCGGGCGCGCATGACCGAGATGGTGGCGATCGCCGAATCGATCGTCGGAATCGAATGCGCGACCCCGCTCGAGGCCGAAGTGCGCGAGCTCCGCCTGATCGCCGAGCACAAGCCTCGCTACAACAAGCGCTCCCGGTTCCCGGAGCGGTCCACTTGGCTCAAGCTCACCGTCGAACCGTTCCCCCGGCTGTCGATCGTCCGGAACGTGCTGGACGACGGTGCGACCTATCTCGGGCCGTTCGGCTCGCGCCGCGTCGCCGAAGCCGCGATGGCCGCGCTCCACGAGGCGGTGCCGATCCGGCAGTGCACCCAGCGGCTGTCGCCCCGCCGCACTCGCGAGCCGTGCATCCTCGCCGAGATGGGACGCTGCGGGGCACCGTGCGCCGGGCACGAAACCGTCGACATGTACGGCAAGCACGTCCTCGAGGTGCGCGACGCCATCACCGGTGATCCACGAGTCGTCGTGCGCCGGTTGCTGAATCGGATCAGGTGGCTCTCCGGCGAACTCCGCTACGAGGACGCCGGACGGCATCGCGACCGGCTCGCCGCGTTCATCCGCGCGGCGGCCAGGCGGCAACGTCTCGCGGCGATCGCCGCGATCCCCGAACTCGCGGCCGCACGAGCCCGGGACGGCGGCGGCTGGGACATCCACGTCATCCGATACGGGCGGCTCGCCGCTGCGGCGAACTCGCCGCCGGGCGCGCACCCGCGTCCATACCTCGACGCGCTGACGTCGACGGCCGAAACCGTGCTACCGGCGCCCTCCCCGTTGCCCGCCGCGACCACCGAAGAGGTCGAGTGCGTGCTGCGGTGGCTGGAACGACCCGGAACACGTCTGGTCGAGATCACCGGAACCTGGACGCTACCGGTGGGCGGCGCCGCCGGTCTGCTCAGCCTGGTCGATGCCGCCGAGGACGACCTGCGCGCTGCTCGTCCGTTCGACGACCGAAGAGCGCTGCGGCCGGTACGTTCGTGACACATTCTGATCCGCACGATGCCCGGCCAGGCCCCTTGGTCCCGATATCGGCATCCGCAACCACACGACTATTGGTTGCCAACCCGGATCGACACGGATTATCCACACACACTTTGCCCATTTCGTGGCGATTCTGTGTGGAATTCGTTTGCTTTCCGTTACCCACGGTGGCCAATTCAGGAGGACACTATTGCTCCATGAGTGTTCGTACGTCCAACCGGCGACCACTACCGACCAGCCCCTTCAAGGAGACAAGGTCTCCGGCTGTCGAGTCGTTCTCCATCAATGACCGCGTCACCCATGACCGCCATGGGCTGGGCCGCGTGGTTCTCTTGGAGAGCGAAACGGTCGTCCATGTAGCGTTCGGCTCGCAGGTACGCAGGATCACTCTGCCGAATCCCAAAGTCACCAGGCTCTAGCCGAGCCTGGTCAGCACGCGCTGGCTCTTCCCCGCCACGCGCAGCGGCGACCTCAAGCGACCACGTGTCGTTTCTTCCCCGGCGTCGGCTGTGGACGTTGTGCTGCCCAACTTCAGGCGGCGCTCTGCTCGGACTGCCCTAGCTTTGCTGGGTCTGCAGGGCGGCCAAACGTCGGGAGGAGGAGCTTAACGTGATCATTCCGGCGGCGGCGTGCGCATCATTCCGGGCGGTGGGCCGCCGCGATCCAACGCTCGAGCACGCCTGCGGCCGCGCCGGAGTCCACCGCCGTCGCGGCGCGTTTGTAGGCGTCCCCGATGGCATCGTGCAGGTCCGCGCCGTCGCGGGTGGGCACACCGTCGTAGGCGACGAGCGCAGCAGCCGCGTTGAGCAGCACCGCGTCCCGCACCGACCCCGGCTCACCGTCGAGCACTCGGCGCACCACTTCCGCATTGTGCCGAGCATCGCCCCCACGCAACTCCTCCGGCGAGGCAGTGGCGATTCCGATCCGCGCGGGGTCGAACAGCTGCTCCATGACCTCCCCGTCACGCGCCACCCATACCCGCGATGTCGTGGTGGTGGTCAGCTCGTCCAGGCCGTCATCACCACGGAACACGAGTGCGGACGTCCCACGCCCGGCCAGCACACCGGCGACGATCCCGGCCAGGCGCTCGTCGGCCACACCCACGGCCTGTGCGGCCGGGCGCGCCGGATTCGCCAGCGGCCCGAGGACGTTGAACGTCGTCGGCACGCCCAGCTCGCGCCGCGCCGCCGCGGCGTGCCGCATCGCAGGATGGAACAGCGGCGCGAAGCAGAACGTGATGCCGACCTCGGTCGCGATCGCACCGACGCGGGACGGCTCCACGTCCAGCCGCACTCCCAGCTCTTCGAGCACGTCCGCCGCTCCACACGCGGACGACGCAGCCCGGTTACCGTGCTTGACGACCTGCACCCCCGCGCCGGCCACGACGATCGCGGCCATGGTGGAAATGTTGACCGTCCGCGAGCGGTCGCCGCCGGTACCGACCACATCCACCGCGCGGCCCGGAACATCCAGCACCGTCGCGTGGTCGTACATGGCATCGACCAGGCCCGAGACCTCGTCGATCGTCTCGCCCTTGGCCCGCAGGGCCATGACGAATCCGGCAATCTGAGCCGGAGTGGCGTCGCCGTTCATGATCTCGTTCATGGCCCACGCCGTCGACTCCCCCGGCACGTCCGATCCACTGAGCAGCGCGCTCAGGATCGCCGGCCAGCCCACGACGTTCATGACGCGGGCGCTCGCGCGGCGATCCGGCGCATCAGATCAGCGACCGCCTCGGCCAGCACGATCGGGTCGATCGGGTGTGAAACGGCCGCTTCGGCTCTCGACCAGGTGGCGAGCCAGGCGTCCTGGGGACGTCCGATCAGTACGAGCACGGGGGGCGCCTGGTAAATCTCGTCCTTGATCTGTTTGGCCAAGCCCAGTCCGCCGTAGGGCGCGGACTCGCCGTCCATGATTGCGAGATCGATGTCGCCGGCGTCGAGCGCCTCGAGCGCCGCCGGCCAGGTCGCGCACTCGACGAACTCGACTTCGGGCACGTCCGCGGCCGGCCGGCGGCCGAGGGCCAGCCGGACCCGTTCCCGGGTGGTTCGGTCGTCGCTGTAGATCAACAGCGTCATCGGCTTAGGCGCGTTCATATCGGATTCCTCGCGGGCGGCAATGCGGATTTCGCGTCGTCTGCGGATCGTACCGCGAGCCGACCTTCGTGAGCAGCTCCCCATCCGCATTCCGGGCCGGTCCCGACACGCTGTTCACCGATCTCGGGGGTCGGGGTGTGCTCGGCATCGGCTACCGACATAATGGCGGGCGTGGCCACGTCTACAGCACTTAAGCCTGCGCCGGCGCCGGCCCCCGAGCGACCCAACATGGTCTCGGTGGGCACGATCGTCTGGCTCTCCAGTGAACTCATGTTCTTCGCGGCGTTGTTCGCGATCTACTTCACACTGCGAGCGGTCCGGCCGGACGTCTGGGACACGCAGCCCGAGCTGCTCAATATCCCGTTCTCATTGGGCAATACGATCGTCCTGGTGCTCTCGTCGGTCACCTGCCAGATCGGTGTGCTGCGCGCCGAACGTGGCCAGGTCGGCCGGTCCGGCAGCGTGCTGAACTTCGCGCAGTGGGGTATGCGTGAGTGGTTCGTCCTCACATTCCTCATGGGCTCGATCTTCATCGCCGGTCAGGTGTTCGAGTACGCCGAGCTGGCGATACACGAAGGGCTGACGTTGTCCAGCGATCCGTTCGGCTCGATCTTCTACCTCGCGACCGGCTTCCACGGCCTGCACGTCACCGGAGGGCTCATCGCGTTCCTGTTCGTCCTCGGGCGGACGTTTATGGCCCGCACCTTCACCCACGAGCAGGCGACGACCGCGATCGTGGTGTCGTACTACTGGCACTTCGTGGACGTGGTGTGGATCGGCCTGTTCGCGACCATCTACATCGTCCAGTGACGAGGAGCACCGTGACCGCAATCTCCGCCCGGCGCCGCCATCCGCTGGCCGCCGCCGTCGTTCTGTTCGTGACGCTCGTCGTTCTCGGCGGGCTGTACGCGGTGCTGGCGCCGGCCAGCCAAGCGAGCTCCGAGGCGTCCTCGACGCAGATCGAAGAGGGTCGCCAGTTGTTCGCGATCGGCTGCTCGTCCTGCCACGGGCTCGGCGGTGAGGGTCAGGTGCGCGACGACGGGACGGTGATCGGTCCCTCGCTCATCGGCGTCGGCGCGGCCGCCGTCGACTTCCAGGTCGGAACCGGACGGATGCCCGCCGGGGCACCTGGAGCGCAGATTTCGCGAGGCGCCGTCCAGTACACCGACGACGAGATCGCCGCGCTCGCCGCCTATGTCGCGTCGCTCGCGCCCGGCCCCGAGATTCCCGGCGCAGCGGCCGTCGACCCGGACGCGGGCGACGTCGCCCGCGGTGGCGAGATGTTCCGGACGAACTGCGCGCAGTGCCACAACGCGTCCGGGCAGGGCGGCGCGCTGTCGTACGGCAAGTACGCACCGGCGCTGCAAGGTGTGACACCCACACACATCTACGAGGCGATGCTGACCGGCCCACAGGCGATGCCGGTGTTCAACGACCAGACGCTCACCCCGGAGGACAAGCGCGACATCATCGCGTTCCTCAAGTCGATCGAGGACGAACCCAACCCCGGTGGTTTCGGGCTCGGTCGGATCGGTCCGGTGTCCGAGGGCCTGTGGGGGTGGCTCCTCGGTATCGGCGCGCTCATCGGTACCGCGGTGTGGCTGGGGGCGAAGAGATCATGACAACACCCGAGAGTGGAGAGATGGCCGAGTACGGCGAAGGTAGGACTGGGACGAGCGAACTCGAGCCGGCACAGCCGGTCGGCGACCCCATCCCGGATCCGGGCCCGGCACCGCCCGCGGAGCGGATGACCGACATCGATCTGAAGGCCGAGCAGCGGGTCGAGCGCCAGGTCGCGAGCATGTTCGGGCTCGCTTCGCTGCTCATTCTCGCCTTTCTCGTGGCCTTCGTCATCTTCCCGCTCACGACGGACGACGGTGGCGCAGTCGACGTCGGCGCGGTGCGAGTCTCGAACGTCGCGCTCGGCGTGACGCTCGGCCTCGCGCTCGTGCTGATCGGGCTCGGCGCGATCCACTGGGCCCGCAAGCTGATGACGAGCAAGATGGTCATCCACGAGCGCCACCAGCTGCGCAGCACCGACGACGTGCGGGCCGAGACGCTCGCGGACTTCGAGCTCGGTACCGCCGAGAGCACCTTCGGACGGCGCAAAATGATCCGTAACTCGCTCATCGGCGCGATGGCGTTGTTGCCGTTGCCGGCGGTCTTCCTGCTGCGCGATCTCGGCCCGGCCCCGGGCGGGGTGAAGAAGAACACGTTGTGGGATACCGGGGTTCGCGTGGTCCACGACCGTACCTTCGCGCCGATCCGGCCGTCCGAACTCCAGGTCGGCTCGCTTGTCGTTGCGATGCCGGAGAATTTCGAGGAGCTGCCACACGAGGGCCCGGAGCGTATCAACCAGCGCGCCAAGTCACCGGTGTTCCTGATCCGGATCGATCCGGACGACCTTCGCATCGAAGAAGGCAGGGAGAACTGGCAGGTCGACGGCATCTTGTGCTACTCGAAGATCTGCACCCACGTGGGCTGCCCGATCACACTGTACGAAAGCGACACTCACCACATGTTGTGTCCGTGCCATCAGTCCACGTTCAACCTCGCCGACGCGGGCGAGGTGATCTTCGGACCGGCCGCCCGGCCGCTACCCCAGCTTCCACTGGCTGTCGACGAGGAGGGCTACCTGATCGCGCAGAGCGACTTCGTCGATCCGGTGGGCCCGAGCTTCTGGGAGATGAACACATGAGCGCCGTTGTCAACGCCGCCGGCAAGGTCGTCAGCTGGGTTGACGACCGGACCACGACGAATAACTGGCTCCGGCGCAACCTTCGCAAGGCGTTCCCCGACCACTGGTCGTTCCTCCTCGGCGAGATCGCCCTCTTCAGCTTCATCGTCGTGCTACTCACCGGCGTATTCCTGACCCTCTGGTTCAAGCCGTCGATGGCGCACGTCGTCTACGACGGCTCCTACGCGCCATTGCGTGAGGTCGAGATGTCCGAGGCGTTCGCGTCCACGCTTCAGCTCTCCTTCGACGTGCGCGGCGGCCTGCTCATGCGCCAGGTCCACCACTGGTCCGCGTTGATCTTCATCAGCGCGATGTCGGTGCACATGCTGCGTATCTTCTTCACCGGCGCGTTCCGCAAACCACGCGAGCTCAACTGGGTGGTCGGCGTCCTCCTGCTGTTCTTCGGCACGATGAACGGATTCACCGGCTACTCGCTCCCGGACGACCTGGTCTCCGGCACCGGGATGCGGATCATCGAAGGAGGCATGCTCGCCATCCCGGTCGTCGGCACCTACCTGTCGTCGCTGCTGTTCGGCGGCGAGTTCCCGGGCGACGACGCGATACCCCGGCTCTATGTGATCCACGTACTGCTGGTGCCGGGTGTGATCATCGCGTTGGTGACCATCCACCTCATGCTGATCTGGTACCAGAAGCACACGCACTGGGCCGGGCCGGGCCGCGACGACAGTAACGTGCAGGGCTACCCGCTGTTCCCGATCTACACCGCGAAGTCCGGCGGCTTCTTCTTCGTCGTGTTCGGCGTCAGCGTCCTGATGGGCGGGCTGATGCAGATCCTTCCGGTGTGGCTGTTCGGGCCGTACGATCCGTCCGTCGTCTCGGCCGGCACACAGCCGGACTGGTATATCGGTTTCCTTGACGGCGCGCTGCGTGTGATGCCGGCATGGGAGTTCTATATCGCCGGGTACCCGATAAGCATGAGCGTGCTGATCCCGTCCGTGATCCTGCCCGGGATCATTATGGTTCCGCTGCTGCTCTACCCGTGGCTGGAGCAGTGGATCACCGGCGACAAGCGTGAGCATCACGTCCTCGACCGGCCGCGCAACATGCCAGTGCGCACCGGTATCGGCACCGCGTTCATCACCTTCTACCTGCTGCTGTGGATCTCCGGCGGTAACGACTTCGTCGCCATCATCTTCGGCGTTCCGGTGCAGTGGATCACTCGGTTCATGCAGGTGAGCCTCATCGTGCTACCGCCGCTGGTGTTCTGGGTGACCAAGCGCATCTGCCTCGGCATGCAGCGCCGCGATCGCGAGAAGGTGCTGCACGGCGCGGAGTCCGGCGTCGTCGCCGTCAGCCCCGAGGGTGAGTACTCCGAGGTGCACACGCCGCTGTCGCCGCAGAAGGCGTACACGCTGACCGCCCACAAGCGGCAGCAACCCATCGAGCTCGGCCCCGAGACCGACGAGCACGGTATCCCGGCGCCGCGGCGTGGGCGCTCCAAGATTCGGGCTCGCCTGTCGAAGGCCTACTTCGGTGACGTCATCCAGAAGCCGACGCGTGAGGAGCTCGAGCTCGCACAGCACGACGGGCACCACGGCAAGCAGAACGGCCACCAGGACGACGAGACCCCGGCCGACGACAACGACGACAGCACCCATCGAGAATGATCACGTAAAGCTGGCATTTCCCAGCCACACGACGGCTACAGTCGGCGCGAAGTCGGTAATCCGTCGGCAATGGGCTGCGGACCTGCTCGGCTCGGAATGTCACCACCGTCCCGCCGGTTGACAACGACCGGGTGCCTGCGACAGGCGGGCCGGAGCTTGCGCGAAGGAGTACGGCATGTCGCGGCGGGGCTGGTTGATGTTCCTGGCCATGGGCCTGATCTGGGGTATCCCCTACATGCTCATCAAGGTGGCCGTCGACGAGTTCCATCCGGCCACGATCGTGCTCGGCCGGACGCTCATCGCCGCGGCCGTTCTGCTGCCGATCGCCGCGGTGAAGGGCTACCTCCGTCCGCTCCTGCCGCATTGGCGCGCCATCCTTGCGTTCACCGCGGTCGAGATCTGCGGCCCCTGGCTGCTGCTGGGCTACGCCGAGCAGTCGCTGTCCAGCTCGCTGACCGGTCTACTCATCGCCGCCGTCCCACTCGTCGGTGCGCTGCTCGTCTGGATGACCAAGCACGAGCACGTCGACCGCCGCCGCGTCGTCGGCCTGCTGGTCGGATTCGCGGGCGTGGCGCTTCTCGTCGGCGTGGACGTGGGGACGGCCCGATTCGAAGCGGTGCTGGCCATCGCCGGCGTGGCGGTCGGATATGCCGTCGGGCCGCTCATTCTCGCGAAATACCTGTCGCATCTGCCGATCCTGGGCGTCGTCACGGCCTCGGCGGCGTTGGCGGCAGTGCTCTACCTTCCGATCGGGTTGGTGCAGTGGCCGCAGCAAGCGCCGTCGGCCGAGGCCTGGCTGTCGGTCGCCGGTCTTGGCGTCATCTGCACTGGCCTCGCGTTCCTTATCTTCTTCGCACTCATCGCGGAGGTGGGCCCGGCGCGGGCCACCGTCATCACCTACATAAACCCGGCCGTCGCCGTCACGCTCGGCGTGATCGTGCTCAACGAGGCGTTTACGGTCACCATCGCCGTCGGCTATGCGCTGATCCTCGCCGGATGCATTCTCGCGACGGCGCGCAACCGACGCGACGTCCCCGCGTCCCGCGAGCCCGTCGCGTCCCGCTCGCCGGAGCAGGCCGCTGAACTAGCCTGAGTGCCATGGCAGGACGGTGGGGCGCGGGGTGCGCCGTCACGCTCGTGGTGCTCGTGGGCGGCTGCGCGGGGACGTCCGACGACGGATCGGACGCCGCGCCGACGCCGGAGTCACAGCCGGAGGTCTCCAGCGACCCGCCGACCGCACCGGACGTCTCGCGTGCCCCGTCGCCGTCACCGAGTCCTTCGACACCACCGACGAGCGGCACGCCTAGCCCACCGAACACCCCAGCACCGCCGGCCGATGCCCGCCCGGACTGGCTCGGCACGCGCGTCCTTCCCGAACGTGCCGATGGCCTCGGCGAGGTCCGGCCCACTCCCCCGGAGTTGGTCGACCGCCGATTCCCACCGCCGGACGGCAGACCCGTCGCGGACGAGTTCTCGGCGGCCATCGGCCCGATCCCCGAGAACGTGCTGGTGCGTTCCACCTGGGACTCGGACTGCCCGGTGGGGACGGACGACCTCCGCTACATCACGATGACGTTCTGGGGCTTCGACGATCACACGTACATCGGTGAGATGATCGTCAACCAAAGCGTGGCCGACGAGATCGTCGGCGTCTTCGAGCAGCTCTACGAGGCGCGATTCCCGATCGAGGAGATGCGTGTGGTCGACGCCCCGGAGCTGGACGCTCCCCCGACCGGCGACGGCAACAACACGACGGCCTTCGTGTGCCGGCCCACCACGCTCAGCGACTCGTGGTCCGAGCACGCTTACGGGATGGCCGTCGACCTCAACCCGTTCCACAATCCTTACCAGCGTGGGGACGCGGTCCTTCCGGAGCTGGCCGGCGCGTACCTCGACCGGGAACGTGATCTACCCGGCATGATCACTCAAGGCGACATCGTCACCGAAGCGTTCGCCGCGATCGGTTGGGGCTGGGGTGGCGAGTGGTCGACGTTGAAGGACTGGATGCACTTCTCCGCGGCCGGTCGGTAAGCCGAGCGAGGACCCGATGCTGGGCGGGTCCCCACTTTGCGCGGGCTGAAGCCGTCGTTTGGCTGGGAAGCAGCAGCTTTACGTGATCATTCTTCAGTGGGCGTGGTCGCCACGGTAGTACTCGAAGATCATGCCGTTGACGGCCAGTGCGGCCATGCCAACGCCGATGATGAACAGCCACCATCCGAAGACCAGGCCGGTGAAGGCAACCGCGGCCGAACCCGCGCACGCCAGCGGCCACCACGAGTACGGGCTGAAGAAGCCGTACTCGCCGGCGAACTCCTCGATCTCACCGTCGTGCTTGTCCTCCGGGCGCGGATATACCTTTCGCGACGTGACGATCAGGTAGAACGCGACAAGCGCGCCGAGTCCGAAGGTCAGCGCCAAGGCGGTGGTGCCCGTCGGGTCTTCGGACATGAACCAATACAGCACCGTCACAAACCCGAAGAAGCCCGCCCAGACGACGAATAGCGCTGCTTCGACTCTCACCGGTCCTCCTCTCGCCCGTTGCCGGACTCTTCCCCTGAACCGTCGCTGCGGTGACGTTGTTCGTCGGCCGATCCGCCGTTGCCGTGTGGATAGCCGGACTCCTCGTCGTGCAGCACGTCGGGAGCGATGAGCACCTCCTGCAAGTGCGAACCCGGCGGTTGCTCAACCGCTGCCACCTCTGGGTACTTCAGATCGAACGCGGGACGCTCGCTGCGGATCCGTGGGATGGACGTGAAGTTGTGCCGTGGCGGCGGGCACGACGTCGCCCACTCGAGCGAGCCGCCCCAACCCCACGGGTCGTCGACCATCACCCGCGGAGACGACATCGACTTCCAGACGTTCCACAGGAACGGCAGCGTCGAGGCGGTGAGGATGAACGCACCGATGCTGGATACCTGGTTCAGCGTGGTGAAGCCGTCCTCCGGCAAGTAGTCCGCGTACCGGCGCGGCATGCCCTCCACACCGAGCCAGTGCTGCACGAGGAACGTCGTGTGGAAACCGATGAACAGCATCCAGAACTGGATCTTGCCGAGACGCTCGTCCAGCATGCGCCCGGTGAACTTGGGCCACCAGAAGTAGAACCCGGCGAACATCGCGAACACGACCGTGCCGAACACGACGTAGTGGAAGTGCGCGACGACGAAGTACGAGTCGGAGACTTGGAAGTCCAGCGGCGGCGAAGCCAGCACGACGCCGGTCAAACCGCCGAGCAAGAACGTGACCAGGAATCCGATGGCGAACAGCATCGGAGTCTCGAACGTCACCGATCCTCGCCACATCGTGCCGATCCAGGTGAAGAACTTCACACCTGTGGGTACGGCGATGAGCATCGTCATGGCTGCGAAGAACGGCAGGTTGACCGAGCCGGTGACGTACATGTGGTGCGCCCACACCGCGACCGACAGCGCGCCGATCGCGATCGTCGCGTAGATCAAGCCCTTGTAGCCGAACAGCGGCTTGCGGCTGAACACCGGGATGACTTCGGTGATGATGCCGAAGAACGGCAAAGCGATGATGTACACCTCAGGATGGCCGAAGAACCAGAACAGGTGCTGCCACAGGATCGCACCACCGGCAGACGGGTCGAAGATGTGGGTGCCGAAGTTGCGGTCGGCGAACAGCGCGAACAGCGCCGCGGCCAGCAGCGGGAAAGCGATCAGCACGAGGATGCCCGTCACCAGGATGTTCCAGGTGAAGATCGGCATCCGGAACATCGTGACGCCGGGTGCCCGCATCGAGATGATCGTGGTAATGAAGTTGACCGCACCGAAGATGGTGCCGAAGCCGGACAGCGCCAGGCCCATCACCCACAGGTCACCGCCGACCGCGGGGCTGAATTCGGAGTTGTTCAGCGGCGCGTAGGCGAACCAGCCGAAATCCGCCGCCCCGCCGGGTGTGATGAACCCGGCCATCACGATCAGCCCGCCGAACAGGAACAGGTAGTAGCTGAACATGTTCAGCCGCGGGAACGCCACGTCCGGCGCCCCGATCTGCAGCGGCACTATGACATTGGCGAAGCCGATGAACAACGGTGTGGCGAACAACAGCAGCATCACCGTGCCGTGCATGGTGAACAGCTGGTTGTACATGTGGTCACTGACGACCGCGGTACCCGGCGACCACAGCTGCATCCGGATCAGCACGGCCATCACACCGGCCACCAGGAAGAACCCGAACGACGTTATCAAGTACAGATAGCCGATGACCTTGTGGTCGGTAGAGGTCATCCACCGCACGACGATGTTGCCGGGCCGCCGGGCCGGACGCGCCGGCGGCGGCATCGCTTGCTCGGTGCGCTCCAGGTAGGTGGTCACGACGACGGGCCTCCGCTCTGAATCTCCTCAATCTCGCCCGAGTCCTGGCTGTACGACGCCCGCAGCGGCGCGTTGATGTGGCCGGTTTGGCCGCGCTCCTCGAGTTCGGCCATGTGCTCGTCGAACTCGGCTTGGCTGACGATCTCCACGTCGAAGATCATCTGCGAGTGGTACACGCCGCACAACTCGGCACACTTGCCGGCGTAGCTGCCCTCTTCGTTGGGCGTTGCCTGGAACGTATTGGACTTGCCGGGAATGACGTCCACCTTCATGTAGAACGCCGGGATCCAGAACGAGTGAACGACATCCGGTGAGTTGAGTTCGAACTCGACGGTCTGGTCGACGGGAAGGTACAGGGTGGGACGGTTCGTGGTCGTCCCGATGTCGTACACGTCGGCGTCGAGGTAGTTGAACGTCCACGACCACTGCTGCCCGACGACTCCGATCCGAAGGTCCGGCTCTTCGGATGTATCGAGGATCTCCTGCTGGTTGGCCACCGTCCAGTAGAACAGCGCCGCGATGATGGCGAACGGCGCCATCGTGTAGAGGAACTCGATCGGGGCGTTGAACCGCGTCTGCGGCGGCAACTCGTCATTGCGCCTGCGGTACCGGAACGATGCCCACAGGATCAGGCCCCATACCAGCACGCCGACGCCGAGCGCCGCGATCCACGTGCCGACCCACAGGTCGCCGATCAGCGGCGTCTCCTCAGTGGCCGGCTCGGGCAAGCCGGCACGTTGCCACTGGTCGGCCGAGCATCCGCTCAGAACCAGACCGGCGCCGGCAAGCGTCAGCCCGGTCACACGACGCAAGTGTCGTGGTCGTTCACTGTTCACAGCCACGAAGCGCCTTTCTACGAGTGCCTCTCCCTGCCGCCGTAGCTTCCCGGGCATGGCGTGCCGCGGGCAGCATACGGTGGGCAACTCTTTGTCTGCCGTTGGCCACCATAGCCGGAACGCCTGAGCCACAACGCAGAAGGTGGCTATTACCCTTCATGTCGTGGCACCCACGTCGTCGTCCAGCGGCTATTTCGACGCCGCGTCCACCGAACCGCTACACCCGGCTGCCCGCGAAGCGCTGCTGGCAGCGTACGAGTCCGGGTGGGCCGACCCGGCCCGGCTCTACCGTTCGGCGCGGCAGGCCCGGCTGCTGCTGGACTCGGCGCGTGAGGTGGTCGCCGGCGTGATCAGGGCACGCCCGGACGAGGTCGTGTTCACCGCGAGCGGCACTCAGGCCGTGCACTACGCCGTCCTCGGAACGGCGTCGGCACGGCGGCGCACGGGCAGCCGTATCGTCGTATCCGCGATAGAGCACTCCAGCGTGTTCCATGCCGCACGGGCGGTGCCGGACGGCGACCTGCGCACAATTGGAGTGGACTCCAGCGGCCTGGTGGACGCTGAACGGTTCGCTACCGAACTCTCGGGCGACACCGCTGTTGCCTGCCTGCAGTCGGCGAATCACGAGGTAGGGACGGTGCAGCCGGTCGCGGAGGTCGCCAAGACGTGCGACGATCTCGGCGTACCGCTGGTCGTGGACGCGGCGCAGAGCCTCGGCCGGGACGATGTGTCCTCCGGCTGGGACGTCCTGGCCGCCAGCGCGCACAAGTGGGGCGGGCCGGCCGGCGTCGGCGTGCTGGCGATCCGCCGCGGCACCCGCTGGCGCTCACCGGGTCCCGAGGACGAGCGTGGCAGCGGACGCGTGCCCGGCTTCGAGAATGTGCCTGCTGCGGTCGCCGCGGCCGCGGCACTCCAGGCCAGGATGGACGAGCGAGACGCGCTGGCCGCTGTACAGAGGCCGCTGATCGACCGGATCCGGCAGCGCGTGCCCGAGTTGGTGCCCGACGTGGAAGTCGTCGGGCATCCGACCCGGCGGCTTGCTCACCTGGTTACATTCTCGTGCCTGTATGTGAACGGGGAGGCGCTGGTCACGGAGTTGGACAGGGAGGGATTCGCGGTATCGAGCGGCTCGTCGTGCACGGCGAGTACATTGCAGCCGAGCCATGTGCTCGAAGCGATGGGTGTGCTGACGCACGGGAACGTCCGGGTCTCGCTGACCCAGACCGCTACCGAGGCGGACGTCACACGTTTCCTGGATGTGCTACCTCGCGTAGTCGCGCGGCTTCGAGATGCTGCTGGAGTGGATGGCCTGTGACCGTACGCATCCTGGCGGATTATCGGGTCCGGGCGGATAATCGAGCGTGAGGCGTCCGGTATGCCGGATTCTGTTACCCGATAATCCGCCCGGACCCGATAATCCGCCAGCACATCGGAGCAGACCTTGGACCAACCCGGCATTCTTCTTGATTGCCGCGGGCTACTCTGCCCGCAGCCGATCATCGAGCTGGCGCGGCGGATCGAGGACGTTCCGCCTGGCGGGCTAATCGCGGTTGTCGCGGACGATCCGGCCGCGGCGGCGGACGTCCCCGCGTGGTGCCGGCTACGGTCGCACACGTATGAGGGCCGAGGCGACGACGTGGACGGCGCACCGTCCTACCTTGTCCGCCGCCATACCTGAATGATCACGTAACGCCGGCACTTCCCAGCTAAACGCGGCCGGTAAAGAACGCAAAGCACGAAAGGCCAAGCAAAGAGCCGATGCTGCGCCTGTCCGTGCCTTACTCGGTCTGCATGCCACGTTTGGCTGGGAATTCCCAGCTTTACGTGGTCATTCTGGAGAGAATCAGTGGAAGGAGTCGCCGCAGGCGCAGGAACCCGACGCGTTCGGGTTGTCGATCGTGAAGCCCTGACGCTCGATCGTGTCCACGAAGTCGATCGTGGCGTTGCCCAGGTACGGCGCGCTCATCCGGTCGACGACGACGTTCACTCCGCCGAAGTCGTTCACGATATCGCCATCGAGCTGCCGCTCGTCGAAGAAGAGCTGATACCGCAGGCCAGAGCACCCACCGGGCTGGACAGCGATCCGCAGCGCGAGGTCGTCACGACCTTCCTGGTCCAGCAGCGCCTTGACCTTGGCCGCCGCACCGTCGGTCAGCACGACGGTCGACGCCTGAGTCTCCTGCGCCTGGTCCGAAACAGTCATGTCGCTCCCACCATCGTCGGGTTCGGTTCTCAATGTGAACGCACGTCTGTGCTTCACCATTCCCATGGTTGCACATCAACGGCTCCAGGTCTTAGCCACACGCGCGGCCGCCGCGATGAGGCTCTCGGCCGGCGCGTTCAACGCAGCATCCTTTCCGACCATCTCGACCAGGGAGTATGCGGCTTCCACCCCGTTGGCCCGCAGCTCGCGGGTGCCGACCTGAACATCGCCGGCAACCGCGATGCACGGACGCGTCGCCGCGCCGGCCAACTCGGCGAGACCGGAGATGACCTTTCCACCGAGCGACTGCCAATCGAGCCTGCCTTCGCCGGTGACGACCACGTCGGCGGTTGCGACCGCATCGGCCAGTCCCGACGCGGCGGCCACCGTCCCGAAGCCGGGCTCGCGGAGCGCACCGAGCAGCAGCAGGCCGTAGCCGAGCCCGCCGGCGGCACCGGCACCCTTGGCTTCGGCCGCATCGTGCCCCGCCAGATGGGCGAACCGGGTCAACGCGCCGTCCACCTCGATCAGCCGGTCCGCCGCGATGCCCTTCTGCGGGCCGAACACGTTCGTGGCACCGCGCAGGCCGAGCAACGGATTGTCCACGTCGCATGCGGCGACCAGCTCGGTTCGGCGAACTCGCGCCCTTGCCGGCTCGACGTCCACCGATCCCAGCTCGGCAAGGCCGGCCACGCCGGCGGTAAGAGCCCCTTCGGGCTGGCTGGTCGCGCCGAGAGCGGCCAGCATGCCGGCGCCCGCGTCGTTGGTTCCGCTGCCGCCGAGACCGACGACGACACGGCGCGCACCCGCGTCGATCGCGGCTGCGATCAACTCCCCCACGCCATAGGTGGACGCCTGCTCAGCGAACCCGGCAACGGGTTCACCTTCTTCCTGCGGCAGCAGATGCAGCCCGTTGGCCTGGGCGGACTCGATGTACGCGGTCTCCTCGCCCAGCAGCACCGTGGCAGGAACCCGCGCCTCCAGCGGACCGCGCACGGTGACGGCCAGCAGCTCGCCACCCAAGGAAGCGTGCAGGACGTCGACGAACCCCGGTCCCCCGTCGGCTGCCGGAATCGTGACGATCTCGTCGTCCGGCGCCACCGACCGCCAGCCCGACGCGATCGCGGCCGCCGCTTCGACCGCCGTCAACGTGCCCGCGAACTTGTCCGGCGCCACCACTACCCGCATGGTGCACGAGTCTGCCGTACCGGCGCCGACCCGGTTCACCGCGGCTCCGGCCAAGCCCGCAGGCGAAATCTCCGGTGCGGCTCAGGAAGGTTGAATGACAGAGTGGCACCTATGCGGATCCGGCCCATGCGTGCGGAGGACGTCGAACCCGCCGAGCGGCTCACCGCGCGGGCGTACGCGGGAGCCATCCCGGGCGCGCCGGCACGCCGGAACCCCGAACAGCTGGATCGCTGGACGACACGCCTGCACCATCTGATCGACACCGACCCGGCAGGCTGCTGGGTCGCTCAGGACGGCGGCGACCTGATCGGCGTCGCGGTGGCGCTGCGACGCGACATGCTGTGGGTGCTGTCGACATATGCGGTCGACCCGGAGATCCAGGGCCGCGGGATGGGCGTGGCGCTGCTCGGCGCGGCGCTGGAGTACGGCGCCGGCTGCCTTCGGGGTTTGATCTGCAGCACACCCGACCCGCGCGCCGTGCGCCGATACCGGCGGGCTGGGTTCACGATCAGCCCGACCATGCAGTTGCGCGGCACCGTGAGCAGGGACGCGATCCCGATCGTCGACGGTGTCCGGTTCGGATCGGACGGAGACCTCGACCTCGTCGACTCGGTAGATCGCCGCGTCCGCGGCGCAACCCACCGGCCAGATCATCTTCTGCTCGGCAAGTATGCGCAGCTGCTCGTCTGCGACCGGCTGACCGGCAGTGGGTACGTGTACGTCGACGGGCCGCGGATCACCTTGCTGGCCGCCACCAGCCGGAATATCGCGCAGCGTCTCCTATGGTCGGCACTGCGCCACGCCGGAGATGAGGCGGTGATCCGCACACTCACCGCCGATCAGGATTGGGCGCTCGACGTGGGTCTGGCGGCCGGACTCGAAGTGCAGCAGGACGCCTACCTCGCACTGCGGCATATGCGCCCGCCGGTCCCCTACATCCCGTCGGTTCCGTTCGGCTGACTTGCCACACCCGACACGGGTCCACGCACTCTCGCGGCCGGGCGGCGACGGCTGGAGCCCACAACCGCACTGCCCGCGACCACCGCGAGGCCCGCCGGACCGTTCGATGCGCTGAGCGCTAACCGACCGCCATGAACATCGCGAACCCGAGGAACAGGAACAACGCAAAGATCCCGATGATCACATAACCAGTGATCAAACCGGCGATCGCGAGTTCGCGTCCGCTCCCGGTGCCCTGCTTGGCCCTCGACAGCGCGATATGGCCGAAGATCACCGCGAGAATGCTGGGAATGCCGAGCAGGAACCAGGACAAGAGGATCCCGCTGATCCCACATACCAGGCTCGCGACCGCTAGACCTTTGGGCGGCTCGGCCGATGGCCAGCCGGCAGGGCCGGCGGACCAGTGCGGCGGTGTGTGGCCGCTGGTCGGCTCCGTTGAGGAGTCTCCCGACGAGTTCGCCGGACGCGCGTAGGGATCGAATTCGTGCCCCGCATTGCTCACTCGGGCACCATACGTCACGTTCAAGCCGGCGGCCAGGCTTTCGCGTCGACGCCACGACGCGACCCGCCCCGCTCACTCCAGAGCGTCACCTTGTGCCGCCCGTCGCACGTCCGCCAGTGCGGTGTCGATCTCGACCGCCATGCCCGAGTCGATCCGGGTGTCATTGGACAACGACCGCAGAGTCTGTTGCGCAACGGCGACTGCGCGCTCGAGCGCGATGTTGCGAGCCGCGAGGACGTCCGCACGCTCTTCGGCACGCTCGGCTCGGCGTGAGGCGGACGACACCACGAACGCCGCGACGATCACGACAACGGCGAAGGCAAAACCAAGCAGCGTCCCCATATGGGAAGTCTGCCACTGCTGAAGCGGTTCTACGGTGTGGGATCATTGTGCCGGAAACCACGTCCGGGAGGCATGCGAAATGACGATCACTGAGCCGCAGCCCGCAACCCCGCTGCCGCTGCTCCTGCTCGGCCGATCCGCCGATCCGGCCAGCGAGCGTGGTGTGGAGTGTCCGGGCGACCTGCCTGCGGCCAGCGATCCCGACCTGGTCGATCGGGCCCGCCGCGCCCGCGAAGCGCTCGGCGACAAGGCCTTCATCCTGGGCCACCACTACCAGCGGGACGAGGTCATCCAGTTCGCCGACGTCACGGGCGACTCGTTCAAGCTGGCCCGCGACGCGGCCGCCCGTCCCGAAGCCGAGTACATCGTGTTCTGCGGCGTGCATTTCATGGCCGAGTCGGCGGACATCCTCACCGCGGACTCGCAGCAGGTGGTGCTGCCGGACATGGCCGCAGGATGCTCGATGGCCGACATGGCCCGGCTCGTGCAGGTCGAGGACGCATGGGATCGGCTCGCCGATGCCGGTGTGGCAAATGTCACAGTCCCGATCACATACATGAACTCCTCGGCCGACATCAAAGCGTTCTGCGGCCGCAACGGGGGCGCGGTCTGCACGTCCAGCAACGCCAAGCGGTCGCTGGAATGGGCGTTCGAGCAGGGCGAGAAGGTGCTGTTCTTCCCCGACCAGCACCTCGGCCGCAACACCGCCGTCCTGGATATGGGCATGTCGCTGGACGACTGCGTGGTCATCGACCCGCACGCCAAGGACTTCGGTGTGACGGACGACGAGCTGCGCGCGGCGAAGATGCTGCTGTGGAAGGGCCACTGCTCGGTGCACGGCCGGTTCTCCGCCGAGTCGGTCGCCGATGTCCGGGCCCGCATCCCGGAGGTCAACGTGCTCGTCCACCCGGAGTGCAAGCACGAGGTCGTCACCGCCGCGGACTACGTCGGCTCGACCGAGTACATCATCAGGACGCTCGACGCCGCCCCGGCCGGCTCGGCGTGGGCCATCGGCACCGAGTTGAACCTGGTCAAGCGCCTCGCGCAGCAGCACCCGGACAAGACCGTCGTCTTCCTCGACAAGACCGTCTGCTTCTGCTCGACGATGAACCGCATCGACCTGCCCCACCTCGTCTGGGCGCTCGAGAACCTCGTCGAGGGGCGTGTGGTCAACCGCATCGAGGTCGACGACGACACCGCCCACTGGGCCCGGGTCGCCCTCGACCGCATGCTCGCCCTGCCGTCAGCCGAGGCCGCCCGCGATTAGTCAGTCGGCGTCGCGTCGCGGTAGAGGTTCGGCGCGACTTGCTCCAACGTGCTGGACTGCTCGTCGGTCAGCTCATAATCATCCGGTACCAGCGCAACTGTGATCAATTCTTCCGGATCAGTGTGCTCGAGCGGCCAGCGCGGCGCTTCGCCCGAGACGTTGAGCGGGTCTGAGCACGAAGTGCCGCGCCACTCCCCGCCGGCGGCAACACCGATCAGGCAGATCTGCTCATAATCCTCGGGCGGGTCGTTCTGCAGCGCCCCCATCCAGTACCGTACGTCGCGGTATTCCCCGACGTAACGCGTCGCAGCTTCCTGGAATGGCCAGTCGGATCGGTTCTGCGCCTCGGGCAGTCGATCTGATGGGCGCTGCGGCTCCGCGAATACTGTGAAGTATTCAGAGGAACTCTCGAGCACTTCGGTCAGCTCCGCGCGCTCATTTTCGGACATCGTGCTGATAGCCAGGTTGTCCGAGATGACGGTAAATCCGGCGTGCTGGGTGATCCCGAGATGCAGGTTGTCGGCAAAGGCGAGGGCGGTCACGATCTCGTCGTCGGTCGTTCTATTGCCTATTCCAAGCCACGGGCCGCGGCCACAGCTGGTACTGAGCCACGTCTCGTTCTCAGCGGCAACAACGCATGTATCGCCCTCTTCGCTCGTGGCCAGCCAGTAGCTGAGGTCGTCATACTCGCCGATCAACCTGGTACTCGACAAGTCGATCCGACTCATCTCCTGGCGTACGGTCGGCGGCAACTCGTCGACTTCCCGTTGCGGCTCGTCGAGAATCGCGAACGTCGCCTCGTCGACCGGGTCCGGGCCGTTCGTAGATTCCGGAAGCAACAGCGCCGCAGCGACGACCCCGGCCGCCGCCGCAACTCCAAGCCCCACGTTCGTGATTCGACGACGCCGCAGACGTCGTTGACCGCGCCGGATCGAGTCGTCTAGGTCGAACGGCGTGGGTGGTATGGCGTTCCGGTGCGCAGCCTTCAGGGCGTCGATCACATCGGACATGTCACAACTCCTCCCGCATAGGCCGCTGTTCGTCGGTTACAAGCCGCTGCCGCAGCGTCTCAAGCGCGTCGTGGCTCTGCCGTTTGACCGTGCCCGGCGCGATGCCGAGGATGTACGCCACGTCAGCCACCGAACGATCCTCCACGAATCTGAGGACGACGATGGCTCGCTGCTTCACGCTCAGCCCGGCAAGGGCTTGTACCAAGTCAAGTCGATCTGCCGCCTGCGCCGCACCGTCCGAGATCGCCTGGTCCGGCATCACTGCCACAATCCGCTCACGGCGGAACCACGACCGCCGCGACTCGCTGGCCGCGCACCTGGCCGCGACCGTCCGAAGGTATGCGCCTGGGTCGGCGACATCGCGCAGCCGCGGCCATTTCACGTACATACGTTCCAATGCCGTTTGAACTACGTCGTCCGCACGATGCCAATCGCCGACCAGGGCATAGGCGAAACGACGCAGACCCGGGAGCTCAGTACTGGCAAGCTCGGCGAACTCACGCCGCTGATCATCATGCATGTAGGTCCCTTTGTCGGCAGCCTCCCATTGTGCAGACGCGTCGGCGATGGCCAACGGTTGTGTCCAGAGCACATCATGCGCCAGGCAATATCTAGGTATGTAGTTCCATGAACTATACTCCTGGGAAGTACAGTTCTATAATTTAGCCATGCGAAAGCCTTCTCATGTATTCGATCGCGACGACGACTGGGACGCGCTCGTCGACTTCGCCGCGGACCCTCAACCTCGTGCCACGCTAGGCGTCGTGAGCGGGCGCCGGCGCCAGGGCAAGACCTACTTGTTAAGTGCACTTGCCGCCGAATTAGGTGGTTTCTACTTCGAGGCGGCGCAGGGAACCGAGGCGGAATCACTTCGCATGCTCGGAGCCGAGGTTGCCCGACGCATCGGTGCGCCCGCCCCACTTTCGTTCGCCGATTGGTACGACGCGCTCGCGGCGGTCTTCGGTATCGCCGGTGACAGCCCGACGTTGGTCGTCATCGACGAATTCCCATACCTGATGAAGGCCAACCCGGCGCTCCCATCCCTGCTCCAGCGCGCGATTGATCAGCACGCCCAAGGCGGGCGCACGTCCCTGGCACGAGTCCTGATCTGCGGCTCGGCGATGTCGGTGATGGGCAGCCTTCTGGCAGGCACGGCTCCGTTACGTGGCCGCGCCGGACTTGAACTGATAATCCAGCCGTTCGACTACCGACTGGCTGCTCAGTTCTGGGGCGTGACCGACCCAAAGCTCGCCGCCATGCTGCACGCGGTGGTCGGTGGTACGCCCGCCTACCGGCGTGAGTTCGTCCGAGACGACGCGCCTTCGGGCATGGCCGACTTCGACTCGTGGGTCGAGCGAACGGTGCTCAACCCACGCCGGCCGCTGTTCCGAGAGGCGCGTTATCTACTTGCCGAGGAAACAGACGTACGTGATGCAGCGCTGTACAACTCGGTGCTCGCGGCGATCGCTGCCGGCAACGCCACGAGAGGTGGTATCGCGAACTACCTGGGTCGGCGGGCGGCCGACATCTCGCATCCGCTCACGGTCCTCGAGGACAGCCGCCTCATCGCCCGCGAGCCGGACGCTTTCCGCGATGGTCGTAGCCAGTACCTCATCGCCGAGCCGCTTATCGCGTTCTACCAGGCCGTCATGCGTCCCGAGTGGCGATCGCTGGAACTGGGTGAGGCCGGCCGAGTATGGAGTGACGCCAAGCCCAGGTTCGAATCCCAGGTGATGGGCCCGCACTTCGAGAAGCTGTGTCGCGAGCACGCCATGCTCGCCGGGAGTGAGCTGTTCGGTTCGCCGGCTGGACGCGTATCGGCCGGAACCGTGGCCGATCCGGACAACAGAACTCAGATCCAGGTGGACGTGGTCGCCCTGGCACCAAGCCAGCCAGCTCAGCCGAAGAAGCTCCTTGCACTGGGCGAGGCCAAGTGGGGCGACGTGCTGGACATGCGCCATCTCAGCAGGCTCCGCCGAGCGCGCAACCTGCTGGCGGCCAAGGGATTCGACACCGAGGACACGGTCCTCATCGGCTACAGCGGGGCCGGCTTCGACGAACAGCTGCGCACCGAAGCGCGATCCCGTCACGTGCGGCTCGTCGGTGTCGACGAGATGTACGAGCCGGCGTGATCTCTCGGACCGGTCAGCGGACGGGGTGGCCGGACGACGCGAGAGCGGCCTTGACCTCGCCGATTCGAAGGTCGCCGAAGTGGAAGACGCTGGCGGCCAGGACGGCGTCCGCGCCGGCATCGACCGCGGGGGCAAAGTGATCGAGCGAGCCGGC
>DASUTB010000015.1:0-36183 GCA_036374835.1 Jiangellaceae bacterium | reverse complement strand
GCCAACTCGGTCCAGTGGAAGATATTGACCGGCCCGATCAGGGCTTGGGCGAGGAAGGCGTACGTGATTCCCTCGGCCGCGCTGTACCCGGCGAGCGTCCCGCCGGCGGCACCGATCGCGGCAACGGTGATGTACGCCCGGATCAGGCCGAATACCGTGTTGGTGAAGGCGCCCGCGGCCGCAGCCATCCGGTACGTCGCCCAACGCCGGAAGCCGCTGGCGAGAAGAACCCCCAGCGCAGACACAAGCGAAAGACATTACGGTACGCAGCGCCGCACATCAAGATTCCGGCGCCGGTTCTCCGGTTTGTATGATCAGGTCGCATGCCTGGCTATATGGGCGCCGACGCCACGCCGCTGCATTACTACGTCCTGGGAGTAGCGCCTCGCGGGCGGGTGCGTTCTCTTGTGACGCTCGCCGGTGGCGCTGCATGCCATCCCAGCTACCTTGGCGATCTCGCCGGGCTCGGCGAGCGCAACGAGTTGATCTGCCCGCACCTTCGGGGCGTGGGGGACTCGCCAATGCCCGAGGAGGCAGCGCTTGGCTCGTACTGGCGTCAGGCCGATGACATCGAATGCCTCCGGGAGCATCTTGGTCTTGAGCGAGTGCTCCTGGTCGGCCATTCGGCCGGGGCGCGGCTCGCGATCGCATACGCCGCCCAACTCCCGACGCGCGTCGAGGGCATGGTTCTGATCACGCCGCCGGCGTCCACCATTGGCGCAAAGGCGACCGATACCGACGAGCTCATCGAGAAGCGCCGTGGTGATGCCGCGTTCGATACCGCGTTGGCGGCGATGCGGGACGGTCCCGGTCTGGACGATGCATCCGACCCGGAGGCTGCGTTCAACGCGTGGCAGCGGCAGATCGCACCGATGGGATATGCGAGATGGGGGTCGGCAGAGCAAGCGCACGCGCACGGTGCGCACTACCGGCTTGCAGCCGCTCGGGCTTACTTCAGCGTCGAACCACCGACAGATCTGGTCGCTCGGTTGGGCGCCGTCACGGCGCCGGTGCTCGTCATCGCCGGAGCAGAAGACTGCGGCACCGGTGTCGTGGCGCTGCAGGCGTTGGCCGATGTCTTTCCGGCGGGACGCTTCGCCGCGATCGAGCGGTGCGGCCACTTCCCGTGGGTCGAACAACCGGCAGCGTTCCGCGATGCGGTCGACAACTTCCTCGACTCCGTCCCTTGATCTATTAACATCGCGCGGATGGAACAGGCACCTGAGCCGGCGCAAACCACTAATGCGGACCTGGTCGCGGAGTTCCATCGAGCGGTTGGTGCAGCCATGCCCAGCCGGCCTACGCTGCCGGATGCCAAGCTGCTTGCCTTGCGTCGATCGCTGCTGGCCGAGGAGTACCGCGAGGTAGCAGACGAGATGGAGCGGCTACGCAAGATCCTCGACGACGATGCGGTGGATGCCGAAGCGCTCGCCCCGCTGGCGCACGAACTAGCGGACCTGCTGTACGTGACGTACGGCGCCATGCTCGCTCTGGGAATACCGGCCAATGCGGTCTTCCGTGAGGTGCACCGCGCGAATCTTGCCAAGGCATCCGGGCCGCAGCGGGACGATGGCAAACAGCTCAAGCCTGTTGGCTGGGTGCCAGCCGACGTGGGCGCTGTGCTGCGCCCGTAAATGAGGAGCCTCGCCAAGGTTTCGTGCCCGTTGCAGAGCGGCGAAAAGTTCGCAGCTCGGTGATGGGGCTGAGATCTCTGCCTGTGGCCCGAATAGTGCTGTGAGTGGTCACCCCCGTGTGCGTAACAGCGTGGCAGGCGACACGGCAGCGGTCATCTCGTTGTCAGTATGCATCTGGTATGCTCATGTTATGTCGATCAAGCGCGTCACGATCAGTGTCCCCGACGACGTTGCCGCTAAAGCCGCGCGGGCAGTCGAAGCGGGTCACGCGGAGTCTGTGTCGGCGTACTTCGTCGGCCTGGCCGAGCGAGAACCGGACTGGGTGGAGGCCGCGAGTGTTGTCGAGGCGATGATTGCGGACGCCGGCGGTATCACAGCGGACGATCGTTCGTGGGCGCGGGCGGTTCTAGGCACTGACCATGGCGCCAATGCCGATGCGGCATGAAGACGGTAGTGTTCGACGCTGGCGCGCTCATCGCTCTTCAGCGTCGAAATAAGCGAATGCTCGCACTGATGGCAGAGCTCGTCGCGGGTCGACAGGTGGGTCATGTTGCGGCGGGCGTCGTCGCCCAGGTGTGGCGCGGCGATGCGCGGCAGCACAACGTGGCGAGAGTGCTCAAGACCCGAGCGGTCCGCGTGCATGCGCTCAACGATGCCGTGGCGTTCGACCTTGGGCGGCTGCTCGCTGTGACGGGCGCGAGCGATGTGATAGACGCACATGTCGCATCCCTCGGCCAGGCGACCGGGGGCGTCGTCCTCACGTCTGACCCCGACGACATCCGCGCCATCAACCCCGACCTGACGATCGTTTGCGTCTAGCCGGTAGCCCGTCGTCTATCGTGCTGGCCGTGGAGACGATAGTCACCCGAACGCGCAGCGAACTGGCCGAGGCGCTCGCCGAGAGCGCTGCCGCCGAGTCGGCGGTCGTCATGACGATGGGCGCGTTTCATGAAGGCCATATCAGCTTGATCCGGAGGGCGCGGGAACTGGTCGGCTCGGACGGCCTCGTGACGGTGACAATCTTCGTGAACCCGCTGCAGTTCGCCCCGGACGAGGATTTCGACAAGTACCCGCGAGCGTTCGACTCCGACCTCGCGTCGTGCCGGGCCGAGGGGGTGGATCTGGTTTTCGCCCCTGATCGCGCGGAGATGTATCCGAACGGTGATCCGAGTGTGACGATCAACCCGGGGTCGTTGGCAACCGAGATGGAGGGGGCGGCGCGTCCCACTCATTTCGCCGGTGTGCTGACAGTGGTCGCCAAGCTGCTCAATCTCACCGTCCCGAGCTACGCGGTGTTCGGCGAGAAGGACTACCAGCAGCTGACATTGATCAGGCGCATGGTCGCCGACCTGGAAATGCCGCACGAGATCGTCGGTGCGCCGATCGTGCGGGAGCCGGACGGCCTGGCCTTGTCGAGCCGGAATGTGTACTTGTCCGAGAGTGAGCGCGCGCAGGCCCTGGCGCTCTCGCGGGCACTGGAAGCCGGTACCGCTGCCGGCCTTGACGGGCCGGCCGCAGTTCTGGCCGCCGCCCGTGCGGAGCTGGCCGGCGTAGCCGTCGACTACCTGGAGCTACGATCGCCCGACCTCGAGCCTGCGCCGTCCTCGGGCGAGGCGCGGCTGCTTGTCGCGGCGCGGTTCGGCTCAACCCGTCTGCTCGACAACCGTGAGATCCGTCTACGGCAAGATCATCCGTAAAAAGTAAGGAATAGCCGACCTGGTCTGACTCGCGACCTGGACAAATGCCTCTGCGCGGTGACATTGTCCTTACTTTTTGCGGCAGGACCGGTGGCGTCAGGCGATGCCGGCGACGACCGCCTCGTTATTCTCGCCCCAGCGGGCGACGAGGGTCTCGTTCGCCGAGATATCGGTGCCGATCAGGCGGACGGTCACGAGCTTCATGCCGTCAATGTGCGTGACGGTCGCCCGTCCGTCGTCCTCGCACTGCACCGAGGCAGGCACAGCCACCGAAGCGCCGGCCGTCCCCGATCCCTTGACCGTCACCTTCGGCTCGCGACGCTCGCCACCTTCGGCGAACACCTCGGCTTCGGTGCCGCCGCCGAGGATCGCATTGGCCAGCGCGGCCGCCCAGGCCGGGTCGCCGCAGCCGTCGTAGACCCAGCGCTCTCCGAGCACGGAATGGTCCGCCGTCCCGACGAGGAACGCCTCGGCACCGGTGAGCGGTGCGTCCCGGTACGTCAGCGGGACGTGCACGATGACTCCGTCCGCGACGTCGAGGACGAAGGACTCCAGCCCGACCTCGCCGGCCGGATCGTCGAACCGGTAGGCGCGCAGCTTCCCGACGCGCGCGTCCGCCGGAAACCATTGCCGCGTCGGCAACCAGGCGTTGAGCAGGTCGCGTTTGGTCGGACTCAGTGTGGCTTTGCCATAGACCTGTGCCATGGCTCGACCTTAGGGCACCGCCCCTCACCCGCCGCATCCTACGGTTGCTCGGGCGCGCTCTAGAGTTAGTGCGTGACTCCGCCGCGACTCGCCCGCCGGCTCCTGACGCCCGAACCGGGCTGGACGACCCAGGCTGACGTCATCGTCGTAGGGAGCGGTATCGCCGGGTTGACCACGGCCTTGGAGGCACGCCGGGCGGGCCGGGTGCTGCTCGTCACCAAGACCACGCTGCAGGAGAGCTCCACGTTCTGGGCCCAGGGTGGCATCGCCGCAGCGCTGGACCCGGGCGACAGCCCGGACGCACACCTCCGGGACACGCTTGTCGCCGGCGTGGGCGTCTGCGACGACGAGGCGGTGCGGGTTCTCGTTACCGAAGGGCCGAAACGGGTACGTGAACTGGCCGCGCTCGGGGCTGAATTCGAACGGACCGACTCCGGGGAGATCGCGCTCACCCGGGAGGGCGGGCACCTGCACGACCGGATCGCGCATGCCGGCGGTGACGCCACCGGGCGCGAGATCTCCCGGGCACTGATCGAGGCGCTCCAGGCGGTCCGTGCGGACCCGAACATCGAGGTCATCGAGCACGCGCTGGTGGTGGACGTGCTCAACGCCGCGGACGGCCGGGCATGCGGTGTCACGCTGCACGTCATCGGGGAAGGGCAGCGCGACGGCGTCGGCGCGGCGCTCGGACGGGCCGTCGTCCTGGCGACCGGCGGGATCGGCCAGGTGTACGCCTCGACGACCAACCCGGCCGTGGCCACCGGCGATGGCGTCGCTGCGGCGTTGCGCGCCGGTGCCGAAGTCGCCGACCTGGAATTCGTCCAGTTCCACCCGACCGTGATGTGGCTCGGCCGCTCGGCCAAGGGGCAGCAGCCGCTGATCTCGGAAGCGGTTCGTGGCGAGGGTGCCGTGCTGCGTGACGTCGAGGGGCGCCGGTTCATGGTGGGAAGGCACGAGCTTGCCGAACTCGCGCCACGGGACGTGGTGTCCAAAGCCGCGGTGCAGGCCATGGCCGAGACAGGTGCCGAACACGTGTGGCTGGACGCGCGCCATCTCGGCGCGGAGTTCCTCGAGCACCGGTTCCCGACGATCGTCGCGCGCTGCCGCGAGGCCGGCTTCGACCCGGCGACGGACCTGGTCCCGGTCACGCCGGCGCAGCATTACGCCAGCGGTGGCGTGCGCACCGATCTGCACGGGCGGACGTCCGTCCCTGGCCTCTACGCCTGCGGCGAAGTGTCGTGCACCGGCGTGCACGGCGCGAACCGGCTGGCGTCGAACTCGCTGCTCGAAGGACTGGTGTTCGGCCACCGGATCGCCGCTGAGCTTGCAGCCGGGCTGCCGGATCAGGCCGAACCGGTCGAGCGGGACGGCTCCCCCACATTGCTGTCGAACGACGCGCGGTTCTACGTCCAGGGCGCGATGACGACTGAGGCGGGCGTCGTCCGATCCGGGACGTCGTTGGCCGCTGCGGCTGAGCGGCTCGCCCGCCTCGGTGAGGAACGCGTCACTGACGAAGCGTCCACCGAGGCGTGGGAGACGACGAACCTGCACGCCGTGGCCGCTACGCTCGTGGCGCACGCCGCGTTGCGAGAGGAGTCGCGCGGTGGGCACTGGCGTGCCGACTTCCCGGAGCGGGACGACGCGCACTGGCGCGGCCACCTGCTGAGCCGGCTCGATCCGGACGGCGTGCTGACGACGCGGTACCAGCCGCTGCCCGCGGCGGACCGACCCGCGAAAGGACTGTAATGACGCTGCCTCTGGAACTTGCAGACCGGCTCCGTGCCGCCGGCCTCGACCCGGAGTGGGTGGAGTGGTTCGTCACCGCGGCGCTGGATGAGGATCTCGCCGGCGGCGTGGACGTGACGAGTGAGTCGACCGTCCCCGCCGGCCAGCGCACGACTGGTGATGTCGTGGCGCGGCGGGACGGGGTGGTCGCCGGGCTGCCGGTCGCCGAGGCGGTGTTCGCCGTGACGACCGGGGGTGAGTACGAGCGCAAGACGTCGTCGGTTGACGGCGATGCGGTCCGCGCCGGGGACGTGCTGATGAGCATCTCCGGCTCGACCCGGGCGTTGCTCGTCGCGGAGCGGACCGCGCTGAACGTGGCGGGTCGGCTGTCCGGGATCGCGACGCTGACCCGGGCATGGGTCGACGCCGTCGCCGGTACGGGCGCCGTCATCCGCGACACGCGCAAGACCACGCCGCTGCTGCGGCCGCTCGAGAAATACGCGGTGCGGTGCGGCGGCGGGCAGAACCACCGTATGTCGTTGTCCGACGCCGCGCTGATCAAGGACAACCACGTGGTTGCCGCCGGCGGTGTCGCGGCGGCGTACCGCGCCGTGGCCGACCGTTTCCCCGATGTTCCGGTCGAGGTCGAGGTGGACGACGTCGCCGGGGCGGTGGAGGCGGCCGAGGCGGGAGCGTCGCTCGTCCTGCTGGACAATTTCGCTGTCGCCGAAGTAACCGAAGCCGTGCGCGCCGTAGCCGAGGCCGCGGTGCGAGGGCGTACTCGTCTCGAGGTCAGCGGCGGGCTGACGCTGGACACCGTCCGCCCGTACGCCGAGGCCGGCGTCGACTACCTCGCGGTGGGCGCGCTCACGCACTCGGCGCCCGCTCTCGACATCGCGTTCGACCTTGGAGAGGTGGCTTGAGCCGTGCTGCTCGCGATCGACGTCGGCAATACACAAACCATGCTCGGCATGCTCGACGGACCGAAGGTCGTCGAACACTGGCGCGTCGCCACCGATGCGCACCGCACCGCGGACGAGATGTGGGCGCTGTTGCGCAGCTTGTTGGCCGGCAGCGAGCACGACATCCACCCGGCCGGCGTGGCGATCTGTTCGACGGTGCCCGCCGTGCTTCATGAGATGCGGGACATGGTGGAGCGCTATTTCAGCGACCTGCCGACGGTGCTGGTCGAACCCGGTGTGCGAACCGGGCTTCCGGTGATCGTCGACCATCCACGTGAGGTCGGCACCGACCGGATCGTCAACTCGCTGGCAGCGGCGTATCTGACCGACGGCGGGCCGTGCATCGTGGTCGACTTCGGGACGGCGACGACATTCGACGTCGTGTCGGCGCGCGGCGAGTACATCGGCGGCGCGATCGCTCCCGGTATCGGCGTCTCGCTCGACGCGCTGGGTGATGCCGGTGCACAGTTGCGGCGAGTCGAACTGCTGCGGCCGCGGTCGGTGATCGCGCGCAATACGATCGAGGCGCTCCAGTCCGGCGCGCTGTACGGGTTCAGTGGGCAGGTGGACGGCATCGTGGAGCGGATGGCCGCGGAATTGGGCGTCCCGCTGGGCGAATTGCCGGTGATAGCAACCGGCGGGCTGGCGAGGCTCGTGCTCGAGGAGTCGCAACGCATCAACCGCCACGAACCATGGCTGACCCTGATCGGGCTCCACCTGGTTTTCACCCGCAACACCCCATCCACCCCAGAATGATCACGTTAAGCCGGCAATTCCCGGCCTTACGTGCTCTGTAGACGCGGTATCGCACGGAAACTCCGCGCAACGGCCTGACACGGCGCCGGCCACCCGTGCCGGCGCGCGCGGCTCAGAGGTCGCGGATCCTACATGGTGCTCCGCGGTGGGCTGTGCTCGATGAACTCCCAGCCGGCCGCTTCCAGGGCACGGTGCGCCGGCGCGGATACCGCGGAGAACGAGACGTCGAAGCCGGTGCGGTCGCCGCGGTCCTGCAGCCGGTGCAGGAACGCGATGCCGGGCGGCCCGATTGATGTCACGTTGTGCATATCGACGACGGCGAAGTTCAAGCCGTTGAGTCGCTCCAAGGCCTCGACCTCGTCGATCGCGTCGTCGAGTGCGTTCTGGTCGGACTCGGTTATGTCGCCGGACAGGAAGACGACGATCTCTCGGCCACCGCGGTCGACGACATCTACTTGACCCATCGACCTCACCTCCTCGATGTACCTCTTGATTCGAGAGTGGCACCTGACAGGGGTATCGGCAATGCCAATCGCCAACGTGCCATCTAGGCTTGGGCAACGTGACCGAGCAGCCAGACCCGACCCCGGCAGACGACCTACCCGAGCAGATGCGGGTCCGTCGGGCGAAGCGGGCCGAGTTGCTCGACCGCGGGACGGCGCCATACGCCCGCACCTTCGCCCGTACGCACTCGCTGGCCGAGGTCCGCGCGGCGTACCCCGATCTCGAACCGGGAGCCATGACGGGCGACACGGTGACGATCGCGGGACGGGTCATCTTCGTGCGCAACACGGGCAAGCTGTGCTTCGCGCGGTTGCGGGCAGGGGACGGCACGGAACTGCAAGCGATGCTGTCGCTCGACCGGGTCGGCGAGGACGCGCTCTCCGATTTCAAACATCTGGTCGACATCGGCGACCTCATCGGGATCGAAGGCGAGGTGGGCGCGAGCAAGCGCGGTGAACTCTCGGTGATGGCGACCCGCTGGACGATGATCACTAAGTCGTTGCGGCCGCTTCCGGTCGAGCACAAGACCATGAGCGAGCAGATGCGGGTCCGCCAGCGGTATGTCGACCTGATCGTGAATCCGCGAGCTCGCGAGATGGTTCGGATGCGTGCGGAAGTAATTCGCTCGGTACGCGAGACGCTGCACCGCCATGGATTCGTGGAAGTCGAGACGCCGAGCCTGCAACTCGTTCACGGCGGGTCCGCCCGTCCGTTCACGACCCATGTCAACGCGTTCGACCTGTCCGTCACACTTCGGACGAATCTTGAGCTTGCGCTGAAGCGGGCCGTCGCCGGTGGTGTGGAGAGGGTCTACGAGATCGGCAAAGTGTTCCGCAATGAGGGTGTGGATTCTTCGCACAGCCCGGAGTTCACGATGCTCGAGGCATACGAGGCGTACGGCGACTATGACACGATGGCCGAACTCACCCGGGAAATCATTCTGGACGCGGCACGCGCGGTCGGACGGACGACGATAGATATCGATGGCAAGACCATTGATCTTGAACGTTCCTGGCTCCGGCGCACGTTGCACGAAGTCGTTTCCAATGCGGTGGGTGAAACCATCACCATAGACACGCCGGACGATCTTCTGCGCACCCTTGCCGACAAGAATGGCGTTGATCTCGATCCGACTTGGGGACACGGTGAAATCGTGCTGGAGCTGTTCGAGAAGCTGGTCGAACACTCTATTATGGAGCCGACGTTCATCTGTGACTACCCCGCATCGGTACGCCCGCTCGCCTCGCCGCGGCAGGATGATCCACGGCTTAACGAAGCATGGGATCTCGTAATCGCCGGTATTGAAATCGCTCCTGCATACACCGAACTTGTGGACCCGGTCATTCAACGCGAGCGGTTGACCGAACAAGCCAGACTGGCCGCGGCGGGTGACCCGGAAGCAATGGAGCTCGACGAAGACTTTCTACGTGCCATGGAATACGGTATGCCGCCGATGGGCGGAGTCGGTATCGGCATCGACCGGCTCGTCATGTTGTTGTCCGGCGCCGGTATCCGGGAAACGATCCTTTTCCCGTTCGTCCGGCCCGAGGCGGCCGAACCGGGCACCGACCAGTGAGCGGCGAACTCCGCGTGCGCCGAGCCCGCACGCCGGACGTCCGGGGCATCGCGCGGCTGGTCGATGCCTACGCCCCCGACCGGATCTTGCTGGCCAAGGATGCGGTAACGCTGTACGAGGACGTGCAGGAGTTCTGGGTGGCCGAGCGGGATCCCGCAGGTCCACTACTCGGCTGTGGTGCGCTGCACGTGATGTGGGAGGACCTGGCCGAGGTGCGCACGCTGGCCGTCGATCCGGCGCATACCGGCCAGGGCATCGGGCACGCCATTGTGAGCCGGCTGATCGATGTCGCCCGAGAACTCGGCGTGGCGCGGTTATTCTGCCTGACATTCGAAGTCGATTTCTTTACCGCGCATGGCTTCGAGAAGCTGGACGGAGCCCCCGTCGGGCCGGACGTCTACACCGAGTTGCTCCGTTCATACGACGAAGGCGTCGCCGAGTTTCTCGATCTTGACCGGGTCAAACCGAACACATTGGGCAACACCCGGATGCTGCTGCGGCTCTAATGCATATCGGCCGGTCCGAATTGCATATCGCCATCATTTCGAGTAGGAATGAATGTAACAACACTTCGCACGGACCGAGCGGAAACATGCCGGTTCGGCAACAGGAAGGAATGTGAAGTGGCCCGTAAAGTGCAGTACTTTCTGGTCGATGACATCGACGGCGGAGAAGCCAGCGAGACGGTAAGCTTCGGTCTCGACGGCGTGTCGTACGAGATAGATCTTTCCGAGAGCAATGCCAAAGCTCTCCGCGATGCCCTTTCGACGTATGTGGGAAACGCGCGGCGCGCCGGCCGCCGGGCAAAGGGACGAGGACGCGGCGGCGCGGCCCGGAGCCAAGATACCGCGGCGATTCGGGAATGGGCGCGGGAACGTGGCTTCAAGGTCTCGGATCGGGGCCGCATTCCGGCCGACATCCTCGCCAAGTACGAGGTGGAAGGGCGCTAGGTCGCCTTTTTCGGCCAGTTGATTTCGCTGCTCCAGCCGTCCGTCCCGCGGGAATCTTCCTGCGGGACGGACGCCGTACCGTTGCGAAGCGTTCGCGCGTGCTGATGAAGCCGGACGTACTCGGCGGCGATCTGCTCCGGTTCGAATCCCGGCGAGCCGAGTAGTCCGTTGATCGTTATTGTCGCCACGTGAATGCCGTCGGGCCCGAGCTCGTCCGCGGCGGACAAGGTGAGATTGCGCACGGCGGCTTTCTGCGCGGCCAGGCTCGCCGACCATGTTGATCCGGTCAGCGCCGCGCCGCTGCCGGTAACCAGGATCGTGCCGCCGCGCGCGGTTCGCATCGCACCGGCAACCTCCTGGACGGCAACCAAGAGCGAGCCGGCCGCCAGCCTGAGACCGTCCTCGAGTTCAGCGAGCGGCGTCGTCGTCGGTGGTGCTTCGTAGGCGATGGACGGGTTGTGAACGAGGACGGTGGGATCGCCGTATCGCTCACGGATCGCGGCGAAGGCGGCGCGGAGCGCTCGCTCGTCACGGGCGTCAACGCTGACCCAGCCCGCCGCACCGGTCTGGTCGGCCAGCGCGCGGAGCCGTTGCTCGTCGCGCGCGAGCAACACGACGCGTGCGCCGTCGCGCGCGAAGGCAGTTCCAACCGCCCGGCCCAATCCCGGCCCGGCACCGAGAATCACTACGAGGTCTTGATCCGACATGACCACACCCATCCGTACGACGATCACCACCGTACGCGGGTGTAGCCAGCTATGCGCAGATGCGGTCTACTGACGCGGCCGGCCGGACGTCCTCCGGCGCGTCCGAGCCCGGTGCGGTGTCACCAGCCCGCCACGACGACCTCGAGGTTGCGCGGTCCGTGCACGCCTTCGATGCGATCCAGCTCGATGTCGCTGGTCGCGCTCGGACCGCTGATCCACGTCAACGGACGGGACGGATCGAGCATCGCGACCGCGGCCGGGACGGACGGCACGATCCGGTTCGCTTGGACCACGACAAGGTGGTAGTCCGGCACGAGTGTGAGGATGCGCCTGCCCTGGCCCGGTCCGGCGTCGAGCACCACCGTGCCGGTCTCGGCGATCGCGACGGCGCAACCGGTCAGTACCCCATCCACCTCATCCAGCTGCTGGGGTGTGAGCGGGGGATCGTCACCGATCACCTCGATGCCGTCGGGTATCTCGTACAGCCACGGTGGGTAGAGCCCGGCGGGGACGACGAGACGCCGCACACCACGGGCGCGCAACGCGGCGGCGATCTCGCCGGCGACCTGGCTCGGCTCGCACCGGCGCACCACCGCCCGATACTCGCCGATCCGGTCCGCCAGCAGTACCGCCTCGGGCGAGCCCGGCTCCGGCGACGCGCGGTCTCCGGTTGCCGGCTCGGCGTATTCCGCGCCGCGGTAGTCCCGCGGGATCGGCACCGGCACTCCGTCCTCGTCGCCGAGCGCGGTGCGAATGCGGCGCAGCACGTCGTCCCGCGCGGTGGGTCCGTTCATTCGCGCGACCTCCACCAGCGTTGGAACGATCTGGGCGGCGGCGGGGGTAGGTCGCGGCTCCGCGTCCAGGCCGAAAGGAACGGCACGCGCAGCCGGCCGCCCTTGCTGAACGGCCAGAAGCGGGCGAGCCGGGACAGCGACAACACGAACCGCCAGCGCCGGGGTGAACGCATGATCCAGCCAGCGAGCCGCATCGTGATCCGCTCCGCGGACGGCAATCGCCGCGGCTGCGCGGCGACTCTGCCACGCATATGCACGAGCATCGAGGGAATGTCGATCGCGACCGGGCACACGTCCAGGCAAGCGCCGCACAGGCTGGACGCATACGGCAGCGACGCGTTCGGGTCGTCGTGCCCGGAAAGCCCGGTAAGCTGCGGCGAGAGCACCGCACCTATCGGCCCCGGATACACCGATCCGTAGGCGTGGCCGCCGGTTCGTTCGTACACCGGGCAGACGTTCAGGCACGCCGAGCACCTGATGCACCGCAGCGCCGCACGGCCGTTCGGATCGGCGAGCACGGCGGTGCGGCCGTTGTCGATCAGTACGAGGTGGAAATCCTGCGGCCCGTCGCCAGGGTGCACGCCGGTCCACATCGTGGTGTACGGGTTCATCCGCTCCGCGGTCGCGGACCGCGGCAGCAGCTGGAGGAACACCTCCATGTCGCGCCACGTCGGCACGATCTTCTCGATGCCCATGACGGTGATCAGGGTGTCCGGCAGGGTGAGACACATCCGGCCGTTGCCCTCGGACTCGACGACGGAGAGTGTCCCGGTCTCGGCGACCGCGAAGTTCACTCCGGAGATCGCGACTTTGGCGCGCATGAACTTCTCCCGGAGGTGGCGTCGGGCGGCCTCGGCCAGCGCGCGCGGATCGTCGGTCAGGTCGTCGGGTGCCGGCAGGCCGGCGCGGGCCATCTCGGCGGCGAAGATCTCGCGGATCTCGGCGCGGTTGCGGTGGATCGCCGGGACCAGAATGTGACTCGGCATGTCGTGGCCGAGCTGGACGATGAGCTCGGCGAGATCGGTCTCCCACGCCGCGATACCGGTACGGGCGAGCGCCTCGTTGAGTCCGATCTCCTGGGTCGCCATCGACTTGACCTTGACCACCTCATCGGACCCGGTCGCTCGTACCAGGCGGGCGATGATGGCGTTCGCCTCCCGCGCGTCTCGCGCCCAGTGCACCGTACCGCCGTGCGCGGTGACGTTCTTCTCCAGCCGGACGAGGTACGTCGCGAGGTTACCCAGCACATCGTCCTTGATCGCGGCACCGGCGGCGCGTAGCTCCGACCAGTCCGGCACCTCGGCGACGGCGTGCTCCCGCTTGGCCCGGATGGTGGCTGTGGCATGGCCGATGTTCCGGCGTAGCTGGGCATCGTCCAGTGCGCGCCTTGCCGCCTCCGGGAAGGGCGTCGTCCCTCGCAGCTGACCGTTGCCGGGCGGCGCGCCCGGAAGCCCGAGAAAGGCGATCGTCCCGGTCGGCGGTACGGAGCCGCGCCGTCTGTTGGGAAGGCCGTGCGAGCTCGTCGTCATGTCGCCGCCAGGATCTCGGCGAGATGTGCCGTTCGGACACCCGTTCTGAGCCGGGACAATCCGCCGCCGATGTGCATGAGGCACGACGAGTCGCCGGCGACGCACACTTCGGCGCCGGTGCCGATGATCGCCGACATCTTGTCCGCGAGCATGGCGGTGGACACGTCCGGGTTCTTCAGCGCGAACGTCCCGCCGAATCCGCAGCACGACCGGGCGTCCGGCAGGTCGACGAGATCGAGTCCCCGGACCGCGCGCAGCAGTCGCAACGGCCGGTCGCCGACTCGCAGCGCACGCAGTGAATGGCACGTCGGGTGGTAGGTCACGCGGTGCGGATAGTAGGCACCCACGTCGGTCACGTGGAGCACATCGGTGATGAACTCGGAGAGCTCGTAGGTCCGCGCCGCCACGCTTGTGACCATTTCGACCCGCGCCGAATCGCCCGCTCGGTTCGCGACGTCACGATGCTGGTGCCGGACTGAGCCGGCGCACGACCCGGACGGCACGACGACCGCGTCGTACTCGGCGAACGCCTCGGCGGTGGCGCGCACCATCGGCGCGGCCAGGTCGGGGTAGCCGGTGTTGATGTGCATCTGGCCGCAGCACGTCTGCCGGGAAGGGACTTCCACGTCCACCCCGAGCCGTTCGAGCAGCTGCACGGTGGCTTTTCCGACGTCCGGGAACAGGCCGTCGACCAGACACGTGACCAGCAGGCCGACGCGCATGTCGCCACCTCCAACGCCCTTTAGAGCGTTCACCTTACGAAACCGGTTGACGGGATGATCGCACGGGTGCGCGAGCCGGAACGATGCGACCGGCACACCGTCCCAGCCGATCGCAGGCCCGGCTGTGGGACGGCCTTACCACAGTGGTCGGTGAAGCGCTGCCAGCCGAACGGCCGACCGATCGGGCCCGGTCGGCCGAGTGACGCGGCCTTTGTCGGGAAATAGCTTGCTGTTCGGCCAGGTGCTCGCAAGCACGGTGCTGGAAGGCGACCGCGCCGAAGGGTGGCAACGCCGCCGGTTCAGTCGCGGACGAACGCCCCCCAGCCAGAATCGCCGGTTGCCCTGGGTGGAGGCGCAGCGCGAGGCGAGCGAGCGGCCCGCGCAGGGGGACGTGGGCGCGGGGGGCCTGGCCCGTGCTTCGGGTCCGGATCCGGCCGAGACGGCGGAGCGGGCATGACGGGGATCGTCCGTTCGGACAGGGCGGAACGGGCGGATCGGCGGAGTGACCGCGGCATAGCTGGCGGCTAGCTTGATCGGGTGGCCAGATGGTCAGAATCACAGGGTGGTGATGCGCCGCGACCATGCCACCGCCACTCACAGCGGCCGGGGACGTGCTGGTTGGCGTTGAGCAGGCTCGCATCATCACCGTCCATGGCGCCGTCCGGTCAGGACGCCGGGGAGGTTCCGGCGACGGCGGAGGTCTGGCCACGGGTGCTGCTGAACTCGCGCACTCCGACCTGAGGACAGCGCCGGGGCGAACGCGCTCCGGCGCTGCTCAGGCACACACTCGAAGCTCCGACCGTCGGTTACCCGCGGCCGGTGCGGTCCGTGTCGTCCGGGCGGGTCGTAGTGATTCTGGTCGATCTGCGGGTATACATAAACCGGGAAACTGAACATGATCACGCACGATTGCGTGCTGCGGGTAGCCGCCGCCACGTTCGCCCCTGGCGTACGCATGGCGTCGGCGGAACTGAAGTTAGGTATGCAGGTGTTGATGCAACATGACGCCGATGCGGTTACCGTCATAGGACGAGTAGGAACCGGATCCGCACGGCGGGCTAGCATGCGGGTACGGGAAATCCGGGAAGGTCCCGGGGCACCCCTAACCGCTCGGTGAGGAGCGCCACTGATGTTCGAGAGGTTTACCGACCGCGCAAGGCGGGTCGTCGTCCTGGCACAAGAAGAGGCCAGGATGCTCAACCACAACTACATCGGCACCGAGCACATCCTGCTGGGCCTCATACACGAGGGCGAGGGTGTGGCGGCAAAGGCGCTGGAGAGTCTCGGTATCTCCCTCGATGGCGTCCGCGGACAAGTGGAAGAGATCATCGGGCAGGGCCAGCAGGCGCCCAGCGGGCATATCCCGTTCACGCCGCGGGCCAAGAAGGTGCTCGAGCTCTCGCTGCGCGAAGCGCTGCAGCTCGGGCACAACTACATCGGCACCGAGCACATCCTGCTCGGCCTGATCCGCGAGGGCGAAGGTGTCGCCGCGCAGGTGCTCGTCAAGCTCGGCGCCGACCTGAACCGGGTCCGGCAGCAGGTCATCCAGCTGCTGTCCGGCTACTCCGGAGGCAAGGAAGCCGCCACCGCGGGTGCCGGGCCACAGGGCGAGGCCCCGTCCACATCGCTGGTCCTCGACCAGTTCGGCCGTAACCTGACGCAGGCCGGCCGCGAGGGCAAGCTCGACCCGGTCATCGGGCGCGAGAAGGAGATCGAGCGGGTCATGCAGGTGCTGTCCCGCCGTACCAAGAACAACCCGGTACTGATCGGCGAGCCCGGGGTGGGCAAGACCGCCGTCGTCGAGGGCCTGGCGCAGAACATCGTCAAGGGCGAGGTGCCCGAGACGCTCAAGGACCGCCAGCTCTACACGCTCGACCTCGGTGCGCTCGTCGCCGGATCGCGCTACCGCGGTGATTTCGAGGAGCGCCTGCGCAAGGTGCTCAAGGAGATTCGCTCGCGGGGCGACATCATCCTGTTCATCGACGAGATCCACACGCTCGTCGGTGCGGGTGCCGCCGAGGGCGCGATCGATGCCGCGTCCATCCTCAAGCCGATGCTGGCTCGCGGTGAGCTGCAGACGATCGGTGCCACGACACTCGATGAGTACCGCAAGTACGTGGAGAAGGACGCCGCACTGGAGCGCCGGTTCCAGCCGATCCAGGTGCAGGAGCCGACTCTCGCGCACACCATCGAGATCCTCAAGGGCCTGCGGGACCGGTACGAGGCGCACCACCGGGTCTCGATCACCGACAGCGCGCTCGCGTCGGCGGCCCATCTGGCCGACCGCTACGTCTCCGACCGGTACCTGCCGGACAAGGCGATCGACCTGATCGACGAGGCCGGCTCGCGGTTGCGCATCCGCCGGATGACCGCGCCGCCGGACCTGCGCGAGTTCGACGAGAAGATCGCGGACGTGCGGCGGGCCAAGGAGTCGGCCATCGACGGTCAGGACTTCGAGAAGGCCGCGTCGCTGCGCGATCAGGAGAAGCAGCTGATCAACCAGAAGGCCGAGCGGGAGAAGCAGTGGAAGGCCGGCGATCTCGACGTCGTCGCCGAGGTGGACGAGGACCTGATCGCCGAGGTGCTCGCCAACTCGACCGGCATCCCGGTGTTCAAGCTTACCGAGGAGGAGACGTCCCGCCTGCTCCACATGGAGGACGAGCTGCACAAGCGCATCATCGGCCAGCAGGACGCGGTCGCGGCGCTGTCGAAGTCGATCCGCCGCACCCGCGCCGGGCTGAAGGACCCGAAGCGTCCCGGTGGCTCGTTCATCTTCGCCGGGCCGTCCGGCGTCGGGAAGACGGAGCTGTCCAAGACGCTCGCGGAGTTCCTGTTCGACGACGAGGACGCGCTCATCCAGCTCGACATGAGCGAGTACTCCGAGAAGCACACCGTGTCGCGGCTGTTCGGTTCGCCTCCGGGCTACGTCGGCTACGAGGAGGGCGGTCAGCTCACCGAGAAGGTGCGCCGTCGTCCGTTCTCGGTCGTGCTGTTCGACGAGGTCGAGAAGGCGCACCCGGACATCTTCAACTCCCTGTTGCAGGTGCTCGAAGACGGACGTCTCACCGACGCGCAGGGTCGGGTCGTCGACTTCAAGAACACGATCATCATCATGACGACGAACCTCGGTACCCGCGATATCGCCAAGGGCGTCAACCTCGGGTTCTCGTCCGGTGACGATGTCGAGGGTGACTACGAGCGGATGAAGGCCAAGGTCACCGAAGAGCTCAAGCAGCACTTCCGGCCGGAGTTCCTCAACCGGGTCGACGACATCGTGGTGTTCCACCAGCTGACTCCCGAGGAGATCCTCGACATCGTCGAGATGCGGGTCTCCGAGCTCGACGAGCGGCTCAAGGACAAGGACATGGCGATCGAGCTCACCCAGGAGGCCAAGGAGCTGCTGGCCAAGCACGGCTTCGACCCGGTTCTCGGTGCTCGCCCGCTGCGGCGCACGATCCAGCGCGAGATCGAGGACACGCTGTCGGAGAAGATCCTGTTCGGCGAGCTCAAGGCCGGCGAGATCGTCGTCGTCGACGTCGAGGGCGAGGGCCGCGAGGCGAAGTTCACCTTCACCGGCACGCCGAAGTCGGATCTGCCGGACGTCGCCCCAGCGGTCGCGGAGTCCGCCGCCGGAGAGTGACCACGTAAGGCACGGAGTCCCCCGTCGCCGGCTCTACAGGAGTCGGCGACGGGGGACTTTTCCGTGCAGCGGCCCTCGTCGCCGGCACCGGTGTCGCTGCCGTAGTGCTCGTTCTGCGTGTGACCAAGTCGTAATCTCTTCGTGTTTGTCGGAGATGCAACGTACCGGCCATGATTGGCGTCTTCGTTATAGAGGCGGCGCAATCCGGCGCCGAGCGTTCGAAGGGAAGGACTCGATAGTGGCGACGAAGGTACGGGCAGCCGTAGCCGCCGTTGCACTGGCCGCAGCCGTGGTGTTCGGCATCACGCAGATCGCCGGCAGCAACCCGAGCGATGAGCCGTCCGCATCGGCAGACCTGACCGGCACGGCCGGTCGTACGCCGGAATCGACCGAGACGAGGTCACCGTCGCCGAGTTCGAAAGTGACGGCCGAGCCGACGGTGACGCTGACGCCGACACCCGCCGAGCCCGAAGCGCTGCTGGCTTCCGGCGACAGCGGCGACGACGTGCGGGAGTTGCAGGCACGGCTCAAGCAGATCGCGTGGTACGCGCCGAAGATTACCGGAGAGTACGACGGGATCACCGAAGAGGCCGTGCTGGGGTTCCAGGCCAAGCGCGGGTATGAAGCGACCGGCGAGGTCGACCAGCAGACCTGGGACAAGCTGGTCGAAATGACCCGCGAGCCGACCGATGACGAGATGCACAACCGCCTCACACCCGGCCCGACGATCATCGGTCCGGGCAGCGACGAGGGCAAGGTTCGCGAGCTGCAGGCCCGGCTCCGGCAGATCGAGTGGTTCGATCAGGAGGTCACCGGCCATTACGGTGACGTCACCGCTGCTGCGGTGTCCGGGTTCCAGGTCAAGCGCGGCTTCCCGGAGACCGGCGAGGTCGACCAGCGGACCTGGGACCGGCTGGTGGAGATGACCCGCCAGCCCACCGAGGACGAGCTCTACAACCGCGAGCCGGAGGACACGAACGCGAACGGCATCGACGCGCGATGCCTGACCGGGCGCGCGCTGTGCATCGACAAGGCGACCAACTCGCTGCGCTGGGTGGTCGACGGCAATGTCCAGTACAGCACCGATGTGCGCTTCGGCTGCGTCGGCACCCCGACCCGCGAGGGCCAGTTCGACGTCTACTGGAAGAGCGAACACCACGTGTCCAGCCTGTACGACTCGGAGATGCCGTTCGCGATGTTCTTCGACGGCGGCCAGGCCGTCCACTACTCCGAGGACTTCGCGACGGTCGGTTACGACGGCTGCTCGCACGGTTGCGTCAATGTGCGCGACTACGACGGAATCGCCGCCTTGTTCGATCAGGTGCGGGTCGGCGACAAGGTCGTCGTCTACCGCTCTTGACCGACGTCCACCCCTCCAGAATGATCACGTAAAGCTGGCAATTCCCAGCCAAACGTCCTCTGCAAGCCCGGCAAAGGCCGGAAACGCCGCGTAACGGCCGGCACGCGATGATCACGACGGCGTGCCGGCCGATGCGCGTCGCAGCTTCGGCCCCGCAGCGTGACCCTGAGTTATCGATAAGTCACCCGGCCCACTAGGCTCTGCTGGTGGCGCCGAGGCCGTCATCGGCTGGGTTGCGCCGGGTCAACAAACAGCGTCAAAGGACGGTCACAGCGTGGATCTGATGGAGTACCAGGCGAAGCAGCTCTTCGCCGCACATGACGTGCCGGTCTTGCCGGGCGAGGTGGCCGAGACCCCAGACGAAGCCAGGCAGATCGCGGCCGAACTCGGCACGCAGGTGGTCGTCAAGGCGCAGGTCAAGACCGGTGGACGCGGAAAAGCCGGCGGCGTCAAGCTCGCCGAGACGCCGGACGAGGCGGCCGCCAAGGCGGCGGCCATCCTCGGCATGGACATCAAGGGGCATACCGTCCACCGTGTTCTGGTGACCGAGGCGAGCGATATCAGCGAGGAGTACTACGTCTCGTACCTGCTGGACCGCGCGAACCGCAGCTACCTCTCGATGGCCAGCGTCGAAGGCGGCGTCGACATCGAACAGCTCGCCGAGGAACGCCCCGAGGCACTCGCCAAGATCCGTGTTGATGCGCTGGAGGGTGCCGACATCGCGAAGGCCGGCGAGATCGCGGACGCGGCAGGCTTCCCCTCCGACGTGCGAGACCAGATCGTCAACGTACTCGTGAAGCTTTGGACGGTTTTCACCGCCGAGGACGCGACGCTGGTCGAGGTGAACCCACTCGTCAAGACGCCGGACGGCAAGGTACTCGCGTTGGACGGCAAGGTGTCGCTGGACGACAACGCGGCCTTCCGCCAGCCCGGCCACAGCGGCTTCGAGGACAAGGAGTCCGCCGACCCCCTCGAGGCGGCCGCGAAGGCAAAGGACCTCAACTACGTCAAGCTCGACGGTGAAGTCGGCATCATCGGCAACGGCGCGGGGCTCGTGATGTCGACGCTGGACGTCGTCGCGTACGCCGGCGAGGACCTGTCCGCCAACGGACACGCCGTCGCTCCGGCGAACTTCCTCGACATCGGCGGCGGCGCATCGGCCGAGGTCATGGCGAACGGCCTCGAGATCATCCTGTCCGACCCGGACGTGCGCAGCGTGTTCGTCAACGTCTTCGGCGGCATCACGGCGTGCGACGAAGTGGCCAACGGCATCGTCCAGGCGTTCGCACTGCTCGAGGCGCGTGGCGACGAGATCACCAGGCCACTCGTCGTCCGGCTCGACGGCAACAATGCCGACGAGGGACGGCGGATCCTGACCGAGGCTGCTCTGCCGCACCTCGAGCAGGTCGACACGATGGACGGTGCCGCGCGGCGCGCGGCCGAACTCGCCGCGGCGAAGTAAAGGAAGCGACAGTGGCAATCTTCTTGAATGAGAACTCCAAGGTCATCGTCCAGGGCATGACCGGCTCGGAGGGTATGAAGCACACCGCTAGGATGCTGCGCTCGGGCACGAACATCGTGGGTGGCGTGAACCCTCGCAAAGCCGGTGAGACCGTTGATTTCGACGGGACGACCGTCCCCGTGTTCGGCAGCGTCAAGGAGGCCATGTCGGCGACCGGGGCGGACGTCTCCGTCGTCTTCGTGCCGCCGAGGTTCACCAAGGACGCGGTGGTCGAAGCGGTCGACTCGGCCATGCCGCTCGTGGTAGTGATCACCGAGGGCATTCCGGTGCACGACACCGCCACCTTCTTCCAGTACGCGCAGAACGCGGGTACGACGCGCATCATCGGCCCCAACTGTCCTGGTCTGATCAGCCCGGGGAAGTCGAATGCCGGCATCATCCCGGCCGACATCACCAAGCCGGGGCGGATCGGGCTGGTCAGCAAGTCCGGCACGCTGACGTACCAGATGATGTACGAGCTCGGTGACATCGGCTTCTCCACCTGTGTGGGCATCGGCGGCGACCCGGTCATCGGGACGACGCACATCGACGCGCTCGCGGCGTTCGAGGCCGATCCGGAGACCGATGCGATCGTGGTGATCGGCGAGATCGGTGGCGACGCTGAGGAACGCGCCGCAGAGTACATCAAGGGCAACGTGACCAAACCGGTTGTCGGTTACGTTGCCGGTTTCACGGCGCCGGAAGGAAAGACGATGGGGCACGCCGGCGCGATCGTCTCCGGCTCATCCGGGACGGCGGCGGCCAAGGCCGAAGCGCTCGAAGCCGTCGGCGTGAAGGTCGGCAAGACTCCGTCGGCGACGGCCGCGCTCGCCCGCGACATCATGAAGTCCCGGTAACCGCTCCGACGGTTCACCAGTGCGCCGGTGTTTTCGGCCGTTGCGCGGCGCGTCCCGGCGATGCCAGGCTTACAAGGGTGGTTTGGCCGGGGAATCGGTGCTTAACATGGTCATTCCGGTGCGGTGCTGGTCTGGCGGATCGGCCTCCCGCACAATGTGCCCGTGACGGTAATCATCGGCGTAGACGGGTCGGGGCGGACGCACCGGCTCGACGCGATCGCCGATGCCTCGGCCCGCAGCGTTGTGCGGATCAATCCGGCCGACACCGTCGAAGAGGTCCGAGTCCGGCTGCAGGCCGCTCGGGAGGACGACTCGCTCGTGGTGGCCGACGACGCGCACCGGCTCTCCGACGATGTCCTCCGGACGCTGGCCGATACCGCCCAGCGGGGTGTCCGGATGGTGATCACCCGGCGTCCGACTCTCGATCGGGAACCGCTTGCCGCACTCGACCAAGCGGTCCTCGGGGCACATGGTGACGTCGAGTCGCTCGAGCCGCTGGTCGAAGCGGAGCTTTCGGTCCTGATTCGCGCCGTCCGCGGTAGGTCACCAGAGCGGGCCGAAACCGAACGCATTCTGGTCGAGTCCGGTGGGCTCCCGGCCATCGCATCTGCGATGGCGTCTGTGGAGCACGACGGTGCAGCACCGGCGCTCGTGGCGCGTATACAGCAACGCCTGGCGCTGGCCGGCGGTTCGGCGACCCGGCTGTGCCGCGTCCTTGCGTTGGGCCTCGACCTGAGCGATGCGGTGCTGTGCCAGGCAACGGGCACCGAACGTGACGAGCTGACCGCCACGTTCCGGGAACTGCGTGACGCGGGCCTGATCGGCGCGGACGGTCACCGGCTCGTGCCGGCCGTGGCGGCGGCCGTCAAGGCCGAGTTGTCGCCGGCCGAGCTGCGCCGCGTCCATAGCGATGTGGCCGATGCGCTCCTCGACTCCGGCGCCGAACCGCTGGCAGCGGCGGCACAGCTGCGGGCGGCACGGGTCCGCTCACCGGCCGCGGCGGAGGTGTTCGGCCGCGCCGGCGACCAGTTGCGGCTGACCGATCCGGACGAGGCTCTGGCGTGGTACGACGATGCGGCGGACGCGGGCGCCGAAACCGTGACGCTGGCCGAGGGTCGGGCCGAGGCCGCAGCGCTGCTCGGTCGTCCGGTCGATCTCGACACCGGCACGAGCGACCGGCTGGCCCTCGTGGCCGGGGCCGTCGAGGCGCATCACGGCCGGTCCGGCCGCGCCGTTGACGCGTTGCTCCCCGCCGGTCCGGCCGGGCGGCTGCTGGCCGTCCCGATGCTGGTGTCACTCGGGCGGATGGAACAGGCCGCCGAGATCGTGAAGGCCGGCGAAGCACCCCTCGCATTGCGGCGAGTCGCCGAAGCCGCCATCGCCATCACGGATCCGGCGCAATGCGTTCCGCTGTTCATCGAAGCCGCCGAGGTCATCGAGCGGGCGGCACCTGCCCTCGTCCTTCCGGACACACCGCACGCGCTGGGCGCGATCATAGCGGTCAACGCTTGCGACGCGGCGACCGCCGAGCGCCTGTTGACCGCAGCGCTGGCGGCCGGCATCGGCGGCCCGGTCGCCGCCGACCGGCACCGGCTGCTACTCGGGTGGGCGCGGATGCGCGCCGGGCGGTACGACACCGCGCAGGCGGAACTCCGGCGCACAGATGGTCAGCCGCTGCCGGGAAGGGAACGGCTGCTACGGGCGTCGCTCGCAGCAGGCATCGCGCGAAGGTCGGGTGACGTCGCGACGCTGCGCAGCGCATGGGAGCAGGCCGAACCCGCGCTGGTCCGTGGCGCGGTCGACCTGTCCCAGCTCGAATGCGTGGAGGAACTGGTCGTCGCCGCGGCGAGGCTGGGTAGGCCGCGGCGTGCCGATCCCGTACTCGCGGCCCTGGAGACGATCGTCGAACGTCTCGGTGGACCGCCCGCATGGGCCGGAGCGCTCAGCTGGATACACGTACAGTGTGCGGTGGCCAACGACGACGCCGATGCCGTCCGGCGGGCTGCTAGCGGCATCGCCGGTGGCGCAAGCACAGCCGGGCGGGTCGGCGCATGTGCCGCCGCGGCCGCGTCCTGGGCGGACGTCCTTGACGGCATCGTGGATCGGACCGCCGTGTTGGCCGCCGCGGACGAACTCGATGCCGCCGAGCTCCCGTGGGAGGCGTCCCGGCTGGCCGGGCAGGCGGCGACCCGCACCACCGACCCGGACGACGCCAGGCACCTTCTGGAGCGGGCTCGCGCGTTCACGCACCAGCAGGGCGAGGTTAGCGACGAGCAACGACCCGGCCGGCTCTCCGACCGTGAGGTCGAGGTGGCCCGCCTGGTGCTGGCCGGCCGGACGCACAAGGAGATCGGGGGGCAGCTGTATCTGTCACCCAAGACGGTGGAGCATCACGTCGCGCGGATCCGCAGCAAGCTCGGCGTCCGGACGCGCGCGGAACTCGTGGCTGCACTTCGTGAAGTTCTCGAAGATCAGCCCCATTCGTCGTAACCTCTCGTAGATCTGGTATCCGACCCCCTAATACGGTCTAATGACTGTGGGGGTTTTCCCGATGTGGGGGGATGCGGCCTGACGCACGCTGTTGTCGTGCGCCCGACCAATCCCGGAAGGGCCAAATAGCCAGGAGGGCAGAGCAATGGCCGTAGACGTCGCACAAGCGATTCAGGACCTGATCCAGCGGATTCTCAGTGACCGAGACACCGCGGTCCAGTACTCCGAGGACCCGGAGGGCACGCTCGCAGCCCAGGGCATCACCGAGGGTGACATGAGCGATCTGGACATGTTCCAGATGGTGCGTGACACCTGCGGCAGCGTCCCGGGCCTACAGAGCTACGGGCCCAGCAGCGGTGGTGGCGGAGCAAGCGGCGGTGGCGCCAGCGGTGGTGGCCATACCCCGCCGCCGGCGAGCTCGCCGGGTCACTCCGTAGACCAGGTCATGCAGCACATGAACTACGTGACCTACGTCGCGTACGAGGGTGACGAGACGATCACCACCAACATCGACAACTCGACCAACATCGACCAGTCGCAGAACACGAACGTCGACCTGGACGTCGAGGGCGATCTGCACGGCGGCGTGGATGTCGACGTCGATTCGCACGACACCAACGTCAACGCGACCGGCGACGGCTCGGCGGCTTCGGGCACCGGCCCGGCGACCGTGGGTGACGAGAACCTGGTCAACACCGGCACCAACCTCGGCCAGCAGAACACCGGCGACGAGGCCGCACAGGCCATCCAGGTCGGTTTCGGCCGCGGTGAAGGCGGCGGGATCGTGCAGAACACCGGCGACGGTGGCGTGGCGGCCGGCGGCAACATCGACGGCCCGATCAACACCGGCGAGTTCACCGGTGTGCAGTCCGAGGGCGGTCCGGCGGTCACCGGTGGAGCACTCTCGTTCGGTGAGGGTGACGCCTACAACGCGCAGGGCAACACGGTTACCGAGGGCGGCGCGCTGGCGCAGGGCGGCGACGCCTCCGGGTACAAGTCCGACGACGACGAGACGAACCTGGACCTGGACGTCGAGGTCACCGACATCGACGCCGATCGCTCGATCGTGCAGACCGAGCAGGGCGAGGGCGACGCGACCCAGGAGGACCTCGTGGACCTCGGTGCGGTGCGTCCGGTGCGTGAGATCGCCGAGGTGCAGACGCTCGAGACCAGCGCCGCTACCGGCGAGACCTCGGAGGAGTCCGCCGAGGGATAACCGTACCCACAACGACATTGGCGGGGCTGCGCACAGGGGGCGCGGTCCCGCCGATGCTCGGTTGAGCTTACCGGAGTGAGAATCGTGACCGAGACGACGCGACCTGGCGGCACAAGCCCGGAGTTCGCGCAGGCGATGGGACTGGTCGATCTCGGAATCCAGGCCTGCCAGGCCTATGACCGGCTCGACCTGGCTACCCGGCTGGCCGGGGCCAAGCGCAGCCTGGACGATCCCGGCATCTACATCGTGGTGGTGGGCGACTTCAAGCAGGGAAAGAGCTCGTTGGTCAACGCACTGTTGGGCACCACGATCTGCCCGGTGGACGACGACGTGGCGACCGATATACCCACGTACATCCGTTACGGCGACGAGCCGCGCGCCGAACTGCTGCGGGACGGAGATCCACCCGAGCGGGAGCCGCTGGAGCTCGACGACGTCGGCCGGTACGTCATCGCCGACGAGGGACAGAGCCCGGAGGATCGGCCCGCCGGTGTCATCGTCCAGCTTCCGCGCAAGCTGCTCGCTTCGGGCCTCGTCATCGTGGACACGCCGGGCGTCGGCGGCCTCGGCTCGAGACATGCCGCGGCCAGTCTGGCCGCCACGTCCATGGCTGATGCGGTGCTGTTCGCAACCGACGCGTCACAGGAGCTCACCGCCGTCGAGATCGAGTTTCTCCACCGGGTGCGCGAGATGTGTTCCACCTCGGTATGTGTCATCACCAAGACCGACTTCTACCCGGCGTGGCGAAAGATCCGCGATCTGAACAAGCAGCACCTCAAAGACTTCCCGGACATGCCGGTGCTCACGGTGTCGTCCACGCTTCGTGCCCGCGCCGTTCGGGAGAACGACAAGGAGCTCAATACCGAGTCCGGCTTCCCGGAGCTGGTCCAGTTCGTCACCGAACGCGTCGCCGGCGGCGCCGGTGCCCGGCTGGCCGCCACGGCTGCTGCCGAGGTGATCGCCGTTTGCGAGCAGCTCACGGCGCAGTTCGAATCAGAGCGCTCGGTGCTGGACGATCCGGCGAAGTCCCAGCACGTCCTCGACGAGTTGACCAGAACCAAGAGCAAGGTCGAAGCGCTTCGCAGTGCGGCTGCGAAGTGGAACCAGACGCTCAACGACGGCATCGCCGACCTCAACTCGGACGTCGACCACGACCTGCGCGCTCGAATCCGCAAACTCATCGACGAGGCCGACGATCTGATCGACGAGTTCGATCCCGCCGACAGGTGGCCCGACATCGAAAGCTGGCTGGAGATGGCGACGGCAGAGGAGATCGTCGCCAACTACACCAGGCTCAGGGAGCAGGCCGATGCGCTGAGCGAGCAGGTGTTCAAGCACTTCCAGGAGGCGTCCGGCGAGATCCTCGATCGGCTCGCGGTGTACAACCCGATGGACGTCGTCTCCCGCGCGGACGTCGAGCACAACATCGACCTGGAGAAGATGAACCTGCGCAAGCAGGCGATGACTGCACTGAAGAGTTCCTACATGGGCATCTTGATGTTCACCATGCTCGGCAGCATGGCCGGCATCACGCTCGGACCGATCGCGGTGGGCATCGGCCTCGCAATGGGTCTCGGTGGTCTTCGCACCGAGAAGAAGCGTCAGCTCGCCAACCGCCGGGCGCAGGCCAAGAACGCCATCCGTCGCTACTGCGACGAGGTCAATTTCCGGGTGGGTAAGGACTCCCGCGACACGCTGCGGCGCATTCAGCGCCAGCTCCGCGACCATTACAGCACCCGGGCCGAGGAGCTGAACCGCTCAACGGCCGAGGCGCTCAAGGCCTCCACCGAAGCGGCGAAACGTACCAAGGCCGACCGTGACCGACGTATCGCCGACATCGATGCGGAGCTGGACCGGCTGCGTGAGCTGCGCCGGCGGGCCGAGGCGGTGGTGGCGTGAGCCTCGTCGACCGCACCTGCGCCGCGCTGGACCAGGCCATCGCCGTCTATCGCGGGACCGAGCATGCCGAGCGGCTCACCGCAATACGGGACCGGCTTGACGAGCCGCTGCGGGTCGCCATCGCGGGACGGGTCAAAGCCGGCAAGTCGACGCTGCTCAACGCGCTCGTCGGCGAGCGGTTGGCGCCGACCGACGCCGGCGAATGCACTCGGATCATCACCTGGTACCGGGACGGTCACACCTATGAAGTGCTCGCACATCCGAGGGAGGGCGAGCCGCGCCAGCTGCGGTTCAGCCGCGAGGAGGGGGCGCTGGAGATCGACCTTGGTGGGCTCGAACCGGACGACGTGACTGAACTCATCGTCACCTGGCCGTCCCAGGCGCTGCGCACGTCGACATTGATCGACACGCCGGGCATCGGGTCATTGTCGCGTCAGACCGCGGCTCGCACGTGGGAGGTACTCGCGGACGACGACGAGACTCCCGCGGACGCGGTCCTCTACCTGATGCGGCATCTCCATCCGCAGGACGTCCAGTTCCTTCAGGCTTTCCACGACGCGGAGGTTTCCCGGCCCAACCCGGTCAACGCGATCGGCGTCCTGTCGCGGGCCGACGAGATCGGCGTCGGACGGCTCGACTCGATGGCCTCGGCCCGAAAGATCGCCAAGCGGCTTAGCCTCGACGGTCGAGTCCGGCGGGTCGTGCAGGCCGTGGTGCCGGTGGCCGGACTGCTGGCCGAGACCGCGGCAACCGTCACCGAGACCGAGGTCGGGCAGCTGCGCAAGATCAGTGAAAGATCTGCTCGGTCGGTCGAGAATCTGCTGTTGACCGCGGACCGATTCGTCAACCAGATGCCGGAGCTAGGGCTGACGTCCATCGAGCGAAGCGCGCTGCTGGACCGGTTCGGGCTGTTCGGCGTCCGGCTCGCGACCGCGCTGCTGCGGCGCGGTGCCGTCTCGACCGCGACCGAGCTGGCCGCCGAGCTCACCGACCGAAGCGGCGTCAACGAACTGCGCACCGTCCTCGAATCGCTGTTCTTCGAACGGCGCGACATTCTGAAAAGCCGCTCGGCGCTGCTGGCGCTGGATGCGCTGACCCGTACCGAGCCCCGGGATGGCAGCGAAGCGGTGGCCGCGGCGGTGGAGGAGATCATCGCCGGCGCGCACCCGTTCCAGGAGCTTCGCGTCCTGTCCGCGCTGCGATCCGGGTGGGTCACCGGCAAGCCGGCCGTCCTGGAAGACCTCGAGCGCATCATCGGCGGTGCCGGCGGTGCGGTACCCGACCGGCTCGGGCTACCCGCCGAGGCTGATGCCGCAGATCTCGCTCAAGTGGCCGGCAAGGCGCTCGCGGGATGGCAGCAGCGAGCCGAGAACCCGTTGACCAGCCACGAACTCGCGATCGCCGCCCGCGTGGCGGTGCGCTCGTGTGAAGGCATCCTCGCCGAGCTGTCCGCCCAGAAGCCGAGTGTCGCCGTGCCGGCCGAATCAGGTGGTGCGTAGTGGGCTCCGAGCGAGACTTGGGTGGAGTTGCTGTCGCTATAGGTGCAGCAACATCACCCACGTGCGTCGCGCGACCGGCGGCGTGGCACTTACTCAGTGTCGATGTCGTCGCTGGGTTCAGCGTCGAGATCGAGAGCGGGATCGACCCCGAGCAGCGGTTCATCCGCAACCGGTGCCGGTACCCCGGGTTCGGACCCTTCGGCCGGTATCTCCGTGAGTGTCTCGTTGAAGCCGCCGGCCGGGGCCTCGGCGGGTTCGCGCTCGGAACCGGTGCCGAAGTCGAGATCATCGGTCGGCCAGCCGGTGTCGGCAGTCGCGGTATCCACCGGCTCGGCCGGTGGGGCGAGGTCGGCGTCCAAATCCTCGCCGCCGGGTGGTTGACCGGGCGCGGTTGCGAGCAACGCCAGCCCGTCCAGCTCGGTCGGGTCCGTGTCCGACTCGTTGACCGGGCCGTGCGCCATCACGAACGGTGCGAGGTGCTCGGCAACCGCCGGCGGTGCGGTGTCCGCGAAGCTGATGACCGCCTCGGCGACCAGCTCGTCGGACAGTTCGGCGTGCCCGGCGCTGTCCAGGAACCCGGCCGGGTCGGCCGCATAGGCCTGCCGGGCCGCTTCGTCATTGAGCAGCTCGGTGAAGACGGCATGCAACGGTCGACTCATGACTCAACTGTACGAACCGATCCACCGGCGCGGCGTCGGGGACAACCCCGAATCACCCCCCGATTCGCCATCAATAGGGAGCAACGATGTACGCATTAGGGATAGACCTGGGAACCACCTACACCGCGGCGGCCACGTGGCGGGACGGCCGGGTGGAGATCGCATCGCTGGGCAGCCGTGGCGCGGTGATTCCTTCGGTGGTGCTGCTGCGAGATGACGAGACGTTCCTCACCGGCGAGACCGCCAGCCGGCGCGCCCTCACCGAGCCCGACCGTGTCGCGCGCGAGTTCAAACGCCGGCTCGGCGACCCCACGCCGCTGCTGCTCGGCGGGGTGCCGTACTCGGCCGAGGGCCTGATGGCCCGGCTGCTGCGCTGGGTCGTGGACGAGGTGTCCGCCCGGGAGGGCGGTGAGCCGGAGTCCATCTGCGTCTCCCACCCGGCGAACTGGGGTCCGTACAAGCTGGATCTACTGCAGCAGGCGGTCCGGCGGGCCAACCTCGACTGTCCGGTCAGTTACACGACGGAGCCGGCGGCGGCGGCGACCTTCTACGCGCAGGGACGGCCGGTGCCGTCCGGAGCGGTCGTGGCCGTTTACGACCTCGGCGGCGGCACGTTCGACGCGGCGGTGCTGCGCAAGACCGATAGCGGATTCCAGATTCTCGGACAGCCCGAGGGCATCGAGCGACTCGGCGGGGTCGACTTCGACGCGGCCGTGTTCAGCCATGTCAGCCGCGCGATCGGCGACAAGCTGGAGGAGCTGGACGAGGGCGACCCGGCGGCCGTGGCCGCGGTGGCCCGGCTGCGCGAGGAGTGCGTCGAAGCCAAAGAAGCACTGTCGACCGATACGGATGTCTCCATCCCGGTGCTGTTGCCCAACCTGAACACCGAAGTCCGGTTGACCCGGTCCGAGTACGAGGCGATGGTGCGACCGGTCTTGCACGAGTCCATCGAGGCACTGAGGCGAGCGCTGCGTTCGGCCCAGGTCGAGCCCGACGACCTGCACGCCGTGCTGCTGGTGGGTGGCTCGTCCCGGATGCCGCTCGTCGCACAGCTCGTGGGCGCCGAACTCGGCCGTCCGGTCGCCGTGGATGCGCACCCGAAGCACGCGATCGCGCTCGGGGCGGCGTGGGTCGCCAGCGGTGTCGCGCCGGCCGCGGTCGAGGTCACCGCCGGGCCCGATGCGGCGGCGGGTGCGGCGTCCGCCGGTTCGCCGGACGACGTGGACACCGAGGCGCCCGGTCGACTGGGTGCCGCCGCTGCCGGTGGCGCCGTTGCCGGTGCGGCCGCGATGGCCGCGGGCTCGGCCATGGACTCCCAATCTCTGGGCCCTGCCCAGGACGCCGTGCATACCGGCGGCACCGCGGAAACGTCCACCCCGGATACGTCCGCGGATCTCGCGGCGGCGCAGCCGGAGAGGCTGGCCGCTGAGACGTCGCCGGTGGGACGACAGTACGACGAGCCATCGGGCGAACGGACGATGATGATGTCGGGCGTCGAGGCCGGCAGCGTAGCCACAGGCGCCGGCCGGTCGGACGGCCCGCCCGGTTCGCGGCGCGACGATGGCCCGCGCGGCGGCGGCCGCGGATCGCAGACTCCGCTTCTGGTGGCCGGTGGCATCGTCGCCGCGGCGGTGATAGCGCTGGCCGCCTGGTGGCTGCTCGGCCAGGACGATGACGGTGGCGACCTCCAGGGCGGCGAACAGCAGGACCAGCAGGAGCAGGGCGAAGGCGAGGAGCAACAGCAGGGTGAGGAGCAGGAACAGGGCGAAGGGGAGGAACAGGGCGAGGAGCAGGAGCCGCAGCTACCCGCGGACGAGCAGTGCACCGAAGAGATCATGGCCAATGACCGCTGGGTCTGCATTACGAACGCGTCGATCGCGGATGGCCAACTCGTCATCGAATACGACGCGGAATGGGCGGGCGAGGATCCGAACATCGACGGCGGCTTCCACGTGCACTTCTACGGTGCCGACGAGAGCGGCTCGAACCCGCCGGATTCGATCATGGGCTCGCAAGCGGCCGAGCGCGGCAACTGGTACATCGAAGATCAGAACCCGTCCGTGCGCGCTCTGGAAGGTGGCGTCGCGACGGCCATCGGCGACAACCCGAAGGTTTGCGCCCGTGTTGCCGACGGAAATCACGCGCTTGTCCCGGACGCGAACGGAACATTCAACACCGGCAACTGCTGGCCGATCATCCGCAGCTGACCACGGAATGATCACGTTAAGCTGGCATGTCCCGGCTTTACGTGGCCCGTAGGTGTGGCGTCGTACGGGATCGCCGCGCAATGGTTGGTCGTGCGTGGTCGACGCTTGGATTGTGGCCGGTGCGTGTAGGCGGCCTCGGGTCGGTTCACTGACCGCCGCACACTGGCGGGGTATCGCCCCTTCGTTGGCCGTGGGGACCGTCTAGGGCCAGCCGACGCCCGGTGCGGGACCGACCGCTGTGAGAACTTGCCCGGTTCGTTCCGTGTCCGCCATGGCATCGAGGCCCCGCCACTTCGCCGCCACCATGAACAGCGTCGTCCCGTCCGCGCCGCCGAGCGTGCAGGCGAAGCAGCCACGGTCGAACTCGATGGTGTGCAGAACGGCGCCTCCTTCGCGGACCCGCACGCAGCGCTGATTCGCGACGTCGCCGTACCAGATGGCACCGTCAGCGTCGAGACAGATGCCGTCGGGGTAGCCGTCGCCGAGGTCGGCCCAGACGCGCCGGTTCGACAGCGAGCCGTCGCGAGCGATGTCGAAACCGGTCAGCCGATGGCCGTGGGACTCGGCGATGATCAAGGTTGAATTGTCGGGCGTCACGGCCATGCCGTTCGGGAACGCGAGCCCGTCGGCGACCTTGCGAACCGAGCCGTCCGGCGTCACGAGCGCGATGATGCCCGGAGCGACTCCTTCCGGTGGATCGAACTCGCAGCCGCCGTTGACATAGACGTTGCCGCGCCCGTCGACGACGATCTCGTTCAGGCCGTTGGCGTCGAGACCGCTCATGTCCGCGTGATCGACCAGCGTGCCGTCGGGCTCCTGACGGAGCAGCCGCTCGTCGGGCCCGGCGACGACGATGAGACGTCCGTCCGGTAGCCAGTCGATGGAGAACGCGATGGTCACCGGGACGCGTGCCACTACCTCGCTCTTGCCGTCCAAGTCGACGGTGACGATCTCGTCGGTGCCCCAGTTCGACAACCACAGGCGACCGTCGTGCCATCGTGGCGATTCACCGATAGTCAAACCGCTCATCAGTACGTTGGGCATCGTGGATCCATTTCCCTCTTCCGCGTCGGCCGGCTGGTGGGTCACCAGGTGTACCGGTGGCATTACCGGCTCTCACCCACTACACGAACGGTGTCCCGCCTTATCGACAGACCGCTGGGCAGCCCATTGTCAGGAGTCATTGGCTCGGGCCGATGTGGGTCACCCGGCCGAAAGTGACCTGCTTGACACCGAGCCGGCGGGCCAGGGATTGCCCGACGTCTACGGCAGCTCCACGGTCACGGTCTCTCCGCCATAGCCGTTCTCGCTGTCCCGGCCCTCCACTGTCACCTCGCTGACATCGGCCGGGATGTCGACGCCGCTTTGGGTTCGGGTGAACGGCTGTTCGTTCGCGTGGTCGTGGGCCAGGGTGTGCTCGCCGTAGACACTTCCGTCCGGGCCTACGACTCGCCACCCGTCCGCGTACCTTTCAGGCGTGTCGTACGGCGAGCTGATCGTGACGTGGAACGTGTACGTCCCGGCCTCGGCCGGTTCGACGGTCACCTCGACGACGTCCGGGTAGTGCTGCTCGGCCGGTGGCGTCTCGGGCGCCGGGTCGCCGTCCGAGCCGCATCCGGTCAGCAGGGCGGGCAGCATCACCGCAAGGGCGAGAAGTCGGAGAGCCCTCATGAATCCGAACGGTAGTACTGCTCGCCCTTCTCGCGGTCCTTCTTCCATGCCCAATAGACCAGGAACGCCAGCACGAGTGCCGTGCCGCCCAAGAAGATCAGCGTCCAGACGACGACTTCCATGACGAGCCTCCTTTCACTCCGCGGCCGTAACCGACCCGGCACCCGTGGGCGTTGTCATCGGACCGGCCGAGACCCGCCTGCTGAGCCAGTTGTTCAGCACGAGCATCACCACGGCCAGTGCGACCCACTGCACGAGCAACGTCATGAGGCTGAACGGTTCGAACGGGTTGTACCAGTCGTCCGGCGCGAACTCGGTGACGGTCTGCTGGATCCACCAGCCGAACAGGATCACGAACATGACCGGGAAGATCCAGATCAGACCCGACCACCACCGGCCGACGCGGAAGTCGCTCGAAGCGTCGAGCTCCGCGCGTGCCCGCTCCACGCCGTACTTCATCATCGCGATCGCGGCCAGCAGCCCGCCGATGAGCAGCCCGACGCCCCAGACGAAGTCCTGATTGGCCAGGAAGTCGAGGCTGATTGCCGACGGAATGCCCACGATGAACGCGACGAGCACAATCCACGGGACCGCGCGCCGGCGTGGCATTCCCAGGTCCTCGACGTTGCGGGTGGTGAGCTCCATCATCGCGATCAAGCTGGACACTCCCGCCAGGGCCAGTGCGAGGAAGAACAGCGGCGCGAAGAACCATGTGCCGCCCGGCATCTCACCGAACAGCTCGGCGAAGAAGATGAACGCCAGCCCTTCGTTGCCCGATCCGGCCGCCTCCTCTGCGAAGTCCTGCGTCCGGAGCGCGAAGATCGTGCCCATTACCGCCACGCCGGCCAGCAGCGAGGCGAACAGGTTGCCGGCACATACGGTGGACGCGTTGAGCGCGAAGTCCTCGCGTCGCCGCATGTAGACCGAGTAGGTGAGGTACAGACCCCAGCCGGCGCCGGTGGAGAACGCCATCTGGCTGAACGCCCGCAACCAAAGCTCAGCATTACCGAGCTGGCCCCAATCGGGCACGAAGAGGAAGCGCAGACCCTCGGACGAGCCCGACAGCGTCATCGCGCGAATCGCAAGGATCACCAGCAGGACGAACAACAGCGGGATGACGTACTTCAGGATGATCTCGAAGCCTCGCTTGAGGCCCCGGTAGACGATCAATCCGACAATGCCGATCGCAATTGCGTGGAACAGTATGGTCTGCCACGGAGTCGCGGTGAACCCGTCCCATAGCGCTTGGGTGTCGGTACCGGACTCGAACCGGCCGGTGATGGCGTAGACGAAGTACCGGATCGCCCAACCGCAGACCACGGAGTAGTAGAACATGATGCCGACGGTGACGAAGCCCATGAACCCGCCCATCCATGCGAAGCGGCGGCCCATGAAGTCGCGGAAAGCACCGATCGTTCCGTGCCTCGACTTGGAGCCCAGCAGCGACTCGGACATCAGGATGGGTATTGCCCATACCAGGTTCGCCACGACCAGGGCGATCAGGAACGCTCCGCCACCGTTCAGGCCGGCTTCCCTTGGGAACCGCCAGATATTGCCGGTTCCGACGGCCATCCCGATAGCGGCGGCGACGAACGTGAACCGACTTCCAAAGACTTCTCGCTTCGCGGTCGGTGCTTCTTGGGCCATGACGCGAACACCTCGCTCCATTGCGATCTTTGGTTATGAACGCATCATCTCTCCACGTGCGCGCCGCGGCAAGAGTTGGGCAGCAGATCAGACACCGGGCGTGGGCTAACCCATGAGTGCCTGGAACGCTTCGTACGTCAGCAACGCGGGCCAGACGAATGCCTTGAGTATGGCCAGCACATACTCCCAGAATCCATCGGCTTGCTGCCAGAAGTACACGACCGAGCCGATGAAACCCAGGAAGTAGACGATCGAACTCCCGCCGGTACGAGCAGTGTCGCCACGTGCCATCGATCTCCAATCTCCGTAGTGGCGTGGGCGCGCAAGACGCCCATCCATGCTCGTGACTTTAGAGCCGATCAAGAAGTCCAACAAGGGACTATCGACCCCGGCGCGCTACCGTTCGTAGACGATCGCGTATGCGATCGAGACTTCAGGCCATGGAACGTCTTGCCTCAGTGGTGTGTGGTGGAGGTAGTCAGAACCACACCGTTGGAGGAGTCAATGAAGCTCATCATCTTCGGCGCCACCGGATCTGTTGGCCGGCTCGTCGTCGATCGCGCCCTCGAGGAGGGCCACGAGGTCACCGCGTTCACGCGTGACCCGGCGAAGGTCGAGCGCCGCCACGAGCGACTCACCGTCTCCGGCCGAGATGTGTTCGATGTCGCAGCGGTCACCGACGCGATCGCCGGGCACGATGCGGTGATCGTCACGCTCGGCGGCGGGCGCAACGGCGGCGTGCGCGCTCCCGGCACCAAGGCGATCATCGAAGCCATGCAGGCTGCCGGCGTGCGACGGCTCATCGTCCAGTCGACGCTCGGTGCCGGCGACAGCCGCGCGAACCTGAACCTCTTCTGGAAGTGGATCATGTTCGGCTTGCTGCTGCGTCCGGCGTATGCCGATCATCAGGAGCAGGACCGGATCGTCCGGCGCAGCGACGTGGACTGGACGATCGTCCGTCCCGGCGCGTTCACCGACGGTCTGCGAACCGGCGCTTACCGCCGTGGGCTCGGTCCGCGGGAGAAGTCGCAGCTGAAGATCGCACGGGCTGACGTGGCGGACTTCCTGCTCGAGCAGGTGGACGACGACACATACGTGCGCCGAGCACCCGCGATCTCGTACTGATCGTGTTTCATGGATGGACCCGGACGAGGAGCTGACATGGACGTGCTGGAAGCTCTGCTGGACGGCCCGCGGGCGCGCGGCGCGTTCCTGCTCAAGGCCGTGGTCGACCCACCGTGGGGCATCAAGGTGGAGGACGAGTCCCCGCTGACGG